>NZ_AKKE01000010.1 GCF_000281975.1 Novosphingobium sp. AP12 | reverse complement strand
GGGGCAGACCCTGCCGATCGACTGGCTGGCGCTCTTCGCGCAAAACGAGGCGGGCTGGCTCAACCTGTGCCACCACGTCAGCCGTGCGCATCTCGACCGCCCGCTGGAACTGGACCCGCACGTCAGCCTCGAATCGCTGCGCGGCTATACCGACGGGCTGATCTGCCTCACCGGCGGCAACGAAGGCGCGCTGGCGCGGCTCTATGCAGCCGGCCGCCACGAGCAGGCCGAAAGCTACTGCGACACCCTGCAGTCGCTGTTCGGCGACCGCCTCTATATCGAGATCACCCGCACCGGCGAGCCCGAGGAGGACGAGAGCGAGGAGAACCTGATCGCGCTCGCGTTCGAACGCGAGATCCCGCTGGTCGGCACCAATCCCGCGCAGTACGCCGAGCAGAAGTTCCACGCCGCGCACGACGCGCTGCTGTGCATCGCGAACTCCACCCACATCGACGCCGCCGACCGCCAGCGCTCTTCCTCCGAACGCTGGGTAAAGCCGGTCGCGACGATGCAGGAGCTGTTCGCCGACCTGCCTGAAGCGCTCGCCAACACGCTCGTCGTCGCGCAGCGCTGCGCCTTTGCGCCGCCCAGGCGCAAGCCGCTGCTGCCAAGCCTCGCCGGTGACCGCGAGGGCGAGGCGCGGATGCTCGCCGACGATTCGCGCCGCGGCCTCGCGGCCCGCCTCGCGCCCTACTGGCCCGAGGTCACCGAAACCGAACTCGACGAGGCGATGGCGCTGGCGGGCGATGCGCGCGTCGCCGCGTACGAAGCCTTGCGCGAAAAGGGCGTCACCGAGGACTTCCTCGTCTATGCCGACCGCCTCGATTTCGAGGTCAAGATCATCGTCGGCATGGGCTTCCCCGGCTACTTCCTGATCGTCGCCGACTTCATCAAGTGGTCGAACGACAACGGCATTCCGGTGGGCCCGGGCCGTGGTTCGGGCGCCGGCTCGGTGGTCGCCTGGGCGCTGACCATCACCGGCCTCGACCCGCTCAAGCTGGGCCTGCTGTTCGAACGCTTCCTCAACCCCGAGCGCGTGTCGATGCCCGACTTCGACATCGACTTCTGCGAAACCCGGCGCGGCGAGGTGATCCGCTACGTCCAGGCCAAGTACGGCGGCGACCACGTCGCGCAGATCATCACCTTCGGCAAGATGAAGGCCCGCGCGGTGCTGCGCGACTGCGGGCGCATCCTGCAGATGAGCTACGGCCGCGTCGATTCGCTGTGCAAGATGGTGCCCAACCATCCGACCGACCCGTGGACGCTGACCGAGACGATCAACGGCCGCAAGCAGCACGGCGTGACGAAGGACGGGCCGGTGCCCGAGTTCCGCCGCGAATACGACAGCGACCCCGACGTGCGGCGCCTCGTCGACCTCGCGGTGCAGCTGGAGGGACTGCCGCGCAACTCGTCCACCCACGCGGCGGGCGTGGTCATCGGCGACCGTCCGCTGGCGCAGCTGGTGCCGCTCTACCGCGACCCGCGTTCCGACATGCCGGTAACCCAGTTCGACATGAAATATGTCGAGGACACCGGGCTCGTGAAGTTCGACTTCCTCGGCCTCAAGACGCTGTCGGTGCTGCACAAGGCGGGCGAGCTACTGGCGCGGCGCGGGATCACCATCAACCTCTCGACGCTGGGCTGGGACGACCCTTCGGTCTACGAACTGCTCAAGCGCGGCGACACCGTGGGCGTGTTCCAGCTGGAATCGGAAGGCATGCGCCGCACCCTGGCGGCGGTGAAGCCGACCAACTTCGGCGACATCATCGCGCTCGTCTCGCTCTACCGTCCGGGCCCGATGGACAACATCCCGTTGTTCGGCCGCCGCAAGAACGGCCTCGAAGCCATCGAATACCCGCACGAAAAGCTCTCGGTGATCCTGGGCGAGACCTACGGCATCTTCGTCTACCAGGAGCAGGTCATGCAGGCCGCGCAGATCCTGGCGGGCTACTCGCTCGGCGACGCCGACCTTCTGCGCCGCGCCATGGGCAAGAAGGTCCAGGCCGAGATGGACGCGCAGCGCCAGCGCTTCGTCGAAGGCTGCAAGCGCGAATCGGACATCGAGCCGGGCAAGGCCAACGAGCTGTTCGACCTGATCGACAAATTCGCCGGCTACGGCTTCAACAAGTCGCACGCCGCCGCCTACGCGCTGCTCGCCTATCACACCGCGTGGTTCAAGGCGCACTACCCGCACGAATTCTACGCCGCCGCCATGTGCTTCGACATGCACCAGTCCGAAAAGCTGGCGATCTTCGTCGACGACATGCGCCGCAACGGCATCGAACTCGCGGCGCCCGACATCAACAAGTCGGAGGCCGAGTTCATCGTCGAAGAGACGGCGGAGAGCCACGCGGTGCGCTATGCGCTAGCCGGTATCCGCAACGTCGGCGAGAAGGCGATGGAGGCGATCGTCGCCGAGCGCATGGCGAACGGCCCGTTCGAAAGCCTCGACGACGTGTTCCGCCGCGCGCCGGCCGGCTCGATGAACCGCCGCCAGCTCGAAAGCCTCGGCGCGGCGGGCGGGTTCGATTCGCTCGAGCCCAACCGCGCCAAGGTGCTCGCCAACGCAGACACGCTGCTCGCCGAAGCCGACCGCTCCTCGCGGGAGCGCAACTCCAGCCAGCACGGACTGTTCGGCGGCGAGGAACATGCCGAGCAGGGCCTGCGCCTCGTCGATGCGGAGCCGTGGAGCCGCACCGACCAGATGACCAAGGAGCGCGAGAACTTCGGCTTCTACTTCGCCGCGCACCCGGTAGAGCAGTACCGCGCGGTGGCCTCGGCCAACGGGGCGCGCACTTACGGCAGCCTCATGGCGGGCGGTGGCGGCGGCGGGAGAACCGGCGCCGTGATGGCCGCGATGGTCGAGAACGTGCAGCGCCGGAAGACCAAGCGCGGCAAGGACTTCGTGCTCGCCGACTTCTCCGACCAGTCGGGCAACTTCTCCGCCTCGTGCTTCGAGGAGAGCATGGTCGAGAACTTCGTGCGCTGGGCCAAGGAAGGCGCCTGCATCCTGCTCAACGTCGAACTTGATTCGCCCAGCGCCGACGAGCCGCCGCGCGTTACGGTGCGAGGTGGTCGGCCCCTGGCAGAGGTCAAGGCGGATGCGCGCATGGTGCTCAAGCTCGACATCGACCGGATCGATGCGGTGCAGGAACTTGCGCTGCTGATGCGCCCGGGCGCCAAGGGCAGTGGCGAGGTGATCGCCACGCTGCACCTGGGGCAGGGGCGCGAGCAGAAGATCCGCCTCGGCCGGGACTTCGCGCTGGACGGCGAGTTCGCCGAGCAGTTGCAGAGCGTGACGGGCATCTCGAACGTCTCGCTCACCGCCAAGCGCGGGCCTGAGGGAGTGCGGCTAGCGGCCTGACGGCCCATCATCCCCGGGCAAGCGCGTTTGCCTACAGAGGATACTGTACCGAATTTACAATCCGCTTCGTTGAAAAGAGCGCATGGACCCTCGCGCGACGTGTTAGCGGGAGACACACGGTGCTGGGCGGGATGCAGGACTGGGAAATGCGCGTCTCGGGTCTTATCGACCACGCGGCGCGCGCGCATCCCACGCGCGAGATCGTTACCCACTGGGCCGACGGCACGCAGTCACGCACCAACTGGCACGACCTGCGCTGCGACGCGCTGCGCATGGTGCAGGCACTGCGCCGGCTCGACATCTACCCCGAGGACCGCGTCGCCACGCTGGCCATGAACCACGCACGGCACCTCGCCAGCTGGTTCGGTATCACCGGCGCGGGCTGCGTGCTCCACACCATCAACCCCCGCCTGTTCGACGATCAGCTCGACTACATCGTCAATCACGCGCGCGACCGGGTGCTGATATATGATGTGGCCTTCCACCCCATCGTCGAGCGCATGCGGCACCGCTGGCCGACGATCGAGCACTACATCTGCTTCGACGACCCTCACCATGCCGTGACCTTCGCCGACTGGATCGCGGTCGAAGACGGCGACGCTTTGTGGAACCCCGGCGACGAGCGCGGGCCGTGCATGCTTTGCTACACCAGCGGCACCACGGGCGATCCCAAAGGCGTGCTCTATTCGCACCGCTCCAACGTGCTGCACACGCTGTCGATGCTGCAGCCCGCATGCCTAGCCATCGAGCCGCGCTCGTGCGTGCTGCCGATCGTGCCGATGTTCCACGCCAACAACTGGGGCCTGCCCTGGGCCTGCGCGGCGACAGGGGCGAAGATGGTCTACAGCCAGGTCGCCGATGCCGCCGTACTCTGCGACCTGATCTCCGCCGAGAAGGTCACCCATGTCGGTGGGGTGCCGACGGTGTGGTTTTCGATGTTCGAGCACATGGAGGGGACGGGCAGGCCGATGCCCACCTTCGAGATGGCGCTTTCGGGCGGCTCGGCGGTCCCGGCCAGCGTTGTCGAGCGGCTGATGCGCGGCGGCATTCGCGTGGTCCAAGCCTGGGGCATGACCGAAACCTCCCCGATCGCGACGGTGACTTACGAGCCGCCCGAGTGGGACGCTATGACGTTCGACGAGCAGGTCGCGTGCAAGTCGCGGCAGGGACGCGCGGTCTATGGCAGCGAAGTGCGCGCCGTCTCGCTATTCGACCCTTTCAGCGAAGCGCCTCGCGACGGTGACACCCCGGGCGCGCTGCAGGTGCGCGGGGCCTGGACGGTCAAGCGCTATTTCGAGGCGGAGGAGGACACGGTCGGCTCAGATCGCTGGTTCGACACCGGCGACGTCGCCGCAATCTCGGCGGAGGGGGTGGTACGCCTCACCGACCGCACCAAGGACCTGATCAAGTCAGGCGGCGAGTGGATCAGTTCGGTCGACCTGGAGAACGCGGCTGTCGCGCATCCTGACGTGCTTGAAGCCGCCGCCATTGCCGTTGCCCATCCGCGCTGGGACGAACGCCCGCTGCTGGTCGTGGTTCGGCGACCGGGCGGCGCGGTTTCGGTCGAAGCCCTGCTCGTGTTCCTTGCCGATCGCGTGGCGCGTTGGTGGCTGCCGGATGCGATCGAATTCGTCGAGGCCCTGCCGCACACCGGCACCGGCAAGATCAGCAAGAAGGACCTGCGCCTTCAGTTCCGGGATTATCGCCTGCCGGAGTGATCCACCCCGGCAGGCAGATGCTTACTTGCTGGTGTTCACCGCGTTCTCTGCCGCGTCGCCGACCTTGGTGGCGGCATTGCCGACGTCGCCCGCGGCTTCCGCGATGGCGTTATCCTTGCGGCTCTCGCTCGAGTTCTGCGTGAACAGATAGATCCCGCCAACCACGACGACGAGCAGGATCAGCGCCATGATGATCCCCATGCCGCTGCTGGAACGGGGGCTTTCGTGGATGATCGTGGTGTGCGTTGCCGGGGCGTCCGAAGGCGGAGTGACTACGGTTTCGTCTGCCATGCTAAGCTCCTGTCCGTTATGTTTCTTGGCGGGAGCAACGCGCAACGGGACCAGGGGTTGCCTTAGCGGTCGCGGTACTGCGGGGGGCGCCGCTCCCTGAACGCAGCGACGCCTTCTTCGAAATCCTCGCTCATCAGCATCATCACCTGCTGGCGGTCCTCCAGCGCCATCGCGTCGGACAGGGAGCGCGCATCGAGGTTGCGGTTGATCGCGTCCTTGGTGAGGCGCAGCCCCATCGGCGCGTTGGCGGCCATCTCCTCCGCGAGCGCCAGCCCGGTATCGAGCAGGGCATCGGGCGCCACGACCTCGCTCAGCAGCCCGCACGATAGCGCCTTGTCGGCGGTCATGAAACGGCCTGTCAGCATGTATTCCGACGCGACCGAGGCTCCGACCAGGCGCGGCAGGAAGTAGCTGCAGCCAAGGTCGCAGCCGCCCAGACCGACCTTGATGTAAGCTGCGTTCATGCGCAGGTCGCTCGTCCCGAAGCGCACGTCGCTCGCCAGCAGCAGCGAGAAGCCCGCTCCGCAGGCCGCGCCGTGGCCGAGCCCGATGATCGGCTGCGGGCAGGCGCGCATCAGCTCGAGCAGGCCCGTGATTGCGCGCTGGAGGCGCCAGTAGTGCTGCAGGGTGCCGCGCGACCCGTCGTTCTCCCACCCGCCGAGATCGAGTCCGGCGCAGAAGGCCCGGCCCTCGGCGCGCAGCACGACGACGCGCACGTCGAGGCGTTCGGCCAGCCCGGCAAAATAGTCACGCAGCGCGAAGGTCAGCGGTTCGTCGAGGGTGTTGAGTGCCTGCGGGCGGTTCAGCGAAACGATCTCGGCCGCGCCCCGCCGTTGGATCAGGATGGGGTCGTCGGCCATGGCTGTCCCTTGTGTCATTGCGGCCGACCCTCGGGCGGCCGGAAGGGGAGGGCAAGTCCTGCGGCGGCGGGGCGGATTGTCCGGGGGGGAGATCAGGTCGCGATGTGGACTTGCTCCGCTTCGGCGACCCGGACGTGGACTTGGTAGTAGTACTTGCCCGAGGGCTGGCCGCCGGTCGTGAAATCGATGCGGACCTGCCGGGCGATGCCGCGCACGATCACGCGGTGGCCGTTCAGGCGTTTGCGGATCTGCGCCAGGTCGTTCGTCCCCGCGATCGCCCGCATGGCGCCCGGCGTGACGGCGACGGTCAGGCAGTTGCGGTCGCGGTAGTCCTTCTCGGAATTGAGATAGAACATGCCGTCCTGTTGCCCGACCTCGATCACCGCCATGTCGAATATCCCGGCGACCCCCGCCTTGTCGCCGAGGTAGGAAGCATAAGTCACCGCCTCGATCGCGGAAAGGCAGCCTTCCGCGCAGGATGGGTAGGGGCGCGCGCGCCGTTGTGCCGGCGGGGGCGTGTTCACCGTCTTTACCGGGGGATGCGCGGCGAGGGTGGCAGCGTCGATGGCGGGCGACCGGGCCGTAGCGGGCTCGGCGGCCAGGATCGCAAGAATTGCCGGGATCATCGTCGCATGGCTCCTCGAGATGGCGATGCCCAAAGCTATAACAGCGAGAGTTGACCGTCCAGCGACGGCCGGCGGAACTGCGCGCAGTCCAGTTCAATGCGCGGACCGGTCATGCCGAGGCGGGTGGCGGCGACGCGGAAGCGGCGGCGAAACAGGTCGGCCCAGACGCCTTGTGGGCGCATGCGGGTGAAGAACTCCGGGTCGTTGTCGCGCCCGCCGCGCATCGAGCGGATCGTCGCCATGACTTTCCCCGCGCGGTCGGGGAAGTGCGCGTCCAGCCATTCGCGGAACAGCGGCGCGACCTCGTGCGGCAGGCGCACGATGATCCATGTCGCCGAGAACACGCCCAGAGCCGCCGCTTCCTCGAGGACCGCTTCGAGGAAATGGTCGGTAATCGCCGGGATCACCGGGGCGACCGAGACGTGGGCCGGCACGCCTGCCTGCGCCAGCCGCCCGAGCGCCGCCATCCGCTTGGCAGGGGACGCCGCGCGGGGCTCCAGCTTCTGCGACAGCACCGGATCGAGGCTGGTGACCGAGATGCCGACATGGACGAGGTTTCGCGCCGCCAGTTGCTCCAGCAGGTCGAGGTCGCGCAGCACGCGGTCGGACTTGGTGGTGATTGTCACCGGATGGCCCACTTCGAGGCACAGTTCGAGCACGTCGCGGGTGATGCGATAGCGAGTCTCGATCGGCTGGTAGGGGTCGGTATTGGTGCCCATGGCGATCGGCGCGGGCTTATAGCTGGGCTTGGCCAGCGTCTCCCGCAGGAGCTTGGCGGCGGCCGGCTTGGCGAACAGCTTCGTCTCGAAATCGAGGCCGGGAGAGAGGTCGTGATAGGCGTGGATGGGCCGCGCGAAGCAGTAGATGCAGCCATGCTCACAGCCGCGATAGGCGTTGACCGAGCGGTCGAACCCTATGTCGGGCGAGGTATTGAACGAGAGGATCGAGCGCGGATGTTCTTCCGTCACGGTGGTCTGGGCGTGGCGGCCGGGTCCGTCTACCGTTTCGGCATCGTCGAGCCAGTCCCCGTCGGCCTCGCGGGCAGGCAGGTTGAAGCGCGCGCTTGCCGCCCCGCTCACTGCGCCTCTGCCCTTGATCGTTTCCATGAGTCGCAAATGAACAAAAAGAGAACAAAAGTCAATCCGGTGCTCCCCGGTTGATCTTGCGCCCCCGCGCCCCTAGGCCCGTCACAAAGGGGAAATACTATGGCAGGCGCAGCACGCAGGGTCGGAGCCGAGACGTCCGCGACGCGGGCGCTCATCGTCGATGCGACCAATCAGCTGATCCGGGACGAGGGCTACGCCTCCGTCAGCACCCGCCGCGTCGCCGCCCGGGCAGGGCTCAAGCCTTCGCTGGTCCATTACTATTTCCCGACCACCGACGACCTCTTCGTCGAAGTCTCGCGGCAGGGCGCGGCCGAGAGCGACCGCATGATCGAGGCGGCGCTGACCTCCGAAGATCCGATGCGAGCGCTCTGGCAGTTCTTCGCCGACACCAGCCGCACCGCGATGGCGCTCGAATTCATGGCGCTCGCCAACCACCGCCCGGCCGTGCGCGAATACATGGCCGAGCACAGCGAGGCGATGCGCGCGCGGCAAGTCGAGATCTTCCGCCGCATCCTGGGAGACCGCATCGACCGGCTCGAGGGCTTCGACGCAGCGGGCCTCAGCGTCATCCTCGCAGGGATCGGCCGCGCGATCGTGATGGAGGAGGGGCTGGGCGTCAGCACCGGCCATGCCGAGGCCATGCGCATCGTCGAAACCTGGCTCGAACGCCTGGCGCCGTCCGAGAACTGAGCGACATACCGCGCCAGCGGTGACTTGCACGGCCGATCAGCCTGATCGGGCAACCACGCTTGACCCTCCCATGCGTTTGGGAAATGTGATAACAGCGTTCTCACATCCGAACGATGACCCAACCACGGGAGAGTCCCAATGTCGGTCGAAACCACGACCAAGCTCAAGGTCGAACACGTCAAGCCGAAGATCGGCAGCCGCATCCTGAACACCAAGGAAGAGCTGCTTTCCGGCGAACTCGCGGGCCAACTCCGCGAGGAATTGGAAGCGCGCGGCATCCTCGTGTTTCCGGAAATCCAGTTCGACGACGCCGAGCAGATCGCCTTCACCAAGACGCTGGGCGAATACGCAGCCGAAGGCGCCGACGGCGCGCCGAGCAAGATCACGCTCGACGTGAAGGAAAACCCGGCCGCCGCCGAGTACCTCAAGGGCTCGCTCTACTGGCACATCGACGGCACCCGCAACGAAGTGCCGATCCTGGCCTCGCTGCTTTCGTGCAAGGTGCCGAGCCCCAAGGGCACCGGCAACACCGGGTTCTCGAACACCTACGCCGCCTACGATGCGCTGCCGGACGAGGACAAGGCCAGGTACGAGGACATGCGCGTGCTGCACGGTCCCTGGGCCTCGCTGTTCTACTACGAGCCCGAACCCAGCCTCGCCAAGCTCAAGGGCATGCAGGGCATCGGCGAGAAGGTGCTGCCGCTGGTGTGGAAGCACGCCTCGGGCCGCAAGTCGCTGGTGCTGGGCTGCACCTGCCACCACGTCCTCGACGTCGATCACCTCGAGAGCGCGCGGATCATCCACGGCCTGCGCGAATGGGCGACCTCCGAGGAGTTCACCTATAGCCACGAGTGGTCGGTGGGCGACCTGGTGATCTGGGACAACACCGGCACCATGCACCGCGCCGAGGCCTACGATCCCGAGTGCGGCCGCATGATGCACCGCACCAAGCTCGAGGGCGAGGAGCCCTGGGCGATCGACTGATCCTGCCTCCCGAGAGGGTGAAGAAACGGAAAAAAGGCCCGCCGACTCATCGAGTCGGCGGGCCTTTTTCTGTTGGTGGGCCGGCAGCGTTTCCGCGGCCGGCCTCAGCGGATCAGGCCCAGGTGGCCATTTCCGCGTCGAGGTTCTCGACGATCGCTTCGAAGAACTGCTCGGTGGTCATCCAGGACTGGTCCGGGCCGATCAGCAGAGCGAGGTCCTTGGTCATCTTGCCGCTCTCGACGGTCTCGATGCAGATGCGCTCGATCGTCTCGGCGAACTTCACCACTTCGGGCGTGTTGTCGAACTTGCCGCGATAGGCGAGGCCGCGCGTCCAGGCGAAGATCGACGCGATCGGGTTGGTCGAGGTCGACTTGCCCTGCTGGTGCTGGCGGTAGTGACGGGTCACGGTGCCGTGGGCCGCTTCCGCTTCGACGGTCTTGCCGTCGGGCGAGAGGAGGACCGAGGTCATAAGGCCGAGCGAGCCGAAGCCCTGCGCCACGGTGTCCGACTGCACGTCGCCGTCGTAGTTCTTGCAAGCCCAGACGAACTTGCCCGACCACTTGAGCGCCGAGGCGACCATGTCGTCGATCAGGCGGTGCTCGTAGATGATGCCGGCGGCCTTGAACTTCTCTGCGAAGCCTTCCTTGTCGAACACTTCCTGGAACAGGTCCTTGAAGCGGCCGTCATAGGCCTTGAGGATGGTGTTCTTGGTCGACAGGTACACCGGCCAGCCGAGGTTGAGGCCGTAGTTGAACGAGGCGCGCGCGAAGTCGCGGATCGATTCGTCGAGGTTGTACATCGCCATGGCGACGCCCGGAGCCGGGAAGTCGAACACGTCGAGGTCGATCTTCTCGCCGTTGTCGCCGTCCCACACCAGGCGCAGCTTGCCGGGGCCGGGGATCAGGGTGTCGGTGGCCTTGTACTGGTCGCCGAAAGCGTGGCGGCCGACGACGATCGGGTCGGTCCAGCCCGGAACCAGGCGGGGCACGTTCGAGATCACGATGGGCTCGCGGAAGACCACGCCGCCCAGGATGTTGCGGATCGTGCCGTTGGGCGACTTCCACATCTTCTTGAGGCTGAATTCCTCGACGCGGGCTTCGTCGGGGGTGATCGTCGCGCACTTGACGGCGACGCCGAATTCCTTGGTGGCGTTGGCGGCGTCGATGGTGATCTGGTCACCCGTCTCGTCGCGCTTCTCGACCGAGAGGTCGTAGTACTTGAGGTCGATGTCGAGGTAGGGGAGGATCAGCCGTTCACGGATCCACTGCCAGATGATGCGGGTCATTTCGTCGCCGTCCATCTCGACGACGGGGTTCGTAACCTTGATCTTTGCCATTCAAAAACACTCCCCTGGGGTGAGAATTGCCGCCGTCTCTAGGCAGCGTGGGCGCGCATGGCAAGGCCATGGCTGGGCGCATATCGGCTTTACAGGCCGGGTCGGGGCCTCCAGCCTGTCACTAATCGCAGGAGAGGAGCGACTGATGGAAGATGAGGTGCTCGTTGCCGAGCGCGGCGGCGTGCTGGAAGTCACGATCAACCGGCCGGGCCAGCGCAACGCCATGACCAGGGCCGCCGCGCAGGCGATCGGCGCAGCGATGGATGTGCTCGATGCGCGCGATGACCTGCGCTGCGCGATCCTGACCGGAGCGGGCGGCAGCTTCTGCTCGGGCATGGACCTCAAGGGCTTCCTACGGGGCGAACTGCCTGTCGACGAACGCGGCGGATTCGGCGGTATCTGCACCTGGACGCCCAAAAAGCCAATCATCGCCGCCGTCGATGGTCCTGCGTTTGCCGGCGGGTTCGAACTGGCGCTCGCCTGCGACCTGATCGTCGCCAGTGCCGACGCGCGCTTCGGCATTCCCGAGGTTAAGCGCGGGCTGGTCGCGGGCGGGGGAGGCGTGGTCCAGCTTCCGCGCTTGCTGCCGCGTGCCCTGGCGATGGAACTGGCGCTGACGGGCGACCCGATCGGCGCTGCGCGCGCGCTCGAACTGGGGGTCATCAACCGTGTGACGGAGGGGCCGGCGATCGAGGCTGCACGCGAACTCGCCCAAGTGATCGCCGCCAACGGCCCGCTGGCAGTGGCGGCGTCGAAGGGGATCGTGCGTGATTCGTGGCTCTGGCCGCTGGACGACCTCAGCGCCTATCAGAACCCCTACGTCGCGCCCGTGTTCGCCTCGGAGGATGCGCGCGAAGGGGCGCGGGCCTTCGCCGAAAAGCGCGCACCGGAGTGGAAGGGGCGCTGAAGCGATAGGGCAAGAAAAAGCCCGCCAGGTCACGGGGACCGGCGGGCGTTTTTACGGAATGGTGGGCGTAGCAAGGATTGAACTTGCGACCCCTACGATGTCAACATAGTGCTCTACCACTGAGCTATACGCCCATTCCGTAATGGTTCCCGTCGGCGAGCCGCCGGTGGCCATTCGAGCGCTCCGACCGGGTGTCCCCGCCGGAGGACTGGCCCTTTAGCCTCGGGTTTTTCCCGTGGCAAGCGCCTTGATGAGAAAAATTTCAGTTAGAGGGTCGCGTGCTCGGTGAGGCCGAAAATGCGCTGCACTTCCATAACGATGTCGCGCAGGTGGAAGGGCTTGGACAGCACCTTGGCCTGGGGCGCCTCGCGGCTGGCGCGCAGGGTTACGGCCGCGAATCCGGTAATGAACATCACCTTGGTCATCGGCGAGATCTCGGCGCACTTCTGCGCGAGTTCGATGCCGTCCATCTCGGGCATGACGATATCCGAGAGCAGGAGGTCGAAGTGGTCGCGTTCAAGATGGGGAATCGCCGCAGTGCCGCGGTCCACTGCAACCACGCTGTAGCCCGCATTTTCGAGCGCCCGCGCAAGGTAGGTGCGCATGGCGTCGTCATCTTCGGCGAGGAGAATGCGGATCATCGCTGGGTATCCAATTTCAGTGCGTGCGACGCGTCGTTTTATGTCAGCATCCCATAGCGCACCATCGGTTAAAATTCTCATCCGATTTGACCCTGACCGGGAACGGGACGCTTTGACTCAATCCGGCAAAACGCACAGCGTCGCAACATGATCGAGCGGCCCGATGAGACTGATTCGCAAGTGGAACGCGGTGGACGAATCCCCGGTGCTCCCGGGGCCGCGGCGTTCGTTCTCGACGCCCGCGAGGCCTCCGAAATTCCGGTGGTGATTGCTGCCCCGCATGGCGGGCGGATATATTCGCCGTTCCTGCTGCGCGATTTTCGTCACAGCAAAAGTACCCTGCTCCGGCTGGAAGACCGTCACGTCGACAAGCTGGCGAAGGGTGTGGCGTCGGCCACGGGAGCAAGCCTGCTGGTCGCCCATGCTGCTCGCGCGATGATCGACCTCAACCGCGCGCCCGACGATGTGGACTGGGAAATGGTCGAGCGCGCCGCCCATCCCGCCGGCGGGGCGCCGATGCCCAGCCGACGCGCGCGAAGCGGCCTCGGCCTGTTCCCGCGTCGGTTGCCGGGGCTGGGTGAACTGTGGCGCCGCCGCATGGGCGCCAGTGACCTCGCCGAACGCATCGCCGGGATTCACGAGCCATATCACCTGGCGTTGGAGGCGGAGCTAGCGAGGCTGAAAGAGCGGTGGGGCGCGGCGCTGCTGATCGACCTGCACTCGATGCCGCCGCTCGGTACGCGGCCCGGCGTCCCAGCGGCGCAAGTGGTGATCGGGGACCGATTCGGAGCAAGTTGTCACGGCAGCGTGGTCGCCGCGACCTTCGCCCATTTCGCGCAGTGCGGGCGCGAGGCGGCGCACAATCGTCCCTATGCGGGCGGCTACGTGCTCGAACGCCATGCCAATCCGCGCAAGGGCATCCACGCGCTTCAGGTGGAGATCGATCGCAGCCGGTATCTCGATTCGGCGTTCGCCGAGCCGGGCGCTGGCATGGCGGGGATGATCGAGGACCTGGCGGAGCTGGTACGCCGCCTGGCTCCGGTGGTGGCTGACCTGGGGCAGGATGCCGGGGCCTGGCCACTGGCCGCCGAATAAGCCGGCGCTTCGCCTAAGTTTCTGGCGGACATTAAAAAACCACCTCGCGCGATGCGCGAGGTGGCCAAGGTTCAGGGAGGAGGTGCATCGAAATGCACCAACCCGAACGGGCCATGAGGGTAGCGCCGGCCGGGCAAGACCTACATACGCACCCCTCGGCAGATATTCAAGCGATTCGTCATGACGAGCTGATAAGAAATGTCCAGCTATGTATTGACGATGCTCGGAGAATTGGGCGGGACTGTGACAAAAGTGTCATAACCCCGCCCGCTCGATGGTGAATCAGCCGTTCACGCTGGCGTGGCGTCAGGGGTCTGCGCCGGCAGATTGGGCACCTTGCCCTGCGCGGCCTGGCGGCCGAAAATGTCACGCACGAGGTCGAGCGAGAACAGGTGCGCATAGATGAGCGGCAGCAGGCCGTTCTGGTTCCAGGTACGCAGCACGTCGCCGCGCACTTCGCGCAGCTTGTTTTCGTCGACCATCTGGAAGCCGCGGTAGTTGAACGGGGGCATGCCGTTGCCGAGGTCGATGTTCAGCTCGCCGTCCATCAGCAGCTTGTGCTTGGTCAGCTCGGCCATGAACTGCGCGGTCTTGGTGCCGGCGATCTCGAAGTTCTCGCAGAACTTGAGCATGTTGACGGTGGCGTCGCTGGCCTGGCCGTCTTCGTTGAAGAGGGGCTCACCTTCGTCGAGTTCGCCGACCAGTTCGCTGGTGGGATCGACGCAGAGCGACAGCTCGTCCGCATCCGAACGCAGCTTGGCGAGCATGAAGGGGTAGCGGCGCGCGTAGGCCGGAATGTAGATCGAGTCCTTCACGGAGCCGTCGTCCTCGACGAAGACGTTCACGCCCTCGTTCATGCCCATCAGCACGAGCGGGATCGGGTCCGGGCCGGCGGTGAAGATGATCGGGAAGCTGCGCTGGGCCTGCGGGAACTCCTCGACCGTCAGCGGCACCGAGTTGATCCCGGCGAGCCAGGTCGCCTTGTCGGTCGGGCGGGTCTTCCACGTCGCATGCTGCTGCGAATTGAGCGGAATGAGGTCCTTGTAGAACAGGGGCAGGGCAGGATTCTGAGGCGCGCTGGCCATTGCGATACTCTCCGCGAGGTGGGGCAATCTATGAAGCCGCCCGCTTTAGTGGGTGGACCCCGGCCGCGCAAGCACGGCGCCCCGCCGTTTCGGGGGATTCTGAGGTGGGCGTTCCTAGACCAGCTTTCCCGGATTCAGCAGCCCCTGCGGGTCGAGCGCCTGCTTCACAGCTCGCATCATCAACAACGCTACCGGATCGCCCAGCCGCACCAGTTCGTCGCGCTTGAGCTGGCCGATGCCGTGCTCGGCCGAGATCGAGCCGCCCCACTCGGTAACCAGATCATGCACGCGCCGGCGGATCGCCTTGCCCTCATTCGCATTCCACGCCGCGCCATCGCTCACCTGAGGGGCGATGACGTGATAGTGGACGTTGCCGTCGCCCAGATGCCCGAAGGCGATCGCCTCGGTCCCAGGGAATTCGGCTTCCAGCATCGGCGCGGTGGTCTCGACGAATTGCGGCATCAGCTCGACCGGGACCGAAATGTCGTGCTGCACGGCGGGGCCGCGCGCGCGCTCGGCGGCGGGGACGGTCTCGCGGATCAGCCAGAACGCCTCGGCCTGGCTTTCGCTCGCGGACATCGCGGCGTCTGCTAGCAGCTCGCGTTCGAAGGCGTCGGCCATCATCGCTTCGCAGCGATCGCGCAGGGTGGCGGCCGATGCGCGGTCGGCGACGACTTCGATCAGGACGTGCCAAGGGTGGCGGCCCTCCAGCGGGGCGCGGGCCTGCGGCATATGGTCCTTTACCGCGTCGATGCTGGCCTGGGGCATGACCTCGAAACCTTCGAGGGCCTCGCCGGCCATGTCGTCACAGTGGAGCAGCAGCGCGCGCGCGGCAGGAAGCGAGGAGACTCCCGCCCAGATCACCACGCGCTCGGCGACCGCGGGCAGCAGCTTCAGTGTCGCGGCGGTGACGATGCCCAGTGTACCTTCCGATCCGATCAGCAGTTGCTTGAGGTCGAAGCCGCGGTTGTCCTTCTTGAGCGGGGTGAGCATCGAGAACACCTGCCCGTCCGCCAGCACCGCCTCCAGCCCGAGCACCAGCGCCCGCATCGAGCCGTGCCGCAGCACCTGCGAGCCGCCAGCGTTGGTGGAGATGAGCCCGCCCACTGTCGCCGAACCCTTGCCGCCCAGCGTCAGGGGGAAGCGCAGGTCCTTCGCCTCGGCCGCCTCGTGCAGGGTCTGGAGCACGACGCCGGCCTCGCAGGTGACGCGCCGGGCCTCTATGTCGATCCCGCGGATCGCGTTCATCCGGCGCAGCGAGAGCAGCAGGGCCTCGCCGCTCTGGTCCGGTGTCGCGCCGCCCGACATGCCCGAGTTGCCGCCCTGTGGCACGATCGGCACGCCGTGTCTGCCGCAGAGCCGCACCAGCGCGGACAGCTCGCCCACGTCGGCAGGGGAGGCGAGGGCGCAGGCCCGGCCCGTGAAGCGCCCGCGCCAGTCGGTGAGCCAGGGGCCGATAAGTTCGGGATCTCGCGTCAGGCCGCGCGGGCCGAGAAGGGCGGAAGCCTCGTCGAGGAACGTAGGAGAAGCGGTCATGGCGCCCGATATGGCACAAGGCGCGCGCGGTTTCACCCACCTGCGGCATGTCCTGGTGCGTTGCACAAATGCATCGCCTGGTTTCAGGAGTGATGCAGGAAGGTTAAGCCCGGGTTCAAGCTCTTGCCGTATGGGGGACATGTCGGCATGCCTCAGCACTCGAGGCCGACGTCCGGGACACACGATCGAGAATGAATTTCGCCTCCGCCCTGCTGTATCCCTTCCTCATGCTGCTTCCGGCGGCCGGTGCGGGCGACGTCGTGTTGCCCCAGGACGGCTTGCGCGGGCAGAGTGAAGCGATGGAGGTTCCGGCCGAGGCGCGTGTCTGGCCGCAGGTGGAAATCCCCGGGGCGGCGCCCGATGCACCCTACGCGGGAAGCCTGATCCGCCATGCCTTGCCGCAGGACGCGTGGCAGATGCGCATCGAGCAGCGCATGATCATCCGCATAACGCCGCGCTCCGGCGCTGCGGTGCCGCCTGAAATGTTCATGGACATGCCGGGCGGCGACGGCATTCCGCAGTTCACCGAACGCAAGATCGGCAAATGCCTCTCCATCGCCGGGATCGCCAGCGTCCGACCAGACCGCTCCAACAAGCTCCTGCTGTTCATGCGCGACAGCCGCATCGTCAGCGCGGAACTCGACCGCTCCTGCCGGGCGCGCGACTTCTATTCGGGCTTCCTGCTGGAACGCAGCGACGACGGCCGCATCTGCGTAGACCGCGACAACCTGCTTTCGCGCAGCGGCATGAGCTGCAAGCTGACCCGTATCCGGGAACTGGTCGAACAGGACCGGTGAGTCGCCCACCAGCGCCGAACGCGGAATTCCTTGACTTTCAGGGCGTTTCCCGCAAAGGGCGCACTGTCGCGCAACAGGTGCCTCGACGGGCAATTGCTCCGTCCGGCGCCATGTCGCCCCATTGACCAAGTTTTTCCGGAAAAACCAAACGCCTATGAGCTTTGCCGATCTCGGCCTCTCTGACGAATTGCTCCAATCGGTCGAGGCCGCCGGTTATACCGAGCCGACTCCGATCCAGGCGCAGACGATTCCGCCCGTGCTGATGATGAAGGACATCATCGGTATCGCGCAGACCGGCACCGGCAAGACCGCCGCCTTCGTGCTGCCGATGATCGACATCCTCGGGCATGGCCGCCGCCGCGCGCTGATGCCGCGATCGCTGATCCTTGAGCCTACGCGCGAACTCGCCGCGCAGGTAGCCGAGAACTTCGAGAAGTACGGCAAGAACCACGACCTGAAGATGGCGCTGCTGATCGGCGGCGTGCAGATGGGCGACCAGCTCAAGGCCCTGTCCGCCGGCGTCGACGTGCTGATCGCCACGCCGGGCCGCCTGATGGACCTGTTCGAGCGCGGCAAGATCATGCTCACCGGCTGCGAACTGCTCGTCATCGACGAAGCCGACCGCATGCTCGACATGGGCTTCATCCCCGACATCGAGACGATCTGCTCGAAGCTGCCGGCCAACCGCCAGACACTGCTGTTCTCCGCCACGATGCCGCCGGTCATCAAGAAGCTGGCCGACCGCTTCCTGACGAACCCCAAGTACATCGAAGTCGCGCGTCCGGCCTCGAACAACACCAGCATCGTCCAGCACAAGGTCGCGGTGTCCTCGCGCGGCAAGCGCGAAGCGCTGCGCCAGATACTCAAGACCGACAACGTCACCACTGCGATCGTTTTCGCCAACCGCAAGACCACTGTGCGCGAACTGGCCAAGAGCCTGAAGAGCTACGGTTTCTCGGCGGGCGAGATCCACGGCGACATGGACCAGGCATCGCGCAACGCGGAACTGGAACGCTTCAAGGCCGGTGAGATCAGCATCCTTTGCGCTTCCGACGTCGCCGCGCGCGGGCTCGACGTGAAGGGCGTGAGCCACGTCTTCAACTTCGACACGCCCTGGCACCCGGACGACTACGTCCACCGCATCGGCCGCACCGGCCGCGGCGGCGCCACCGGCCGCGCCTTCACTTTCGTCGCCCCCGAGGACGCCGAGGCGATCGCCAACGTCGAGAAGCTGACCGGCGGCCCGATCCCGATATACGATCTCGCGCTCGGTGAAACGGGCGAAGCGAGTGCGGCAGCGCCGGCCCGCGAAAGCAAGTCGAAGCGCGGTGAAAAGCCCGCCCGCGAGGAAAAGCCCAAGCGCGAACCGCGCGCAAAGCGCGAGCCCCGCGCTGCCATCGAAGCGCCCGAAGCAGTGGAAATCGCGGTCCAGCCCGAGGCAGCGGCGCCGGTGGCCGAACGCGCCCCGCGCGCCGAGCGTGCGCCCCGCGCCGAACGCGCACCTCGCGCTGAGCGGGCTCCGCGCGCGCCGAGCCGCGAACCCGCAGCTGAAGAACGCACGCCCGCTCGCCGCACACCGGCACCCGCCGCTGCGCGCGACGATGCGTGGAACGGCCCGATCCCTAGCTTCCTCAACGTCTCGGCGCTGTTCTGATCCATCTGCGGCCGGGGCCTCCCGGTCGCGGCCGGAACTTCCGCTGAAACCTTCGTCGCCGCCGCGCAGGCGGGGACCTCGTTTGTTCCCTCTGCATTGCAAGGAAGCGGGGGCAACGAGGTTGATGGTGGAGATCTAGATTGTGGTTCATCCCGGGCAGG
This sequence comes from Novosphingobium sp. AP12, assembly GCF_000281975.1. Taxonomy (GTDB): domain Bacteria; phylum Pseudomonadota; class Alphaproteobacteria; order Sphingomonadales; family Sphingomonadaceae; genus Novosphingobium. The sequence goes on along the minus strand of NZ_AKKE01000010.1, from coordinate 67,492 downwards.
ACAGCCACTAGGCTGGCCGGATGAGCACAGCCCCCGTCCATCCCCGCCTCTCCGTCAGCGTGGTCTGCGCCGCGCGCTGGCCGCTCGAACGCACGCTGGACCTGCTGCGGCGCCTCGGCGTCGGCGCGGTGTCGCTGACCCTGGCGCGGCTGGGCGATCAGCCCAAGGACGCCATCGCCGTGGTCCGTGAAAGCGGGATGTCGGTCGCTTCGCTGGGCACCGGCGGCGCTTCGCTGATAGATGATGCCCAGACCACCCTCGCGCACCTGCGGCCTCTGATCGACACGGCCGCCGCGCTCGGCTGCACCAATGCCTTCACCGTCTCCGGCCCGGCCCGCGCGCACATGCCGACCGATGAGGCGTTCGATCGGCTGACCGCGATGATCGGGCTCGCCAACGGTTATGCGATCCAGTCGGGCGTCAGGCTGGGGATAGAGCACAATTCCATCGCGACGCGGCAACTGGGCTTCATCGGCTCGCTGGCCGACGCCTGCGAACTGTCACGCCGTGCGGATACCGGCGTCGTCGTCGAGCTGCAGAACTGCTGGTACGAACGCGACCTGCCGCGCCTGTTCCGCGAGAACCAAGAGCGTTTCCTGATCGTCAACGTCAGCGATTTCCGCCTCGGCGAGCCGCTCGCCTTCAACCGCCGCGTGCCTGGCGACGGCTCTATCCATCTCGAATGGCTGCTGGGGGAACTGCTGGAGGCGGGCTACGCCGGGCTGTTCGACCTCGAATTCCTCGGCCCCGCTATCGAGGAGGAGGGCTACGAGGCGGCCATCACGCGCGGGGTCGATTGGCTGGCGGAACGACTGGCCAAGTGGGGTGTGTGAGCCGCGCTCAGGCCGGTTTGACGAAGCTGTCGATCACGCGCTTGCGACCCGAGTGCTCGAAGTCGATCTCCAGCTTGTTGCCTTCCTGCGCGGCGACGGCGCCGTAGCCAAACTTCTCATGGAAGACCCGGTCGCCCACGCCGATGTCGGCGCGGGGCTTGGCGGCGAAGCTGGCGGCGCTGCGAGTGCTTTCGGCGACGCGCTTGGGCTTGGTATCGAACTCCTGCGCCGCCGCGCGCTGCCAGCCGGGGCCGCGCGTGACGATCCGCGAGGGCTGGATGCGGGCGACGTCGGCGAAGGGATCGCCGTGCTCCGACCACTGCGCGCGCCATAGCGAGGCACCGCCCGATAGGGTGGTCTCGGCTTCCACATGATCGTCAGGCAGTTCGGCGATGAAGCGCGAGGGGATCGAGCTGGTCCACTGCCCGTAGATGCGGCGGTTGGCGGCGTGGAGGATCGTGCATTTCCGCCGCGCCCGCGTGATCGCGACGTAGGCGAGGCGGCGCTCCTCCTCCAGGCTGGCGAGGCCGCCTTCGTCGAGCGCCCGCTGCGAGGGGAACACGCCTTCTTCCCAGCCGGGCAGGAACACGTTGTCGAATTCCAGCCCCTTGGCGGCGTGCATGGTCATGATCGTGACCTTCTCCTCGTCTGCCGCATTCTCGTTGTCCATGACGAGGCTGACGTGTTCGAGGAAGTCGCCGAAACTTTCGTATTCCTCCATGGCGCGCGCGAGTTCGACGAGGTTTTCGAGGCGGCCGGTCGCCTCGGCGGTCTTCTCCGCCTGCAGCGCGTCGGTATAGCCGCATTCGTCCATGACGGTGCGCAGGAGGTCGGAGGGCTTCTCGGTGGCCGAGATGTCGCGCCAGCGGGCGAAGTCGCGCATCAGCGAGAGGAAGGAGTTGCGGGCGCGCGCCGGTAGCTCGTCACTGTCGGCGATCTCGATCGCGGCGGCCGTCAGCGGGATGCCGCGCCGGCGGGCGAGGGTGTGGATGCCCTCCAGCGCCTTGGCGCCAAGGCCGCGCTTAGGGGCGTTGTAGATGCGCTCGAACGCGAGGTCGTCCTGGGGCTGGGCGATGACGCGCAGGTACGCCAGCGCATCGCGGATCTCGGCGCGCTCGTAGAAGCGGAAGCCCCCGACGATGCGGTACTTCATGCCGATCGAGATGAAGCGGTCCTCGAACTCGCGGGTCTGGTACTGCGCACGCACGAGGATTGCGACCTGGTCGAGCGGGGCACCTTCGCGCTCCAGCCGTTCGATCTCGTCGCCCACACGGCGCGCTTCCTCCGGGCCGTCCCAGACGCCGACGACGCGCACCTGCTCGCCGGCATGGCGCTCGGTCCACAAGGTCTTGCCGAGGCGCTGGCTGTTCTCGTTGATGAGGCCCGAGGCGGCGCCCAGGATCTGCGGGGTGGAGCGATAGTTCTGCTCCAGCCGGATCACCTTGGCGCCGGGAAAGTCCTTTTCGAATCGCAGGATATTGGCCACTTCCGCGCCGCGCCACGAGTAGATCGACTGATCGTCGTCGCCCACCACGCAGATGTTCTGGCGCCCCTGCGCGATCAGGCGCAGCCACAGGTACTGGACCTGGTTGGTGTCCTGATACTCGTCCACCATCACGTACTTGAAGCGCTGCTGGTACTGTTCGAGCACGTCGCGGTGGGTGCGCAGGATGTTGAGCATGTGGAGCAGCAGGTCGCCGAAATCGCAGGCGTTCACCGCCTTCAGCCGGTCCTGGTAGAGCTGGTAGAACTTCTGGCCCTTGCCGTTGGCGTAAGCCTCGCTCTCGCCCGCGTCGATGTCGGCGGGGTTGAGGCCGCGGTTCTTCCAGCGGTCCAGCAGCTGCGCGAGCTGGCGGGCGGGAAAGCGCTTTTCGTCCACGCCCTCCGCCACGATCAGCTGCTTGAGCAGACGCAGCTGGTCGTCGGTGTCGATGATCGTGTAGTTCGATTGCAGGCCTACCAGCTCGGCATGGCGGCGCAGCATCTTGGCGGCGATCGAGTGGAACGTGCCCAGCCACGGCATGCCCTCCACCGCCGGGCCGATCAGGTGCCCCACGCGCTCACGCATCTCGCGAGCGGCGCGGTTGGTGAAGGTGACGCAGAGGATTTCGCTCGGCCAGGCGAGGCGATTGCGCACCAGATGCGCAAGCCGGGCGGTCAGCGCCGCGGTCTTGCCGGTGCCTGCCCCCGCCAGCATCAGGACCGGCCCCTCGGTGGTCAGCACGGCCTCGCGCTGAGGTTCGTTGAGGCCTTCGATCAGGGCCTCGGGAGGAGGGGGGGCTTGCAGATTGTTCACCGTGAACAACTAGGGAACGGGATGGCTTGGTGCAAGCCCGCTTCGTCGCAGGCACGGAACAATTCCCGGTGCGGTTCGTCGGTCAGGTAGCAAGAAATATAAATGGAGAGTGAGAAATGCGTAAGTTATTGCTCGCAGGTTCCGCTGCCCTCGCCATGATGGCAATTCCCGCCGTCCATGCGCAGGACGCGGGCGCCATGCCCGCCGCTCCAACAGCGGCATCCACCCCCGCTGCTCCCGCCCTGACGGCCGAGCAGAAGGCGATCCACGACGCCTGGACGCCGGAGCAGAAGGCCGACTACGCCTCGTGGCCGAACGACTACAAAGTCTATTACTGGACGCTCAATGCCGAGCAGCAGAAGGGTTACTGGGCTCTGACCGGCGACCAGCGCGGCCAGATCTACAAGATGTCGCCCGAGCAGCGCCAGATGGCGTGGAACTCGGTCGTACAGCAGATGAACGGCCAGACGCCGGCTACCCCTATGGGCCAGGCGAATCCTCCGGGGGAGGGCATGCCGACCGCCGGTGTGCCTGATCCGCAGATGGCCGGGCAGTCCGCTCGCCCCGCCATGCCGGCGGATGAGAACTACCAGGGCGGGCCGTACAAGGGCGCGCTGACGCCTCCGCCCGCGACGGCGATGGACAAGAAGTACCCCAAGTGCAGCAAGACTGTGACGGACGGCTGCGTCAATCGCGGCGGGGTCTGATATAGCGATAGGCCATCCCGACCGTCATCCCAGCGTAGGCTGGGATGACGGTCGATTTGAAGCCGCCGTTCTAGCCCGTTCGACGCATCAGGTGCAGGCGGGCCTTGCCGACGTCGCGCTCGGTCTCGGTTTCGAAGCCGCGGATCGACACGCTCTCGCCCTTGGCGGTTTCGAGGCTGACCCAGGTGGTTTCGCCGATCCAGCCGAGGCGGGCGAGCTTGTCGATCGCCACCGCGCCCGCGCCCGTATCGTAGGGCGGGTCGAGCAGCACGAGGTCGAGCGGCTCCTTGGCCGGGCCCAGCGACATCACTGAACTCGCCCGTACGTCGCAGCTGGCCTGCGCGCGCAGGGCGGCGATGTTGGCGCGCAGCGCGCGGATCGCGGCAGCGTCCTGGTCGACGAAGAGGCAATGCGCCGCCCCGCGCGAAAGGGCTTCGAGGCCCAACGCACCGGACCCGGCGAAGAGGTCGGCGACTTTCAGGCCCTCGAAGTCGCCCAGCCGGCTCACCAGCATCGAGAACAGCGTCTCGCGCGTGCGGTCGGCGGTGGGACGGGTAGTGTCCCCCTGCGGCGCGGCCAGTTTGCGGCCGCGCCATTCTCCGGCGATTATACGTAGTCCGCTCAAGCCTCGGGCTCCTCGGCCTCGGGTTCGTTGGCTTCGGGCGCGGCAGGCTTGTCAGCCCGGGCATTGGCTTCGCGCGCGGCGCTTTCCTTCAGCGTGCGGCGGAAGTTCTCGAGGTCCTTCTGCGACACTTCGCCCGCCGTCCCCTTGGGCATGTCGCCCAGCACGAAGGGACCGTAGGCGACGCGCAGCAGGCGGCTGACCTGCAGGTCGAGCGCTTCCAGCACGCGGCGGACTTCGCGGTTCTTGCCCTCGGTGAGCGTCATCTCGATCCACTGGTTGCGCCCGGTACGGCGCTCCATGTTGGCGTTGATCTTGCCGTAGATCACGCCGTCGACCTCGATGCCTTCCATCAGTTCCTCGAGGCGGCTTTGCGTGATGTCGCCGAAAGTACGCGCGCGGTAAGTGCGCGGCACGCCGGTCGAGGGCAGTTCGAGCTGGCGCTTGAACTCGCCGTCGTTGGTCAGCAGCAGCAATCCCTCGGTGTTGAGATCGAGGCGGCCGATCGGCATCACGCGGCCCGAACCTTCGGGAAGGGCGTTGCGAAGCGCGCTGTAGATCGTCGGCCGTCCGGCGGGATCGCGCTCGGCGGTGATGAGGCCGGCAGGCTTGTGGAACAGGAACAGACGGGTGTGTTCCGGTTCCGCGATGAGGTTGCCGTCGACGGTGACGCCGGCCAGGCTGGTCAGCACCGTGGAGGGCGCCTCGACGATTTGATCGCCGATGCGCACACGGCCTTCGGCGATCAGGCGCTCCACTTCGCGGCGGCTGGCGACGCCGGCACGGGCGAGCAGCTTGGCGATCCGCTCGCCGTCGCGGGCGGGGAGAAGCGGGTTCTTGGGCGTCGGCTTGGCGGCGCGGGGCGCCGGGCCGGGGTTGGCGATGGGCCGGGGCGGGCGCGGAGCATCGCCGCGTCCGAAACGTCCGCCGCCGCTACGCTCGTCGCGCCGATCGTCACGGGGACCTCGCGAGTAGGTGGCGCGGGGGGCACCATCGCGCGAGGCGCCGCGCGGAGCGTCGTCGCGCGAATAGGCACCGCGCGGCGTGCCGCCCCGGTAGGCCTCACGCGGCGCTGCGTCACGCGGCGCATCGTCGCGGCGAGGAGGGCGCGGGCTGGCGCCATCGCGCGGTGCGCTGCCGCGCGGGGAATCGCCGCGAGGGCCGCCGTCACGGGAGTAACCGCCGCGTTGCCCGCCACGAGGCGAGTCCTCGCGGCCTGCGCCGCCACGGTATCCGCCGTCACGCGGCGCGCCGCTGCGGGGGGCATCACCGCGAGGGGCTCCGTCGCGCGAACCGCGATACCCGCCGTCGCGAGGAGCCGCGTCGCGCGAATAGCCGCCGCGCGAGCCGCCGCCGCTGCGAGGGCCGTCGTCGCGGCCGCCTCCGCTGCGCGACCCGCCTGAATTGTAGCGCGGAGCGCCGCCGCCAGGGGTTTCCTCGCGGCCTCGGCCGCTACGGGGCGCGTCGCCGCGCGGGGAGCCCTCACGAGCGCCGCCGTCACGGCTGCCGCCGCGAGGGGAACTGCCGAACGAGGAACGATCGCGGGAAGAGCCGCCGCCGGAAGAACCATGGGGCGGACGGCCGCGACCGGAGCCGCCGGACTTGCTGGGTGGTTTGGACATGACGGGCCCATACCTGTTGATCGCCGCTTCATCCAGCCTTCCCTTCGCGGCAGGCCCCGCTAAGTTGCGGCCATGTTCGCCCAGGTGGCGCCCATGTACGCTTAGGTAGCTTCAAGGAGACAGGCGTGGACGCCGATAGCAGTGTTGAGCGTCGCGGTGCCTGGGGCTCGGTAAAGCCTTATTTTGAAAAGGAATCGCTCGCCTCGTTCATGCTCGGGCTGTCCTCGGGCTTCCCCTATGCGATGATCGGCGCGACGCTGACGACCCGCCTGGCGCAGGACGGGATCGACAAGAAGGTCGTGACCGCCTTCACTCTCGCCTTCCTCGTCTACAACCTGAAGGTCTTCTGGGCCTGGATCATCGATGGCGTACGCCTGCCGCTGCTGCACCGCATGGGCCAGCGCGTCTCGTGGATGCTGGTCTGCGGGCTCGCGGTGATGGCCGCCGTCGTCAACCTTGCGCTGGTCGATCCCGGGGCCAACCTGCAGGCCACCGTCATTGCGGCCGTGCTGGTGGGCGTGGCCGGTGCCAGCTTCGACATCGTCATCGACGCCTACCGGATCGAGACGCTCAAACCTTATCAGCTCGGCACCGGCTCGGGCATGAGCCAGTACGGTTGGCGCATCGGCTCCGCGGGCGCGGGCGCTTTGGCGCTGGTGCTGTCGGCGCGCTACGGCTGGAGCGTAGGCTACATGGCCTGCGCGCTGTTCGCACTGCCGGCCATGCTCACCGCCCTGTTCCTCGGCGAGCCCGAGCGGCGCAAGGTGGTGGTCGAGAAGAAGGGCGTCGCAGAAGTCTGGAGCTCGATCGTCGGCCCCTTCGGCGAGTTCTTCCGCCGCAACGGGGCGTTCCTGGTGCTGCTGTTCATCCTCGTCCACAAGATCGGCGACACGCTGGCGAACCTGACCTTCCGCCTGCTGTTCGACGACCTTGGCTTCACCAACGACGAGATCGCGATCTACGATATCGGGCTGGGCTTCTGGGCCTACATGATCGGCGTCTTCATCGGCGGCGTCGCCTATGCGCGGATGGGCCTGAAGCGGTCGGTCATGCTCTCGCTGGTGCTGATGGGCGTCTCCAACCTCAGCTTCGCGGCGTTGGCAGCGGCGGGCCACAGCAACTGGGGCATGGCCGGCGCGATCGGCTTCGAGAACATCGCCAGCGGCTACGGCGGCGTGGTGGTGATCGCCTATTTCTCGGCCCTGTGCGACCTTCGTTACACCGCCTCGCAATACGCGCTGATCTCGGCGGCGGCGAGCGTGGTCGGGCGGCTGCTTACCGGCACGACGGCGGGCGCGCTGATCGAGGCTATGGGTTACGTGAACTTCTACCTGCTCACCACGGTCGCTTCGTTGCCGGGCATGGTGCTATTCTGGTGGATGAGCCGCTCGGGACTCGTCGATCAGGCAATGGGTTCGGCGGGCGAGGTGGACCCGGACGAGGACGTGTTTGCCTGAGAGGCCTTCAGTCCGGCCACTCACCGTTCTCACGCAGCACCGCGCCCGCGAGGTAGAGCGACCCAGCGACCAGCACCGAGCGCGGGTTTCGGCGTTCCAGCTCGCGCAAGGCGGTCGCGACGTCCGGCGCGCACGTGGTCTCCACCGGCCAGCCTGAGAAAGCCTCGGGGGGCAGGCAGTTGTGGCCGGGCACCGGCACCAGCGTGACGCTCTCGACGTGGCGGTGCAGCGGATCGAGCAGGGCGCCGGGGTCCTTGCCCTCGATCATGCCCAGGACGAGATGCGGCGCGATCTCCTGCTCTGCGAGGAACGTCGCGAGCGCCAGCCCCGCATCGCGGTTGTGGCCGCCGTCTAGCCACACCGGGGTGCCGGGAACGAGCCGGGTGAGGGGGCCGTCACCCAGTAGCTGCATTCGAGCGGGCCAGCGCGCGGCGCGGATGCCCTTGGCCATCGCCTGCGGGTCGATGCGCAGCAGGTCCTGCCGGCGCAGCATGGCGACGGCGAGTGCGGCATTGTCGGCCTGATGGACGCCGGGGATATGCGGCAGCGGCAGGGTCAGCGACCCGTCGCCGTCCTCGAAGTATAGGGCGTCGCTGGTCGCTCGCGCGTTCCAGCAGTCGCCGCGCCAGAACAGCGGTACGTGTTCGGAGGCGGCCAGCGACTGCAGCACGGCCATGACGGGCACCGGATACCCTTGCGTCACCAGCGGCACGCCGGGGCGGCGGATGCCCGCTTTCTCGAAGGCGATCCGGGCAAGCGGTTCGGCGGGAGTGCCGTCCTCAGGCGCGAGGAGGAAGCGTTCGTGGTCGATCCCCAGCGTCGCGATCCCGCAAACGAGTGGGGCGGGCAGGACGTTGGTTGCGTCGAACCGGCCGCCGAGGCCGACCTCGATCACGCAGGCGTCGGCCGGATGGCGGTAGAAGGCGAGGAAGCTGGCGGCGATGGTGACTTCGAAGAAGCTGACGCTCAGGCCTTCCGAGGCATCCAGCACTTCGGCCAGCAGTGAGGCCAGCTCGTCGTCGCCGACAAGCTCCCCTGCAATGCGGATGCGCTCGTTGTAGCGGACGAGATGCGGGCTGGTGATCGCGTGGACGCGGTAGCCCTGCGCCTCCAGGATCGCACGCAGGTAGGCACAGGTCGAACCCTTGCCGTTGGTACCGGCTACGTGGAAGGCGGGCGCTATCGCCAGGTGCGGATCCCCCAGCCGCGCCAGCAGTTCGCGGATCGCGTCGAGCCCGATGCGTCCCTGCGGCAGCGACAGCGCGGCGAGCCGGTCGAGCTGGGCCTGGACGGCGGCCGCGTCGGACACCGCGAAGTCGCGCATCAGCGCGCCGAATGCACCGCTTGCGCCAGCGCCGAGGTCAGCTCCCTGAGCGGGCCCGCGGCCTTGTCGCCGTGCTGCTTGACGAGGTCGACGAGCGCCGAGCCGACGACGACGCCGTCGGCAACCTTGGCGATGGCGGCAGCCTGCTCGGGCGTGCGCACGCCGAAGCCCACCGCGACCGGGATCGTGCTTGCGGCCTTCAGCCGGGCGACCGCTTCGTCGATCGAGGTCTGCGCCGCCTGCTGCATGCCGGTGATGCCCGCGACGGAGACGTAATAGAGGAAGCCCGAAGAACCCTCCAGCACCGCCGGAAGCCGGCCGGCATCGGTGGTCGGCGTGGCGAGGCGGATCAGCGAGACGCCCTGTGCGCGCAGTGCCGGACCGAGCGCGGCGTCCTCCTCGGGCGGGATGTCGACACAGATGACGCCGTCGACGCCGGCCTTGGCGCAGGCATCGGCGAACCACTCGGGGCCGCGCACGGTCATCGGATTGGCATAGCCCATCAGCACCAGCGGCACCTGCGGATGGCGCGCGCGGAAGGCGGTGGCGATGGCGAAGATGTCGGAGGTCTTGGTGCCCGCTGCGAAGGAGCGCAGGTTCGCTTCCTGGATCGCCTGGCCGTCGGCCATGGGATCGGTGAAGGGCATACCCACCTCGATCACGTCGGCGCCGCCCTCAACCAGCGCATCGAGGTTGGCGGCGGTATCGCCGTCGCCCCCGGTAATGAAGCAGACGAGCGCGGGGCCTTTGGCGAATGCGGTTTCGAAGCGGGTCATCAGGAGAACAGCGTCTTTCCGGAAAAGCGGAGAATGGCGGCGGTCAGGCCGATGAACAAGGCGAGGTAGGCGAGACTGACGGCGATGTCGGCCCAATCACCCCGGAACGCGAATGCCCAGAAGTAACCCGCTCCCGAGAGATTGAAGGAGCGGGCGCGCACGAGGTCCGCGAGCACCCGGATCGCCGGGAAAACCGCCATCCAGAGGACGGCGGCGTCGATCAGCGACCGTTGCCACCCGCCCTTCTTCAAAGTTCGACCCCCAGCGCCTCGGCAACGGTGAAGATGTCCTTGTCACCGCGTCCGGAGACGTTGACGACGAGGATCTTGTCCTCGTCCATCTCGGCGGTCAGCTGCGGCAGGGCGGCGAGGGCGTGGGCGCTTTCCAGCGCGGGGATGATGCCTTCGAGCGCGCAGCACAGCTGGAACGCCTCGAGCGCCTCGTCGTCGGTGATCGGCACGTAGCGCACCCGGCCGCTCTCGTGCAGCCAGGAGTGCTCGGGCCCGAGGCCGGGGTAGTCGAGGCCCGCGCTGATCGAGTGGGCCTCGGTGATCTGGCCGTCTTCGTCCTGCAGCAGGTAAGTCTTGTTGCCGTGGAGAATGCCGGGCTTGCCGCCGGTAAGGCTTGCCGCGTGCTTGCCCGTTTCGACGCCGTGGCCTGCCGCCTCGATCCCGACCATCGCGACTTCGGCGTCGTCGAGGAAGGGGTGGAACATGCCGATAGCGTTCGATCCGCCGCCTACGGCCGCTACCAGCATGTCGGGCAGGCGGCCCTCGGCCTCCAGCATCTGTTCGCGCGTCTCGTTGCCGATTACGCTCTGGAAGTCGCGGACGAGTTCCGGATAGGGGTGCGGGCCGGCAGCGGTGCCAATGATGTAGAACGTGTCGTGGACGTTGGCGACCCAGTCTCGCAGCGCCTCGTTCATCGCGTCCTTCAGTGTTTCCGCGCCGCTGGTAACGGGGTGGACCTCGGCGCCGAGCAGCTTCATGCGGAAGACGTTGGGCTTCTGCCGCTCGACGTCCTTGGCGCCCATGAAGATGACGCAGGGCAGACCGAAGCGTGCCGCGACAGTGGCAGTGGCGACACCGTGCTGGCCCGCGCCGGTCTCGGCGATGATGCGGGTCTTGCCCATGCGCATGGCGAGCAGGATCTGGCCGACGCAGTTGTTGATCTTGTGCGCGCCGGTGTGGTTCAGGTCCTCGCGCTTGAAATAAATCTTCGGGCCCTTGCCCTCCGGCGCGAGCGCGCGGAAGTGCTCGGTGATGCGGGGCGCGGGGTAGAGCGGGCTCGGGCGGCCGACGAAGGTCTTGAGCAGGTCGTCGAACTGCGCCTGGAATTCCGGATCATGCCGGGCCGCGCGGTATTCCTTCTCCAGATCGAGAATCAGCGGCATCAGCGTTTCGGCGACGTAGCGTCCGCCGAACTGACCGAAGTGGCCTGTCTCGTCAGGGAGCGTGCGCCAGGAATTCTTGGCCAGGTTCGCGGGCGCGGGAGTCGGCGAGGAAGTCATGGGCGGATGATCTGTCATGACACCGGCGATTGGCAGAGGGGCAGGCGGTTGTCCAGACGCCTTTGCAGCAGGGGCCCGCCTGCATGGGCGATGGGAATGGACCGGCTCCCCTTCAATTGCAAACAACGCAACTGGCTTGCCGCAAAAGCATCATAATGTCTCAAAGCTGCAGTTTCGTGACGTTTTGGCGCATTTAAAGTAATTTTCGTTCATCTGCGCGCAAGGAGGGCAGGCCCAGCGGCGGGGCTCCCGGTGAGGGCCGGGACTTTGAATACTGGAGTTTAGAATATGCGTATTGCACTTGTTTCGTTTGCCGCCGTTGCCACCCTGGCTGCCGCCGCTCCCGCCATGGCCAACGAAGCCCGCGTCGAAACGCGCGGCGGCGTGATTTGGAACAACAGCGACACCGAAGCGACCGCAGGCATCGCGGCCGGCTACGACTACGACCTTGGCGACAAGCTGTTCGTCGGTGTGCAGGGTTCGGCCGACAAGATTCTTACCGGCGGCACGCGCGTGTCGTGGGGCGCCGGTGGCCGCGTCGGCATGAAGCTCACGCCCGCCACCAAGGCTTACGCGCTGGCGGACTGGGAGTCGAAGAACACCCGCTACGGCAACAGCGCCGTGGGCGTCGGTGGCGGCATCCAGCAGGACGTCGGTTCGCGCTACTACGTGAAGGCGGAGTACCAGCACCTGCTGGTCGGCGACAACACTCCCGACGCCGATCGCGGCGTGGTGGGCGTGGGCGTGAAGTTCTGATCGTTCGCGACTGATCAGCTTACGCTCGCCGCAAGTCCCGAGTGGGCGAGCGTGAAGCCAAGGAAAGGGCGGTCCGGCAACGGGCCGCCCTTTCTTATTGCGCGGAGCGGACGGCGGCGCAGAAGGCGGCGATGCGGCTCTCGTCCTTGACGCCGGGCGCGCTCTCGACGCCGGAGGAAGTATCGACCAGCGGCGTGCCCGTCCGCCGGATGGCATCGGCCACGTTGGACGGATCGAGGCCGCCCGCGAGGCCCCAGGGGGCGGGCCCTTTCCAGTTGGCCACGAGGCTCCAGTCGAAGCTGAGGCCCATGCCGCCGGGCAGGGTGCCCTTGGGCGTCCTGGCGTCGAACAGGATCAGGTCGACCGCGTCGGCATAGGCGGACGCGCGCTCGACGTCGCGGGCGCTGGCCACGGGCAGGGCCTTCCACACGGGAATGCCGAAGCGGGCCCGAAGCTGGGCTGCGCGCTCGGGCGTTTCCTCGCCGTGGAGTTGCAGGGCGTCGAGGCGCGCGGCGGTCACCGCCTCGCCGAGCAGAGTGTCGTCGGCATCGACGAACAGGCCGACGCGGCCGATCCGGCCCTCCGCCCGTTCGGACAGCAGCGCGGCCTCGGCGGGCGTCACGGCGCGAGGGCTCTTCGGAAAGAATACGAGCCCGATGTGCGCGGCACGCGCGCGCATTACCGCCTCGAGGCTGGCGGGCGTGCTGATGCCGCAGATCTTTATCGCCGCTGTTGGCATGTGCGCTTTCCGGACTAGATTGCGTGCCGCACCGTCAGGGGGACACCGATGAAACGACTGGGCCGCTATCTAATGCCATTCGCTGCCGCCGCAATGCTCGGCGGGTGCAATGTGCAGGCCTCGATAAAGGAAGCCGAAGCGGAAGTGGGGCACTTCCATCACGAACTGGATGCGGGGAACTGGCAGGCGGTGTGGAAAGGAGCCGACCCGGAACTGCGCAAGGCCGGTACGCGGGCGCAGTTCGGGCAGTTGCTCGAGGCGGTGCACCGCAAGCTGGGCAATGTGAAGTCGACGAAGCAGGTCGGCTGGAACGCCAATGCGACCACCGGCGGCAGCTTCATCACTGTCGCCATGGAAACCACGTTCGAACGCGGCAGCGCGGCCGAGCAGTTCGTCTATCGCAAAGGCAACGCCGACCAGCTTACGCTGGTCGGCTACCATATTCAGTCGGAGCAGATGATGGTGAACTGACGTTCTTACGGGGCCAGTTCGAACTGCACCGTCACGTTGACGTTCATCTCCAACTCCCCAGCGGCGACCGGCGGCGAGGGCGCGGCGGCGACGTCCATCGCTTCCTTGCGCATGTACATCACCGGCTGCGGGGCATAGCCGCCGCTCTCACCGATCGAGACGATGCGGGCGACGCGAAGGCCCGCAGCCTTGGCGTAGAGGTCGGCGCGGGCGCGGGCGACCTTCATCGCTTCGATCCGGGCTTCGTCCTGCGCCGCCTCGGGCTTGTCGAGCATGAAGTTCGGGCCGTTCACCTGGTTCGCGCCCGCCGCCACGAGCGCGTCGATCACCTTGCCCATGTCGCCCAGCTTGCGCTGACGGACCGAGACGTTGTTCGTGGCTTGGTAGCCGACGATCCGCTGCGGGCCGTCCTCGTAACTGCCGTCGGGCAGGCGCTTGGGCTGCGAATAGACGGGGTTGACGCTGAGGTTGCTCGTCTGGACATCGCGGTCGGCGATACCGGCACGCTTCAGCGCGGCGATCACCTGCGTCATGCGCGTGGAGTTGGCCGAAAGCGCCTCACTCGCGGTGGCGCCCTGCGTCGTGACGCCGGCCGAGTAGCTCGCGAGGTCGGGCGTGCGGGTGGACGAACCCTGCGCGCTCACTGTCAACAGCGTGTGCCCGGCTTCGATCGCGGGGACAGGGCCCACCTGCTGGGCCAGCGCGGGTGCGGCGGGAAGCATCGCTGCGCCCAGGGCACTCGCGGCGATCAGGTTCAGGTGTTTCATTTCAGGTCGCACTCCGTTCACTTGTTTCCGGAGCAACGATCTGGAGGCCGAGGGGTTTCGCGGCGCTGAACGGCAGGGTGAGTGATTGTTAAGGTGAGTGGATGTTAGGGTTGATCCAAACCTTAGAGGGTAGCCTCGATCGCTCGGGCGGCCGCCAGCGGGTCCTCCGCCCGGCTGATCGGGCGGCCGATGACGAGTACGCTGGCGCCGGCGTCGCGAGCTTCGCGCGGAGTGACGATGCGCTTCTGGTCGCCGTGGGCGCCGTTCGCCTTGCCGTCGGCGGGGCGCAGGCCGGGGACGACGAAGTAGCCGTCCTTCCACTGCCTGTGGACCGCGCCGACCTCGTGGCCGGAGCAGACGATGCCGTCGAGCCCGGCGGAGTGGGCGAGTTCGGCAAGGCGCAAGGCCTGCTCGTGCGGGTCGGCGGCAGTGACGCCGATCGCGGCGAGATCGTCGCCGTCGAGGCTGGTGAGCACGGTGACCGCCACGACCTTGCAGTTTTCTCCGGCAGCGGCCTTGGCATCCTCCATCATCGCCCGGCCGCCGGCGGCATGGACGGTGACGATCGAGGGCTGGAGGACGTGGATCGCCTGCATCGCGCCGGCGACGGTATTGGGAATGTCGTGCAGCTTGAGGTCGAGGAAGATCGGCAGGCCGGTCTTGTGCAGTTCGTGGACGCCGTGGTGGCCGTGGGCGCAGAAGAATTCGAGCCCCAGCTTGATCCCGCCGATGTGCCCGGAAACCTTGCGCGCCAGAGCCTCGGCGGCGTCGAGGCGGGGCAGGTCGAGGGCGAGATAGACGGGATTGTGGTTCATGGTTTCAGCGGTTCCGACGGGTTTTCGATGGCGAAGGCGGGGTCCGTCTCGGGGACGGCCGCCGGAGTGGTGACGGGCACGGTCGCGGGATTGGTCAGCGCGGCGGTGGAATTCGCGCGGAGCGAATTTTCCAAGCTGGCGATGCGGCGGTTGAGCCGCCAGCGCACGGCGCGCAGGTAGAGCCATACCGGCAGCATGCCGAGACCGAAGAACAGCAGGGCGACGAAGCCCACCGGCCAGTCGAAGTGGATGTAGTTGCCGTTTTCGAGCGGCCAGAAGTTCACCGGCGCGGTGTTCCAGTTCATCGCGATGAACGCCACGAGAATCGCGGTGACCACGACCCACGCGATAGTGCGGATGACCTGCATGCTACCTCCTGCTTTCCCCCGCGGAAACACGGATGCTAGGCGGGATTTTTGGGCAAGGGAAGGGTGGTCCTTGGCCGATTGCTGCACCTTTTCCTCGATCCCGATTTTGCAGGACCGAGGAAAGGGAAAGCAGGCTCAGGCGCCGAACACCCGGGCGAAGATCGTGTCGACGTGCTTGAAGTGATAGTCGAGGTTGAACTTGTCCTCGATCACTTCGGCAGGCAGCGCGGCGGCGACTTCGGGGTCGGCCTTGAGCAGTTCGAGCAGGCTGAGCTGGCCGTCCGATTCCCACACCTTCATGGCGTTGCGCTGGACGAGGCGATAGCTCTCGTCGCGCGAGAGGCCGGCCTGCGTCAGCGCCAGCAGCACACGCTGCGAGTGGACGAGGCCGCCCATGCGGTCGAGGTTCTTCTGCATGCGCTCAGGGTAGATCAGCAGCTTGTCGATCACGCCGGTCAGACGGCCCAGCGCGAAGTCGAGAGTGATCGTCGCGTCGGGGCCGATGAAGCGCTCGACCGACGAGTGCGAGATGTCGCGCTCGTGCCAGAGCGCTACGTTCTCCATCGCCGGGACGACCGCCGAACGGACGACGCGGGCGAGGCCGGTGAGGTTTTCTGTGAGCACAGGGTTGCGCTTGTGCGGCATCGCCGACGAGCCCTTCTGGCCGGGCGAGAAGTATTCCTCGGCCTCGAGCACTTCGGTGCGCTGGAGATGGCGGACCTCGACGGCAAGACGCTCGATCGAGGAGGCGATGACGCCCAGCACCGCGAAGAACATGGCGTGGCGGTCGCGCGGGATGACCTGGGTCGACACGGGCTCGATGCCGAGGCCCATCTTGTCGGCGACATATTCCTCCACCGCCGGATCGACGTTCGCGAAGGTGCCCACCGCGCCCGAGATCGCGCAGGTCGCGACGTCCTCGCGGGCGGCGACGAGGCGCGCGCGGCAGCGGGTGAACTCGGCGTAGGCTTCGGCCAGCTTCAGGCCGAAAGTCACCGGCTCGGCATGGATGCCGTGGCTGCGGCCGATGGTCGGGGTGTACTTGTGCTCCTCGGCACGGCGCTTGATCGCGGTCAGCAGGGCGTCGAGGTCGGCGATCAGGAGGTCGGCGGCCTTGACCAGCTGCACGTTGAGCGTGGTGTCCAGCACGTCGGAGCTGGTCATGCCCTGGTGCATGAAGCGCGCTTCGGGGCCGACCTGCTGGGCGACCCAGTCGAGGAAGGCGATGACGTCGTGCTTGGTGACGGCCTCGATGGCGTCGATCGCGGCGACGTCGATCGTCGGGTTCGTCGCCCACCAGTCCCACAGGGCCTTGCCGGCGCTCGGCGGCACGGTGCCCATCTCGCCCATCTTGACGGCGGCGTGCGCCTCGATCTCGAACCAGATGCGATAACGCGCTTCGGGCTCCCAGATCGCGGTCATCGCGGGGCGGGAATAGCGGGGGACCATGTTCGACTCCTGTGGCTCTGACCGGCGAGCCGCTAGGCGGCGGGGGCTCGAAAGGCAAGGGTGGTGGCGGGGCAAGTTGATGAAGTACGTGCGGGCGGGGTGTGTATGAAAGGGTTTTTCTCCGGCGGACATGATGGCCCGCGGGCATCCTAGCGGCGATCGGCCTTGTAGGAAAATCCCGGGTGATCGCGCCGAGGCCAGGCGAAATCGAGCCGCACCTCGCCGGCCGCCCGGCCTTTCGCGTCGAAGCTGCGCTCGACGATGGTGCCGCGCCCCTGCCGGTCCACCGCGGCGACGGTGCTGCAGCGCGTGCCGTAGACCTCGTCGCGGATGAAGACCGGGGCGAAGCGCGGCTCCGGTCCAAATTCCGGGCGCATGGGCGAAGGAGCCGGCTTCTCGTCACGCAGGGCGGCGAGCAGCGGCTCGACCTCGCGTTCGCCGACCACGAGCCAGTCGGCGATGGCCTGGCCGACCTGCAGCGTCTTGGGCCAGGGCACGTCGAACCCGCCGTTCGAGAGGCCGTGGATGCCGGGCGTGAGCGGGCGGGTCTCGACTGCGGGATGGTTGGTCAGGAACGACGCCTGTCCGCCCTCGGCGAGGATCAGGTTGAACGGATTCATCCGTGCCATGTCGTCCGGCGTCGTGCCCGTCAGCAGGTCCGTCACCAGCCGCCCGCGCGAGGGCCGGCCGGGCTGGGCGCCTTCGGGCACGCGGTAGTTGGTGACGAGCGCGAAGCGGCCCGCCTCGGTGACGCCGAGCCAGGTGCCGCCGCCGGTCAGGTCGGTGCCGGCGATGATCCCCGACCCGTCCTGCCAGCGTGAAAGCGGCGCGGCCGGGCGGGCGTGGAACTCGTCGCGGTTGCCGGCGGCGACAAGCAGCCAGTCGGGATGCATGTCCCAGGCGATCGCGGCGACGCACATGTCAGGTTGCCCCTGCGACGGTCATGCGCCGGAATGACGGGCAAGGAAAATCCATCTCAGATCAGCCCCTTGGCCTTGAGGCTGACATGCCCCTCGCGTCCGATCACGACATGGTCGTGGACCGTCACCCCGAGCAGGCGCCCGGCCTCGGCGATGCGGTTGGTGATCTCGATGTCGGCGCGGCTGGGCTGGGGGAGCCGGAGGGATGGTTGTGGACGAGGATCAGCGCCACCGCGCCGAGGTCGAGCGCGCGGCGGATGACCTCGCGCGGGTGGATCGCCGCCTCGTCGATCGAGCCCTCGCCGACCAGGTCGTCCAGGATCAGCATGTTGCGGGTGTTGAGATAGAGTACGCGTACGCGCTCGACGGTGAGGTGCGCCATGTCGATCGTCAGGTAGTCGATCAGCGCCTGCCACGAGGCGATCACCGGGGCCTCGCGCACTTTCTGGCGCGCCATGCGGGTGGCGGCCACGGTGACGACGCGCAGCGCCGCGGCGGTCGCCTCGCCCATGCCGGGATGCAGGGAGAGCGTGCGAGGATCGGCCTGCAGCACGCCCGCGAGCGAGCCGAAGCGCTGCAGCAGGCTGCGGGCGAGGGGCTTCATGTCGCGGCGCGGAACCGCCTGCATCAGCAGGAGTTCGATGACCTCGTGATCGCCCAGCGCTTCCGCGCCGCCGCCCAGCAGCCGCTGGCGCAGGCGCGTGCGGTGGCCGCTGGCGTCATGAATGGGGGCGTGGGCGACGACCGGGACGGCGTCGTTCACCACGTCGGGCGAAATACGCGGGCTGTCATCGAAGAGTGGTGGCTGGTCTGGCATGTGCGCACAAACAATTGCCTTTCCCGCGCGTCCAGCGCAAGTGATGGAGCGCATGGCGCAAGAGCAGGACCAGTTCCCGGACACCGACGAAACTGCAACCGGGGAAGCCCGAGTGCGGCGCATGCGCTGGCGCGGGCCGGTCATCGGAGTGGGGGTGCTGCTGTTCGTGGCGCTCGGCGCCGCGTGGCTGTCGCGCGAGGAGATCGCTGGGAACCTCATCCAGCGCCAGCTCGATTCGCTGGGGCTTCCCGCGCGCTACGAGATCGTCAGCATCGGCCCGTCCGAGCAGGTGATCCGCAACCTCGTCATCGGTGATCCGCGCCGTCCCGACCTGACCGTGAAGGAACTGCGCGTCGCCACCCGGCTGGCGTGGGGCCTGCCGGGGATCGGGCGCATCACCGTCGTCAAGCCGCGCCTCTACGGGTCTTATCGCGCCGGGAAGGTCAGCTTCGGTAGTCTGGACAAGGCGCTGTTCACCGGCGAGGGCGGGCCGTTCACGATGCCCGACCTCGATCTCGGCATCGTCGACGGGCGCGCGCTGATCGACAGCGACCATGGGCGCATCGGCGTCAAGCTGGCGGGCGAGGGCGCCCTGCGCGGTGGGTTCTCGGGCGAGGTGGCGGCAGTATCGCCGGCGCTGGAGAGCGGCGGCTGCAAGGCAGGCCGCACGACGCTTTACGGCAAACTCACCACTTCCGCCGCGAAGCCGCGCTTAGTGGGGCCGGTGCGGATTCAGGGACTATCGTGCCCCAGCCAGGGGATGCGGCTGGCGCAGGCCGGTGCGCAGCTCGACCTGACGCTGGACGAGGCGCTCGACGGCGGCGAGGGCACGGTCGGCCTCTCCGCCGGCGCGGCGAACTACGGCGTGCAGACGATCGCGGGCCTCTCCGCCACGAGCCGGCTGACCTATCGCAAGCAGGCGCTCAACGCGACCTACCGCGTCACCGTGCGCGGACTGGCGACCCCGCAGGCGCGCCTCGGCAACCTGGTCTTCGACGGGCGCGCGCGTTCGGCGGGCGGCTTGGCCCGCTTCGACGTCGAGGGCGACCTGACCGGCAAGGGCATCGCGCTGGGTGACACTCTCGACCGCGCGCTGGCGTCGGCACAGGGCGCGGCCGCCGGTACACTGGGTGCGCCGATCGCGGCGAAGATTCGCGGCGCGCTGGCGCGGGAGACGCGCGGCAGCACGCTGGACGCCAACCTCATCGTGCGGCGGTCGCAGGACGGGCTCAGCCTCGTCGTCACGCGCGGGTCGCTGCGCGGGGGGAGCGGCGCCTCGCTGCTGGCGCTCTCCCGGGTGCAGGCGCTGTTCGATGGACCGGGCGGCGGCGCCCCGCGCGTCACCGGCAACTTCGCGACCGGGGGCAGGGACCTGCCGCAGGTCTGGGGCCGGATGGAGACGGCGGGCAATGGGCGCCTGACGATGCAGGTCGCCATGCCCGACTACCGGGCCGGATCGGCCATGGTCGGCGTGCCGCGCCTGTCGCTGGAGCAGGGGCGCGACGGCGCGCTCGCCTTCACCGGGCAGGTGCTGATGAGCGGCGAACTGCCCGGCGGCTCCACCCGCAACCTGCTCGTCCCGCTCGACGGACGCTGGAATGCGAACGGCAGCCTCGCGGTCTGGCGTGGCTGCACCGACGTCGCCTTCGACGCCTTGCAGTTCTCCAGCCTAGCGCTCGACCGGCGGCGGCTGACGCTGTGCCCGTCGCGCGGCGGCGCGATCGTCCAGGGCCAGCCCGACAACCTCCTGTTTGCGGCGGGCGCCACCGCGCTCGATCTCTCGGGCAAGCTGGGCGAGACGCCGATCCGCATCGCCACCGGACCGCTCGGCTTCGCCATGGGGGGCGGCAGTCCCGGCGTCATCAAGGCGAGCGCGATCAAGGTCGCCCTCGGCCCGGCGCAGACCGCCTCGCACTTCAATATAAGCCGCCTCGACGCGCAGGTCGGCAAGGACATCGCCGGCACTTTCGACGAGGCAGACATCGGCCTTGCCGCCGTCCCGCTCGACATGAAGCAGGCGGCGGGCCGCTGGAACTACGCCGGCGGCGTGCTGGCGATAGAGGGTGCCCGCTTCACGCTGGTGGACCGCCAGCCGGTTGCCCGGTTCCAGCCGCTCGTCTCGCGCGACGCCGCCCTGCGTCTCGTCAATAACCGCATCACCGCGCAGGCCCTGCTGCGCGAGCCGAGCACCGACCGCGCCATCGTGCGCGCCGACATCGCGCATGATCTCGGCACCGCCGCCGGGCACGCCGACCTCGCCGTGGACGGCATCGTCTTCGACGACCGGCTCCAGGCGGACACGCTCTCGCGCACGCTGCTGGGCGTCGTCTCGGGCCTCAAGGGGCAGGTCCACGGCACCGGCCGGATCGACTGGAATGCGAAGGGCGTGACCAGCCATGGCCGTTTCGCTACCGAGGGCGTTGACTTCGCGGCGGCCTTCGGCCCGGTGCAGGGCCTCTCGGGCGAAGTTGTGTTCACCGACCTGCTCGGCATGGTCACCGCGCCGAACCAGACCGTGCGCATCGCCTCGGTCAATCCCGGCATCGAGGTGATCGACGGCACGCTCTCCTATGAAGTGAGACCCGGCTACAACCTCCAGGTCAACGGCGCGCAGTGGCCCTTCATGGACGGCACGCTGAACCTCGATCCCGCGCGCATGCAGATCGGCGTCGCCGAAACGCGCCGCTACACCCTGCGCGTCACCGGCCTCAATGCCGCGACCTTCGTGCAGCATCTCGAGATGGAGAACATCAACGCCACCGGCATCTTCGACGGCGAGATGCCGATGGTGTTCGACGAGAACGGCGGGCGGATCGAGAACGGCTTCCTCGTCAGCCGCGCGCCGGGGGGCAACGTCTCCTACATCGGCGCGCTGACCTACAAGGACCTCTCGGCGATGGGCAACTTCGCCTTCGATGCGCTGAAATCGGTCGATTACCGCAACATGGAGATCGGGCTGGGCGGCTCGCTCTCCGGCGAGATCCTCACCCGCATCAGCTTCGACGGGTTGAGCCAAGGCACCGGCGCCAAGCAGAACTTCCTGACCAAGCAGATATCCAAGCTGCCGATCCGCTTCGTGGTCAACGTCAAGGCGCCGTTCTTCAGCCTGTTCGGCTCGATGCGCTCGCTCTACGACCCGGCCTTCGTCACCGACCCGCGCGTGCTAGGCCTCGTCGGCGCCGACGGCAGCCGCAGCGAATCCGCTCCTGACGCGACTGTCATCCCCCCGCCGGTTCCACCCACCGCTATTCAGCCTCCAGTCAGCGAGAAAACTCCATGACGTCGTTCGAATTGACCGGAAGCGTTCCGGCTGCGAGAAACCCGGCGATGAACGAACGCCGAAACAGGATCGAGCAGCAGGGGCAAATCCGGTCCGGCAGGCGCGCCGCTAGCGCCGCACGGATGGCCGGGTTGACGATGGCGATCTCGGGCATGGTCGGATTGGGGGGCTGCATCCAGGTGGCTGCGCCCGACAAGCCGATCGTGATCGAGCTCAATATCAACATCCGGCAGGAAGTGGTCTACCGCCTCGCCGCCGATGCGGCGAAGACGGTGCAGCAGAACGAGGGTATTTTCTGATGACGAGGATCCGTTTTTCGAGCGCAGTTGCCGCCGCGGCGGTTCTCATTGTGGCCGGCACCTCCGTCGCCGAGGCGCAGAGCGCGCGCAGCCCGGCCTACACCGCCGCGCGCGCGGCCGGGCAGGTGGGCGAGCAGACAGACGGCTATCTCGGCGTCGTGGGCGGCCAGGGCGCTGACATCGCCGCCATGGTGCGCGACCTCAACAACCAGCGCCGCGCGGTCTACACCAGCGCGGCCTCGGGCAAGAGCACGATCCAGGAATACGCCTTCACCACCGGCTGCAAGCTGATCCGCGACACCCGCCCCGGCGAGAAGTACCAGGGCCTCGACGGCTCGTGGAAGACCCGCGGCGCAGGCGCTCCCGAACTCGACCCGCGCTGCCCCTGACGGCGCATGGCAAGGCGCGGGCGGTGACCCTGTCCAAAAGCACTGGTCGCCGCTGCCAAGCTACATCGCATGCCTTGCGACGAATCAAGAAAAGGCCGGGAAGCGACCTCCGCTTTTCCGGCCTTTTTCGTGGGCTTCTCAGGCGTATCGCCATCGCGGTATTGGGCGGCGGGCAGGGGGCTCTTCTTGGCTACGCGCGGTTGTAAAGCGCCGTGGCTGTCAACAATGCGTCAACATCCGGCAAAGCTCGGGCCGGGGCACGGTTGACTCGGGAAAAGCCCCACCCTAAGGGGGCGGCGCTCTTGGCGGGCAGCCGTCGTTTGCGTCCTGCGTTCCTGTTGTCATAATATGGAGCCTGACATGACCGACGAGCCACCTGTCCAAGGCCCTGTAGGCGAGGATGCGCGCATCGATTCGCTCGACGAGAGGCTGAAAGCCCTTCGCGAGCGGGAAGAGGAACGCAACCGACCGAAGGCCGGTGCGGAAACCGATGCGAGCTATCGCCTTGGTAACCGCGTCCTTTCGGAACTGCTGGGGGGTCTTGCGGGCGGACTGTTCCTGGGGTGGTTGATCGACCATTTCGCTGGTACGTCCCCCTGGGGTCTGATGGTGATGCTGTTCGTCGGAATTGGCATTGCCTTCAGGAACATAATCCGGATTACGAACCGGCGCCCGGACTGACCCAAAAGGGGGGATGGTGGGGCGCTGTCGTTCATTGGCGACAGGGATATTCGCGTGGCAGCCGAAGCGAAGCTCGACCCGATGCACCAGTTCCAGCTCGAGAAGCTGGCGGGCGCGGACTGGAACATTGCCGGTTACAACGTCGCTTTCACCAACAGCGCGCTGTGGATGGCCATCGCGACGCTCGCGCTGATCGTGTTCGTTGCAGGCGGCATGAAGCGCGCGGTCGTGCCCGGCCGCTGGCAGATGGCGGTGGAGACCTTCACCGGCTTCATCGACGGCATGCTCGCCGCGAACGTCGGCAAGGCCGGCAAGAAGTACGTCCCGTACATCTTCTCGCTGTTCATGTTCATCCTCTTCGCCAACTTCCTCGGCCTGATGCCGCTGGGCGTGGTGGGCGTTCATGCCTTCACCTTCACCAGCCACTTCTCGGCGACGGGCGTGCTCGCGGTGATGTCCTTCGGCATCGTGCTGATCGTCGGCTTCGCCCGGCACGGGCTGCACTTCTTCTCGCTGTTCGTGCCGCACGGCACGCCGGTCGGCATGATCCCAATCATCTTCGTGGTCGAGCTGATCTCGTTCCTCGTGCGCCCGTTCAGCCTCGGCCTGCGACTGTTCGTCGCGATGATGGCCGGCCACGTCCTGCTTGAGGTGCTTTCCAGCTTCGTCATCAGCGGCGGCAACAACGGTCCGATCATGTTCGTGATCGCCGGTGTTCCCAGCTTCGTCCTGATGGTCGGCATCTGCGCGCTCGAGCTGCTGGTCGCCGGCATCCAGGCATACGTCTTCGCTCTTCTCACTTGCGTCTATCTGAACGACGCAGAGAACCTTCACTAATCTTTATTTCCGCCGCAACGCGGGTTTTCCAAAGGGAGTTTTTGAAATGGACGCAGAAGCTGCAAAGATGCTCGGTGCCGGTTTTGCCGCTATCGGCGCTGGCCTGGCCTCGATCGGCGTGGGCAACGTCTTCGCGAAGTTCCTTGAAGGCGCGCTGCGCAACCCGGGCGCCGCTGACGCCCAGCAGGGTCGCCTGTTCATCGGCTTCGCCGGTGCAGAGCTTCTCGGCCTGCTGTCGTTCGTCATTGCCGCGCTGCTGATCTTCGCCTGATCGCACGCGATACCGGATCGGCTTCGGCTGCCTGAACCCTTTGGTCAGGTAGCCGGAGCCTTCCCGGCACAAGTTTTTTTACGGCAACCTCGAGACAGGGCTGACCCATGCCTCAGATCGCACAGCTAGGCGAGTTCTACTCCAGCCAGATTTTCTGGCTGCTGGTCTTCTTCGGCATCACCTTCTTCGTCGTCGGACGGGGCATGGTTCCGAAGGTGATGGACACCGTCGCAAGCCGCGACAAGCAGATCGCCGACGACCTCAAGGCTGCCGAAAGCGCTCGCGCCCAGGCCGACCAGGAAGAGGCTTCGTGGCGCGCCCGTGAGAACGCCAACCGCGCCGAGGCGCAGGGGCTGATCGCGGATGCCCGTGCCAAGGCCGCCGCCGCCACCGCCCAGCGGCTGGCCGTCGCCCAGGCCGGCATCGACGCCACCATCGCCGGCGCGGAAACCCGCATCGCCGACGCGCGCCGTGCCGCCGCCGACGAAATCGAAACCGTCGCCGCCGAAGTCACCCGCGACATCGTGAGCCGCATCGCCGGCCTCTCGCTCGACGACGCCGCCGTGCGCGGCGCGGTGAAGGAGAACCTGGTCCATGGCTGAAACCAACGCCGCCGTTCAGCAGGGCCTCGCCCATGAAGGCGCCGAAGTGACGGGTGCCGAAACGCACGCCGGCACGGAGCATCACGCCGAACCGCTGCTGCTCGGCTTCGCGCCGCCGGTGTCGATCGTCAGCGCCTCTATGCTGGTGCTGATCGCCATCCTCGTCTGGAAGGGCGTTCCCAAGCTGCTCGCGGGCGGCCTCGACGCCAAGATCGCCGAGATCAAGGCCCAGCTCGAGGAAGCCAAGACCCTGCGCGCCGAGGCGGAAGCCCTGCGCAAGGAGTACGCGGACAAGATCGCCGGCGCCGAGAAGGACGCCGTCGCTATGCTCGACCACGCCCGCCACGAAGCCGAGGCGATCGTCGCCAAGGCCCAGGTGGACGCGACCGAGACCGTGGCTCGCCGCGAGAAGATGGCGCAGGACAAGATCGGCGCCGCCGAACTGACCGCCATCACGCAGCTGCGCAACCAGGCCGCCACCGCCGCCGCGGCCGCAGCCCGGACCCTGATCGCCGCCAACCACTCGGCCGCTGCCGACAAGGCGCTGGTCGACCAGGCGATCGCCGGAATCTGATCCGCCTCATCCAGGCAGGTCCAAAGAGCCTCCGTCCTCGGGACGGGGGCTTTTTTGCGTTCTGGGCGGCGAAAGAGCCCGGTGCTTACGAAGGTGTTTGGCAAATCGCCGAGAGGCCGTAATCTCCACGTCCGATAAAAAAGGAGAGGTGATTCATGTTCGTGCAGTTCACGGGAGCCGATCGCACCGCCACCGCCGTCAATGCCGCGCAGGTCACCTTCATTTCGCAGGTAACCGAAGGCACCCGCATCCGCTTCGGAGAAGGACGTGCGGTCACCGTCGTTGAACCGCTTCCCGAGGTCATGGAAAAGCTCAACCACACGCTGTCTTTCCCGGACACCTGAGGGGGCGGTAATCCAGGGCCCTCGCGCATCTTCGACTTCACCGTTCGCTGACGAACCGAATCGGCCGGTTCGGGAAGTCACCCGCTCCGGTCGTCCGGCCTAGAAGCTATCCTTCGCGCTCCGGAGCGCCGCGAAGGTCGCCACCGCGTCGCCGCTATGGCCTTTGGGCGCCCAGTGGGCCTGTAGCTCCGGGTCGTCGGCGCGTAGGAAGGGGTTGGTCGCGAGTTCCCGCTCGAGCTTGGTGGGCACGGTCGGCAGGCCCTTTTCGCGGCGGCGGGTGATCTCCTCGGCGTAGTCCTTGAGCTCGGCATTGTCCGGGTCAGCGTGGAGTGCGAAGCGGGCGTTGGAGGCGGTGTACTCGTGCGCGCAGTACATCATGGTCGCGCCGGGCAGGGCCTTCAGACGCTGAAGCGAGGCCCAGAACTGCTCCGGCGTGCCTTCGAACATGCGGCCGCATCCCAGCGCGAACAGCGAATCGCCGACGAAGGCGATGCAGGCACCGGGGAGGTGGTAGGCGATGTGGCCGTTGGTGTGGCCGCCGACGTCGATCACGAAAGCCTGGCGGTCGCCGATGGTGGCGATGTCGCCCTGGCTGACCGTACGGTCGATCCCTTCGATCTTGTCGGCGTCGCCCACGGGGGCGGTCACCTTGCAGCCGGTCACGGCCTTGATCGCGGCGTTGCCGCCGGCATGGTCGCGGTGCCAGTGGGTGTTCCAGATCTGGGTGATCTGCCAGCCCTTCGACGCCGCCTGCCGCAGGTATTCGTCGGCGTCGGGTGTGTCGATGCACACGGTCTCGCCGCTCTCGGTGTCGTGAAGCAGGTAGCCGTAGTTGTCGGACAGGCAGGGGAACTGGTGGACTTCGAGCATGGGGCCTCTCTCCTTGCGAAGAGGGATGTAGGCGTTCAGCCCTCGTCCGGGAAGGGCAGGTTGAGCTGCCAGCTGACGCCGTGGGGATCGCTGAGCCAGGTGAACATCGCCGAGAACTCGTAAGCGTCGAGCGGCATCATCACCTTGCCGCCTTCGCCAAGTACCCGCGCTGCGTGGCGGAGCTGCTCCTCGTCGTCGCAGTCGACGAAGATCGAGGTCGAGGGGGTGAAAGTGAAACCGTGCGGCACGTCGCTGTCGAGCACGTGCCACTCGGTCCCGCCGAGCGCGAGGCGGGCGCGGGCGATCTGGCCCTCGAATTCGCCGGCTCCGTGATGGTCGAGCGGCGTCACCTCGAGGTGATCGGGAAAGGCGCGCTTCCACAGCATCAGCGCATCCTGCGCATCGCCCTGGAACATCAGGAAGGGGGTCGCGTGCATGGGGGGCTCCTCGCTGCTCTCGCAGGACAAAGCGGGGGGCGGGGGGATGTTCCCCGCGCGGCCCCGGCCCAACCGCGGCCGACGAGGGCCAAGCAAAAGCCCGCCCGGATCGCTCCGGACGGGCTCTTGTTGGTTTGCCGACTGGCAGCCCCGCAGGATCAGTCCTGCTTGGCCTTCAGCGCCGCGCCGAGGATGTCGCCGAGCGACGCGCCCGAGTCGGACGAGCCGTACTGCTCCACGGCTTCCTTCTCTTCGGCCAGCTGGCGGGCCTTGACCGAGAAATTCGGCTTCTTGGAACGGTCGAAACCGGTGACCATGGCGTCGAGCTTCTGGCCGACCTGGAAGCGGTCGGGGCGCTGCTCGTCGCGGTCGCGGCCGAGGTCCGAACGCTTGATGAAGCCGGTGGCACCATCGTCGCCAGCCTGGACTTCCAGGCCGCCGTCGCGGACTTCGAGGATGGTCACGGTGGTGACCTGGCCACGGCGCAGGCCGCCTTCGCCGCCCGCCGAGGCAGCAACGCCGCCCGCTGCCGGAGCGCCGCGCTCGAGCTGCTTCATGCCGAGGCTGATGCGCTCCTTCTCGACGTCGACGTCGAGAACCACGGCCGAAACCTCTTCACCCTTGCGGTGCAGAGCCAGCGCGTCTTCGCCCGAGATGCCCCAGGCGATGTCCGACATGTGGACCATGCCGTCGACGTCGCCGTCGAGGCCGATGAACAGGCCGAATTCAGTGGCGTTCTTGACTTCGCCCTCAACCTGCGAACCGACGGGGTGCTTCTCGGCGAAGGCTTCCCAGGGGTTCTGCTGAGCCTGCTTGAGGCCGAGGCTGATGCGGCGCTTGTCCGAATCGACCTCGAGCACGACCACTTCGACTTCCTGCGAGGTCGAGACGATCTTGCCGGGGTGGACGTTCTTCTTGGTCCAGGACATTTCCGAAACGTGGACGAGGCCCTCGATGCCGGCTTCCAGCTCCACGAAGGCGCCGTATTCGGTGATGTTGGTGACAGTGCCCGACAGCTTGGCGCCGACCGGGTACTTGACGGCTGCGCCTTCCCACGGATCGCTCTCCAGCTGCTTCATGCCGAGGCTGATGCGCTGGGTTTCCGAGTTGATGCGGATGATCTGCACCTTGACGGTGTCACCGATGGCGATGACTTCGCTCGGGTGGTTGACGCGCTTGTAGCTCATGTCGGTGACATGGAGCAGGCCGTCGATGCCGCCGAGGTCGACGAACGCACCGTAGTCGGTGATGTTCTTGACGACGCCGTCGATGACCTGGCCTTCGCTCAGCTTGTCGATCAGCTCGCTGCGCTGCTCGGCGCGGGTCTCTTCGAGGACGGCGCGGCGCGACACGACGATGTTGCCGCGGCGACGGTCCATCTTCAGGATCTGGAAGGGCTGCGGCACATCCATCAGCGGGGTGACGTCGCGCACGGGGCGGATGTCGACCTGCGAGCCAGGGAGGAAGGCGACGGCGCCGTCGAGGTCGACGGTGAAGCCACCCTTGACGCGGCCGAAGATCACGCCTTCGACGCGCTTGCCTTCACCGAATTCGTTCTCGAGCTTGTCCCAGGCGGCTTCGCGGCGTGCGCGGTCGCGCGACAGCATCGCTTCGCCGTCGGCGTTCTCGACGCGGTCGACGTAAACTTCGACTTCGTCGCCGACCTTGAGGCCGTGGTCTTCCTCACCGCGGGCGAACTCGCGCAGGCTCACGCGGCCTTCGCTCTTGAGGCCCACGTCGATGACGGCCTTGTCGTTCTCGATTGCGGTGATGGTGCCCTTGACGACACGTCCCTCGAAACCATCGTCGGCAGCGCCGCCGAACTGGTCGTCGAGCATTTTCGCGAAATCATCGCGAGTCGGATTGGCAGCAGATGCCATTAAGACATTTCCTTCGTTCGATTTTCCGGCCTGGCGGTTGGATCCGCCGGTCTTTTCTCCGCCTCCCGCACCATGCGGGCCACGGGCCAAAGGGGCCGAACTGCCGCGGCGGCCGAATGCCGGTCGCGGCGCCCAGACTGCGCTTGCGCACCTCCCGGACCGGCGGCGCTTAGTCCCGGAAGCGGCGAAATGCAAGGGAAATGGGGGCGCCGAAGCGTCAGGCGCGGGCTTCCGAGACGATCCGGATCGCCTCCGCCACCGCTCGGTCCCGGCCGAGGTCCGAGGTGTCGAGTACCACGGCGCCGTCGGCCACGACCAGCGGGGCATCCTTGCGAGAGGCGTCGCGTTCGTCGCGGGCGGCGAGGTCGGCCGCGATGGCCTCCAGCGTGATGTCGCGGCCCTGGCTCCGCATCTCGGCGAAGCGGCGCTCGGCGCGGGCGCGGGTGCTGGCGGTGACGAAGAGTTTCACCTCGGCGTCCGGCGCGATGACGGTGCCGATGTCGCGGCCGTCGAGCACGGCCCCGCCCGCCTGCGTGGCGAATGCGCGTTGGCGTTCGTACAGCGCCTGGCGGACGGCCGGATGCACGGAAACCCGGCTGGCGAGGCCGCCGGTCGCTTCCGAGCGCAGTTCGGGGTCGAGCAGCAGGCCTTCGGGGAAGGCGCAGGCGGCAAGCGCCGCGACCGGATCGTCAAGGTCGCCGCCATCGAGCAGGCACTGGCGGCCGACTGCGCGGTAAAGCAGTCCGGTATCGAGGTGCGGCAGGCCGAAGTGTGCGGAGAGGGCGCGGGCGATGGTGCCCTTGCCGGAGGCGGTAGGGCCGTCGACGGCAATGATCATGCAGCGGGCCCCTCTTGCCCGAGGCCATCCAGCATGGTCTCGAACAGCGGGAAGCTTGTCGCAATCGGGCGCGTGTCGTCAACCTCGACGCCGGCTTGGCTGGCGAGCCCGGCGATGGCCATGGACATGGCGATGCGGTGGTCGAGGTGGGTGGCGATGGCCTGCTGCGTCCCGGGAAGCGGCGCGCCGGCGGTGCCGGTGATGACGAGGCCGTCCTCGCGCTCCTCGATCCGCGCGCCGGCGGCCGTGAGTGCGGCGGCCATGACGGCGATGCGGTCCGATTCCTTGACGCGCAGTTCGTCGAGGCCGCTGGTGACGGTGACGCCCTGGGCCATTGCGGCGGCGACGAAGAGGGCGGGGAACTCGTCGACCATGCTGGGCACGATGTCAGGGTCGACCTCGATGCCCTTGAGCGCCGAGTGGCGCACGAGCAGGTCGGCGACCGGCTCGCCGCCGACTTCGCGCGGGTTCACTTCCTCGATGCTGCCGCCCATCAGGCGCAGCACTTCGACGATCCCGGCGCGCGTGGGGTTGAGGCCGACGTTCTCGATCATCACTTCGCTGCCCGGCACGATCAGGGCGGCGACGATGAAGAAGGCGGCGGAGGAGGGGTCGCCGGGGACTTCGATGACCTGCGGCTTCAGCTCGGCCTCGCCCCGGATCGAGATGGCGCGGGCGCCCTCGGCGTCGGTCTCCACGGTCAGCTCGGCGCCGAAGCCGCGCAGCATGCGCTCGGAGTGGTCGCGCGTGGGTACGGGCTCGATCACGGTGGTGATGCCGGGCGTATTGAGCCCGGCAAGCAGGATCGCGCTCTTCACCTGCGCCGAGGCGACCGGCAGGCGGTACGTGATCGGCACGGCGGGCGAAGCGCCCTTGAGGATGAGGGGCAGGCGCCCGCCCTCGCTCGCCTCGAAGCTGGCGCCCATGGTGGTGAGCGGGTCGATCACCCGGCCCATCGGGCGCTTCGAGAGCGAAGCGTCGCCGGTGAAGGTGGCGGTGATCGGATGGCTGGCGACGAGGCCCATGAGCAGGCGCGTCGACGTACCCGAGTTGCCCATGTCGAGCGGCGCCTCGGGCTGGAGCAGGGCGCCTACGCCGACGCCGTTGATGACCCATTCGCCGGTATCGAGGCGCTCGACGCTCGCGCCCATCGCCCGCATGGCGGCGGCGGTGGCGAGCACGTCCTCGCCTTCGAGCAGCCCGGTGACGTGCGTCTCGCCCACGGCCAGCGCGCCCAGCATGATCGAGCGGTGGCTGATCGACTTGTCGCCCGGCACCCGGATCCGCCCCTTGAGAGCCCCGGTGGGCATGAAGCGGCGGGGGCGCATGGCGGATGTATCGTGGCTCACGGCGTCAGGTCTTTCCGGGGCGGGAGGGTGCGAAAATCGGGGCGGCTTTTGACAGCGCGTGCCGCCTATGGCAAGGCGCGCGCCCTGATGGGGCAAGCATGCGCGATTTCGCCGCGCTTGACCTTGTGGGCCCGCCTCACCATCAAGACACGAGAATTTTCGCCCGCGCCATTTGGGACGGGCTAGACGAGGACTTTCCATGGCCAAGCCTGAATGGGGCGCCAAGCACGGCTGCCCGAAATGCGGCACCCGCTTCTACGACCTGGGCAAGGATGACCCGGTCCACTGCATCGAATGCGGCAACGAATGGCACCCCGAGCCGGTGCTGAAGTCGAAGCAGCCGATTCCCTACGAGGAAATCCAGAAGAAGGAAGTCGTCGAGCGCGAGGACACCGATCTGGCCGAAGAGGATCTGGACATCGACGAGGACGGCGATTCGCCGGACAACGACGTGGACCTCGGCGGTGACGACGACCTCGGCATCGGCGCGGCCGACGACGACAACGACATCGACACCTGATGTTCCGGGGCGCCGGATGGAAAAAATCCGGCGCCCCGAATTTTCCTCTTGCCAACATTTCAGGTCGCCACTAGATGGCGGCCTCCCAAGCGGAACGGCTTCTACGGAACGCCGGAAAGTGGCGGAAAACGGGTCGAACCTCCCAGGTTCGATCGCTGAATTGATGGGGCCTTAGCTCAGCTGGGAGAGCGCCTGCATGGCATGCAGGAGGTCAGCGGTTCGATCCCGCTAGGCTCCACCATTTCCAACGAACCGATTTTGTGATAGGTTCGACATTGCAGTTTCGCATGATTGCGAGCGCGCTGGTTGACGAGGTTTCGTCCACCGGCGTTTTTCGCATAGAGTCATGCACGCCGGTCAGCGAGGTTTCGCCCACCGGCGTTTTTTGCGTTTCGCGGCGCGGGTCTGATCAGCCCGGCCTTTGATGGAGTGAGCAGCCCATGTTCGACAGCCTTTCAGACCGCCTTGGCGGTGTGTTCGACAAGCTGCGCGGGCGCGGCGCGCTCAAGGAGCAGGACGTCCTCGATGCCATGCGCGAAGTGCGCATCGCGCTTCTCGAGGCCGACGTCGCGCTTCCCGTCGTGCGCCGCTTCATCGACCAGGTCACCGAAAAGGCCGTCGGCCAGAACGTCCTGCGCTCGGTCACGCCGGGCCAGCAGGTCGTCAAGATCGTCAACGACGCGCTAGTCGACATGCTCGGCGGCGAGGATGTCCCCGGCCTCGACCTGAACGCCGCGCCGCCCGTAGTCATCATGATGGTCGGCCTCCAGGGCTCGGGCAAGACCACCAGCACCGCCAAGATCGCCAAGCTCCTCAAGGAGAAGCAGGGCAAGAAGGTTATGATGGCCTCGCTGGACGTCAACCGTCCGGCGGCGCAGGAACAGCTCAAGGTGCTCGGCGAGCAGGTGAGCGTCGCCACCCTGCCGATCATCACCGGCCAGCAGCCCACCGAGATCGCCACGCGCGCCATGCAGGCCGCGCGCCTCCAGGCGGTCGACGTGCTGCTGCTCGACACCGCAGGCCGTCTCCACGTCGACCAGCAGCTCATGGACGAGATGAAGGCGGTCGCCGCCATCTCCACCCCGCGCGAGACGCTGCTCGTCGTCGATTCGCTCACCGGCCAGGACGCGGTGAACGTCGCCCAGTCCTTCGCCGGACAGGTCGATCTCACCGGTGTCGTGCTGACCCGCATGGACGGCGATGCGCGCGGCGGCGCGGCGCTCTCGATGCGCGCCGTCACCGGCAAGCCGATCAAGTTCGCAGGCACCGGCGAGAAGATGGAGGCCCTCGAGGTCTTCCATCCCAGCCGCGTCGCCAACCGCATCCTCGGCATGGGCGACATCGTCTCCATGGTCGAGAAGGCCGCCGAAGCGGTCAAGGTCGAGGACGCCGAGGCGCTCGCCAAGCGCATGGATCAGGGCAAGTTCGACATGAACGACCTGCGCATGCAGCTGAAGCAGATGCAGTCGATGGGCGGCCTCGGCATGCTGGCGGGCATGATGCCCGGCATGAAGAAGGCCAAGGCGGCGATGCAGGCGTCCGGCATGGACGACCGCGTGCTGCTGCGCATGGATGCGATCATCGGTTCGATGACGCCGAAGGAGCGCACCAATCCCGCGCTGCTCAACGCCAAGCGCAAGATCCGCGTCGCCAACGGCTCGGGCACCCAGGTCCAGGACGTCAACAAGCTGCTGAAGATGCACCTCGAGATGTCCAAGGCCATGAAGCAGATCAAGAAGATGGGCGGCCTCAAGGGGCTGGCCGCGATGTTCGGCAAGGGCGGTCTCGAAGGCGCCATGCCGGGCCTCGGCGGCGCCTTGGGCGGCGGCGGTCAGGGGATGGGCGGGATGCCCGGCCTTGGCGGTCCCGGCGGTCCGGACCTCGGCAAGTTTCTCAAGAAATAAATCCAAACATTCCTAAGATTTGAAGAAAGGTAAGAGCAATGTCCGTTTCGATCCGTCTTTCGCGCGGTGGTGCCAAGAAGCGCCCCTACTACAAGATCGTCGTCGCCAACTCGCGCGCTCCGCGCGACGGCGCCTATCTCGAGCAGGTCGGCACCTACAACCCGGTCCTCGCCAAGGATGACGAGAACCGCGTGCGCCTGGTCGAAGACCGCGTGCGCTACTGGCTCGGCGTCGGCGCCCAGCCGACCGACCGCGTTGCGCGCATGCTCGACAAGGCCGGGATCAAGGAGCGCGTCGCTACCGTGAACCCGAACAAGGCAGAGCCGGGCAAGAAGGCCAAGGACCGCGCTGAAGACCGCGCGACCAAGCTGCGCGAAGCTGAAGAAGCCGCCGCCGAGGCTGCTGCCGAAGCCAAGGCCGCTGCCGAAGCGCCCGCCGTCGAGGAAGCTGCCGCCGAGGAAGCTCCTGCCGAGACGACCGAGGCATCGACCGAGGCCTAAGCCTTGTCGACTTCTGGCCAAGATCGCCCCGTCACGCTCGCCGCCGTCACCGGTGCGCACGGCGTAACGGGCGACGTTCGCCTCAAGCTGTTCGGAGAAGGCGTGGCCGCGCTCAAGCGCTACCGCGCCTTCAACGATTCAGCCCTGACGGTGTCCAAGCTGCGCGACGACGGGAAGGGTGGCGCGATCGCCCGCTTCGTCGAGATCAACGATCGCACGGCCGCCGAAAAGCTGCGCGGTACCGCGCTCACCGTCCCCCGCTCGGCGATGCCG
The DNA here is from genome assembly GCF_000281975.1 of Novosphingobium sp. AP12. Lineage (GTDB taxonomy): Bacteria > Pseudomonadota > Alphaproteobacteria > Sphingomonadales > Sphingomonadaceae > Novosphingobium. The sequence continues at coordinate 33,395 of NZ_AKKE01000010.1, read as the reverse complement.
GCGCTGGAGGAAGGCGAGTATTACCACGCCGACCTGCTGGGCCTGCCTGCCGTCTCGGACGCTGGTGAATCCCTGGGCACGTGCGTGGGAATCGAGAACTTCGGCGCGGGCGACGTGATCGAGATCGAGCGCCCCGCCGGCGCCGACGGTAAACGGCTCCGCTTCATGGTGCCGATGACGCCTGCCGCCGTGCCCGAGTGGGACGGCGAGCGGATCGTCATCAACGCGGCGTTCGCCGAGGCATGACTTTCGCGGCCACCGTCCTGACGCTCTACCCGGACATGTTCCCCGGTCCGCTCGGCGTCAGCCTGGCGGGCAGGGCCATGGCCGAGGGCAAGTGGACGATGACGCCGGTCCAGATCCGCGACTTCGCGGCCGACAAGCACCGGACTGTCGACGATACTCCGGCGGGCGGCGGCGCGGGGATGGTGCTCAAGGTCGACGTGCTCGCCGCGGCCATCGACCACGCGCGAACGCTGGCACCGGATGCTCCGGTGCTCGCCATGACCCCGCGCGGCAAGCCCATCTCGCAGGAGCGCATCCGCGAACTGGCGGCGGGGCCGGGCGTCACCATCCTGTGCGGCCGGTTCGAAGGTTTCGACGAGCGCATTTTCGAGGGCCGCGAGGTAGAGGAAGTGTCGGTCGGCGACATCGTCCTGTCGGGCGGAGAATGCGCCGCGCTGATGGTTCTGGACGCTTGCATTCGGCTGCTTCCCGGCGTAATGGGCGCGGCTTCCAGCGGGACCGAGGAATCGTTCGAGGACGGACTTCTCGAGTATCCGCACTATACCCGGCCCACCACGTGGGAAGGGCGCACGATCCCTGAAGTGCTGCGATCGGGGGATCATGCGAAGATCGCCGCCTGGCGGAAACGACAGGCGGACGACGACACACGGTTACGCAGGCCTGACCTATGGGAGCGTCACAGGGACGCTCGGGTCTAGTCTGCCTCTGGCGCGCGGCATGAAAGAAGGATTTAGGTTCATGAACCTGATTCAGCAGATCGAAGCCGAAGAAATCGCCAAGGCCGCCAAGGATATCCCCGAATTCCGTCCGGGCGACACCGTCCGCGTCGGCGTGAAGGTCGTCGAAGGCGTCCGCACCCGTGTCCAGAACTACGAGGGCGTGTGCATCGCGCGCTCGAACCGTGGCATGGGCTCGAACTTCACCGTGCGCAAGATGAGCTTTGGTGAAGGCGTGGAGCGCGTATTCCCGCTCTACTCGCCGAACATCGATTCGATCACTGTGGTCCGCCGCGGCGTCGTGCGCCGTGCGAAGCTGTACTACCTGCGTGGTCGTACCGGCAAGCGCGCCCGCATCGCCGAGCGTCGCATCAACGACACCCAGGGCTAAGCTTCGGCTTTTCCCGGGATGGGTGTTCGGTCGCGAGGCCGGACAACACGAAGAGGCGGTTCGTAAAGAGCCGCCTTTTTTGTGTCCGCCCCTTTGGGGTGACCCGAAAGTTGCGTACCGTAAAGAGACGTCAACTACATTTCGAGCGCGGCTCGTTAACCACTCGATGTCGTTCGTCAGGCATCGCGAGTCGCCAGGTGGCGGCATTGTTCATGCTGCGCCGCAAAATGACCGATCGTTGCAGGACCGGCGGAAAAACGCGATTAACTGCCAGTTATCGGCGGGTTTAGCCCTTGCCACCTTGAGGAAAACCCGCTCAATTCCGTCGCCCATCGTGAGGCGAATCTGAAAATTTCATCTTCATCCGCTCCACTGAAAGGTAAGGGGGTTCCCATAATGAACAAGAACGATCTCATCAGCGCAGTTGCCGATTCGAGCGGTCTGACGCGCAGCGATGCCACCAAGGCTGTCGAAGGCGTGTTCGACGCCATCTCGGGCTCGCTGAAGAAGGGTGACGAAGTGCGCCTCGTCGGCTTCGGCACTTTCTCGGTCGCCAAGCGCAAGGCGTCGACCGGACGCAATCCGCGCACGGGCGAGCCGATGGAAATCAAGGCATCGTCGCAGCCGAAATTCAAGGCCGGCAAGGGCCTGAAGGACGCCGTCAACTAAGACGGCAGGCGGCCTGTAGCGCCTCGCAGGTCAATCGGATCACGCCGCGCGGCCCAACGGCCAGCGCGGCGTTTTTCTTTGGAAAGAGCAGGCGGTGACACCCGCTACGCCTTCTGCCGCTAGGCGCACCTGACGCGGCCCAAGTCTGCGCACCTGCCGGTAGACGATTTCGATGGCTCGGCACGTTCGGGGGGTGGTGTGCCGGACGGCCGCTGCGTGCGGGACCTCTGGTTCTAAAGGCCGCGCACGCCGGGCATCAACGCGCCAGCTTCAACAGCGCGGTGGGTGCCGCCGGGGTGCGGGGATTGACCTTCCAGGTCAGCATCCTGCCGCCCGGAGACACCGCGGGACCTTCGTCGGTATTGTTCGCAAGTATCTCGCCGTTGGTCAGCACTGCAAAGCTGCCGTCGGCGAGGCTGGTGGGACCATCGCTGGAATCACCGCCCTCGCTGCCCGATGCTGCCATACCCGCCATCATGCCGGCCATCGCCTGCCCGCCGCCCTGGGGGCCGAACCCGGGTGCGTCGATGCGCACCGTCCCGTCCTGGCGCGCGATGACCTGCACGAACGCGTTGCTCATCGGGAAGCCTTCGAGCGTGGGGAACGTGAAGTCGTGGTCGAGTTTGCCGGCGATCGCGAAATCGACGTCGAACTTGCCGTCGCCAACGTACTCGACCTTCTTCCAGCCGGCCTGACGGCGCAGCTTGGCGGCGAGTTCCTTGCCCGATTCGGGATTGCTCGGGTCGATCCCGCCAAGCAGCATCTTCGCGGCCTCCGCATCGCTTTTCCGCTTCTGCTCCCGCGCCTGCTCCCAGTCTGTCTTCTGCCGGGCAAGTTCGTCGGCGGTGCAGTCACGCTCTTCGAGCGTTTCGTCGTTCTGGCAGGCGGTCGCCTCGAACGCCTCGTCCTTGCCGGTCTTCATCAGCGGGATCATCAGGATCTCGCCGGTATAGCGGAAGGCGAAGCTGCGGTCCTTCCTGAGGTCGAACTGCGAGGCGAATTTCCCTGGCGCCAGAATGCAGGCGGCGGCCAGCAGCGCCAGCGCGGCGACGGCGAACGCCCTGCGCAAGGGCAAGCGGCTAGAGAGGCGATGCGGATCGGTCTTCACGTTATCCCCCTGAGGTGCCCGGTTCGGCGCCGCTCCGGTTTCGAGGCGGCGCCGGGATGGCTCATTCCGTTTCGCGAGTGGCCGCGGCGTAAAGCGCGATGGCAGCCGCATTGCTGACGTTCAGGCTTTCCATAGCCTCGCTGATCGGCAGCTTGGCGAGAGCGTCGCAGTGCTGCGTGATGTTGTGGCGCATGCCGTCGCCTTCCGCGCCGAGCACCAGCGCGACCGGGCCGGTGGGCAGGGCCTCGCCCAGCGTCGTTTCCGCCGTGCCGGTCAGGCCGATGCGCCAGTAACCGGCCTCGGCGATCTCTTCGAGTGCGCGGGCGAGGTTCACCACGCGCACCCAGGGCAGCACTTCCAGCGCGCCCGATGCGGACTTTGCGAGCGTGCCCGATTCGACGGGGGCATGGCGGTCCTGGGTGACGATGGCGCAGGCGTTGAAGGCCGCCGCCGAACGCATGATCGCGCCGACGTTGTGCGGGTCGGTCACCTGGTCGAGCACGATCACCGGGCGCAGCGGATCGTTGTCGAGCACGTCGGCGAGGAACATGTCCTCCAGCGGGTCGCATTCGAGGACCAGCCCCTGGTGCGGCGCATCGCGCGCGACGAGCCGGGCAAGGTCGGCACCCTGCGCCCACTCCACGGCGAAATTCTCTGGCAATTCGCCGTCCAGCGAATCGACGCCCTCGCGCGTGGCCCAGAGCTTGCGGTGGACGCGGTCGGGATTCTTCAGCGCCGCTTCCACGGCGTGACGACCCCACAGGCGCACGGCGCCCGAGCCCGCGCGGCCGCTGCCGCGCCCGTTCTTCATCCGGCCTGCGCGGCCGCGCAGGGCTTTCGCCGGGCGGGCATCACCCTCGCTGCCGGCTTTTCCGCCGCTACGCTTGTTCATTCATCGTCCTTTCGAAAACCGAATATGGCAAATTTCTTGCCCCCTCTGACAGGGAGGCCATTGACAGGCAAGGCTCGCTTCGGCAAAGGCCCGGCTCCTCGGCAACGAGGCCCCTTTCGGAGCCTCGACCAACGCCGGAATTTCCCGCTTTCGCAGGGGATTCCAGCAGCCAGCAACTGGTGTGGACAGGTGGCCGAGTGGTTAAAGGCAGCAGACTGTAAATCTGCCCGTGCAAGCGTACGCTGGTTCGAATCCAGCCCTGTCCACCACCAGCTTCCCGCAAGAGCGGGCCCGGCGCCCCGCAGAGGGGCCATTCCCGAAAACGCCGCTTCACCGCATTTATCCGCAGGCGCCTGCCCCGCGAGGGAACACCGCAAGGCCAGCGGCATTGCGGTACTAGTGCGCACTGTCTAGATGAGAGCGATGCCCGGAGAAATTCTCGATAATCAGGGCCGCGGCGAAGCGTCGTGGCAGTGGCCCTCCATTCACCCCGAAGGCCGCAAGTTCGGCGCCATCGCCGGCGTCGTCGCGCTGGCCGGCTGGATACTGCTCGGTCCGTGGGTAGGCTGGCCGCTCGCGGTGCTGACGTTGTGCGTCCTGGCGTTCTTCCGCGATCCTGTGCGTGTCACCCCCCAGGACGAACGAGCCATCATCGCGCCAGCGGACGGCCTAGTCACGCTGATCGGCAAGGTCCCGCCGCCCCGCGAACTGACAGTGGACGACGGCACGGGTTCCGCGCCGATGTCCTCTGAACCCGTGACGCGCATCTCGATCTTCATGTCGGTGTTCGACGTCCACATCAATCGAACGCCGATTGCCGGTTCGGTCAAGCGGGTGATCTACATCCCCGGCAAGTTCGTCAACGCCGACCTCGACAAGGCGAGCGAAGAGAACGAGCGCCAGCATATCCTCATCGAGCGTAGCGATGGCCTGCGCATCTGCTTCACGCAGATCGCCGGTCTGGTCGCGCGCCGCATCGTGCCGTTCGTGAAGCCGGGTGACATCATCGCCGCCGGACAGCGCATCGGCCTGATCCGCTTCGGCAGCCGCGTCGATGTCTATCTCCCTGCCGGCACCGAGCCCAGGGTGCTGATGGGCCAGAAGATCATCGCAGGGGAAACCGTGCTGGCCGTGCTCGCCAGTGCCTCGGTGATTGAGGGCATCGCCCAGTGATCGACGACCCGGACTACGAGGCGGAGGCCGCTTTCGCCGGCAGGCCGGACATGCGACGCAGACCGCGCCGCAGGCTTGCCGCCGGGCTTTCCATGCGCGCGATCGTGCCCAACGCGATCACCGCAGCTGCCTTGTGTTCGGGACTTACCGGTATCCGCTTCGCCATTGCTGGCGATTTCGAGAAATCAGTGCTGGCGATCATCCTTGCCGGCCTGCTGGACGGGATCGATGGGCGCGCCGCCCGTCTGCTCAACGCCCAGACCCGCTTTGGCGCCGAACTCGACAGCCTGGCCGATTCGATTTCCTTCGGCGTCGCCCCGGCACTGATCGTCTATCTGTGGACTCTTCATCAGATTCCAAGCCTGGGCTGGATCGCTGCACTCGCCTTCGCGATCTGCTGCGTGCTGAGGCTTGCTCGCTTCAACTCGCGCCTCGACATGCTGGAACAGCCGCACAAGGCCGCCGGTTTCTTGACGGGAGTGCCTGCGCCTCTGGGCGCAGGGTTGGCGTTCCTGCCGATGTATTTGTGGATCGCCACGACACGCTCGGAATTTGCCAACCCGGTTGCCGTGAGCATCTGGATGGTCGTGATCGCGTTTTTGATGATCTCGTCGATACCGACGCTGGGATGGTCGCGGCTACGACCGCCCAACTCGCTGCGCCTCGGCGTGCTGGCGCTGGTAGGTCTGGCCGTGGCGGCCTTGTTGACCGAAACATGGTACACGCTGGTTGCGATAACACTCGTTTATCTTGTGCTGCTGCCCGTCGGCCTGGTCACTTACGCCAAGGTCAGGCGGCAAGCTCCAGTGCCGCGCTGACCTGCGGCCACTCCAGGCCTGCCGGCATTCGGCGTGCCATACGCCTCCTGAATTCAGGAATCCTGATTTCCGCCAGAGTTGGGACGGCCACTCGCTCGACGGATTTCCATTCCAGCGTCATCGCACCCGGGCAGGCATCGAATTGCTCCCGCAGCAGTATCGCGTTCGGACCGTAACGCCGGATTGTCGCGCCGATGCTCCATGCCGATGCAAGGGCGGCGAGGGTAAAGAGGCAGGCAACGAATGCAGTCATGACCATTCCTTTCGAACCATCGCCCCGAACCCGGCGGAGGGCTGTGGACAGCTTGTGGAAAACGCGAATCTGTTCTATCAATGTTCTACAGGCGCAGTAGTTCACTTTTTGTTCCAAGTGAGTCAAGTGGAATTTGCGCTTGCTTGAATCGGCAAGAATCCATGACGGCAATCCAATGGCACTAAGTTCCGGCCCTGGTGCCCAACGAAACTGCGCTACGTTTGCCTGTTTCGACGCTTTTCGATGTCCGCCTCAGGCTGCGTGAGTGCGGTGCGGGAATTGGTGAAGCCGGTGGGTCACCGGTTTTCGGACACGCATGGCGGCGTGCGCGTACGATCTGTCGGCGGGATGCAGCCGGGCGTTCGATCGAGGTGCGTAAATCCAGGCTGGCCACATGAATGACCCGTTCCAGCGAAGTCTCGGCCAGTTGCCTGCGCAGGCTGCGGACGACAGGGAGGGCGGTCAGCGCGCTTTTCCAGATCGTGAGGACAGCGGCCAAAGCGGCGAGGGAAAAGAGGACGGGTGGAACGATACTCATCATGAGCTTGCCTTCTTGTAAGTCGCTGCCCCCGACTGAAAATCCCCGCTGTTCCTGCTGAATGATCCGTTAGGTTAACAACTTATCACCAGCCATGCTAAGGAAAGGCCCTTGGAAAGGAGTTGGTTCCTGCTCAAACCCCTTGATTTAGAGGGTTATGGCGGATTCTGACGATGAGGTGACAGCAGCTTGCGGTAGACGGCTTTGGCCCCGCCTTCAGGAAGGGCTGGATTCCGGCGCAGGATCAGTCTAAGGGCGGCCCCGCTTGTGAGATTCAAGCCGGATCGTCCGGCGCGACTCGCAGGCAATCCACATGGAAGGCGTTCATACCGGTGCCGCAGCGGGGTCCCCGCACGGTTCCAGTCTTCCAGAGGTTCAACCGGAAAGGAATTATCTTATGGCGGCTCCCGTCGTCACCATGTCGCAGCTCATCGAAGCCGGCGCACACTTCGGTCACCAGACCCACCGCTGGAACCCGCGCATGAAGCCGTACATCTTCGGCGCGCGCAACGGCATCCACATCATCGACCTGTCGCAGACCGTGCCGCTCTTCGCGCGCGCGCTCGACTTCGTGCAGTCGACCGTCCAGGCCGGCGGCAAGGTCCTCTTCGTCGGCACCAAGCGCCAGGCGCAGGAGCCGATCGCCCAGGCCGCTCGCGCCTGCGGCCAGCACTTCGTCAACCACCGCTGGCTGGGCGGCATGCTCACCAACTGGAAGACCATCTCGGGCTCGATCAAGCGCTTCAAGGCGCTCGAAGAGCAGCTCGCAGGCGACACCGCCGGCCTGACCAAGAAGGAAGTCCTCCAGCTCACCCGCGAGCGTGACAAGCTCGAGCTCTCGCTCGGCGGTATCCGCGACATGGGCGGCATCCCGGACGTGATGTTCGTGATCGACGCCAACAAGGAAGAGCTGGCGATCAAGGAAGCCAACGTACTCGGCATCCCGGTCGTCGCCGTGCTCGACACCAACGTGAACCCGCAGGGCATCGCGTTCCCGATCCCGGGCAACGACGACGCCAGCCGCGCCGTGCGCCTGTACTGCGACGCGATCGCCCAGGCAGCGACCAAGGGTCACCGCGAAGGCGTGATCGACAGCGGCATCGACATCGGTGCCATGGACGCTCCGGTCGAAGAGACCGTCGAGGCCTGATAGGCCCCGGCCGACGACACTTTCGTCATGGAATTGTCGCGCGCCGGGTCCAATGGGCCTGGCGCGCATCCATTTCAGGGGCTGAGATGCCTCTAATCAACAAAAGGATTTGAGCGATGGCTTACACCGCCGCTGACGTGAAGAACCTGCGCGAGCGCACTGGCGCCGGCATGATGGACTGCAAGAAGGCTCTCGACGAGACCAATGGCGATCTCGAAGCCGCCGTCGATGCGCTGCGCGCCCGCGGTCTGGCCGCTGCCGCCAAGAAGTCGAGCCGCACCGCCGCTGAAGGTCTGGTCGGCGTTGCCGTCACCGGCACCAAGGGCGTCGCCGTCGAGGTGAACTCCGAGACCGACTTCGTCGCCAAGAACGACCAGTTCCAGGACTTCGTGCGCAAGACCACCGAAGTCGCGCTCGGCGTTGCCGGCAACGACGTGGACGCGCTCAAGGCCGCTGCCTACCCGAACGGCGGCACCGTTGCCGACGCGCTGACCAACAACGTCGCGACCATCGGCGAGAACCAGCAGGTTCGCCGCCTGAAGACCGTCGAAGTGTCGAACGGCATCGTCGTGCCCTACATGCACAACGCAGCCGCTCCGAACCTCGGCAAGATCGGCGTGCTCGTCGCGCTCGAATCGGAAGGCCCGGCCGACAAGCTCGAAGCCCTCGGCAAGCAGATCGCGATGCACATCGCCGCTGCCTTCCCGCTGGCGCTGAACGCCGAGGACCTCGATCCCGAGCTGATCGAGCGCGAGCGCAAGATCGCACAGGAAAAGGCCGCCGAATCCGGCAAGCCCGAAGCCGTGCAGGCCAAGATGGTCGAAGGTGCGATCTCGAAGTACGCCAAGGAAAACGCGCTGCTCTCGCAGGTCTTCGTTCTCGACAACAAGACCCCGATCCAGCAGGTCGTCGACCAGGCGGGCAAGGAAGCCGGCGCGAAGATCGTCCTCAAGGACTACGTGCGCTTCCAGCTCGGTGAAGGCATCGAGAAGGAAGTCTCCGACTTCGCGGCCGAAGTGGCTGCCGCCGTCGCCGGCTAAAATTCTCCGTCTTCCTACGGGAACGGAACATGCGGGTCGGGAAGCGATTGCTTTCCGGCCCGTTTTTGTTGCCCTTTCTCTGGATGGGTAGGGGTTTGTACTAAGGGATCAAACGAGCCGCCTGTGCGTTGAATGGGGACAACTTACCCGGAGACGCACCATGAATGCGATCACGACCATCGCCGAATTCCGGCAGTCGATGCCGGCCTGCCCCATCTCGGATGAGCTGGGTTCACTGCACAAGGCTGTCGAGGATGCCTGCCCCCCTGCCAGCATAGTCAGCTTCCTATTCGACGGCCGTCTGCGGATTGCAGTCGACGTCCACACCTTCGAGGAAGCGAGCGAAGTCGAAGCCCTGCTACCGGCCATCGGCGGCGGTGTGTTTCACGACGTGGCACGCGGAAATACCCCGGGGATGTCGTTCCGGCGGCGGGTGAGCGCGCTGGTCGATCGCTGACCTGCCGGCGTTTCCCTTCCTGACCTCGGTACGCGGCGGTGAACTGCGCGGACGTGCTTGTGTGCTGCCAGTTTGTCCGCCATCGCGGTCGCGTAGTCTGCGAAGGGGTGGTTCTCTGGCGCATGTCTTAGTGGCCTGCTGACCGGCACGGGACGGGAAGACTGTTTCGTTCGACCTGAATGCGCTCAACGGCCTGCCGGTGCAGCTGCCGGGCCAAAAGGCGCCGGGCTGAACGCGCGCCCGGGCCTAGCCCCTTGGCAATCCGGCCACACGCTCCTAAAGCCGGGCCACCCGTATCCAGGAGACCCAGCGGCATGTCATCCTCCCCCTACAAACGCGTCCTGCTCAAACTCTCGGGCGAGGTGCTGATGGGGAGCCAGCAGTTCGGGATCGATCCTGACTTCGTCGCGGAACTCGCAGGTGAAGTGAAGGCTGCCAAGGAAACGGGCCTGGAAGTCTGCCTCGTCATCGGCGGCGGCAACATCTTTCGCGGCATGGCCGGCGCGGCGCGCGGCATGGACCGCGCCCAGGCGGACTACATGGGCATGCTCGCCACCGTCATGAACGCGCTCGCGATGCAGAACGCGCTCGAGCAGATCGGCGTGGAGACGCGCGTGCAGTCGGCCGTGCAGATGGACCAGGTCTGCGAGCCGGTCATCCGCCGCCGCGCCGAGCGCCATCTGGAAAAGGGCCGCGTGGTGATCTTCGCCGCGGGCGTCGGCGCTCCCTATTTCACCACCGATTCCGGCGCCGCCCTGCGCGCCGCCGAGATGAAGTGCTGCGCCCTGCTCAAGGGCACCAGCGTCGACGGCGTCTACGACAGCGATCCGAAGACCAACCCTGACGCCAAGCGCTACGACAGCGTCGACTACGATACCGTCCTCGCCGACAACCTGAAGGTGATGGACGCCTCCGCCGTGGCCCTGTGCCGCGACAATGCAATTCCGATCGTCGTGTTCTCGATCCGCGAGAAGGGCAACCTTGCCACCGTTCTCGCCGGTGGCGGAACCAAGACGCTCGTCCAGAAGGGAGCCTGAACCATGGCCAAGTACGACAAGGCGGACCTCGAGCGCCGCATGAAGGGCGCCATCGACGCGCTGAAGCACGACCTTTCCGGCCTGCGCACCGGCCGCGCGAACACCGCGCTGCTCGAGCCGATCACGGTCACCGTCTACGGTGCCAACACGCCGATCACGCAGGTCGCCACGATCTCGGCGCCCGAGCCGCGCATGCTCTCGGTGCAGGTGTGGGACAAGAACAACATCGGTCCGGTCGAGAAGGCGATCCGTTCGGCGGGTCTGGGTCTCAACCCGATCAACGACGGCAACACCCTGCGCCTGCCGATCCCGGACCTGACCGAGGAGCGCCGCAAGGAACTCGCCAAGCTCGCCAGCTCCTACGCCGAGAAGGCGCGCGTCGCCGTGCGCAACGTGCGCCGCGACGGCATCGAGAACCTCAAGGCCGACGAGAAGAAGAAGGAAATCTCGGAAGACGACCGCAAGCGCGGCGAAACCGAAGTCCAGAAGCTGACCGACGAGCAGATCAAGGCCCTCGACGACGTCTTTGCAGCCAAGGAAAAGGAAATCCTCGGCAAGTGAGGTTCGATTGCCTCGGGGTGAGGGAGGCCTGATGGCCAAGGAGGAAGCCATTGGCGCCCGGCATGTCGCCATCATCATGGACGGCAACGGACGCTGGGCGAAGAAGCGCCACCTTCCGCGCGCGCTGGGGCACCAACGCGGCGTGGAGGCGGTGCGCCGCGTCGTGCGCGGTGCGCGCGAGATGGGCCTCGAGGCGCTGACCCTCTACGCCTTCTCCACGGAGAACTGGCGGCGGCCCGAGGAAGAGGTTTCCGACCTCATGACCCTGATGAAGCGCTTCATCCTCTCCGATCTCGACGAGTTCGCGAATGCCGGCGTCCGGCTGAAAATCATCGGCGATTACAAGGCTTTCAAGCCGGATGTTGTCGAACTGGTCGAAGGCGCGATGACGCGTACCTCGGGTAATACCGGCACGACGCTGGTCGTGGCGCTGAACTACGGCTCGCAGGACGAGATCGCCCGCGCCGCTACCAAGGCCGCCGCCAAGGGTCCCATCACGCCCGAGACCATTGCCGCCGAGCTGGACACTGCGGACCTGCCGCCGCTCGACCTGCTGATCCGCACCTCCGGCGAAGTGCGGCTGTCGAACTTCCTGCTCTGGCAGGCGGCCTATGCCGAGATGCTGTTCACCGACGTGCTCTGGCCGGACTTCACCGCCGAGCATCTGCGCGATGCCCTCGAAGCCTTCACCACCCGCGAGCGGCGCTATGGCGGGCGCTAAGAGGCCGAGGCGCGGCGTGTCCGACCTTGGCGTGCGGACCGTGTCCGCCGTCGTCATGCTGGCCGTCGCCGGCTCAGCCCTGTGGCTGGGCGGGGCGGTGTGGATCGCCTTCGTCTGCGCCGTCTCGGTGGGGGTGCTCTACGAGTGGATACGGCTTGCCCGCCGTGCCACGCCCGGACCGGGCGCTCGGGCCGCCTGGAACTTCCTCGGTATGCTCTATGTCGGCGTAGGTGCAGCCATGCTGCTGTTCCTGCACAACGACGCTTTCACGCTCGCGCCGGTCCTGACGCTTCTGGCGACCGTCATCGCCGTCGACGTCGGCGCGTATTTCACCGGCCGCACGCTGCGAGGCCCCAAGATCGCGCCTTCGATCAGCCCGTCGAAGACCTGGTCCGGCCTCATGGGCGGCGTGCTGGGCGCGACGCTGGCGCTCTTCACCGCCGCGCGGCTGTGGCAGGACGGGGCGATCCGGCTCACTCCGCAGGTTTCCGCCGCCGACGCCGTCTCATGCTTCGGGACCGAGCCGTGCTGGTACGCCAGCGCCGGGGCAGTGCCCTTGTTCGCCAGCTGCCTGATGACCGGCATCATCGTCGCCGTCTGCGCGCAGGCGGGCGATTTCTTCGAGAGCTGGATGAAGCGGCGCGCCGGGTTCAAGGACTCAGGCAACCTCATTCCCGGTCACGGCGGTTTCTTCGACCGCGCGGATGGCTTGCTGGCGGTGCTGTTCGTGCTAGGGCTGATGATCCTGTTCCAGCCGCGATGAGATCCATGCGCACACTTACCGTCCTCGGCGCTACCGGATCGATCGGCGCTTCGACGCTCGACCTGATCCGCCGCAACCGCGGCGACTGGCGCGTCACGGCGCTGACCGCGCATTCCAATGCCGCTGAACTGGCGCGTCTGGCCCGCGAATTCGGGGCAGAGGTCGCCGTCGTCGCGGATGAAACGCACCTTCCTGCGCTGCGTGATGCTCTCGCCGGTTCGGGCATCGAGGCGGCAGGCGGTCCCGCCGCATTGGTCGAGGCGGGCGCGCGGGGCGCCGACGTTACCGTGGCCGCGATCGTCGGCTGCGCGGGGCTCGCACCGACGATGGCTGCGATCGAGCAGGGCGGGGTGATCGCGCTCGCCAACAAGGAAGCACTGGTTTCCGCAGGCGAGGTCATGCTCGCCGCCGTCGCACGCCACGGCGCCACGTTGCTGCCCGTCGATTCCGAGCACAACGCGATCTTCCAGTGCCTGTGCGGCAACGATACCGCCGACGTCCGCTGGATCACCCTGACCGCGAGCGGCGGTCCGTTCCGCGACTGGTCGTGGGACCGTCTCACCGCCGCCACGCCGGCCGAGGCCGTGCGCCATCCCAACTGGGACATGGGCGCCAAGATCAGCGTCGACTCGGCGACGATGTTCAACAAGGGCCTCGAACTGATCGAGGCGCATCACCTGTTCCCGGTCGGCCTCGACCGGCTGCGTATCATCGTCCACCCGCAGTCGGTGGTGCATTCCATGGTCGAGTACCGAGACGGCTCGACGCTGGCGCAACTGGGGCCGTCGGACATGCGCGTGCCGATCGCCTCGGCGCTCGCCTGGCCGCGCCGCATGGACACGCCCTGCGCCCCGCTCGACCTTGCCGAGATCGGCGAACTGACCTTCCGCAAGCCCGACGAGGTGCGCTTCCCCGCCACCCGCCTGGCGCGCGAGGCGGCGCAGGCGGGTGGCGCGGTTCCGGCCGTGCTCAACGCCGCCAACGAGATCGCCGTCGCGGCGTTCCTCGGCGGTCAGATTTCGTTCACCCGTATTGCCGCACAAGTGGAGGACGTACTGGGTTCCTATGCGCCGCCCGCGCCCGGCTCCCTGTCCGACGTCCTCGAAGTGGACGGCGAGGCAAGGGCAAGGGCGCGGCTGCTCGTGACCAGTACCTGACGGAGATTGCTCGCTTGACCGGATCACCAGGACTTCTGACGACGATCTTCGCCTTCCTCCTGGTTCTGGGCCCACTGGTCCTGATCCACGAGCTGGGGCACTACCTGGTCGGGCGGCTGTTCGGGGTGAAGGCCGATGCCTTCTCGATCGGCTTCGGCAAGGAACTGGCGGGCTGGACCGACAAGCGCGGCACCCGCTGGAAGCTCTCGGCGCTGCCGCTGGGCGGCTACGTCCAGTTTTCCGGCGACATGAACCCGTCGAGCGCGCCCGGCGCGCTGGACGACCGTATGACGGCCGAGGAGCGCTCGCACACCTTCCACGTCAAGCCGCTGTGGCAGCGCGCGCTGATCGTGCTCGCCGGTCCGATGACCAACCTGCTGCTCTGCGTGGCGATCTTTGCCGCCTTCTACGGATTCTACGGCCGTATGGTGACCGACGCGGAGGTGAGCGCCTTCGCGCAGAATTCGCCGGCCCAGCAGGCCGGCCTGCGCATCGGCGACCGCATCGTGGCGATCGACGGCGACCGCATCGGGGACGTCCGGGAAGTCGCCGACCACACGATCTACTACCCCAGCAAGACGCTTTCGATCTCCATCGAGCGCGACGGCGAGACGGTGACTCTGCCGGTCACGCTGGCCACGCGCGAGTTGAAGGACAGGTTCGGCAACGAGGCCAGGATCGGTGACCTTGGCGTAGACCTGACGCCTCCGCTGGTCGGCGGGTTTCACGGCGATTCGCCGGCTGAAAAGGCCGGGTTGGAGATCGGCGACCGCATCCTGGCCGTCGATGGCGCCCCGGTGGGCAGCTTTACCGACATTCCGCGCCTGATCCGGCCCAATGCGGGCCGCAGCGTCGACGTGAAGGTCCGGCGCGGCACAGAGGTCCTGACGCTCCCCGTGGCGATCACCGCGGGCACCGTCATCGATGAGCAGGGCAAGGCCGTGCAGGTCGGTCAGATCGGTATCAGCGTAGGCAGGCTGGAGACCTTCGGCCCGCTTGGGGCAGTCCGGAAAGGCTTCGATGAGACCTTCCACGCCATGGGCACGATGGTCACGGGGATCGCCCAGATCTTCACCGGCGATCGCTCGGTCAAGGAACTGGGCGGGCCGATCAAGATCGCCCAGTATTCCGGGCAGCAGTTCACCCTCGGCTGGGAGGCATTCGTGTCCTTCGCGGCGCTGATTTCGATTAACTTGGCATTCATCAACCTCCTGCCAATTCCTGGCCTCGACGGCGGGCACCTAGCCTTCTACGCGGCTGAATTCGTGCGCCGGAGGCCACTGGGAGTACGTAGTCAGGAATGGGCGATCCGAACGGGCGTGGCACTGGTTCTGGCTCTCATGGTTTTCGTCACGGTCAACGATCTGGCTCAACTCCCGATTTTCGGGGGATAGCCTGGAGGTTTTATCCAGCGATCACATTATTGCCGGGTTTTGTCTGCTTGATCGGATGCGCTCCATCGGGCAGATGGCTGCGGTTGCCTGCAGGGTCCGGTGCGCGCCCTGCATGTCGATTTGGCCCGGGTGGTCTATTTTTCTCGCGAAAGCGAATACGGGAATTTGCGTAGAATGATCGGATGGGAAATGGTTCGCTGCACTGACGAACGCCGTGCCTCGCAGCTTGCGGCAGTTCTGCTGGGGACCACGATCCTCGCGGGTGTTCCCGCCGAAGCCCTGGCTCAGGCTCCTGCTCCGTTGAGGTCGGGAGCGCCGCGCGCCGCCGCTCCGGCGACCCCGGCTCCTGCCCCCGTCGTCGATCCCGATGCCGGTCCGGCGATCCAGACCATCCAGGTCAAGGGCTCCGAACGCCTCGAGCCGCAAACGGTGATGTCCTACATCAAGCTGCGTGTCGGTCAGCCCTACACCAAGACCGCCGCCGACGCCGCGCTGAAGGACCTCTACGCGACCGAACTGTTCAAGGACGTCCAGATCAACAACGACAATGGCGTCGTCGTGATCCAGGTCCAGGAAAACCCGGTCGTCAATCGCATCATCCTGGAGGGCAACAAGCGGATCAAGGACGACAAGATCCTGCCCGAGATCAAGGTCGCGCCGCGCCAGATCTTCACCCGTTCCAAGATTCGTGCCGACGTTGCCCGCATCATCGAGCTTTACAAGCGCCAGGGCCGCTACGCCGCGACGGTCGAGCCCAAGATGGTTTCGCTCGACCAGAACCGCGTCGACATCGTCTTCGAGATCACCGAGGGCGACAAGTCCAAGGTCCGCCAGATCAACATCATCGGCAACGAGAAGTTCTCCGACGGCGACCTGCGCAGCCAGATGGTGACGAAGCAGGCGCGCTTCACCCGCCTGTTCAGCTCGGGCACCAGCTACGATCCCGACCGCATGGCCTTCGACCAGCAGAAGCTGCGCCAGTTCTACCTGACGCAGGGTTATGCCGATTTCCGCGTGGTTTCCGCCGTGGCGGAACTGACGCCGGACAAGAAGGACTTCATCATCACTTACGTGGTGGAAGAAGGCCAGCGCTACAAGTTCGGCGACGTCAAGGTCGAGAGCCAGCTGCGCGACTTCGACGGCGACAAGGTGGCCAAGAACCTCGTGATGCACAAGGGCGACTGGTACAACGCCAAGCAGGTCGAAGACACGATCGACAGTCTCAACGAGACTGCCGGTGCCTTCGGCTACGCCTTCGCCGACGTGCGGCCGCAGTACGATCGCGATAAGGAAGCCCTGACAATGGGGCTGACCTTCGTGATCCAGGAAGCCCCGCGCGTCTATGTCGAGCGTATCGACATCAACGGCAATACGCTGACGCAGGACAAGGTGATCCGCCGCGAATTCCGCATCGCAGAAGGCGACGCGTTCAACTCGCTGCAGGTCAAGCGCTCGACCAACCGCATCAAGTCGCTCGGTTACTTCCAGGAGAAGTTCGAAGTCGAGCAGAAGCCGGGCAGCGCCGACGACCGCATTCTGCTCGAAGCCAACGTCGAGGAGAAGCCGACCGGCGAACTCCAGCTTTCGGCCGGTTTCTCGAGCCTCGAGAGCTTCATCTTCCAGGCGTCGATCCGCCAGCGCAACTTCCGCGGCCGTGGTCAGACGGTCGGTCTGTCGGGCAGCCTCTCGCGCTATTCGAAGAGCATCGAGGCGAGCTTCGTCGAGCCGTACCTGTTCGACAAGAACATCTCGATGGGCGTGGATATCTATCGCCGCGACTACAACAGTTTCAATTATTCCAACTCGGACCGCAACACGACCTACGAGCAGTCGACCACCGGCTTCCAGGTCCGTGCGGGCGTGCCGCTGACCGAGTTCCTGACCGCAGTGGGGCGCTATACGCTCAACTACGACGACGTCAGCCTGGACGAAGGCACGTATTACACCACTCGCCAGAATCCGCCGAACCTGGAGTGCGACCCGCTCTACGCAGGCCGATACCTGTGCGACGCGATCGGCAAGCGTCTGAGCTCGATCGTCGGTCTCTCGGTGATCTATGACACGCTCGACAACCGCGTCCGTCCGACGCGAGGCACCACCGCCTCGATCAACGTCGACTTCGCGGGCCTCGGCGGCGACGTCAAATATGCCCGCATCCGGGCCAATGCGTCGAAATTCTTCAACCTCGGCAAGGGCTTCATCTTCTCGCTTTCGGGCGAGGGCGGGGCGATCAAGGGACTGAGCGGAGACGATGTCCGCCTGACGGACCGCTTCTACCTGGGTGAGCCACAGATCCGCGGCTTCGCCATTCGCGGCGTGGGGCCGCGCGTCCTGCGCAAGCAGCTTGACGCCGACGGCAATCCCACCACCAGCCGCAGCCAGTGGACCGACGACGCGCTCGGCGGCAACTACTACTACATGGGCCGCGCCGAAATGGAGATTCCGTTGGGATCGGGCGCTCGTGAAATGGGTCTGCGTCCCTCGATCTTCGCCGACGTCGGCGCGGTCTGGAGCGTCAAGCAGCCGCAACTGACGCAGTGCGATCCGGGCTGCAACCAGCTCTATACAAACGCCGCGGGCAACTCGACGACCGACGCGACGGACCCGACGACGGGCCTGCCAAACACCATCGTTCCGGGGAGCTATCAGTTCTCCTTCGTCGAGGAATTCAAGGGCGACACCTGGAAGCCGCGTGTCGCCATCGGCATCGGCGTGAACTGGAACTCGCCATTCGGCCCGTTCCGCATCGACTTCTCGCGCGCTCTTCTCAAGCAGGACGGCGACGATCCCAAGGCCTTCACTTTCAACGTGGGAACACAATTCTGATGAGCACCATGACCAAGACCGTCGCGCTGGCCGCTGGCCTCGCGCTCGCCACCGTTGCCGCACAGCCGGCTCTCGCCCAGAAGAAGGGCGCCGCTGCCCCCGCCGCCACCGGCGGGACCATCGTGCAGGGCCTCGGCGTCGCCAGCTTCGATGCGGTGATCGCCAACTCGAACGCCTACAAGGCCGCCGAGACTCAGCGCCAGACGACCTACAAGGCCCAGTACGACCAAGCCCAGGCGCGTAACACCGCGCTCAACGCCCAGATCAAGCCGCTGGTCGACAAGTTCAACGCCGACCGCCAGGGCGGCAAGGTCGCCGACGCGCAGCTGCAGCAGCAGGCCGGCGCGATCCAGCAGCTCCAGGAGAACGGCAAGGCCGAGCTCCAGCGCATCCTGCAGCCCGTCGGCCTCTCGCAGGCCTACGTGAACGAGCAGATCGAGGACAAGCTGAACGACGCCGTCAAGGCGGCGATGAGCAAGAAGAACGTCTCGATCCTGATCTCGCCCGATGCGATCCTCGCGGTCAACGGCGGCGCCTACAACCTCAACCAGGACATCCTGACCGAGCTGAACACGGCGCTGCCTTCGGCGCAGCTCGTCCCGCCCGCCGGCTGGGAACCGCGCCAGATCCGCGAACAGCGCGCCCAGGCCGCCGGGCAGCAGGCGCCTGCTGCCGCGACCGCACCGACCGGCCGCTGATCCCGGGATCGGACAGGGCATGAGCGAAGTCGTCGAAACGGCCTACGACACGGCGAAAATCCTGGCGGCGCTTCCGCACCGCTATCCGATGCTGCTCGTCGACCGCGTGATCTCCATCTCGGAAGAGGAGGGGATCCACGCGGTCAAGGCGGTCAGCTTCAACGAGGACTTTTTCCAGGGTCACTTCCCCGGCCGACCGATCATGCCCGGCGTCCTCCAGATCGAGGCACTGGCGCAGGCGGCCGGCATCCTGGCGATAGAGACCCTCGGCCTCGCGGGGACCGGCAAGCTGGTCTACTTCATGGCGATCGAGGAAGCGAAGTTCCGCGCCCCCGTGACCCCCGGCCACCTGCTGACCCTGCGCGCGGGCTTCGTCCAGAAGCGCTCGCGGGTGTGCAAGTTCTGGGGCAAGGCCTCGATCGACGACAAGGTGACCTGCGACGTCAACTTTACGGCGATGATCGCGGATAGCTGAGGGGCCGCGCCCTACTTGCATTTCGGCGTCCTTCCCTGTAAGGGCGCCGCTTTCCCAGCCAGGCCGGTCGGAACCGGCCACATGCAAAAGAGACCAGACCCATGAAGGCCGATACCCATCCCGACTACCACTCGATCACCGTTCAGATGACCGATGGCACCACCTTCCAGACCCGCTCGACCTGGGGCAAGGAAGGCGACACGCTGGTTCTGGACATCGATCCGACCTCGCACCCGGCATGGACCGGCGGCAAGGCCCAGCTTCAGGATGGCGGCCGCGTTGCGCAGTTCAACAAGCGCTTCGGTGGTCTGTCGCTCACCAAGAAGTGATCGGAGCGGCGTTCGCGCCGCTTGCAGATTCGCAAACGAACGAGGCGGTCCTGCGGGGCCGCCTTTTTCGTTTCAGGATTGCAGCTCCGGAACTTTCGCCCTGCCGGGACGATTGCCTTTCGCGTCCAGCCCCTTAGGCTTCGTGACCGTCCAGTTCGATGTGGGTCGACCCGACAGACCGTGCAGGCCCGAAACCCGGAGAATCCCGATGAGCAGCCGAACCCGTATTCTTGCCGCCCCCGCCGCTGCCTTCGCCTTTCTGGCGATGACCGCCTGCGCGCACGCCGAAGCGCAGCACGCCCACGCCGCCTCGCCTGCCGCGGCCGCCGCGACGGCTCCTGTCTCGCCTGGGATGGTTCATGCCGATGTCATCGGCCTCGACGGCAAGAAGCTGGGCATGGTGATGTTGCAGGAAACCCCGGCGGGCGTACTGGTCAGCGGCGACGTGAAGGGCTTGCCGGCCGGCGAGCACGGCTTCCACTTCCACCAGAAGGGCCTGTGCGACACCGCCACCAAGTTCGACAGCGCCGGCGGCCACTTCACCGGCGGTGACCACCAGCACGGCTACATGGCCGCCAATGGCCCTCACGGCGGCGACATGCCCAACCAGCACGTTGGTGCGGATGGCCTGCTCAAGACCCAGATCCTCAACACGGGCGTCACGTTGTCGCCCGGCGCCAAGTCGCTGTTCGATGCGGACGGCACCGCGCTCGTCATCCACGCAGCAGCGGACGACTACAGCAGCCAGCCCTCGGGCAATGCCGGAGGCCGGATCGCCTGCGCGGTGATCAGCACCGCGAAATAGCAGGAACGACGATCCGCCTCTCCTTTCCGAAGGAGGGGCGTCATCGCGAAGCCTTCAGCCCCAGTGCCTTTCGCGATACCATTGCGTGATCACGTACTTGTAGCCCTTGCGCACCTTCATGGCGTGATGGAGCGTCGCGGCGTTGGGAGTGCCATCGGGGCGGCGGTTGTTCCAGGCGATGAGCTTGCCGATTTCGGGCTGGATCATCTTGTCGATCACCCGGAACCGCGTGGCGCCGCCCGCCTCGACCTCGTTGAGATAGATCATGAAGGTCCAGGTCCGCTGACCGGGGACCGCGCAATACTTGTCATAGTCCGCGTTGCCGGGCTCGAAGTAGTCCGTGTGCGCCTTGAACTCCTGCCCGACCTCGTAGCGCTGGCCCTGCAGCGGTTCGGCATGAGCGAGGTCTATGCCTGACAGGCGCGACAATGCGGCCGCGAGATTGGCCACCACGGGCACGTCGGTGGACAGGTCGCAGGTGGAACTGGTGCGGAAGGCATCATCACCATTGTAGTCGGCGATCGTCGAAGGGCGGTGGCTGTCCTCGATCAGCGCCATGAGCTCCGCGCACTGCTCCGCCGCCACGAAGTTCTTCAGGATGAACAGGTCGAGGCGTGAGGACGGGAAGCGCTGCACGCCGGCATGAGAAAGCAATTGTGCAGCTGACGATTCGCCGGGTCCGTTCATGGACGCGACCTTAGCGGCCGCCCGGGCACAGGAAAATCGCTCCGTGACATGCCCGATCCGAATTTTTGCTTTGCAAGCATGCCATCCCTGTGCAAAGGCGCGCTCCCGCACAGGTTGCAGCCCAGCTGCTTCCCATGTGCGGTTAGCGTGGTCTTCAGGACCATGCTGTGGCGATCGTAGCTCAGTTGGTTAGAGCGCCGGTTTGTGGTACCGGAGGTCGTGGGTTCGAACCCCATCGATCGCCCCATTTTCCACCACATCGATATCGTGAGTGGGGCAAACGCCTCATTGGCGGGTGAAAAGCGTCGCGCTTTCATCTGAGTCACTTGCTCCTCGCACCACTCTCGATAGAAGCGCGACTGTCATGCACGGCTTCGCCAATCCCGCCCGTTTCCTGCGTATAGCCCGCTGGCTTATGCCGCTGTGCATGGGCGTGGGCCTTGCCACGGCGGCGCTGGCGCTGGGATGGGGGCTAATCCTCGCGCCCGCCGAGCGGCTGCAGGGCGAGACGGTGCGGATCATGTACCTCCACGTGCCCTCGGCATGGCTCGGCATGGCGGGCTGGATGGGCATCGCCGGGGCGAGCTTCACCGAATTGGTCTGGCGTCATCCGCTGTCCGCCATCGCCGCGCGCGCCTGCGCGGTGCCGGGCGCGGTATTCACCGCCGTCTGCCTCGTTACCGGTTCGCTGTGGGGACGGCCCGCCTGGGGGACCTGGTGGGTCTGGGACGGGCGGCTGACCTCGATGTTGGTGCTGCTGTTCCTCTACTTCGGCTGGATGGCGCTCGCGCAGGCGAGCGAATCCTCCGACGGCGGCGAGAACCGCGCGCCCGCGATCTTCGGCCTCGTCGGCGCGGTGAACATTCCGATCATCCACTACTCGGTGATCTGGTGGAACAGCCAGCACCAGCCGCCCAGCATCACCATGGGCAAGTCGGCGATGTCGGGCGATTTCCTGATCCCGCTGCTCGCCGCGACGCTGGGCTTCACGCTGATCTTCGCGGGCGTCGTGCTGGCGCGTATGCGGGCGATCCTCGCGAACCAGCAGGCCGAGGCCCGGCTGCGGCGCAAGGCCTTCAGCGAAGTGGAATTCTGAGCCGATGCGCGAAGCGATGGACCCCTGGACCTTCGTGGTCGCAGCCTATGTGATCGGCGTGGGCGCGACGCTCGCGATGGTCGCATGGTCGCTGCTGACGATGCGCAGCGCCGAGAAACGCCGCGACGAGGCGAGGAAGCGCTGATGGCCGTGAAAGCCAAGCACCAGCGGCTCATACTGCTCGTGGTCGCGCTGGTCGTGCTGATCGGCGCGGGGCTGCTCGCGGCCTGGGCGCTGCGCAATCAGGCGAGCTACTTCTACGTGCCGAGCGATATCGTCGCCAGGCCGCCCGAGCCCGGCCGCGCCGTGCGCCTCGGCGGCATGGTCGAGAAGGGGTCGCTCAAGACCGCGGCCGACGGCGTGACGATCGCTTTCGTGGTGCAGGACGGCAAGGCCAAGGTCCCGGTGACGTTTCGGGGCATCGTGCCGTCTCTGTTCGTCGAGGGTTCCGGCGTGGTCGCCGAGGGACGCATGGGTACGGACGGCATATTCGTCGCCGACAACCTGCTCGCCAAGCATGACGAGAATTACGTGCCGCGCGAGATGCAGGACATGACCAAGGATCAGGCCAAGCAGGTCGTGGCGGAAACGCAGTGATCGCGGAACTCGGACTTGCCGCCCTGTGGCTGGCCGCCGCGCTGGCCGCTCTGCAACTGCTTGCCGGAGCGCTCGGCCTCACCGCGCGCGGAGCCACGCTGGGGGAGGCGGTGCGGCCCGTCGCCATCGCGCAGGGCCTGCTGGCGCTGCTGGCCTTCGCCTGCCTGATCTACGTCTTTTCGGTGACCGACCTGTCGGTGAAGCTGGTCGCGCTCAATTCGCATTCGATGAAGCCGCTGGTGTTCAAGATCGCCGGTGCCTGGGGCAACCACGAGGGCTCGATGCTCCTGTGGGTAACGGTCATGGGCATGGCCGGCGCCTTCGTCGCGCTGGTCGAGCGGCGGCTGCCGGAGCGGACCATGCTGGCGACGCTGGCGGGACAGGCCTTCGTGAGCCTGGGTTTCTACGCCTTCCTGCTGCTCGCCTCGAACCCGTTCGAGCGTCTGTCGCCAGTGCCGGCTGAGGGCAACGGGCTCAACCCGCTGCTGCAGGACCTCGGTCTCGCGTTCCATCCGCCGACGCTCTACCTCGGCTACGTCGGGCTTTCGATCGCCTTCAGCTTCGCCATCGGCGCGCTCATCACGCGCGAGGTCGGGCCGACCTTCGCCAAGGCCATGCGGCCCTGGGTGCTGGGGGCGTGGATATTCCTGACGGTGGGCATCGCGGCGGGCTCCTACTGGGCCTACTACGAGCTGGGCTGGGGCGGCTGGTGGTTCTGGGACCCGGTCGAGAACGCCTCGCTGATGCCGTGGCTGGCGGCGACCGCGCTGCTCCATTCGTGCAGCGTTCTGGCCTCGCGCGATGCGCTGCGCTCGTGGACGGTGATGCTCGGCGTCGTCGCCTTCTCGATGTCGATGATCGGCACGTTCCTCGTGCGCTCGGGCATCCTGACGAGCGTGCACGCCTTCGCCGTCGACCCGCAGCGCGGCACCTTCATCCTCGGCCTGCTGGCGATCTACATCGGCGGCGCGCTGACGCTGTTCGGCCTGCGCGCCTCGACGGTGGCGGAGGGCGAGCGCTTCGCCCTGGTCAGCCGCGAGGGCGCGCTGGTGGTCAACAACGTCATGCTTTCGGCGATCCTGGGGATCGTGTTGTTCGGCACGCTCTACCCGCTGGTGGCTGAGGCGATGGGCGCCAAGGTCTCGGTCGGACCGCCGTACTTCAACCCGATGAGCGCGCTGTTCGCGCTGCCGATGCTGGTGGTGCTGGCAGTCGGCCCGCTGCTGCGCTGGCGGCGAGACAAGTTCGCGCGGGTGGGCCGCAATCTCGTGATCCCGGCTATGCTGGTCGTCGCGGCGGGGATCGCTCTGGTGCTGATCGGCGGCGTCTCGTTGCTGCCCTTCCTCGGCCTCGCGCTCGCCGTAGGCCTCGGCTGGGCGAGCGTGCTGCCGCTCAAGGGCCGGAACCTGCGCCGCACGCCGCTGCCGATCTGGGGCATGGTCGTCGCGCACTTCGGGATCGCCGTCGCCCTGTTCGGGATGAGCAGCGAGAGTGCTTTTTCGATCGAGAAGCTCGTGGCGGTGAAGATCGGCGAGGTCACGCAGGTGGGCCCGTGGGGCATCAAGCTGGACACCGTCGAGCCGGTTGCGGGTCCCAACTGGACCGCGCTCGAAGCGCGGCTGCTGGTACGGTACGGCACGGACGGCAGGGTGACGCGGATGCTCCCACAGTCGCGCAGCTTCTGGGCGCCGGTGCAGCAGACGAGCGAATCGGCCCTGCTGACGCGCTGGAACGGGCAGCTCTATGCGGTGCTTGGTGGCGAGGCGCCTTCGGTCGACGGCAAGGATGAAGTCAATGGCTCAGGCAATCGCTGGCAGCTGCGGCTGTGGTGGAAGCCCTTCGTGCCGCTGATCTGGGTGGGCGCGCTGCTGGTGGCGCTGGGCGGCGCGCTGGCGCTTCTCGGCCATGTGCTGAACGACTGGCGCCGCCGCGTGGTGCGGGGCAAAATCGCCTATCGCCGCGAGAGGCAGGGCCGATGACCGACACTTCCGCACGCGCCCCGCGCTGGGCGATCTGGTTGCCGCTGGCGCTGTTCCTCGGCTTCGTCGCGCTGGTCCTGATCGGGCTCTACCGCCCGGCGGATCGCAACGTCGCCAGTGCGCTGGTGGGCAAGGCGATGCCCGAGTTCGACTTGCCCGCAGCACTACCGGGCCGTCCGGGGCTGGACAGCAAGGTACTCGCCAACGGCAAGCCGCACCTCGTCAACGTCTTCGCCAGCTGGTGCGTGCCATGCCGAGTCGAGGCGCCGCAACTGGGCGAACTGGCGAAGGCGGGCGTGCCGATCGAGGGTATCTCGGTGCGCGACACGACGGAAAACCTTCACGCCTTCCTCGAGGAAAACGGCGATCCGTTCCAGCGCATCGGCGCGGACGACGACGGCAAGGTGCAACTCGCGCTCGGTTCCTCGGGCGTTCCGGAGACCTACGTCGTCAATGGACGGGGGAAGATCGTCTACCAGCATATCGGCGAGATTCGGCCGGAGCATCTCGGCCTGCTGCTCGAGAAGCTGAAGGAGGCGGGCCAATGAAACGCCTTCTTGTCCTCGCGGCGCTGCTGCTGACGGCCCCGGCTTTGGCGCAGGAAGAGCAGTCCACTGCGCCCTACGCCTATCGCCAGCTCGACGATCCGGCGCAGGAGACCAAGGCGCAGGACCTGATGGAAAGCTTGCGCTGCCTGCAGTGCCAGGGCCAGTCGATCGCCGATTCGGACGCGCCGATCGCGGGCTCGATGCGCAGCCTCGTGCGCGAACGCATCGCCAGCGGCGAGGAGCCCGAAGCGATCCGTGCCTGGCTGATCGAGCGTTACGGCGACTACGTCAGCTATGCCCCGCAGCTGACCACGCTGACCTGGCCGCTGTTCGCGGTGCCGGCGGTGCTGGTGCTGATCGCGTTCCTGCTGCTGCGCCGCCGCTTCACCCGCACGCCTACGGAGAACGGCCAGTGACCTGGGTTCTCGTCATCGGCCTTGCTCTTGTTGTGCTGGCGTTTCTGCTGTTCGTTGTGAAAGTGCCGCGCGGCGCCCGGGAAGCGGTGGCCTCCGCGCTGCTGCTGGGGATCGCTGGCTACGTCACGCAAGGCTCGCCCAGCCTGGCGGGAGCACCCCGGGAAGGCCGCGAATCGATCTCGGGCGATCCGGCCGCGATGGTCGAGGCGCGGGGCAAGGTCACCAACAGCGGCATCCCGACGCTCAACCGCTGGGTCGTCACCGCCGATGCCTTCGCGCGCAACGGCAACTATGCCGATGCCGCCGAAGTCCTGCGCATCGCGGTGAACGAAGACCCGAAAAGCTCCGAAGCATGGCTGGCGATGGCCAACGCGCTGTTCGGGCACGCCGACGACACGCTGACGCCCGCGGCGCTCTACGCCTACCGCCGCGCCGCCAGCGCCGACCCCGATGCGCCGGGACCGCCGTTCTTCCTCGGTCTCGCCTTCGCGCAGGAGGGCAAGCTGGTCGAGGCGCGCAGCCTCTGGGCGGGTGTCCTGCTGCGCGCGCCGGACGATGCGCAGTGGCGCGGACCGCTGTTCCAGCAGCTCCAGCGACTCGACGCGGTGATCGCAGCGCAGAAGAGCGAATCGGCGCCCGTTCAGGGGCAATCATCCGTTCCCTGAACGGCAGGTTTCCGGGCGCCCGTCTCCTTGTAAGTATCGTTGCTTGCCCCCATCCATGCTGCTAACGGCGCAAGCCTTGCCGCAGCAGTGAATGCGCTTCTGCGAGTCCACGACGGGACGCTTGAATGAGTGATGGAACTGCGGATGCGTCTGACGTGCCGGCGGTGATAGACCCGGCGGCGTCCACTGCTCCGGCGTCGGGTCATGGCGGGGGCTCGGGCAACATCACCAAGCTGGCGATGGGCGCGGTGGGTGTCGTCTTCGGCGACATCGGCACCAGCCCGATCTATGCTTTTCGTGAAACCTTCGTCGGCCCGCACCCGCTGGCTATCGACGAACTGCACATCCTCGGCGTGGTCAGCCTGATCTTCTGGTCGATGACGCTGGTCGTCTCGGTCCAGTACGTGGGCGTGTTGATGCGCGCGGACAACAAGGGACAGGGCGGCAGCCTCGCGCTCGTCGCGCTGATCTCGGGCGTGATTCGGAAACGGCATTACGGCGGCCTCGTGGTCCTGCTCGGCGTCTTCGCGACCTCGCTGTTCTACGGCGATTCGATGATTACCCCTGCGGTCTCGGTGCTCTCGGCGGTCGAGGGTCTGACAGTGGTCCAGTCGGACATGGCGCCCTTCGTGCTGCCGATCGCGCTGGTGCTGCTGGTCGGGCTGTTCGTGATCCAGAAGAGCGGAACCGCAAAGGTCGGCGCCCTGTTCGCGCCCGTCATGGTGACCTACTTCATCGTGCTGGCCGTGCTCGGCATCTACCACCTAGTACAGATGCCCGAGGTGTTGAAGGCGCTGAACCCGTGGTTTGCGGTGCAGTTCTTCCTGACCGACAAGATGCTCGGCTTCCTGGCACTGGGCTCGGTCGTGCTGGCGGTGACCGGCGCCGAGGCACTCTATTCCGACATGGGGCACTTCGGGCGCGGGCCGCTGCGCCTGTCGTGGTTCGGCTTCGTGATGCCGTGCCTGCTCATCAACTACTTCGGCCAGGCCGCGATGATCCTGCGCCTCGACGACGCGCAGGCAGCGGTGGCGATGGAGAACCCGTTCTTCAACCTCGCCCCCGAATCGCTGCGCCTGCCGCTGGTGATCCTGGCGAGCGGCGCCGCCTTCATCGCCAGCCAGGCGGTGATCTCGGGTGCGTTTTCGATCACCCACCAGGCGATGCAGCTGGGCTTCATTCCGCGCCTCTCGACCCGCCACACCAGCGAGCACGAGGTCGGGCAGATCTACATCCCGTTCGTGAACTGGGCGCTGATGACCGGAGTGATCGTGCTGGTCCTGGTGTTCCAGAACTCGTCGAACCTCGCCTCGGCCTACGGCATCGCGGTGACCGGCGCGATGCTCATCGACACCTGCCTGATGGCGGTGCTGCTGATTGCGCTGTGGAAGTGGAAACTGTGGCTGGCGGTGCCGGTGATCGTGACCTTCTTCGTGGTCGACGGCGCCTACTTCGCGGCCAACGCCACGAAGGTCCCCGACGGCGGCTGGTTCCCGCTGCTCATCGGCGGTGTCGCCTTCACGCTGCTGACGACGTGGAACAAGGGCCGCCGCCTCATGCGGGACCGCATGACCGAGGCTGCGCTGCCGCTCAACGTCTTCGCCAAGAGCGCCCACGGCAGCGCCGCGCGGGTGCCGGGGACCGCGATCTTCATGGCCTCCACCAACATGGGCGTGCCTTCGGCGCTGCTTCACAACATCAAGCACAACAAGGTGCTGCACGAGCGCGTCGTCGTGCTCACCGTCGAGGTGCAGGACGGCCCCTACGTCGAGCCGGCGGAGCGCTTCTCGGTCGTCGAACTGGGGCAGGGCTTCTACCGCATGACGCTGCGCTACGGCTTCATGGAGGAAACCGACATTCCCGCCGCGCTCGCCCATGCACCGATGTGCGGTGGCCCGTTCGAGATGATGAAGACCAGCTTCTTCCTCTCGCGCCAGACGCTGGTGCCTTCGGAGAAGCCGGGGATGATGATCTGGCGCGAAAAACTGTTCGCCTGGATGATGCGCAACGCGGCGAGCGCGATGGAGTTCTTCCGCCTCCCCACCAACCGCGTGGTGGAGCTGGGAAGCCAGCTGGAGATCTGATCCGCGTCTGCGCGTTAACATCGCGCAATCCGACATTGTCCAGTCTTTCGATCGTGTTAGCTTGGCTGCGACACGGTCTGCGGAGTGGTGACGATGTGGCTTTCGATCCTGGCGCTATCAGCCGCACTAACCGCCGCGCCGCCGCCTTCACACCCGCCCATGGGCATAAGCCAGCGCTCGCAGCAGGCGAGCGCCCTCGCCACGTGGGGCGCGGGCGAAGTGCGGTGCGAAGGGAGCGTGGTGATTGCAGGAGATCGCATCCGCAGGCCTTTCAGCGTCCTCACTTATCCGGCAGCGGCGCAGCGTCCCCCGATGACGCTCTCTTTCGACATCGATGCCTCGGGCCGGCCTGTGTCGATCAAGGCCGAGAATCGCTACCACTTCAACGACGACGTTGCTCCCGCGCTTGCCGCAAGCCGGTTTCCGGCGGTCGCGCGCAGGGGATGTTCGGTGAACTTCTCGGCGGACATCCGGCCGATGTCCACGGCGTTCCCTGCGGATCTGGTGGCCTACACGATGATGCCCACTTCCGGCCCGCTGCCTCCCGAGGGCTGGAAGCGCATCCGGCAGGACGGAACCTGCGGAGACGGCCCGCGCCCGCAGCCGCGGCTACGGGCCTATCCTGATTTCGCATCGATCGCTGCCACGCCCGGCGCCAAGGACTGGTCCCTCGTCGCTTACGACACCGATGCGGGCGGCAAGCCCGTCGCCGTGCGCACCGCATTGGGCACGGGGAACAAGGCGCTGGATGCCGAGGCGGTGAAGGCGGTTCGCAAGTCCCGTTTCTCAGGAGGCGGGCGCAAGGCTTGCCTCTATCCATACTGGCGCGCGCCCGCGACTTTGCCGGCGCCCCCGATGCCGCAGGATCTGCCGCGTCCCGCGGACGCGACCTGCGCAGCGGACCGCAAGTGGGTGCGGACGCCCGAACTACAGTTTCCGGCGGCTTACGGCAGGCGCAGGATAGAGGGCTGGGCGGTGGTCAGCTTCGATACGGCTCCGTGGGGCGCCGTGGGCAACGTGCAGGTGCTGGAGGCGCAGCCTTCCGACGACTTCGGCAGGCAGGCTGCGCAGATGATCCAGCGCGCCGCCGTCGCATCATCGCCGCAGGGCTCGACGGGATGCGTCGAGCGGGTGAAGTTCGTGATGCCGGGCGAGGACAAGGCGCAGTACGGTGAAGGGGCGCAGGAGGAACCCGCTCCCGAGCCAGCCCACTGACAGGCGGTCCGTCCCGACCCCGTCAATCGTGGGGCGGGTTCTCGATCAGCTCTTCCTTCGCCTCGGCGCCCATCCCATGCCTGAGCACCATGGGCAGCTGCGAGAAGGTGAACAGGAACGAGAGCACCGTGAAGCCCCAGAGCTTGGCCTGCATCCAGGTGTCGAAGCTGACCGTGTAGACCAGCGCCGTGTTCAGCACCGCTAGCACCAGGAAGAACCACGCCCAGTTGCGCGAAAGCTTCATCCAGCCTGCCTCGTCCAGCCCCTCGAAGGCGGACTGCAGGAGGTACTTGAGCATCGGCTTGCCCTTGAACAGGCCGACGAACAGCACGACCGAGAAGAGCAGGTAGACGGCGGTGGGCTTGATCTGGACGTAGAACGGATTGCGGAAGATCACGGTCAGCGCGCCGAAGCCGAGGATCAGCACCGTCGTCAGCCACAGCATCGGCGAGACGTGGCCGAGGCGCCATTTCGATACGGCCAGCGCGATCACGGTGGCGACCATGAAGGCGACGGTGCCCTTGATGACGGCGCCGACGGTGCCGACCATGTTGTTCTCGTCCCCCGGCGCGAAGTGGCGATAGGCGAGGAAGAAGACGAGCAGCGGCCCGAAATCGACGACGAGATTGACCCAGGAACTCTTGGGCTTGGGCTTGGTCTGGGCGTTCATCTTATGCGATTCCCGCGATCACCCGCGCGAGCAGGTCGGGGTTGAAGGGGCGCAGGTCGTCGATCTTCTCGCCGACGCCGATGGCGTGGATGGGGAGCCCGTACTGCTCCGCCGCCGCGACGAGGACGCCGCCGCGGGCGGTGCCGTCCAGCTTGGTCATGATGAGGCCGGAGACGCCCGCCACTTCCTTGAAGATCTCGATCTGCGAAAGCGCATTCTGGCCATTGGTCGCGTCGAGCACGAGCACCACGTCGTGCGGTGCCTCGGGATTGATGCGGCCCAGCACACGGCGGATCTTGGACAGTTCGTCCATCAGCTCTCGCTTGTTCTGGAGGCGGCCGGCAGTGTCGACGATCAGCGCGTCGATGCCGGTGTCGGTCGCGGCCTTGACGGCGTCGAACACGACCGAGGCCGGGTCACCGCCTTCGGGACCGGTGATGATCGGGATAGACAGGCGGTCCGCCCAGACGCGCAACTGGCCGATCGCGGCGGCGCGGAAGGTATCGCCCGCCGCCAGCATGACCGAATAGTCCTGCTCCTGGAACAGGTGCGCCAGCTTGGCGATCGTGGTGGTCTTGCCCGATCCGTTGACGCCGATCACCAGGATCACCTGTGGACGCGGGAAGGCGACGACGTCGAGCGGCTTGGCGACCGGGCGCAGGATCTCGGCGATCTCGCGGGCGACCACTTCCATGATCGCGCGCTCGTCCGCGTCGCGCTCGAAGCGTTCGTCGGCGAGGCGGGCGCGGATGCGGGCGGCGGCGCGGGGGCCGAGGTCCGACATGATCAGCGCATCTTCGAGATGGTCGAGCTGCGTCTCGGTCAGGCGGGTGGCGCCGACGATACCGGCCAGGTTGCCGGCGAGACGCTCCGAGGTCTTGCGAAAGCCTCCGAAGAGGCGCTCGGACCAATCGTTACCGGTGTCCGCCGCGATGGGCTGGCCGGGCTGGTCCTCGATACTCATGCTTCCAGTATTCCTTCGACTACCCTTGCGGGCACAACGCTGACCAGCGCGCCGGGGTGCGTCTCGGCGGGCACGCGGACCGGGGCGAAGTCCGGCGCATGGCCGGTCCCGCCCCTTTCGGCGAGCACCCATAGCGGCTTGCCCAGATGCGCGGCAAGCCACGATGCCCGCACTTTGGAGACGGTTTCCCGCAGCTGCGCGGCGCGCGAGCGGATCACGGCATGCTCGACCTGTGGCATCCGCGCCGCCGGGGTGCCGGGGCGCGGCGAATAGGGGAAGACGTGCCCGTGGACGACGCCCAGTTCCTCGACGATCGAGAGGTTCGCGGCGTGCGCGGCCTCATCCTCGGTCGGGAAGCCGGCGATGAGGTCGGCGCCGATGGCGATGTCCGGGCGGCGGGCGCGCAAGGCGGCGACCAGCGTGACAGCGTCGGCACGGCTGTGGCGGCGCTTCATGCGCTTGAGGATGAGGTCGTCGCCATGCTGCAGCGAGAGGTGGACGTGCGGCATGACCCGCGCTTCCCCCGCCAGCAAGTCGAACAGAACGTCGTCCACCTCGGCGCCGTCGATCGAGGAGAGGCGCAGGCGAGCGAGGGTGGGGAAGCGGGAAAGGATGGCCTCGCACAATGTGCCGAGCCGTGGCTCGCCGCGAAGGTCGCCGCCCCATGAGGTGAGGTCCACGCCGGTCAGCACGATCTCGCCCACGCCTGCCTCGAGATGCAGCGCGACGTCCTCCAGCACCTCGGCAATGCTGCGCGAGCGGCTGGGACCGCGGCCCTGGGGAATGACGCAGAAGGTGCAGGCGTGGTCGCAGCCGTTCTGCACCTGCACGAAGCCGCGCGTATGGCTGCGCTGGGCAGGCCGGACGGCGGGGACAGGGACGTTCCAAGCGCGCGGGTCGAGCTTGGCGGCGTTGGCGACGAGGCCGTCGACCTCGGGCATCGCAGCCAGCGCCTCGTGCTCCACCTCGGCCGCGCAACCGGTGACGAGCAGGCGCGCGTCGGGGCGGGCGCGGCGGGCGCGGCGGATGGCCTGGCGGGTCTGGCGCACGGCCTCGGCGGTGACGGCGCAGGAGTTGATGACGACGAGGTCCTGCGCCTCGCCCAAGAGGCCGCGCAGGCTCTCGCTCTCGGCGAGATTGAGCCGGCAGCCGAGCGAATGGACCTCGACGGTCAAGTGGTGATCCTGAAGTCCGCCGGATCGAAGCTGCCACGGAATGCCTCGGTGGCGGGGCCGGTCATGACGATCTCGCCGTCCTCGCGCCACTCGATGACGAGCGGGCCGCCGGGGAGGGTTACGGTGACGCGCCGGTCCACCAGCCCGCGCTTCATCGCGCCGATGGCGGTGGCGCAGGCACCCGTCCCACAGGCGCGGGTGAGCCCGGCGCCGCGCTCCCACACGCGCAGGGTGATCGATTCGCGCGAGGTGACGGCGGCGACGTTGACGTTGATGCGCTCGGGAAACAGCTGGTCGGTCTCGATCAGCGGCCCGAGGCGGGCCATGTCGATGGCGTAGGGATCCTCGACGAAGAATATGACGTGCGGATTGCCGACGTTGACGGCGATCGGGTTCACCAGTTCCTCCCAGGCGACGGGCATCGCGTGGGTGTCCATCGGGTAGGCGAGGGGGATCATGTCCCAATCGAAGCGGGGCTTGCCCATCTCGACGCTGATCCCGGCCTCCGCAGGCGTGGAGCTTACGAGGCCGCCCAGGGTCTCGATCCGGGCGGGAGCGCCGTGGAGCAGTCCGACCGCACGCGTGGCATTTCCGCAGGCCTCGACCTCGCTGCCGTCACCGTTGAAGATGCGCATGCGGAAATCGGCGGTGTCCGAGGGTTCGAGCACGATCAGCTGGTCGCAGCCGATGCCGGTGTGGCGGTCGGCAAGCGCGGCGGCGAACCCGGCGTCGACGTTGGGCAGAGGCGCCCCGCGCGCATCGAGGACGACGAAATCGTTGCCCAGCCCGTGCATCTTGGTGAATTCGATCCGCATGCCGCGCGATCTAGGAGTTGGCGGGGCGAAGGTCCAGTGTTGTCGTCGTTCCCGTCAGGCGCGGCGGACGTGGAGTGGGTCTTCCACGGTAGTCGCCTCTGGCTCCACCGTCGCGCGCTGGCCGGGATCGAGCCATTCGCCAAGCTCGCTCGCCGGGCGGGGGCGGCCGTAGAGGTAGCCCTGCCCGGTGATGTCGCCGTATTGGCGCAGGTGGTCGAGCACGTCCTGCGTCTCGATACCCTCGGCGGTGACCGGCAGGTCGAGCCC
>NZ_AKKE01000009.1 GCF_000281975.1 Novosphingobium sp. AP12 | reverse complement strand
GGCTGGCCCCGCCGCTGCCGGTGCTGCTGGCGGTGATCTGGACGATGATGGTCTGCGTGGGCCTGCTGATGCCGGCGACGACCGTGCTGGCGCTCGAGAAGTTCGAGCACGACGCGGGCGCGGCGGCCTCGCTGTCGAACGCCTTCCGCAATGGCCTTGGCGCACTGGCCACCGTCTTCGCCGGACTCGCGTTCGACGGCACCGTGCGCCCGGCGCTGCTGATGATCGCGCTCTGCGGGGTCTGCGCCTTCGTCTGCGCGCGGCTGATCGGACCGGAGACGCCGCACCGCGTCACCGGCCCGGAATGGGAGCGCGCTCGCGAGGATACGCCGATCCTCTAAGTCCTTGCGGGCACGCGGATACTGTTTGCGAAGAACGTCGTGACGCCCCACACTGAGGCGTGGATACGATCGAACACGATGCCAGCCAGGTCCGGCTGCTGAAGCACGTGCGCCGGGCCGGGGCCATCTCGCGGGTGGAACTGGTGCAAGTCAGCGGGCTGTCCAAGGGCACCGTGACCGAGTTGACGGCGGACCTCGTGCGCAGGGGTGTGCTCGCCGAGATGCCGGGCGCGGCCTCGGCCCGGGGGCGGCCACGCATCGACCTGCGGATCGTGGCAGGGGCCGCCTACGCGGCGGCGCTGATCCCCCTGAGCGACGGCCTCGTTTCCCTCGACGTGATCGATCTCAACGGCGACCGCGTCTATTCTGAGCGCGGCGACCTTGGCGATCCCGGCATCGACCGCCTCGCGGACCGGGCGGCGGCGCTGATCGACGGCGCGATTGGCCGCAGCGGGGTTCCACGGCGCCTCCTTCGCCACGCCGCCATCGTGCTTCCCGCGCAGGTGGACCGGCACCGCGGCGTGGTGCACTGGATGCCGCAGCACGGCTGGCACGAGCCCGAGGCCATCGGCCCCCGAGTCGCGGAACGGCTCGGACTTCCGGTCACGGTGGACAACCGCGCCAGCGTCGTCGCGCGCGCCGAGCACTGGTTCGGCAAGGGCGACATTGCCGACGACTTCTCGTGCATCGCCCTGCTGGAGCGTGGGATGGGCGCGGCGCGGTATCGCGGCGGGCTGCTCCAGACCGGCACCCACGGCATGAATTCCGAGTTCGCCCACGTCAAGGTCGCCTTCGAGGGAGGGCGCCCGTGCTTCTGCGGCGGGTCTGGATGTCTCGCGGCCTATGCCAGCGTCATGGGAATGCTGCGGCATGCAGGGGGCGGGGGCACGGCCCGGTCGAACGACAGCTTCGCCGACCTCGTTGCCCGCGCGCGGGCAGGGCAAGCAGATGCCCGCCGCTTGTTCGAGACGGCGGGAAGGGCGCTGGGCACGGCGGTGGCCGGACACATCAACGAAAACGATCCCGGCCGCGTCCTGATCGTTACCGCAGTCGCCGCAATGCCCGATCTGATCGGGCCGGACTTCCGCGCCGCTCTATGCGACCAGACCCTGCGGACGCTGCTGCCCCGCACCAGCGTGGAATTCCGCAGCATCGCCGAGGAAGACTACTGGAAAGGCGCCGCCTCGCTCGCGCTGGAGGAGCTGTACCGGCACGCGCCAGCCAGCTGACGAAAGCCACGCTTTCGCGGCGCAGAGCTTTAGTTCATTGACCAAACTTAATTCTATCGGTTAGGTAGAGAAAAGGTAGACGCGGCGGCGCCGTCCGTTTGCCGCAGGTCTGCCGAGGTGACGACACCAGGCCGATCTCCAGTCGGGCAATCAGGGGCCGTGCCGAATGAGCAGAGCGATCTAGCACAGGCACGCTTCCGGGCCATTCAATCCGGTTTTTCGGACCGCACGAGCAGTACTCGCGAGGCATAAGCTTCTCGCGGGGGGCTGGACGTGCGTCTCCTCGGGGGAACATTCAAGTGAAGACCACCAATCCGTTCTCGATGAAGCAGGCTCTGTCGGCAGCTCTGATGGCCACCGCCGCCTACTGCCCCGGCGCCGCGCTGGCGCAGCAGGCACCGGCGGAACCCGAGGCCGGCGGCGACATCGTCGTCACCGCGCAGAAGCGCACCGAGCGGCTTCAGGACGTGCCCCTCGCGGTCAGCGCGCTGTCCGCCGAGACGCTGAGCCGGCAGCAGATCAACGACACCAACGGCCTTGTCGCGGCGGTGCCCTCGCTGACCTACACGCAGGGCAACAACGTCTCGAATTCGACCTTCCGGGTGCGCGGCATCGGCACCTCGCTGTTCAACCAGGGCTCCGAATCCTCGGTGTCGACCGTGATCGACGGCGTGGTGATGGCGCGCCAGGCGCAGGGCTTCGTCGACCTCGCGGACCTCGAACGGGTCGAGGTCCTGCGCGGACCGCAAGGCACGCTGTTCGGCAAGAACGCGACCGGCGGCGTCATCAGCGTCGTCACCGCGCGCCCGTCCGACCGCCTCACCGCCCATGCCGACGCGACCATCGCCGAGCAGGACGAGTACCGCGTGAAGGGCACCGTGTCCGGCCCGATCACCGAACAACTCCGCGCCCGTGTGAGCGGCTTCTACAACGACGTTGGCGGGCACATCACCAATGTCGCGACCGGCGAAGACAAGAACGGCTTCAAGAGCTGGGGCCTGCGCGGCAAGCTTGACTGGGACGCGACGGAAAGTCTCAACCTGCTGGCGACGGTGGACTATCGCAAGATGGACGCGGACTGCTGCCAGCCGCAGTACATCCAGACGACGACGCCGCTGCTCACGCAGCTTCTCGGCCCGGTGGTCGCCAGCCGCCACAACCGCGAAGTCAACATCGACGCGCCCTCGTTCAACAAGACCCGGCAGTGGATCGCCTCGCTCGAAGCCAACCTGGAACTGGGCGACCACACCCTGACCTCGCTGACCGCGTGGCAGGACTTCAAATTCAACAACAACGTCGATGTCGACGGGCTTTATACGCCCTCGCCGATCTTCGTGCCGTTCTCCAACGGCAAGGGCGTGCTGAACGGCGGCCCGGCGGGCGTGAAGCAGTTCAGCCAGGAACTGCGCCTGACTTCGCCGCAGGGAGGAGCGCTGACGTATGTCGCGGGGCTCTACTACCTCGACCTCGACGTGACGCGCGGTTTCAGCCGCAGGCTGGGAAGCTGCACTGCCGGCGGCGCGAATGGTCCGGCCGTCTACGGGCAGGCCTGCGCGGTGCCGACCTATGCCTCCACCTACCACAACGCGAGTTCGAAGACCGAGCAGTTCGCCGCCTTCGGCCAGGCCGAACTCAAGCTGGTCGACGCCCTGTCGCTGATCGCCGGTGGGCGCCTCCAGCGCGAGAAGATCGCCTATGAAGGCAATCGTCCCGGCCTGCCGCTGGTCGCGGGCGACACCGCGCAGATGGGCGCATCGGCGGGCAGTGGCTCGACGGCGGACACCGACCTGTCGGGCAAGCTCGGCCTGCAGTACCGCTTCAGCCGCGATGCGCAGGCTTACGTGACCTGGACGCGCGGCTACAAGGGCGCCGCTTACGACATCGAGGTCACCGCCAACTTCGTGAACCAGCGCCCCGTCCGTCCCGAGACCGTCAAGGCGTGGGAAGCGGGCTTCAAGTTCGACCTGTTCGACCGCGCTCTCTCGATCAACACCGCCGCCTTCTATGCCGACTACTCCGACCTGCAGGTGCAGGCCGCCAGCACCGACCCGGTGACCGGCATCGTCTCCTCGGTGCCGACCAATGCCGGCAGCGCGGTGACCAAGGGCGTGGAGCTGGAGTTCACCGCCCGGCCGCTGCGGGGCCTTACCTTCAACGGCGGCGTCACATACCTCGACACCAGCGTCGACGTGGACGGCCTCAGCTGCCCGCTGCCGCAGCAGGCCGGGGCGGGCGTGAACACCGGCTTCCCGGTCAACCAG
This sequence comes from Novosphingobium sp. AP12, assembly GCF_000281975.1. Lineage (GTDB taxonomy): Bacteria > Pseudomonadota > Alphaproteobacteria > Sphingomonadales > Sphingomonadaceae > Novosphingobium. The sequence goes on along the minus strand of NZ_AKKE01000009.1, from coordinate 302,775 downwards.
TGCTACCGCATGACCGCCGGCGGCACGCCTTACCTCAACGTCCGCGACGGCCGCCTGCCCAATGCCCCCTCGTGGCGCGGCACGCTGACCGCGCGCTATGAAAGCGACCTGCCGGGCAGCGACCTCGCCGTCTTCGGGCAGGTTACCGGCAACGCGCAGAGCGCGGTCAACTTCAGCCTCGAGCAGGACCCCGACGCCGTGCAGAAAAGCTATGCCACCTTCGACGCCAGCATCGGCGTGCGGCGGCAGGACGGGCGGTATGGCCTGACGCTGTTCGTGCGCAACCTAACCGACAAGCACTTCCTCACCAGCATCGGCCGGGCGGGACAGCTCACCAATGCGGCCAACCCCTACAACCTCACCGGGTTCATCCCCAAGGAGGCGGATCGCTACTTCGGCGCCACCGTCTCGGTCAGCTACTGAGCATCGGGAGCGTCAGCATGGTCGATCTTACCCGCCGCAACGTCCTCGCCGCCGGAGCCGTGGCCGCTGCAACGCTGGGCCATCCGGCACTCGCTGCAGCGCCGTCCCAGTCCAAGGAGCGGCCGAACATCCTCTGGCTGGTCAGCGAGGACAACAACCCCTTCATCGGCGCCTACGGCGACCGGCTCGCCCACACCCCGACGATCGACGGTCTGGCGCGAAAGGGCCTGCTCTACCGCAACGTCTACACCAATGCGCCGGTCTGTGCACCGACGCGCTTCGCCATCATCACCGGCGTCCACCCCGAGAGCGCCGGCCCGGCGCACAACATGCGCGCGCAGGCGCAGCTTCCCGACATGATCCAGGGCTTCCCGACGTATCTTCGGGAGCAGGGCTACTACTGCACCAACAACGCCAAGACCGACTACAACTCGGACCTCAAGCCGGACGCAATCTGGAACGAATCCAGCAAGCAGGCGCACTGGAAGAACCGCCCGGACGGCGCGCCGTTCTTCGCTGTGTTCAACCACGAGACGACGCACGAATCGCGCATTTTTGAGCCCCTCGCAGGCCGGGTGAAGCCGGAGGACATCACGCTCCCCACCTACCTTCCCGACACGCCGGGCATCCGCCGGGACTTCGCCACCTATTACAACCGCATGGAGCAGATGGACGGCCAACTCGCCGCCAGGCTGGCCGAACTCGAAGCCGCGGGCCTCGCCGAGGACACCATCGTCTTCTACTATTCCGACAACGGCGGCGTCCTGCCGCGCAGCAAGCGCTACTGCTACGACGAGGGGCACCGCTGCGCCATGGTCGTGCACGTCCCCGAGAAGTGGCGGCACCTCGCGCCCGCCGCGCAGGGCAGCGAGATCGGCGCGCCGGTCACGTACATCGACCTCGCGCCGACGGTGCTGTCGCTCGCCGGCATCGCCGCGCCCGCCTACATGCAGGGCTCGGCGTTCCTGGGCCGCCATGCGAGCGGGCCCAAGCCCTACGTCTTCGGCATGCGCAACCGCATGGACGAGCGCTACGACATGTCGCGCACCGTCACCGACGGGCGCTACCGCTACATCCGCAACTATTCGCCGCACCGGCCGTGGGGACAGCACGGCGCTTTCCAATGGGTCGCCAAGGGCTATCAGGACTGGGAGGCGGCGCACATCGCCGGCACTCTGACGCCCGTGCAGGAGCAGTTCTGGCAGACCAAGCCGTTCGAGCAGTTCTTCGATCTTCACGAAGACCGCGACCAGGTGGTCAACCTGATCGGCGATACTGCCCAGCAGACCCGGATCGCCGCGATGCGCCGGGCGCTCGACGCGCACATGCTGGAGGTCAACGACAACGGCTTCCTGCCCGAAGGCTCGCCGGTGGAGGGCTATCTCGAAAGCCGCCGCAAGGGTGCCTATCCCCTGAAGCGCATCATGGCGGTCGCCGCCACCGCCGCCGAGGGTAATGCGTCCAGCCTCACCGCGTTGGTCGACCTGCTGGGCGACGGGAATGCAGCCGTGCGCTACTGGGCAGCGCAGGGCCTCCTGATCCGCGGTGAAGCGGCAAGGTCCGCGCTGCCCGCGATGCAGGCCGCCTTGTCGAAGGACACCGACCCCCACGTCCGCGTCGCGCTCGCCGAAGCCACCGCGCGCCTGACGAGCGATCCAGCGCCGATCGCCCTGCTGATCGACCTGCTGGACCACCATCCGCACCCTCGCGTCCGGCTCCAGGCGATCAACGCGCTCACGTACCTCGGCGCCAAGGCCGCCCCGGCGCGCGCCGCCGTTCAGCGCGCGGCGGAAAGCAAGGACGAGTACCTCGTCGGGGCGGGGCGCTATCTGGGGTTCGTGCTTGACGGCAGCTATACCCCGGCCTCGCCGGTGCTGGACATCGACGCCTTCATGGCCCGGATGAGGGCCGCACCTGCCTAGTGCTGCTGGCGTGACGCGAGATAGGCCGCGATGGCGTCTATCTGGGCATCGCTCAGCGCGACGCCGCCCATCGGCGGCATCGGCGCGGGGAAGCGCTTCGGTTTGGGCACGCCGTCCTTGATCGAGCGGCGGATGCCGGCAAGGTCGCCCTTGCTCCACAGCCATTCGGCGTCGACGAGGCTCGGCCCGACCGGCGTGCCTTCGCCGTCCGCGCCATGGCAACCCGAACAGCTGGCGTTGGCGATCTCGCCCGCATAGAGCCGCCGTCCCAGCGCGACTTTCGGATCAGCGCCCGGCGCGATTGCCGATGGCGCGGCGGGAGCGGGCGGCACATCGGCGGCGGGGGCAGCGGTCACGGGCGCCGCGCGATCGCCCCTGTAGGTGATGCGCCAGATGCGGCCCCGCCTGTCATCGCCGACATAGAGCGCGCCGTCCGGCCCTACGGCCAGGCCCGAAGGCCGGTAGTCGGCTTTGCCGGAAGCCTTGTCCCGCCCCGCGAAACCATCGGCGAAGACGACGTAGTCGCCGCTCGCCTTGCCGCCGCGCATCGGCTGGAACACGACGTTGAAGCCCTGCTGCGGCCCGGGCGCGCGGTTCCAGGAACCGTGGAAAGCGATGAACATGCCGCCGCGATAGGCAGAAGGGAACTGCGAGCCCTCGTACACGGCAAGCGCGTTCGGCGCCCAGTGCGCGGGGAACGCGGCGACCGGCCCGGTACGGCCCACGCAAAGGCCCACGGCCTTGCCGCCGTCCCCGCCGTATTCGGGCGCAAGGACCAGTTTGTGCTGGCTGGGATCATAGTAGCATTCGGGCCAACCGAAGTCGTCGCCCTGCTTCACCTGCAGCAGCACTTCCGCCGGCAGTTCCTGACCCTGTTCGGCCGAGTAGAGGGCGCCCCAGTTCTCGTGCAGCTGGTCGCGGCCATGCTGGGTGGCGAACAGCTGCCCGCCGGAATCGAGCGCGATGCCCACCGCGTTGCGGATGCCCGACGCGAAGCGGGCGGCGGGGGAGAAGCGCTGGCCGGTCTTCGCTGCGTCAAAGCGCCAGATGCCGGCGCGCAGGGCCTTCTCCGCGCAAGGGGTCTGGCCCGGCGCGCCGGCCTTGCGGTTTTCGGCCTGGCAGGCATTGGTCGCGCTGCCGCTGGTGACGAAGAGGCTGCCGTCGGCGCGAATGGCGAGGCTGTGCGAGAAGTGGTCGCCCTCGGTTGGCAAACCGGAGACAACGACCTGCTCGGTGCGGCCTATGTCATGCTTGGTGCTGTCTAGGTCATAGCTGACGATGCGGTCGCCGCTTTCGAGGAAAACGCGGTTTCGGAACACCGCGAGGCCGGTTCCGCCGATCTGTCCGGCGAAAGGCCGTTGAAAACGCTCGGCTTTTCCGTCTCCATCGGTGTCCTGAAGGACGATCAGCCCTGAAGCCACCGCGTCGTCCTCGGGATCGGGCGCGCTGTTGGCGTAGAGCATGCCATCCGCGCCTGCCAAGATGTGCCGGACGTGCCCAATCTTGTCTGCGAAAACCGTGGCGCAGAAACCGGGTGGCAGTGCCAGACCGGCCGTGTCACACTGCTCGGCCGCTGCGGTTTCGTGCTTTTGCGGGGCCTGCCCGCAGGCCGAAAGGGCAGAAATTGCTCCCATGGCGGCGAGATAGCGAATTGAACGAAGCGTCATGGCGTACAGGCCCTTGTCGTCCGTCCAAGCGGACGGGTGAATTTCCCGAACCTCTAATCTAGTATGAGAAATACATCAACCGCCGCCGTCACGACATTCCCGCATCGCGCGAGGCGTTGCTGATCAGGGCGAGCATCCTGAGTCGTGCTTCCTCGGGGTCGCCACGAAGAATCGCGTCGAAAACGGCGTCGTGATCGGGCATCGGATCGCGCGATTCCTTGCGCTCGTCCCGCGCGAAACGGGTGGTCCAGGCCACCACCGCCGTCACCGAAGTGGCGAGGGTGATGAGCGCTTCGTTGCGCGTCGCCATCAGGATCAGGCTGTGGAAGTTCTGGTCGGCGGCACGGCCTTCCGGTGTCTGCAGCCCGAGCCTGCGCATCTCCTCCAGCGCGTGGCCCATGCGAGAGATGTCCTGCCCGTCCCGGCGAAGCGCGGCGAACTGCGCGGCGGCGGGCTCCACGACCGTGCGTAACTCAAAGATATCCCTAAGAAATTCGGGTGTAGGTCCAGCCTCGAACATCCAGGCGAGGACATCGAGGTCGAGGATGTTCCAGCGCAGCCGCTCGTTGATCCGCGTCCCGCTCTTGGTCCGGCTATAGACGAGACCCTTGGCGGAAAGGACGCGAACCGCCTCACGGTAGGCGGTGCGAGAGACGCCCTGCTCGGCGCTGTAGCGCTCCTCGCCGGGCAGCATTTCGCCCGGCTGATAACGTCCACCGACGATGGCGATGGCGAGGTCGTGCGCGATCCGGTCATGGATCGCCCGCGTCGGCTGCGTCGCGTGCCGGGACAGGGGGTGATCGTCTGCTGCGCTCATCGCTCTCTCGTCCGCCGTGACGGCGCTCTCGTCAACCCCTCCACGTCGACGTTTTGATCATCTAGTATGAGAAAATGACGGTAAGGATGTGCATTATTGGCGATGTAAGTCAGATTCTGGCTTGTCACGGTAATTTGCAGCGATAATCTAGTACGAGAAATAAAAACGAGAATCGGAGGGGATACAATGAAGACCGGCGTGAAACTCGGCGGAATGTCCGCCATAGCCTTCCTGTTCGCCCACCCCGGCGCCGCCCAGGCGCAGGATGCAGAGCCCGTCGAGGAAACCGCGCCAGCGGCCGACCAGGACGCCGCGGCACCGGAAACCGCGGCGAACGACATCATCGTGACCGGTATGCGCGCCAGCCTTTCGTCGGCGCAGAACATCAAGCGCAATGCCCAGCAACTCGTCGATTCCGTCGTCGCCGAGGACATCGGCAAGCTGCCTGACAACAACGTGGTGGAGGCGCTCCAGCGAGTGCCCGGCGTACAGGTAGCGCCGCGTGCCCGGGGCGAGTCCGCCACTGTCCTGATCCGCGGCCTCCCCGATGTGGTGACGCTGGTGAATGGGCGAAACATCTTCACCACCACCGGCCGCTCGCTGTCCCTCGCCGACGTTCCGGCGGACCTCGTGGCGGGCGTCGATGTCTACAAGTCGCGCTCGGCGCAGCAGCTCGAGGGCGGCATTGCCGGTCTCATCGATGTGCGCACGCGGCGGCCGTTCGACTTCAAGGGCTTCCAGCTCGCACTCGCCGGACGCGAGGTTTACAGCGAGCAGCCCGACAAGATCGACCCCTACGTCAGCGCTCTCCTGACCAACCGCTGGGACACCGGCATCGGCGAGATCGGCGCGCTGGTGAGCGTGTCCTTCCACCAGACCCGATACCGCGACGAGACGATCTTCGGCGGCGGCTACTTTGGTTACAACCTCGATAACAGCCGTGCGCCCTATACGCCGGGCGTCCCGCTCGATCCGCGCGGCACCAATCCGGCCGAACCGCGTGTGTTCCGCACCGACGTGATCGGCGCCTTTGACCGCATCGGGACGCGCAAGCGCCCGGCCGCCAACGCCACGCTGCAATGGGCGCCCGACGACCGGCTGACGATCCGCGCAGACGGCCTGTTCTACGGCTTCCGTGACGAGGGCAACGGCAACCAGAACTTCACCTCGATGAACGGCGCGCTGCTCTCGCCGCTGCAGTTCGTGGACGATACCAAGCTGGTGCAGTCGCTGAGCATCGCCAATGGCCGCGTGGCGCAGTTCGGGCAGGCCTATGACAGCAAGGCCGATCGCTATCAGGCAGCGCTGGGCGCGGACTGGAAGAGCGGGGACTGGACGGCGGCGACCGAATTTTCATACACCCGCTCGAAGGCGACCGACATCGCCAACAACCTCGACGTGGACTTCATCGCCGCGCGCACGGACGCGGTGTTCAACAACGGATCGGGCACGCCCACTTTCGTGCTGCCCAACGACGATATAGCCGACCCCTCGCGCTATTATCTCTCACGCATCTCGACCACGCGCACAGTGGGCGACGGTAAGGAACTGGCGTGGCGCGGCGACGTATCCTACCGCTCGCCGTTCCTGATCTTCTCAGGGGTCGACGCCGGCCTGCGCCTCAGCAAGCGTGACGCGAAGTCGGACAGTTTCGTGCAGACCGTCAACTGCTCGCCGACCGGGGCTGTGCGGTGCTACACGATCAAGGCGGACAGCATTCCCGGCCTGATGACGCAGACGCCGGGCGGCTTCATGGAAGGCACGCGCCCCTATGCGCGGCAATGGGCGACCCCCTCGACCAGCTACCTGCTGAACAACATCGGCGCGCTGCGGCAGACTTTCGGGCTGGCGGCGGGAGACCCTGCGTTCCAGGACACGCAGCACTTCGACATCACCGAGAAGAACTACGCCGGCTATCTCCAGGCCAACCTCGAGGTCGGACGCCTCGACGGGCAGATCGGCGTGCGCGTGATCGAGACCGACATTACTTCGAATGCCTTCCTGGTGCTGCGCGGCGCGACCTCGCCTGTGACCATCCGCAACAAGAGCACCGACGTGCTGCCCAGCCTGGCGCTGCGCTACAAGCTGAAGGACAACCTGTTCCTGCGCTTCGCCGCGAGCAAGACGATCACCCGCCCCAGCTTCGCGCAGCTCAACCCGGCGGTGACGCTGACCCCGCCGATCCCCGGGCAGCAGCCGTTCGGACGCGGCACCAGCGGCAATGCCGACCTGAAGCCGATCCGCTCGGACAACTACGACCTGTCGGTGGAATGGTACATCGACCGTTCCAGCTCGATCACCGCGACGCTGTTCCGCCGCGACGTGTCGGGCTTCATCCAGTCGGTGACGAGCAACTTCGACATCGACTACCTCGGCGCCGACAACGGGGTCTATCAGATCACCCGCCCCGAGAACTCGGGCTCGGGCAAGATCCAGGGCATCGAGGGCGGCGTCACGCTGTTCCCCAAAGGCCTGCCCGCCTGGCTCGACGGCATCGGCCTGAGCGCAAACGGCACGTACATCGACGGCAAGAACAAGGCGCTCTCGCCGCTTCCCGGCGTCACCGGATATCTCGACATCCCGTTCCAGAACGTCTCGAAATATTCCGCGAGCGGGACTCTGATCTACGAGAAGGGCGGCTTCTCGGGCCGGGCGTCCTACGTCTGGCGCGACGACTACAATGCCGGGCTGCACTTCACCGGGGTCAACCCGAACTTCATCACCAACGGCCCGATCAGCAACCTTGACCTCTCGTTCTCCTATGAGATCAATCCGGACTTCACCGTCGTGCTCGATGCAACCAACGTGCTGAAGAATCTCTACAAGACCTCGTTCGACGATCCAAAGCTCTACTCCCGCGACACGGTTCTCTACACCCGCACCATCGCGCTCGGCTTCCGGGCCAAGATGTGACCGCGCCCGTGACGCTCCCTTTCAAGAGGATGACCCGATGACGATTTCCAGGGCAATCACGGCGGTGGCCGCACTGATGGCGCTGCCCATGCCGGCCTTCGCGCAGGCCGAGGCCGCGCGGCCGGTGACCGTCACCGTCGATGCAGGTCGCACGGACGGCAAGCTGCCGCCGGTCTGGCGCTTCTTCGGCGCGGACGAGCCGAACTATGCGACGATGAAGGACGGCCGCAAGCTGCTGGTCGAACTGGGCGAGCTGAAGTCGGGGCAGGTCTACTTCCGCGCCCATAACCTGCTCAGCACTGGCGACGGCACCCCCGCATTCAAGTGGGGCAGCACCAACGCCTATACCGAGGACAAGGACGGCAAGCCGATCTACGACTGGAAGGTCGTGGACGGTATCATCGACGCCTACCTCGCGCGCGGGGTGCGGCCCTATCTCCAGATCGGCTTCATGCCCGAGGCTCTGTCGAGCGCGCCCAAGGGCACGCCCTATCAGCATCTGTGGCGGCCCGGCTTCGACTACAAGCTGATCGCCACCGGCTGGACCTATCCCCCCAAGGACTACGAGAAGTGGGCCGAGCTGGTCCACCAGTGGACGCTCCACAACATCGAGCGCTACGGCAAGGCCGAGGTTGAGCGCTGGTACTTCGAGGTCTGGAACGAGCCGAACTCGAACTTCTACTGGTCCGCCAGCCCAGAGGAATTCTACAAGGTCCACGACTACGCCATCGCCGCGATCCGCAAGGCGCTGCCCACTGCGCGCGTCGGCGGGCCCGACGTGGCGGGGCCGGGCGGGACCTTCATGGACGGCTTCCTGAAGCACGTATCCTCGGGCAAGAACTACGTGACCGGGCAGGTCGGCACGCCGACCGACTTCCTCTCGTTCCATGCCAAGGGCAAGCCCACGTTCGTCGACGGGCATGTGCGCATGGGCATCGCCACGCATCTGCGCGAGACCGACGGCGGCTTTACCAAGGTCCTGTCGATCCCCGCGCTGGCGGGCAAGCCGGTGGTGATCGGCGAGAGCGACCCCGAGGGCTGCGCGGCCTGTCCGGGGCCTCAGAACGACTATCGCAACGGCACGATGTACTCCAGCTACACCGCCGCCAGCTTCGCGCGCATCTGGGAGCTGGCCGCCAAGCGCAAGGTCAACCTGGAAGGCGTGCTCTCGTGGTCCTTCGAGTTCGAGGACCAGCCGTGGTTCGCAGGCTATCGCCAGCTTTCCACCAACGGCGTCGATCTGCCGGTGCTCAACGTGTTCCGCATGTTCGCCCAGCTCGGTGAGACCAAGCTGGCGACCACAAACGCCGCGCAGGTCCCGCTCGATACGGTGATGGCGCAAGGCGTGCAGGGCGCGGCCGACGTCGGCTCGATCGCCACCCGCACGGCGGACGGCAAGGTCGCGCTGCTGCTTTGGCACTATCACGACGACGACGTTGCCGGGCCGGACGCGGAGGTGACGATCGACCTCAAGGGGCTCAAGGGAGCGCCCGCTAACGCCAGCCTGTGGCGGGTGGACCGCGACCACGCCAACACCTTCGCCGCCTGGCAGAAGATGGGCTCGCCCCAGTCGCCCGATCAGGACCAGTACGTGAAGCTCGAGGCGGCGTCGAAGATGCAGGCCGAGCAGGTCGTGGTTAGCCGAGGCGGCAAGGGCGCCAGCGTGGTGCTGCGCCTGCCCCGTCAGGGCGTGGCCCTGCTCGTGCTCGACGCGAAGTAAGGATGGCGAGCGTGGCAGCTTCGGGCGGCTTGAGGGCAAGGGTGATGGCGGGACGCTGGGCTATCGCGGTGATGATCGCCGTCGCCATCGCCATCAGCTACCTCGACCGCCAGACCCTGCCCTGGGCGATCAAGTATATCGAGGCCGACATCCCGATCGGCAACCAGACCAAGGCCTTCCTCGATAGCGCGTTCCTCGCCACGTATGGGCTGATGTACCTTGGCGGCGGCTGGCTGCTCGACCGGGTGGGCACCCGCGCCGGGTTCCTGGCGATCATGGTGTTCTGGTCGCTCGCCTGCGCAAGCCACGGTTTCGCAGGAGGGATCGCCGCGCTGGTCGTCAGCCGCCTGCTGCTCGGCATGGGCGAGGGCGGGGGCTTCCCCGCCGCCACCCGCGCCGTGGCCGAGTGGTTCCCGCCCGAGCGCCGCGCCGCGGCCATGGGCCTCGTCAATGCGGGCACGGCGGTCGGCGCGGTGATCGCCCCGCCGCTGATCGCCGGGGTGCTCGCCTATGGCAACTGGTTCGGTCTCGCGAGCTGGCGCTGGGTGTTCTTCCTCACCGGGGGGCTGGGCCTCGCCTGGGCGCTCTGGTGGTTCCTGACTTATCGCACGCCGCCGGAGAGCATGGACGAGGAGATCGCGACCGGCCCCGCTCCGACCCTCGCGATGCTGCTCTCGCGCCGCGAAGTGCGCGGGGTGGTCGGCGCCAAGTTCCTCAGCGACGGCGCCTGGTACTTCTACCTCTTCTGGCTGCCGAAGTATTTGTTCGAAGCCCATGGTTTCGACCTCAAGCAGGCCGCCACGATCGGCTGGATTCCCTATGCGGCCTCGGGCGTCGGCAGCCTGTGCGGCGGCTGGCTGTCGAGCCGGCTGCTGTCCTCCGGCCGCTCGGTCAATGCCGCGCGCAAGATCGCGTTGGGCCTTAGCGCCGCCTGTATGCCGTGGGTGATGCTGGCGCCGACGACCGCTTCGGTCGCTGCCGTGATCGCCATCTTCAGCCTCGCCTTCTTCGGTCAGCAGAGCTGGTCGACGCTGGTGATGACACTGCCCACCGACCTCGTACCGCGTAGCGCACTTGGCCGGCTGGCCGGGCTGGTTGGCCTTGGCGGGGCTTTCGGCGGCATCGTCATGGGGCAGGCCGCCGGCTGGGCGCTCGACATGGGGCTTGGCTACACCCCGGTCCTGACCGTGGCGGCCATGCTCCACATGATCGCGTTCGCGCTGATCTGCATCACCATTCCCCGCATCACACAACTCGATTTCACAGGAAGGGTCCTGAATTGAAGATCACCGAAGTCCGCACCCGCGTCGTCCAGTGGCAGGGCGACACCGTGGCGCTCCCGCCGCATTTCTGCACCAACCCGATGGACCTCGTCTCGCCGATGCTGTCGCCCGAGACGATGGGAACCTTCACGTTCCACGGCTGGCTGATCGTCGAGATATTCACCGACCAGGGCCTCGTCGGCATCGGCAATGCCGCGCTCGCGCCGCTCGTCACCAAGCAGCTGATCGACCAGTATCTCGCCCCGCTGCTGATCGGGCAGGACCCGTGGGACAGCGAGTTCCTGTGGCAGCACATGTACCGTAAGACGATGGCGTTCGGGCGCAAGGGCGTGGCGCTGGTCGCCATCTCGGCGCTCGACATCGCCATCTGGGACCTCATGGGCAAGTCGGCGAAGCAGCCGGTGTTCCGCCTGCTGGGCGGGCGCACCAAGGCGAAGATCCCGGTCTACGCCAGCCGCCTCTACTCGATCCCGCTCGACGAACTCGCGGCGGAAGCCACGCGCTACAAGGCGGAAGGCTACAAGGCGATGAAGCTGCGCTTCGGCTGGGGCCCGATCGACGGCGCCGAGGGCATGGCGCGCAACGTCGAGCTTATCCGCACCGTGCGTGAGGCGGTGGGCGACGAGATCGACATCATGGCCGACGCCTACATGGGCTGGAGCCTCGACTACGCCAAGCGCATGATGCGACTGATCGAGCCGTTCAACCTGCGCTGGCTGGAAGAAGCGATCATCCCCGACGACATCAACGGCTACCACGAGCTGCGCCGCTTCGGCACCACCCCCATCGCGGCGGGCGAGCACGAGTTCTCCAGCTACGGCTTCCGCCAGATGATCGAGGCCAAGGCGCTCGACTACTTCCAGTTCGACACCAACCGGGTCGGCGGCATCACCGCCGCGCGCAAGATCCAGGCGCTGGCCGAAGCCTACTCCATCCCCGTCGTCCCGCACGCCGGACAGATGCACAACTACCACGTCGTCATGGCCAGCCTGAACTCGCCCATTGCGGAATACTTCCCGATGGTGGACGTGGAGGTCGGCAACGAACTGTTCTGGTACATCTTCAAGGGCGAGCCGCAGGCGGTTGACGGCTACATCGACCTTGACGACAACCTCCCGGGGCTCGGCCTCGAAATCGACGAGGACGCCCTCTCGCGCTTCAAGGTGATCGGATGACGACGATGAAGGTAGCCGTGCTCGGCCTTGGGATCATGGGTTCGGGCATGGCGCGGCAGCTACTGGCCGCGGGCTTCGAAGTCTCCGTCTGGAACCGCAGCGCCGACAAGGCCGGACCGCTGGCCGACGCCGGTGCGCGCGTCGGATCGACGCCGGGCGACGCAGCGAAGGGTGCGGACGTGGTGGTCGCCATGCTGGCTGACGACACCGTGTCCCGCGCTGTCTGGACAGGCGAGGACGGCGCTTTCGCGGCGATGGCCGAGGGCGCCATCGCCATCGATTCCAGCACGCTCACCGGCGGCTGGGTGACTGAGCTCGCAGAGCTGGCCGAAGCGCGCGGCATCCGCTGCCTCGAAGCCCCGGTCACCGGCAGCCGCGACCAGGCCGCGCAGGGCGCGCTCCGCTTCCTCGTGGGCGGAGACGGCGAGGTCCTCGCCGCTGCTCGCCCCGTGTTCGAGGCGATGGGCAGCGCAGCGGTGCATCTCGGCCCGGTCGGGAGCGGCGCGACCGTCAAGCTCGCCAACAACTTCCTGTGCGGCGTCCAGGCCGCCAGCCTCGCGGAAGCGGTGGCGCTGTTCGAGAAGCGGGGGCTCGACGTGGAACAGGCGATGTCGATTTTGACCGATGGAGCGCCTGCCAGCCCGCTGCTCAAGGCCGTGTCGCGCCGGATGCTCGACCGGGCCTACGACCCGCATTTCCTGGTGCCGCTGATGGCGAAGGATCTCGGCTATGCGGGGCAGGCGCTCACAGAGGTCGGCATCGTCTCGGCCATAGCGGCGGCAGCGCGGCAGCGGTTCGTCGAAGCGGATGAGGCAGGTCACGGAACGCAGGATATTGCCTCGATCGTGGAGCCTCTGCGGGCGGGGTAAAGGGGCCAGTTTCACGCTGAGGAACCGGCCGTCCACGTCGAAGCGGCAGTCGAAGAACGTCGTGCGCCTGTGGTCGTCGGAATTTCCCTGGACGAGGTAACCGCTGCTCTGCTTGCTCCGATAGCTGCCCTGGACTTCGTGATTTTCCTCCAATTCTCTAAATCGAACGGGAGTTTTCACTATAGGACTTCGCGATATGGCCTTATCCTTGTTTTCGGTACTTCGCAGGGGCCCTGCTCCTGTCAGATTTGCGGAGCATGCGTGAAAAGCTGATTTGGGAGGATCGCTATGGGACGTCTGGTTTCGGAATGGCTGAAGATGGAGCAGGCCGAATTGGACGCGGTCTTCTCCGCGCACCAAGCGGGACCGATCCCCGACGGCGAGGCCAAGGGCACCGCGATCATTGCCCCGGGGACCTCGGTTTCCGACGAGATCGCCAAACTCATCAACATCTTCGCCTGGCAGGGCAAGGTGTTCGATGCGGATCGCGGGTTCCTGCGCAATGCGATCCTGCCGTTCGGCCTCAAGGCCATCGTCGCGAAAGTCTACAAGGAACCGAGCTGGCTCGACGGCAAGGAATGCATCGTCCTCGACTACTCCGACACTTCGCTGCTCGCCTCGCACGTCCGTGACGAGATCCGCATGGTCGAGCCGGGCGTCTATCTCGGCAAGGTCTATTGGGACAAGCACCGCCTGATCGATTTCGCGCTCGAGTTCGGCGACGACTGAGCCGCCGGGGATGGTCCGGCAAGGGCACCTCTTCGTCGCCGCGCCGATCCGCCACGGGCGGCGCGCGGAACTGGAGGGGCTGCTGGCGACTATGACGCTGGCGCCGGGACAGGCCGACCCCGACAACGCGCTGGTCACGTTCGGCCGGCTCGGACAGGTGCATTTCGCGCGGTTCGTGGTGCTCGATGATCCCTCGCTGCCGGACCGCATCGCGCTGGCCGAGAGCCTGCCTGTTCACGAGCCCGTGCGCCTCGCCTTCATCGCCGATTTCGACGGGGATGAAGCGCAGTTCGTGGAGGCCCTGACGGTACTGGCAGGACCGGGCCTCCGGCGCATCTTCTCGTTCTGCATCGACTTCGACGACGGGACCGACCTTGCCGAATGGATGCGCCGCCACCGCGTGCCAGTAGCCGCGAACTACGTGAACTGGCGCGGCCGAGGCGTGCGCCAGATTGCCGAGGAGGCCGAGCTGCACCGCATCTTGCGCGCCGCACGTCTTGCGAACGGCAGCGCAGACTCTGAAACGCTGCGGACTATCCTCGCCGAGGCGGGGCGCACCGTCCGGCTGACGCCGCTTGAGGGCAAGACCCTGATGGCGAGCCTCGGCGACGTCGCGCATTTCACGCTTTTGCCGGCGCTCGGCCTGCTGCTGCTGCCGCTGATCCTCGTCGGTCTTGTCCCGTTCGTTTTGGTGCTGCGCCGCCGCGAACGGAGCGACCCGGTGCTGGCGCCGGTGCCTGACCGAGAGCGCAACCGGATGCTGTCCGCGCATGAGGATCACGACATCGCCAACCAGTACGGCGCCATAGGCTCGCTCAAGCCTGGGCTGTTCCGGCGCTGGCTGACGGTCGTGATCCTGTGGGTGATCGACTGGGGCGCGCGCCACATCTACCGCAAGGGGCGGCTGGCGCGAGTCAACACGATCCACTTCGCGAGCTGGACATTCCTTGACGATCGGCGGCGCGTCTATTTCGCCAGCAACTACGACGGCAGCCGCGAGGCCTATAACGACGACTTCATCAACAAGGTCGCGTTCGGGTTGAACCTGTCGTTCTCCAACGGCCTTGGCTATCCTCGTACCGACTGGCTGATCGTCGGCGGCGCGCGGCGTGAGCAGGACTTCAAGCGCTACCTTTTCCACCACCAGATACCGACGCAGGTCTGGTACAACGCATTCCCCGGCCTCTCGAACTACGACATGGCCCGCAATGCCCGCATCCGCGCAGGTTTCGGGCGCCGCCTGCGCGGCAAGGCGCTACGTCGCTGGATCGCCGAGATATGAACCCTGCTGATATCCAGGCTCTCGTCGCGCGCGGCTTCGGCTCGCTGGACGGCGCGCGCTACGTGCTCCTGCGCGTGGAGGACGCGGGCGCGGCACGGGAGTGGCTGCGCGGCCTGGGCGTGACGACGCTGGCCGAGGCACAGGCCCGGCGTCTCCCGCGGGTGCGGCAGGTGGCGTTCACGGCCGCGGGACTGTGCGCGCTTGACCTGCCGGTCGATACGATCCCCGGCTTCGCGCCTGAATTCCTTGACGGGCTGGCCGGCGACCCGTCCCGCTCGCGCCGGCTGGGGGACATCGAGGACAGCGCGCCCGCGCTCTGGCGCTGGGGCGCAGGTGACGCCGAACCCCACGTCCTGCTGATCCTGCTGGCCGAGGGCGGTGATATCGAAGCCCACCTGGCCGAGACGTTGGCCGCCATGCCCGCCGGGGCCTGCTCGGTGCTGCTCGTCAATGCCGCCAGCGGCCCGGTCGGACGCGAGCCGTTCGGGTTCGTCGACGGTATTTCGCAGCCTGAGGTCGACTGGGAGGGGACGGTGGAGCCTGGCGGCGCCAAGGACCGCCTGTACCGCGATCGCATAGCGCTGGGTGAGTTCTTGCTCGGCCACGACAACGAATACGGCTTCGTGCCCGACCATCCGGTGGAGGGCGGCATCGGGCACAACGGCACCTACCTCGTTTATCGCCAGCTTGAGCAGGATGTCGCGGGCTTCTGGGGCTGGGCCGCGCGGACCGCCGGGGCAGGCGGAGCGGTCGCCTTCGCCGAACGGATGGTGGGCCGGGGCATCGACGGCGATCCGCTCCCGGCGCTCGGCGGGGAGGGGGTGAACGGCTTCACCTTTGCCTCCGACCCGGACGGCGCGATCTGCCCGATCGGCGCGCATATCCGCCGCGCCAATCCCCGCAGCGGCGACGATCCACGCGGGCGGCGCGGCTTCCTTGGCGACGTTGTCTCCTCGCTCGGCCTCAAGGGCAGCGCCATGCATGACGCCGTCGCCTCTGCGCGTTTTCATCGGCTGTTGCGGCGGGGGCGGCCCTACGGCTCGGCGCCGGACCCGCAGGCCGCCATAGCGGGCATCACATCGGAGGAGCCGCGCGGCCTGCACTTCATCTGCCTCAACGCCAGCCTCGCCCGGCAATTCGAGTTCGTGCAGGGCAGCTGGCTCGCCAGCCCCTACTTCGGCGGGCTCTCGGGCGAACAGGACCCCATGCTAGGCAATCGCTGCCCGGTGAGCGGCGGCATGCAGACCGACGCCTTCGCTTACCACGATGCCGCCGGAAACCCGCGCCTTGCCGCCGGACTGCCGCGCTTCGTGACGGTCGTGGGCGGCGCTTACTTCTTCCTCCCCGGCATCGGCGGCCTCGCGCGTATCCTGCGCGGCTGACGTTCAGCCGAACCGCTCGTCACCCGTCGGCTCGACGTGCGCCTCGCCGTTCTTGTCCTGCCGGTAGCGCGACATCTCGTAGTAAAGGCGCCGCCGCGCGCGGTTCTGGTTGCCGAGGGGGCGGTGTTCGGGAACGCAGTGCCAGGGGTTCCAGGTGAGCTGGCGGGCGAAAGCGAATTGCTCGGGCGAACGGAACTCCTGTGGCGGGATGGTGATGCGCGCGACGGGAATGTACGGCGTTTTTCCCGGGTCCCACAGCACTGCACCTTGCTCCACCGGCTGCAGGAACGGGTCTTTCTGCAGCCGCAGCCGCATTTCGAAGCACGCCTCTCCTTCGCGCAGTGAGGCGGCGAGGTTGTCGCGCAGATAGTCGTCGCCGGGCCGCAGCGGCAGGCGCGGGATGCGGGTGACGACGCGGGTGAGCGGGTGGAAGCTGTACTGCATCGCCTGCCCGTCGCCGAGCAGGTAGGGTGTGCAGGAGAAGTATTCGTTGGCCAGTGGATTGGCCAAGGTGCGGTTCCACAGCGCCTGCATG
Source organism: Novosphingobium sp. AP12 (assembly GCF_000281975.1). GTDB lineage: Bacteria > Pseudomonadota > Alphaproteobacteria > Sphingomonadales > Sphingomonadaceae > Novosphingobium. The sequence goes on along the minus strand of NZ_AKKE01000009.1, from coordinate 286,058 downwards.
ATGAAGTCGCGCACGTGCGGGCGTTTGAAATTCAGGAAGTACCAGACCCCCATCTCCCGCCGGCTCCAGTACTGGAGGTGCGCGTTCTCGCGGGTGTCGGGCGTGGGGAAGGTGATGACGGTGATCGAGGTGAGGTCCTGCGTGAAGCGTTCGTCGTCCATCAGCTTGGGACCGGGCACGTCCATCAGCTTCACGCTCATGCTGCCGAAGCCGACGTCGTCGATGTCGGGCTCGACGTGGGGGCCGGGGTTGGAGAAGCGGATCCACGCGGGGAAGCTGCGTTCCTGCGCGAAGATGCCCTTACGCACATGCTCGGGAAGGCCGGGCAGCACCGTCAGCGTGCCGCGCACGAGGCCGTGGGTCTTGGTGTTGCCCGCGCGTTCGTAGTGGCCGGGCTTGAAGTCGAGATCGAGGTGGTGCTGCATCTCGGCGATGATCGTATCGAGGCTGAGGTCCTCGTCCGCATCGGCGTCCTCTCCCGCGAGGGGCGGGACGTCGCGGCTGCGGGTGAGATTGATCGTCCAGTTGACGAACCGTGTCAGCGGCATGCGCAGCGGTCGGTCGAACAGGGGGCGGAAGAACGGATCGAAGCGCCGCTCGAAATGAAGACCCAGTTCCAGCAGGCGATGGAGAAAGCGCAGCATTTTCAGGTCTCCCTGCCGGGGACGGTCCCGGCTTCGGCGAGGATGTCCGCCGCCAGTTTCTCGGCCGCCAAATAGATCGGTGCGGCTATGAACAGGCCGGGGATGCGCGGGAAGATCGAGGCATCCACCACCCGCAGGCCCGGCACGCCAAGGACGCGGCCAGAGCTGTCGAGTACGGTCCCGATCGCGGCGGTGCCGCAGGCGTGGTGCCCCCAGGCGTTGATGCGGACCCATTCGCGAAGCGCCTCGCCGGTGACGTGAGCGCCCGGAAGCTCCTCCTCGGCGATCACCCCGCGCGCGATGAGGGGGCGGGCTAGCGCTCGGGCCATTTCCAAGCCTTCGACCAGGCCGGTGAGGTCTGCCTCGCCGTTCTGCTCGAAGTGGGCGAAGTCGATCCGGGGCTGGTCGCGCGGGTCGGCGGAGGCAAGGCGCACCCGGCCGGCGCGGTTGCCGGTCTGGCCCTTGAGCACCGTCCAGCTGAAACCGTCGAGGCCCGGCCAGAGGTCAGCGGAATAGCCCCGATAATAGCCCCTGAAGCGCGCCATCAGACCCATCAGGAAGAGGTCCGGCGCTGCATCGCGTGCGGTGCTGGACCGGCGCAGCGCGGCGAGGGCGGCGCCGTTCGAGATATACATGCCGCTGCGGCCATCCGCCCATGCCCGGTGCAGCGGGTCTCCTGGGGCGAACTCGGCGCCCTTCAGGGAATGCCACGGGCGTGCCATGCGGTGGACCGCGCTGATCTCGTAGCGATCCTGCAGGTTGCGGCCCACTTCGGGGAGGTCGGCGCGCACGGGGATGCCGTGCTGGGCAAGATGCGCCGCCTCGCCGATACCGGACAACATCAGCAGTTGCGGCGTGGCGAAGGCGCCGCCTGCGAGGATCACCTCGCGCCGGGCGATGCTCCTGCCCTCGGCGACGGGCGTGCCGGGATGCGGGCTGGCGCGGTGCAGGTGGCGGCCTTTCAGCCACTCGACGCCCAGCGCGGCCCCTGCCTCGTCGAACAGGATGCGCGTGGCCAGGTAGTCGGTCATGATCTGAAGGCGGTCCGGGTGGCGTCGGCGCACATCCTCCAGCCGTTCGCGCGCACCGCTGCGGGCATGGTCGCGGGTAGACAGAGGCGCGTAGCAGACCTGTTCGCGATGTCCCCGGCGCCGGTCGTTGGGATCGCCCCAGTTGCGCAGGAACACAGTCAGACGTCCCAGCCACCCGCGCCCGCGAGCGAGGTCCACCAGCGCTCCCAGCACCAGCGAGCGGATCAGCGCCGCATCGCGAAAGGCCCGCATCGGCACGGCCTTCTCGACCGGCAGCCAGCCGTTCCAGCCGTGGCCGGTTGGGTCGATGCCTAGCCGTGCGAGGAAGCGCCAGAGCGGGCGGTGGCGGCAGTTCTCGACCGCCTTGCGGTGGCCGCGCATCGCCTCGGGCACCCAGCCGGGATCGCCGGTCTCGTCCGACAGCGCCTGCCAGTCGCTGTCGGGAGGCACCATGAAGATCATCGCGTTGTGCGCCGTGCATCCGCCCAGCGCACCGGCGCGGGGATAGGCGATCAGTCCATCCACCGCCTTGTCGTCTGCCCCTGCGGTGGCAGCGTCGGAGAAGTGGCGAACCTTCGTGTCCCACGCGAACTCGGGGTTTTCGGACGCGAAGGCGTGGAAGGCAGGGACGTCGTAGTCGGCCGCCGCGCGTGCGTCGGCATTCTCGCGCGGGTCGGGGCCGGCCTCGATGACCAGCACCCGCATCCCGGCTTCGGCGAGACGCGCGGCGACGGCGCCCCCGGCGGCGCCCGAACCCACCACTATGTAGTCATGTTCGGGCGCATCCATCGCGCGGCTCAGAGCGTCTTGAGGTATTCGACCAGTGCCCGCTTGTCCTCGTCGGTGAGCACCGGCTCGGTGCCGTAGGCTCGCTCGTCCCTTGTGAACTGGTGCTGGTTGAACTGCGCGGTGCCGAAGTAGTGGCCGCGATTGACCACGAAGTCCGGGCACTTGTTTAGCCCCAGAAGCTGGCTGCGCAGCGGAGCGAAATGTTCGCGAAGCGCCGCGTCGTCGGCGCCGCGCGGCGCGGTGAGCAGGCTCTTCTTAAGCCGCGCCAGCAGAACGATGAGATCGCGGTAGTGGCGCGCGACGACCGCCGGATCGCGGCTCTCGGCGAGCGGTTGGAGCGAGGCGAGCAGGTTGACCGGCATGCCTTTGGGGATCGGGCCGAGCTCGATGTCCCCGCCGGCGTTCTCCAGCGACTTGAGCGCTTTTCTCGCCTCCTCGTCGAACGGGCCGGGGGCGTCGGGCAGGAAGGCGGAGGGGACGTAAAGGTAGCTGCGGGCGCTGGTGCGGTCGATCGTACCCCAGGCGCCGGGCACCATCGTGTCGCGCTCGCGCCGTTCGGGCCAGAGCATCTTGACGATGCCATCGTCGAAGGCGGCCATGCGGCCAGCGACCGAGGGATCGCCATTGAACGTGCCCACCGTGTTGTTGAGGAGGAACGGCGCGGTCGACCACAGCGACACCAGCGAAGGCACCCGCGTGTAACCGCGTCCCCCGCCCGGCATGCGGTAGGGCTTGGCCTCGCCGGTGAACGGGTCCTGGTAGGCGACCGTGCCCACCGAAGGCAGAGTCTTGTACGATTCCGACGAGAAGTTGTCCCAGATGTTGCCGCGCAGGGCGTTGGTCGCAAGCGTACTGCACAGGTTGGTGCGCAGCAGCGTGACGGGGACGCGCACGTCGCTGCTGAAGTAGTTGCCCTGCCGGAAGTCGGGCCGGGCGACGATGGCGCGCATCTGGCCCTTGAAGTTCTCGGTCTGCGTCCAGCGCCACCAGGACTGGAAACGCGAGACGTAATCGGTGCCGATCGCGTCGGTCAGGGTGGCATTGGCGGGCGCCTGCGGCTGCTTGCTCGAATGGCAGCGCGCGCATGTTTCGGCGAAAGCCCTGGCGCCGCGCTGGAGAACCTGAGGGCTCGCCTTGAGGTATGCCGCGCCGCCCGGCGCGTTCGCGAGCGGATCGGGACGCGCGGCCTTCAGGAAGAACATCGCGGTCAGCGGCGTTCCCTTCTCGGTCGCGCGCCAGTAGGAGGAATTGCGCCGCGCGGTCTCGATCTCGATGGGAGAGATGATCTTGCCGCCGACCACCGGGTTGAAGTGCCGCAGCCACTCCTCGCTGAACAGGCCGATGTTGAGGTAGACGCGGTTCAGCGCGCCCAGCGCCCCCACCGAATCCGATCCATCCTTCAGCACATGCGGCGTCCACACTGTGTCGGGCTTCTCGAAGTAGCGGGTGAGGGGGCCGGACTTGAGGATGTCGTTGAACTGGGCGTTGTTCCTGCCGCCGCCCGCGAGCTTCTCGCGCCCGATGCTGCGGCCGACTTCCAGCCGGTCGCGCAGGAGATAGACCGCGTTCATGGTGCGCGGATTGTTGATGTTGTCGGTGGAGACGAGCGAGGTGTCCATCGCTCCGGGACGGTAGGTCGAAACCAGCTGGTACATGTAGTTGGTCGGGTCGGCCTTCCACATGAACAGGCGGTTCACCCACATGTACTGTGCGCCCACGGTCGAGTTCAGGTTCGCGTATGTCGGCTTCTCGGGGTCGGCGGGTGGGCGCGTGGGGCTGGGGCCGACGTGACAGAATCCGCAGCTCATGCCGACGCGGTAGGGCCGCACGAGCTTCGGATTGTTGTAATAGCGCGGTTCGTTATAGTATTTCTCCGCGCTCCACGCCGCCTTGGCCTTCTCGTCGAAGTCGGGGTTGGGGAACAGGCGCAGGCCTAGGATGCCCGAAGGTTCGCCGAAGTAGGAGCCCACCGGCACGGTGGTTCCGCGCGCGCCGATCTTCACGCCGGGATACTTCTTGGCATTGGCGAAGGGATCGGGCGGGCAGGCGGGATCGCGGGTGTCAAGCCACAGCCCGTAGCGGTCGGGCTTGCTCGAGGTGGAGAAGCAGGGCTCGTTGACGAGGCCCATGACCTTCCAGCGCGTGGGCCGGGCATCGGGGCTTCCCGGCGGCGGCGCGACGATCTTGAGCAGGTCGAACCCGCCGAGCGTGGGCTTGGTCATGCCGTCCCAGAAGCGGTCGTTGCCGCCGGTCCAGACCAGCCACATGTTACGGCCCTTCACCTCGTCGGGGTTGAGGGAGACGCCGTCGTCCATGTCGCGGAAGTAGTCCTCGTCGACCTGGGCCAGCGCATCTTCCTTGATGCCCGCCGTCTGCGCCTCGTCCTCCGGTCCGCGATCGCAGGCGGCCAACGCGACCAGAGACAGGCTCAGGAGAAGTCCTCTAGCAACCACCACATTCCCCCTCGACAGTGCCGCCCACGTTGTGGGGTACGGCTTGCTTGCGGTATGACTGGCGGCCCTGGTACCTAGTATTTATTAGTCAGGAGGCTCCTGTTTTATCCGGTCGTCAAGTGACTTTGCTTGTAATGGCACGCGGCTGCCGGTTAGTTGGCAGTCGTCCCGGGGCGATCCTCTACGGGATCTTCGACCCATTCGCGCAGGCGCGTCGCCCGTGCGGCGAAGGTCAGTGTCCATGGAAGCAGGCGGGCGAGGTGGCAACCGGCCTGACGGAGCAACGGACGCTCCAGCGCGTATTGAAACGCCATCGCTCGGCGAATCTGGGCCTTGGCCTCGGCGTCGACAAGGCGGCCGTAAGTCGCCGCGCCTTCTCCCGCCTCAAGGCAGCGCGCGGCGAGGAAGGCGCTGCGCAGCGCGATCGACATGCCGTCTCCGGTCAGCGATGCCGTCATGCCCCATTGATCGCCGAGCGGGATCACCGCCCCATTTCCGGGGCGTTTCGCTGCGATGCCGTAGGCAAGGTTCGCAATGGTCAGTGGCCGGTCGAACAGCGGCTCGGCGTCGGCCAGCAATGCCTGCATAGCGTCGTTCGCGCAGATCCAGTCGAGCAGGGCGCCCCAGTCGCCGCCGATACGCGCCAGCAGCGTGCGCCGGACGACGAAGCACAGGTTGGCCCTGCCGGCCTCCACCATCTGCAGCCCCGCGTAGCCACCGTCGAACAGCGCCAGCATGATTGTTCCGCTCAGGCGCCGCGCGGCGAGGGGGGCGAGGCGGTAGTGCATCTTGAAACCGACGAAGCCGTTTTCGGCTCGTCCGGAGGGCGCCACGCCCTTTTCGCGCACCGGCAGCTTGCCGGTAGCCAGCAGGACGTGCGCGCCCTCATGATCGCCCTGGTTCGTGCGGACGATCCGCCCGTCGATCTCGGCCACCCGCACGCCGCGCCGGACCTCGGCGCCCGCCTCGGCGGCGCGGGCGATCAGTGCTTCGTCGAGGACGTAGCGGCTGAGGCCGAAGGCGCCGAATGGCAGGGGCGCCTCGGCCTCCACTGCGCCCGAGACGAGGCGGATCCTGTCGATCGGCACTCCGCCGAGCGCCAGCGGGTCGACACCGAGCTTCCTAAGGTGCGCTACCGCTTCGACCGAAAGGAACTCGCCGCAGACCTTGTGATGCGGCGCGCTCTCGCGCTCGATCAGCAGCACGTCCTTGCCTGCCCGCGCGAGCAGGCAAGCGGCGGCGCTGCCCGCCAGTCCCCCGCCGACGACGAGCGCATCGCGCACCTCAGGTCTCGAGCGTGAAGCGGAAGCTTTCCGCTGCCATGCCCGGCCCGAACGCCAGCGCTAGCCCCGGCCCCCGCGCCTCGCCGGCGAGCATGCGGGCAAGGATGAACATCAGCGTGGCCGAGGACATGTTGCCGTGATCGTTCAGCACGGTCCGCGATGGCAGCAGCGCCTCCGGGGGCAGGCCCAGCCCATGCTCCACCGCGTCGAGCACGGTGCGCCCTCCGGCATGGACGGCCCACAGGTCGAAGTCTCCGGGCGACGCGCCGCGTAGCAGGCCGAGGTTGTCGTTGCGGCGGGCATCGGCGGCGAGGGCCTCGGCGATGCGGGCAGGAACCTCGCCGCCCAGATGCATGTCGAAGCCCTGGTCGCGTATGCCCCAGGTGATCGCATCCGCCGTCCCGGGGATGGTCACGGCGCGGAAGTCGCGAAGGGCGATGCCTCCGGAAGCCGCGGTGACCAGCGCCGCAGCGGCGCCGTCTCCGAAGAGGAGCATGGCGAGCAGGCTCGCCAGTTCGCCGGTGCGCTGGAAATGGATGGAGCAAAGCTCGAGCGTGACGACCAGGACCCGCGCCTCGGGGGTGGAGCGGACGATGTGATGGGCGAGCCGCAGCGAATTGACGGCGGCGTAGCATCCCATGAACCCGACCACCGTGCGCTCAACGCCGGGATCGAGACCGGCGCCGGTGACGATCAGCTGGTCCAGTCCGGGCGCCATGAAGCCGGTGCACGATGCGACCACGAGATGGGTGATCCCGACCGCCGCGGGCTCGATCCCGAGTGCGTCGATGGCGGCGAGCGCAAGGCGCGGGGCGTCGCGTTCATAGCGCTCCATCCGCCGTCCGGTCGAGGGCCATGTCCCGGTGCCATAGAACCCCGCCGTGTCGGTCAAGGTGCCGTCCGGGAGCGTCCTGGGTTCGAGGAAGGAGTAGCGTTTTGCGATGCCCGACCTTGCGGCCATGCGCTCGAAAAGGCGGCGGGAGCGCTCGTCCTGCAATTCTCCGGTGACGAAGCGGACGAAGGCATCGTGAACCTCGAACGGCGGATTTGCGGTGCCGATGCGGTTGATGTGGGCGACCGCCGTGCTCATGCCCGCTTCCCCACCAGCACGGCGTTGAGGCCGCCGAACGCGAAACTGCTCGATATCAGCACGTCCGGCGAGATGTTCTCCCGTTCGAGCACCAGCGGCAGTTCGCAGTCCGGGTCAGCGCCAAGATAGTTCAGGATCGGCGGAGCCACGCCTTCGTTCAGGGCGACCATGCCGAGCAGGAACTCCATCGCGCCGGTCGCGCCGATCATGTGGCCATGCGCCGACTTGGTGGCGATCACGCGGTGCCGGGGAAGGTCGGCGGCATAGACCTCGTGCAAAGCGGTGGTTTCCGCCACGTCGTTGAGCGCGGTGCCGGTGCCATGCGCAGAGATTAGCGCGGGAACGTCGAACGCCGTGCCCGCATCCTCATGCGCAGTGCGAAGGGCTGCGGCGATGCCGGCGGTGTTGGGCGCGGTGATGTGGCTGGCGTCGCTGGTCGCGCCGTACCCGGCGAGTTCGCCGTAGACATGCGCGCCTCGGGCAAGGGCGTGACGTTCGCTCTCGAGCACCAGCACGGCCGCGCCTTCGCCCAGCACCATGCCGCCGCGATCGCGCGAGAACGGGCGGCAGGTGTCGGGTGCGAGGACGCCCAGCGATTGCCAGCCCGCCATCGATCCGCGCGTCAGGCACGCCTCGGCGCCGCCGGCGATGACGACATCCACGCGACCGCTGCGGATCATGTGCATCGCCTCGCCCAGGGCATGCGCGGAGGACGCGCAGGCGCTCGACAGCGTGAAGACAGGCCCATGTACGCCCAGCAGGATGGCTATGTGCGCTGCAGGTGCGGTTATCATCGAGCTTGGTATGCTCTGGGGGTGGACCCGGGCTTCATCCCTGCCGAAAAGGCGTTCGTAGCCGGCGTCGATCGTCGCGTTGCCGCCGCTGCCGCAGCCCAGCAGGATCGCGGTGAGGTGGGCGAGCGAAGGGTGCTCCGGCAGCCCCGCGTCGGCCACGGCTTCCAGCGCTGCTTCGATCGCGAAGGCCGAGATCGGATCGAGACGGCCCAGGCGCCGCAGGCGCTGGGCGTCGATCCCCGCAAAACGAGCGCTGTCGCCTGGTCCTCCCTCGATCCATGCGGCAATACCCGAGGGCGCTGGCGGAACGAGTGGGCGTATCGCGCCGTCGCCATCCCGGAGGCGCTGCCAGTTCGCTGCCACTCCGCGCCCGAGCCCGCTCACGCAACCCATTCCGGTCACGAGCACGCGGCGGTTCTGCCTGTCCGTCATTGCGGCGCCGTCACCCCGATGCGTTCGAGCAACTGGCGCAGCGTCGTCTCGCGTGAGAGTTCCTCGGGCTGTATCTCGACGCCATACCTGTCCTCCAGTTCGAACAGCAGGCTGACGAGATCGAGCGAGGCGATGTCCAGCGTGGCCAGCGTCGCGTCGGGAACCAGCCGCTCGGCGGGCAGGCCGGTTTCCTTGGCTATCAGGGCTATGATGTCGTCATAGGTCATCGGCTCTTCTCCGTGGCGACGCAGCTGCAGTGTTACTGGGGGTGAATGAGTGAACAGCGGCCCGTCACGTGGGGTTCGGCGCTACCGGTGACTTGCGTTTCATCGTGGCATCCCGGCTGCTCTCCCGAACGGAGACTGCGCCCTTTCGAAAGCCCCCGCAAGCACGATGGATGTGTTAACGATGCAACGCAGAAATCCCGGAGTCGCTTCCCTGCGCGCCGGACGCCGGAGCCGGACATGAGCGTTCTCTCGACCCGTTCCCGCCAGGAAGAGCAGATGGACGCCGCCGACCTCGACGGCGCGACGTACACCGCCGTCCTGCGCGATCTCGCCAAGGTCAACCGGTGGACGCTCACGGCACATCCGACACTGGCCTTCCTGTCCCATGCGATAGGGGAAGCGCGCAGCTTCAGCCTGCTCGACGTCGGCTTCGGGTACGGCGACCTGCTGCGCAAGGTGGCGCGCTGGGCGGAGCGTCGAGGGATCGAGGCGCGGCTGGTCGGCGTCGACCTCAACCCGGCGAGCGAGGGTCTGGCTCGGGCGACGACACCCGTCGGCCTCGCCATCGACTACCGTACCGGGGACTATATCGACCAACCTGAAGAGTTCGACTTCATCGTCAGCAGCCAGGTCGCCCACCACATGAGCGACGAACAGCTCGACCGCTTCCTGCACCATATGGAATACGCGGCCCGGCGCGGCTGGCTGGTCTGCGACCTCAACCGCCATGCCTTCGCTTATCACGGCTACCCGCTCCTGGCGCGGCTCATGGGCGTTCACCGTATCGTGCGGGAGGACGGGCAGCTGTCGATCGCCCGGTCCTTCCGGCCGCAGGAATGGCCGGCGGTGCTGGCGCGGGCCGGTCTCGATCCCGACACGATCCGGGTCGAAAGGCGTTTTCCTTTCAGGATCGCTGTGGAGCGCCGGTTTACCGCACCTTTTCCCGGCTGAGGCGTGTCATGAGCAGCGCTGCGCGCTTGATCTGGCGGGGGAAGCTGGCGAGATCCACGCGCTCCTCGGGCGTGTGGTCGCCGCTGCTGCTGGGGCCGAGGCCGGCGAGGCCGTCCACGTCCTGCGCGACGAAGCTGATATCCCCCGCACCGCGTTTCAGGGGATCGAGGGCGGGCATCGCGGTCAGGCCGAGGTCGGCGTTGATCGCGTTGAGCCGGTCCAGCAGCGCCTGGTTGCCCGGCGTCGGAGCCATGGGCGGATAGCCTTCCTTGAACGTGATGGTGGCGCCCGTCTGCGGCAGGTGCTTCGCGACGATTGCCTGCATCTTCGCTTTGACCCGTTCGACCTGCTCAGGCGTGAGTGCGCGGAAGTCGCCCTTGGCGATGGCGACGGGCGGAATGATGTTGGTCTTGCCGGTCGCCTCGATCATCGCCTCGTCCGGGCTGAGGTTCGCGGTGGCGCCGCCGGCGACGAGGCCGATGTTGAAGGTGAGGTTGGGCTCGGGCAGTTCCTGACGGAAAGCGGTGATGATCCGCGCCAGTTCGAACACCGCGCCGTCGCCGACACCGGGGGAGAAGATGCCGCTCGAATGCGCCGTCACGCCGGTTGCGGTGATCGTATAATCGCGCGCCGATCGCCGGGCGACCGAGCCGTAGTCCTGCCCGTCGATGATCACGAGCCCTTCGAAGTCGAGCGCCACGTCGGCCCGCTTGCCTGCGGCGATCAGGTCCGCCCGGGAGGTGCTGATGGGCGTGCCGGAGGCTTCCTCGTCGCCGGTCAGCACGACCTCGACATTTGCGCCCGCCAGCGTGCCCGCCGCCTTCATCGCCCGCAGCGCCGCGAGCATGACGACGATGCCGCCCTTGTCGTCGCCTGCTCCGGGGCCGTGAAGCTGGTCGCCCTCGCGCTTGGCAGTCTGGAACGGCGAACTCGGTTCGAACACCGTGTCGAGGTGGCCGATTAGCAGCATCCGCGTAGTGCCCGCCTTGCCCTTGTGCGCCGCGATCAGGTGCCCGGCGCGGTTCACCGCGTCCATCGGCACCCACTTGGTGGTGAAGCCGAGCGCGGTCAGTTCAGGCACGACCATGTCGCGCACCTTTTTCACGCCCTCGACGTTACGGGTGCCGCTGTTCTGCGCAACCAGCTTCTCCAGCAGCGCGAGGTCTTGGTCCGCCCCGGCATCGGCTGAAGCGACGATCCTGCGTTCGGGTGCGGACACTTCGGCGAGGGCAGGGGCGGCGGCCAGCAGCAGCGGCAGGGGAAGCAGGGCTCGGATCATGCACGGACGATACCTTGGCAGCGCGGCGGTGCAAGGGCCGCTCATGCCGCCGCCGGCAGATTGTCCAGATGCTCGGCCGCCAGCTCGGCGGTGATGGCGGAAAGGGTCCAGCCCAGGTGTCCGTGGCCGGTGTTGTAGAACACGCGGGGGTGGCGGCCGCGCCCGACGATCGGCATCATCGTCGGGGTCATCGGGCGCAGACCCGCCCAGGGGATGACCTGCCGGGTCGACATGCCGGGAAAGTGGCGCTCGCTCCATGCAATGAGCGGCTTGATGCGGTCGGCGCGGATGTCGCGGTTGATGCCGTTGAACTCGGCGGTCCCCGCCACGCGGAAGCGGTCGTCTCCGAGGCGACTGGTGACGATCTTGGCGTCCTCGTCGAGCAGACTGACGCGCGGCGCGGCAGAGCGGCTGGGCTCGTCGCCAAGCTGGACGGTGATCGAGTAGCCCTTGACCGGGTAGATGTTGGCCCGGTCGCCCAGCATGGCCGCGAGGCCGCGGCTGGCGATCCCGGCGCAGACCATCACGGCGTCGCCTGCGATGGCGTCCTGCGGACGGTGGGCCTGTCCTTCCCCAAGGCCGCCCACCGCCTGCAGTCGCACCGACACACCGTCGGGGCGAAGGTCGAACCCGGCGACTTCGCTGCCGAACACGAAGCGCGCGCCGCGCCGCTCGCAGGCCGCCGCGAGGCCGCTGGTGAACTTGTGGATGTCGCCGGTGGAGTCCGAGGGCGTGAAGAAGCCGCCGCAGAAGTCGCCGTGGAGGCTCGGTTCGATCCCGGCAATCTCAGCCGGAGACACTTCCTCGCGCTCCAGCCCGCCCTCGCGAAGCAGTGCATTGCCCTTGCGTGCCTGCGCGAAGGTCGCCGGATCGCGGTAGAAGTGGAGGATGCCGCAGCGGGCGAGGTCGAAGTCGATCCCCTCGCGCTCGGCGATCTGGAACAGGTGGCGGCGCGCGGCGATGGCGAGGCGGGTGGTCTCCACCGTGTTGGCGCGGTGCTTGCCGATGGCGGCGGTGAATTCGGCCAGCCACGTGTACTTGTGATACGTGGGGCGCATGTTGAACAGCAGCGGCGCGTCGGCCCGGAAGATCCAGCGCATGCCCTTGGTGATCGTCGCGACCGAGTTCCAGACCTCGGCATTGCTGGCGGAAAGCTGGCCGCCATTGGCGAACGAGGTCTCCATCGCCGGGTAGCGCAGGCGTTCGACGATCGTCACCTCGTGCCCGCGCTCGAGCAGGGCATAGGCCGAGGTGACGCCGGTGATACCGGCGCCGATGATGATGATCCGGGCCATCGCGGGTTTCCTGTCTGGTGGTCGGGCCTGAGAGGGGCCGGCCGGGGCAGTTTCCCTGGATAGGGCCCCGGCCGGTCGGCGCGGCGGGCCTAGCCCCCTGCGCCCGAGGTTTCGCGACCCGAAGCCTCGTAATCTACGCCCAGCTGCTGCAGGTACGTGTCGTATTTGTCGGGCTGGTAGTACTTCTGCTCCATCGCCGGGCGGATCTGCGTCATGGTGCGCGCGTTGCGGTCGATGGCGGGCATGTCGGTGGCGGCGATCAGCGGGTCGTACTTCTGCTCCTTGAGCTGCACGTCGCGGAACCACGCCTTCGCGTCGGTCACCAGCTGCGGGGTGGTGGCGATGTCGAGGATGGTCATGGCGACGGCCTTGGCGCCCGCCACCGTGCCCTTGTGCGCGATCGGGGTGGCCATCGCCATTGCGGCGGTGGAGTGGTGGAAGATCACGTTCGGGATGTTCGCCGGGTAGCCGATGGTGACGGTGGGAACGGTCCACATGACGTCGCCTATGTCGTCCGAGCCGCCGAAGCTGGCCTCGCCGCGCGTCTCGGGCGTCGAGAGCGGGGTGACTTTGGCGGGCAGGGCTTCGACCTTGAGGTGATTTGTCGTCTGCACGGCCTTGGCGAAGGCCTGGTCGGCCGGTGTCCACTGCGGCACGCCCACCGCCTCGATGTTGGCATAGAGCGCCTCGGCGAGCGGCTTGTTGCCGTAGTTGGGGGCAGCGAAGCCCAGTACCTTGCGCTTGACGGAGGTGCCGGACGCGAGCGCTGCGGCGTCGGCCACGTCGTTGCCGGTCTTGTAGAGATCCCGCAGCGAGGAGAAGTCCTTCTGGCGGAAGTAGTACCAGCTGCTCGCCTTGTCGGGCACGACGTTGGGCTGGCCGCCCCCATTGGTGATGACGTTGTGCGAACGCTGGGCGAGCGGCAGGTGCTCGCGCCGGAATTGCCACATCACATCCATCAGCTCGACCCCGTCGAGCGCGCTGCGCCCCTCCCACGGCATCCCGGCGGAGTGCGCGGTCCTGCCCTTGAACTCGTACTCGACCGAGATCATGCCAGTGAGGCCAAGGTCGCCCCAGCCGGTGCCGAAGCCGGTGTTGACGTGCGCGAAGATCGAGGCGTCGACGTCCTTGAACACGCCCGCGCGCACGTAATAGGCCTTGGTCGCCAGCAGTTCCTCCGCCACGCCGGGCCAGAGCATCAGCCGGCCCTGGATGCCGTGTTTCGTCATCACGTCCTTGGCGGCGATGGCGGCAGCGACCATCAGCGGCATGCCCGAATTATGGCCCTCGCCGTGGCCCGAGCCGCCTTCGGTCAGCGGTTTGACCTCTGCGATGCCCGGCACCTGCGAGACGCCGACGAGCCCGTCGATGTCGCTACCCAGCGCGATCTTAGGTCCACCCTTGCCCCATGTGGCGGTAAAGGCGGTGGGCACTCCGGCGATCCCGCGCTCGATCTTGAAGCCGTTCTTCTCGAGGATGGAGATGAGGTATTCGCTGGTCCGGGTCTCCTGGAAGCCGGGCTCGCCGAAGCTGAAGATCTCGTCGACCATGACCTGGATGTGCTTGCGCTGGGCCTCCACCCCGGCCAGCACCTCCTGCTTGAGCGCCGGGTCCGCCGCCGCGAGGGCAGGGACGGGGGCCAGCGCCGCGCCCGCCAGCATCGGCGCCAGCAGCGCCGCGAGCTTCCTGTTTTTCATGCCGCTCGCTCCCTTCACTTCGCCGGGCCTTCGAGCATCGGGTACTTGATGCCGAGCTGGTCGAGGTAGGTCGGGTACTTGGCCGGGTTGTAGTAGTACTTCTCCATCTGGGGGCGGTAGAGCGCCATGTTGCGCTCGTTGAGCCAGATTGCGGGTACGTCCGCATCGGTCAGGACCGGGGCGTAAGTGTCGGTCTTCAGCTGAACGTCGGTAAAGTAGGTCTTGGCGTCGGCGATGAGCTTGGGAGTGGTGACGAGGTCGAGCACCGTCATCGCCACGGCCTTGGCGCCCGCTTCCACGCCCTTATGAGCGATCGGAGTGGCCATCGCGATCGCTGCGGTGGAGTTGTGGCCGATCATGTTGGGGATGTTGGACGGGAAGCGGATGGTGATCGTCGGGACTGCCCACATGATGTCGCCGATGTCGTCCGAGCCGCCGCCCGTCGAGGGCTTGCGGTTCTCGGGCGTGGAGAGTTCGGTGACCTCGTCCTTGAGCGGCTCGATCTTGCGCTCGTTGTAGGTCTGGACGGCCTTGGCGAAGGCCTGGTCGTCCGCGCTCCACTTGGGCATGCCGACGGCCTTGATGTTGGCGTAGGCGGCCTCGGCCATCGGCTTGTTGCCGAAGTTGGGCGCGGCGTAGCCCAGCGTCTGCTGGGTCATCGTCGTGCCCGTGGCGAGCGCGGCGGCCTTGGCGACGTCGTTGCCGGTCTCGTAGAGCTTGCGGATGTCGGCGAAGGTGCGCTCGCGGAAGAAGTACCAGATGCTCGCCTTGTCGGGCACCACGTTGGGCTGGCCGCCGCCGTTGGTGATGATCATGTGCGAGCGCTGGGTCAGCGGCAGGTGCTCGCGCCGGAAGTTCCAGGCGACGTCCATGATCTCCACCGCGTCGAGCGCGCTGCGGCCTTCCCAGGGCATGCCCGCCGAGTGGGCGGTCTTGCCCTTGAACGAGTATTCGACCGAGACCATGCCGTTGTTGCCCATCTCGCCGTAGCCGGTCGAGAAGTCGGAGCTGACGTGGGTGAAGATAGACGCGTCGACGTCCTTGAACAGCCCGGCCCGCACGAAGTAGGCCTTGGTCGCCAGCAGTTCCTCGGCGACGCCCGGCCACAGCATCAGCCGTCCCTCAAGGCCGTGCTTCTGCATGACCTTCTTGGTGGCGATGGCGGCGGCCACCATGAGCGGCATGCCCGAGTTATGGCCCTCGCCGTGGCCCGGCGCGCCTTCGATCATCGGCTTGAGGTAGGGCACGCCGGGCATCTGAGAGACGCCGAGGACGTCGTCGATGTCGCTGCCCAGCGCGATCTTGGGTCCGCCCTTGCCCCAGGTGGCGGTGAAGGCGGTGGGGATGCCGGCGACGCCCTTGGTCACGGTGAAGCCGTTCTTGGCGAGGATGCCGGTCAGGTACTCGGAGGTCTTGAATTCCTGGAAGCCGGGCTCGGCGTAGCTGAATATCTGGTCGACCATGACCTGGATCTGCTTGCGCTGGGCCTCGACCTCGAGCGCGACCTCGTCCTTGAGGGCCTGCGGGGCCTCGGCGCGGGCCGGGGCTGCGGACAGCACGGTGGAGGCGAGGGTGGCGGCCAGAACGGCGCGGGTGAACGTCCTCATCTTGGGGGTATTCCTCTCTCTTCCCTTAGAATTCGACTTTGGCGGCGACGCGGAACGTGCGGCCCACGACATCGTAGCGGCTGCGGTTGGTCTGGGCGTAGGCGGGGACGTTGTTGCCGTCCGGCCCGTTGCCGACGAGGACCGGGTCCTTGTTGGTCAGGTTGTTGACGATGAAGGTCAGGTGGCCATTGCCCCCCATCGTCGGGAACTTGAAGTCGATCGAGGCGTCGAAGTAGGTGGCGCCGTTGATCGAGTTGTCGTTGATCGTGCGGTACTGGGGCGTGCTGGCGGGGCAGTCGCCATTGCACTCGATCCAGTCGTTGCCGTAGACGCCGTCGGTGAAGCCGCGTGCGACGAGGTTGAAGGTCACCGGGTCCAGCTCGTAGAAGGCGCTCAGGCGGTAGACCCAGTCGGGCGAGGCGTAGGTCGTGTTGGTCAGTACGCCGGCGTAGTCGATCGGGAAGCTGATGCCGTCGTCGAGCACGTTCTCGATGTAGTGCGTGGCCTGCCCGTGGAGGCGCAGAGTGCCCGGACCGACCGGCAGGGTATAGCTCGCCTCGATGTCGAAGCCGCTGGTCTTCTGGGTCGCGAAGTTGATCGGTGTCAGGTCGATGGTGCTGAGCGCGCCGTTCACGAACTTGATGTTCGGGCAGTAGGAGGCGACACCCTGATCATAGCACAGGTCCACGGTCTGCTGTGCGGTGATCGAGCCGATCGCGTCGTCGATCTTGATGTCGTAGTAGTCGAACGAGGCGCTGAAGCCCGGCAGGAACGACGGGGTGATGACGATGCCCGCCGTCCAGCCGTCGGCGACTTCGGGCTTGAGGTTCGGGTTGCCGAAGGCGTTCTGCACGAACTGCTGCGAGCCGGTGACGGGGGCGTTGGCCCCGGCCGGGATGATGACCGAGTTGGTGCGCGCGGTGCCGGCGGCGAACAGTTCCTCGAGGTTGGGCGCGCGGATGTCGTGGCTGATGTTGCCGCGCAGGCGCACGTCGTCGATCACCTGCCAGGTCGCGCCGACCTTCCAGGTGCCGACCCAGCCCGAGGTCGAGTAGTGCGTGCCGCGCGCCGCGGCGTTGAGGTTCAGCCCTTCGATGATCGGGATATCGACTTCGAGGAAGCCCTCGTAGACGTCGTATTTGCCCTGGTTGACGCGGAAGTTGCCGTAGAGCCAGCCCGAGTTGTGGACCGGATCGACCTCTCCGTCGATCTGCTCGCGCCTCCATTCGACGCCGGTGGCGAAGGCGACGTCACCCGCCGGAAGCGCGAAGGCGCTGCCCGAGATGGTGGCGGCGGCGACGTCCTGCTTGATGGTCTGGTGACGGACCGGCTGGTATCCATCGAGGAAGATGTAGTCGAGCGCCTCGGCCGATGGACCGTTGGTGCCGAGGCGGTCGATGGGCACGCAGCCGTTGGTCGGGTCGGTGAGCGTGGAGCGGCACACGATGCTGCCGTTGGCTGCGAACACCGCGTCCTGCGCCAGCGCCATGCGAGAGTTCTGCCAGGTGTTGGTCAGCTCCTCTCGCGCCTTGGTGACGCCTTTCTGGTAGTAGACGTCCCAGTTCATCGGCTTGCTGAACAGGTCGAGGCTGCCCTTCGCGCCGACGACGCCACGATAGACTTCGCGCTTGATGTTGCTGCCGGGGATCGGGAAGCCCGCGTTGGAGGTGCCCACCGTGATCGTCGAGAGGCCGCGCGCGGCCATCTGCGCGGCGACGGCCGGGTACTGGCTGAGCAGGTAGGCGTTGTCCGTGCGGATCGAGACGCCGGTGCTGGGGGTCTGCTGGTACGAACTGGCGCTGACCGAGCGGTTGTAGGAGAACTGGCCGAACACCTCGATATCAGGCGTGACGTTGAAGCCTATGCGCTGGAACGCGCTCAACCGCTCGTCCTTCGGGACGAGGGTGTTGGTGCCGACATGGCCCGCCAGCGTCGTCTGCCAGTCGCCGCCGACCATCCACGGGCTGGAGACGGTGCCGTAGTTCAGCTTCGCGGTCTGGCCCTCGCCGAGGAAATAGGTGCCCATCAGCGGGCCGCTGGTGATGAGGCCGCCCGCGGTGTAGCCCGAGGGTCCGATGCCGCTACCGACGTAGCGCTGGGGCTGGCCGTTGGTGGCGGTGTAGGCGGGGTTGTTGATCTGGAAATAGCCGCTGTCGTTCCAGTCGCGGTTGATACCTTCCTCGCGCGTCTGGTCGAACCACGAGACGCTGGTGAGCAAGTGCAGACGGTCGTCGAGCAGCGAGAATCCGGCGGTCGCGGCGATGCGGTAGTTGAAGGCGTCGCCGTAATCAGAGATGCCCGCGTCGGCCGAAAGCTTCACGCCCGTGTAGCCGGTATCGAGGATGAAGTTGACGACACCGCCCACCGCGTCCGAACCGTATGCTGCGGAAGCGCCGCCAGTGATGACCTCGACCCGCTTCACCAGGTCCTGCGGGATGGTGTTGATGTCTACCGTCCCGCCGACGCTGGATGCGACCGAGCGCTGCCCGTCGACCAGCACCAGCGTGCGGCCGACGCCGAGGCCGCGCAGGCCGATGGAGTTGATGCCCGCACCTGCGTTCGAAAGGCCGCCCGAAGACGTGCCGGAAGTGCCGCTGCCGGCGATCGCGGGCATCTGGTTGACGAAGTCCGAGATGTTGGCCGGCGCCTGCGCGGCGATGTCCGCCTCCCCGAGCACGGCGACGGGGGTGGGCGCGCTGTAGCCGTCGCGCACGATGCGCGAGCCGGTCACGACGATATCGCTCGTCGGACCTTCGGCGATCTCGTCTGCCGGGGTTTCCACCTCCTGCGCCATGGCCGGGGTGATCGACAGGAGCGGCGCGGCCGATGCCAGCAGCAGCATCCGGGCGGTGAAAGTCTTCGACTTGTGTCGAGCGCCAGAAATCCGACCAGCATGCGTGGTCTGGGTGGCGCTTTCTTCAGTGGCGCTGTGCATCGCGATAATTCCCTCCGGCCTGAACCATGTCTGCCGCAGGCGTCCCCGTCCCCGTTACGAATGGAGGGCACGTGTCCGGTCGTACCGGTGAAAGGCCGGTCGGCGGATTCTCGTCCGCTGCTTTACGATCGTAGCGTCCCCGCCTCGCGATGGTCGCAAGGTTCCATTATCGAGAAGTGCCCGTTGGCGCCGTTGCCCCGCGGTGCCCTCCCCGACGCCGTTGATCTTAGCTGGAAGGCTGCGCGTGATCCCACGAAAGATCAGGAGATTGCTGCAGGCGGTTGACAGATTCCGTCGCCAAACCCGCACCTCGCGCAGAAATGGTGCGAGCGAGCGGTTGGGAGCGCATTTTCCAATCATGATGCAATGGCGTGATTCGGAAATGCGGCAATGCGTTCCGATTACGGTTTCAAAGCTTTAACTCGATATGCGAACCGGTAGGGAGAATCCGTTGTCAAGGGGGCGTTTGACGCAGGATTTCATCGTCAAAGGGGGTTGATCGCCCGATAAGTTCGGGGATGCTGCAGTGCGATATCTGTTAGTCTTGGCAGGTCATCAACGGCCGTCCGGTCAGCCATTTGCCCGGGTAGTCCAATAACAGGGGTTGTTTTGCCGATGTCGATTCCTGCGCGCAATAAACACTTGGTCCGCACCCTGCTCGTCGCTGCCTCGGCGCTGTCGTTGCTGTCCGGGACCGGGGCAACGGCCGCGCCCGTTCGCGTGACGGCATCGCCCGACGGCGCGCTGCTGCCGGTCGAGGCGGACGCACAGAAGGGCAAGGTCATGCTCGTCCTGCCCGCGGCGGACGCGGACGGCGTTTCGGGCCGCTACCTGTTCACGCAGGCGATCAAGACGGGCCTGGGCTCGGCCGCCATCCGCATCGACCGGGGCATGCAAGGCGATACCAAGGTGCTGGCGTTCCGCCGCATGGGCGGCAAGGTCGCCGTCGTCTTCGAAAACCCGCGCTATCGGGCCACGGGTGATGCCGGCGTCGCCAAGGGCGCGCGGGCCAGCTTCCCGTTCAGCACCGTCGCCATGCTGGAGATCGTCGGCGATGCTCCCGATGGAGGGCCGGTGAAGGTCGACCTGACCCCGCTGCTGATGGCCGACAGCATGGACCTTGGCGGAGCGCTCGCCGCAGGTGCCAAGGGCTACAAGCTGTCGGAAAAGCTCAGCGCGGTCGATACCGGCTCGATCAAGGTGTTCCCGCGCAACATCGAACTGGAAACGGTGCAGACATTCGCCGCCGACAGCGCGGGCCACGAACTCGATATCCTCGCGCCGGACGGCCGCGCGGTCAGCTTCACGGTGCACTCATCGCTCGTGGCGCTGCCTGAACCGGGTTTCAAGCCGCGCCGCTTCGACATCCGCTCGGGCGCCCATGCCACCCAGGTCTACGACTTCGGCACTCCGCTCGGATCGCCGATGCTGGTCGAATACGCGAACCGCTTCCGCCTGGAAAAGACCGACCCGGCGGCCGCCCGCTCGCCGGTCAAGAAGCCCATCGTCTTCTACATCGACAGCGCCGCACCCGAACCGATCCGCAGCGCGCTTGCGGACGGGGTGCGCTGGTGGGCCGACGCTTTCGACGCCGCCGGGTTCATCGACGCCTTCAAGGTGGAAATCCTGCCCCCCGGCGTAGACCCGCAGGACGTGCGCTACAGCATGGTCAACTGGACCGACCGCCAGAACCGCAGCTGGTCGTATGGCGGGGGGGTCATAGACCCGCGTACGGGCGAGATCATCAAGGGCAATGTCGTGTTAGGTGCGCTTCGGGTACGCCAGGATATCACGATCTTCGAAGGCCTCGTCGGCACCGCCCAGAACGGGGACGGCGGCCCGAACGACCCGGTTCGCGCGGCTTTGGCGCGTATCAGCCAGCTCGGCGCGCATGAAGTCGGGCACTCGATCGGCTTCGTCCACAACTTCAAGGCCAGTCTCCAGGACCGCGCCTCGGTGATGGACTACCCCGGTCCGAAGGTGGATATCGCCGGAAGAAACCTAAGTCTTGCAGATGCTTACGCGTCGGGCATCGGAAGGTGGGACAAGTTCACCGTCGACTGGCTCTACGGAGAACCCTCTCCCAGCGTAGACCCCGATACCGACGCCGCCTCCAAGGCCGAAGCCGCCCAGAAGGCCGGCATGCTCTACGGCACCGACATCGACGGCCGCGCCTCCGACCTCGCGGTCCCCGGCGTCAACATGTGGACCGAGGGGCAGGACACCCCCGCCGACCTCGCCCACACTCTGGAAGTCCGCCGGATAGCGCTCCAGAACTTCGGCCCCCGCGTCCTCCTCGCCGGAGAACCGCTGTCGAACCTGCGCCGCAAGTTCGTGCCGATCTGGCTGTTCCACCGCTATTCCATCGACGCCACCGGCAAGCTCGTTGGCGGTGTGCGGTACGACTATGCCGTAGCGGGCGACGGAAAGCCGGTGCCCAGCCCGGTTCCCGCAGCTGAACAGCTGGCAGCGATGGACGCCATGGTCGCGACGCTTTCGGAACGCGAACTGACGGTTCCCGGCGAACTTTCGATGGTGCTTTCGAGCGGCACCAGCGCCCGCGACGACGCCGAGGCGGAGCCGGAAGTACTGCTCAGTGCGGGTTCCGCCGTATTCGACCCGCTGGTGGCGGCACAGGTCGCGGCGCAGGTCACGCTCGACAGCCTGCTTGCGCCTGCGCGCCTGACCCGCCTTCACATCCAGCATGGCTACGACGCAGGGCAGCCGGGAGTGATGACGCTGCTCGACAAGCTGCGGCCGGTTATCGGCGCGCATGACCGTGCCGTCACGCGCCGTATCTCCCAAGCAACGCTGCTGGCTATCGCCTCAGCTTCGCGCGATCCGGCCACTCCCGCGGATGTCGCGGCGGTGCTCGACGGTTTCCTCAAGGTCATCGCGGGCAGCTTCGCCAAGGCCAAGCGTGTTTCCGAGGAGGGGCTGTGGCAGCTGTCGATGGCCGCCACGCTTGGTGATCCGGCAAGACTGGAGGCCGAGATCGACAAGCAGCGTCGGCCCAAGCCGGACATCCCGGCAGGCATGCCGATTGGCGATACCGGGTGGTTCGACGACGTCCTGCCGAATTGATCGGTCCTTCCGCCACCTTTCGTTTGAAGTCACGGAGGCTTGCGGCACTATGGTTCTGAAAACGAAAAAAGGGGCGCAGAGCAACATGGACATGCCATCAGGCCGATCGAACTGGCTCGAACCGGCGCGAAGCCGGCCTATCCAGCACGAACTCGACGATACCGACTTCCGACTGATGCGCGCGCTGGTGACCGAAGGGCGCGCATCGGATGTCTGGCTCGGAGACAACGTCCACCTGTCGAGCACGGCGGTCGCCCGGCGGCGCAAGATTCTTGAGGAAACCGGCTACATCACCCATTATTCGGCCAACCTCAACGTGCGGTCGCTGGGGTATGGTACGCTCGTGGTGGTGTCGATCGAACTGATGTCGCAGGCCGAGAACGTGCTCCAGGATTTCGAACGTGCGGTGCTTCAAAGCCCGTCGATGCGCTTCTGCGCGTTCGTCACCGGCGACACCGACTTCCTGATGATCCTGAACGTCCAGTCGCTCGAGGATTACGATATGATCTATCGCAAAGAACTGTCGGTCCTGCCGCACGTCGCCCGCATCCGCAGCAGTTTCGTGCTGCGCGAAGTGGCGAACCGCCAGATTGCGCCCGCGATCCTCCAGGCGCATCGCTCGATCTAGGCGGCATCTGCAGCCGCGAGGCTCATGCTTTCAAGGGTCGATACCGGCGCAAGGAAGCGGGAGACGTCATGCAGCACTCCGCCCAGCAGCATCAGCTCGGCGGGAGGTGCGTGGCTTATGAAATGGATTGGGCTGGCGGTGAGGCCGTAGGCCCCGCTGTTGTGGACCGCGATCACATCGCCTTCCGTAAGCACCGGTAGCCGCACGCCGCTCCCCAGCCTGTCGATCGAAGTGCAGAGGGGGCCACTGATGTCCACGGGTTCGACGACCTCGCCGCCGCCGACCCGGTGCATCGAGTAGTTGCGGCGGATGACCATGCCGAAATGCCCCGAGGCAGGCAGGTGGTTGTTCATGCCGCCGTCGCAGATGGCGATGCGCACACCGCGCGACTCCTTGATCGAGACGACCTGGGTGAGGAAATACCCGGCCTCCGCCACCAAGTAGCGGCCCAGTTCCAATTTGATCTTTGCCTTGGTGAAGCGGGGGGCCTCACGGAACCGGGCGATGTCCGGCAGTATGGCATCAGCCACGGCGTCCAATGGCAGCGGGACGTCGCCGTCGTGATAGGCTACCCCGAGCCCTGCGCCCATGACCAGGCTGTCAGGCGTCAGCGCGGCGCCTTCGCACAGGTCCTCGAAAATGGAGAGAAAGCCGCGGTAATTCTCCACGATCGCGTCGGGCTTGAGGCACTGGGTGCCGGAATAGATATGCAGCCCTGCGAGCCGCAGCCCGGGCATGGAAGCGATAAGCTCCAGCGCCGCCGCTGCGTCGGGCAGGTCCACCCCGAACGGACTGGGGCGGCCGGCCATCTGGTCGCCGAACCCTCTCGGCACCCTGTCGGGAGCGACGCGGAGCAAAACCGGTTGAACCTGCCCCGAAGCGCAGGCCACTTCGCTGGCAACCCGCGCTTCACGAAGCGATTCGAGAACCAGCAGGCCGAGGCCTCCGTGGACTGCCTCCCTGATCTCGAACTCGCGCTTTGCCGGCCCGGTGAAGCTGACGAGAGCGGGGTCCCAGCCGGATTCCATCGCCAGATGGAACTCGCCGATCGACGATACGTCCAGCAGGTCGATCTTGCCGACCATCCAGTGCAGGAGCGCCGGATTCGGGTTGCTCTTGACCGCGAAGCTCAGGTCCAGCTGCCCGCCGAAGGCCGAGCGGAGCTTCTCGATGCGCTTTGCGATGTCGTCGGGGAAATAGACGAAGGAGGGCGTTCCGAACTGGTCGGCGGCTGCGGCCAGCCAATCGTCCCGGTCGCCGCTCATGTCGCTTTCTCGAGTGCGAAGCGGCTGATCCGCTCGGGGGTATCGAAATTCTCCAGTGTCACTTCGTCGGCCCTGATCTCGATCCCGACCTCCTGTTCGACGAAGGCGATCAGGGAAATCATGGCGATGGAATCGAGTGCTCCGGATGAAAACAGCGGAGTGTCGGCATCGACCTCGCCGTCAAAGCCGGAGATGGTGTGCAGTTTCTCGATGATCTTGTCGGTCGTGAAGGGCACTGGGTTCGCTCCTAGGGGGCAATGGGCTGTGGTTGCGGGGGCGGGGCGCATGCGCGCACCACCTCGGGGCGGGCGAGTTTTCCACTCGCCGTGCGAGGCATCGGGGCGTCCCAGACATGGATGGCGCGAGGAACCATGTAGGCGGGCATGACCTGGCGGCAGTAAGCGAGCAGCCCTTCGCGAGTGGCCCCCGCCGTGAGGGTCGCGGCGACGTGCACGCTCTGGCCCAGCAGCTCGTCGGCGACGCCGAAGACGACCAGGTCGGTCGCCATGCCGCTGCGGTGGACGAGGTCTTCCACCTCATCCGGACTGATGCGGAACCCGCTGCTTTTGATCAGGTTATCCCGGCGGGAGACGAACCAGAGGTCGCCATCCTCGTCGACCCTGACGATGTCCCCGCTGTACACGACGAGTTCGTCACCGATGAGCGCCGAAAGTTCCGGGCAGGGCCTGATCTTTTCGGCCGTCGCATCGGGGCGGTTCCAATAACCCTGGCTGACGAGCGGGCCGCGATGCACGAGTTCGCCCTGCTCGCCCGGACCGGCGATGCCGATGCCTTCCTTGACGACGAAAACCTCGCTGTGGGGGATGGCCTGGCCGATCGAACCCATTTTCCGGGCGAACTTCTCCGGCGGCAGGAAGGTGGAGCGAAAAGCCTCGGTCAGGCCGTACATGAGATAGACCCGAACGTCCGGGAGCAGTTCGGGCATCCGCTCAAGTATGTTCAGAGGGATCTTGCCGCCCGAGTTGGTGATGAAGCGCAGGGATGGCAGGGCCTCGTGCGAGGCGTCCAGCAGGCGGATGAACTGGATCCACAGCGGGGGGACGGCCGCGAAGCCGGTCACGCCGTGGTCGCGGATGGCGCGGACGATTTCGGTGACCATCGCGACGGGCTGATGCACCACAGTGCCGCCCACCAGCATCATCGTCGTCAACTGGTTGAAGCCGTAGTCGAAGCTGTAAGGCAGTACGCTCAGCAATCTGTCGTCCGAACGCAGTTCCAGGTAGGCGGAAACCGAGCGCGCGCCGTAGACGATGTTACGGTGGCTGAGCATGACGCCCTTGGGCTTGCCGGTCGAACCCGAGGTGTAGATGATCGCGGCAAGATCGGTTTCGCTACTGGCGAAGACTCTTGAGGGGGGGGCATCGGGAAGTTCGTTCCAGCAGGCGGCGGTAGTGCAATGACCCGCCAGGAGCACTGTCACGTCCAACAGCCTGTCGGACAACGCGGCCGCCACTCCTGCTTCAAGGATGGCTGCCCGTGCCCCGCTGTCCTCGATGACGTAAAGCAATTGCTCTGCGGTCCACGCGGTGCTGACGTTGACGAACACGCAGCCGATCCGGCTCGCCGCCAGCATGGCGGCCACCTCGCGCATGCCTTTGCGGACCTGCACCACGATCCGGTCTCCCGGCACCAAGCCCCTGTCGGCAAGGAACGCCGCGACGCGGTCGACTTCGCGGGCGACCTCGGCGTAAGTAAAGGATCGTGCCGGATCGACGATGAAGGTTTTCTCCGCCTGCTGCGGAAAGTTGTGATCGAACAGGTCGAAGACCGTGCGGCTATCTTGGGTCATCGGAACGGACCCAGCCGCGGGTAGATCCTCGCAGGTGATCCCACGACGACCGAGTCCGAAGGGACATCGGTGGTCACCGCGCAGTTCGCGGCGATGCGCACGCGGTCGCCGACGCGGATAGCTCCCAGCACCGTCGAGTTGGTGCCGATGAACACGTCGTTGCCGATCAAGGGCGCGCCGGGGCGCATGTTCGTGCCGATGGTGACGTTATGCATCACGCCAAGGCGGTCACCGATCACGACGTCGGGATGGATCGAGAGCGAACCCTCGTTGTTGACGATGTGGAAATCGCGCCCGATCGTGACCCGGGGCGGGATCCAAATTTTCGTTATGTTGGCGACGAAGAAGTTCATCAGGCCGTAGAACTTCGATGCGAGCCCCCTCGTTATCGGGCTGCGGCGATGCAGACCCCAGTGGCCGAACCGATAGATGCAGAGCGAGACGAACGCCCCGTTCGTCACCGCCGAACCGTGGCGACGATAGTCGGCGGTGATGATGTGCCAGGCCGACTCCCGCCGCACGTTGCCGGCCGCCCCTGGCGGACCATCGATTGCGGCGTCAGGCAAGGTCGAGGGTCCGGTTGATTTCGTCGATATCGGCGTGAAATGCATCGTCATCACCTCCCATTCCCACCACGAGCGAATAGTCCTGCTGCTGGCGATCGGTGAGCAGCTTGAGTACGGCCACGGCACGCGACGGCGGCTGGATCACAAGCGCACGCGCGTCCGGCGGCATCATCACCAGCCCATGCACGAGGTGGCTGCCCTCGACGCCCGCGACCACCGAGGCGCCTCCGCATGCCGCCACGATTTTGTCCAGCGCAGCGGTGGTCGGGTCGAGCACGGTGAAGCCATGGCGGGCGGCAAGATGATCGGCGATCGCGCGTTCGTTGCGCAGGACCCGCTTCTCGCCCGTTGCGCCCCGCAGGAGAAAGACGCCGGGGTGCCGGCGCGGCTCGCTGCCCGCGAGGCGACGGCGCATGTCGTCTGCCCGAGCCCTCTTGTGGGCATTGTGCGAGCGATCGTCGAACAAGATCAGTTCGTCGAACAGCGTCGCGCGTGTCCTCACCGGCGTTATGGCGAGCCGCCGCTCGTAAGAGGGTCGATGCCCCTTGGGCACCATGGTCGCCATGGGGACCCCCGCGTTTTCGGCCAGGCGATAAGTGAGGCAATCGTCGCTCAGCCAGTTGCCGAACCAGCGGTTGCCGACCCAGCTCTCGTACATCGCGGCGCGGCACGCCTCGCGCGGGGCAAGGCCGAGCGGGCGGCGCCCCGCGCCCGGGCGCAGATGGCGGGCGGTGCTGCCGGAATGGAGTATGCCGTCCATGAGCAGGACGTTGCTCAGGCGATAGCCGAAAGTCGGGGCCTGCTGCGAATCGAACCCGCCGCGAAAATCGCGCAACACTTCCTCGATCGAACCGAACTCCGAGCCGCGAATTCTTTCCATCTGACCGGACAGCGCCAGGGCAGGCCGGACGTGGACCATGCTGGCGGGGGCGATCTCCCATCGCTCCACTGCGCGCGTCAGGACATCCTGCGACTTCGCACCCATCAAACGGGACACGCCGTGCATTGCTGGACGGATAAAGGGGCGCAACATGTTGGATTGTCCGTTCAAGGCCACGCCGCGCGATCGGGCGCGTTACGGACTTCCAAGAAATAATTCAGAAAAAACAAAGCAAATCGCCAATACATAATGGAAAAGGCACAGCAACATTTTCACAAAGCTCGCCCAATGCGTATCCGCCCCCATAGGAACAGGTTACCTCGCGGTCAGAACCCACGTCCGCAAATCATGGATGGTCAAGCGCAAGACTCTTTGCCGCGGCAAAGCGAACTTGGCTCGTTACCGCTTTAAGCTATTGATCTTCAGTTGCCCGGCGTCGGCTGCATATCGAGTTCGGGCGAAGGCCCAGAACCAAGCGGTGCGCGCCTGAAGGGAATGTCGACCCTAAGGTCGGTCGCCGCCCGCCATGCCCATTCGACCGGGCCATATCGGAATCGGCGGAACCACAAGTTTGCGATGCAAACCTGAGAAGCAATCGCGGCGATGCCGACGAGTAGAAGCGTGGGGCCGTCCCACCTCTGGTACAGGCCGCCGCCGAAAGGATAGAGGAGGGGAATGAAAATCAATGACTGCAGAATATAAAGCGTAAGCGTCGCACGCCCGACATTGGCTAATGGCGCAAGTATCGCGCGCGCGGAACTCTGCCACAATGCGCAGATCGCAAGCCCCCAGCAGGCTGTGGCGGCCAGGTCTTCCCAACCTTCCAGGATGGCGCCCAGAATGTCGGTCGATTCCACTCCCGCCGCAGCATCGAGCAGTTTCACGCGGATGGAATGCAGCACGAGGATCGATGCCAGCCCTGCGATCAACGCCAGTGCCCTCGGGCGGCGCAACTCGGCCAGGCGGGAGAAGAAGTTCGCACGGCCTAGGACGAGCCCGACGATGTAAAGACCGAAGATCTGGGAAATACGGCCAGAGACGAACATGAAGTGCCACTTGGTGACCTGCCCCACCCACATGTTCGCCCGAACCACTTCGGACAGGCCTCCATGCAGATACGCCGAGACGCCTGGATTGACTGCTCCCGCTGCCGCGGCGGGGAGCACACTGCGACCTGTCACCGCGAAGTTCCACCACTGCAGGGGTTGCAGAAAACACAGGATGGCGATGCCGATCAGTATGCGCTTACCTTTGATCTTGGTGGCAAGAAGCAGGGGCAGGCCCAAGGTCGCGAGCACTTCGATGATGTCCCCGGAATAGATCATCGCATGGGCGTAGCCGATCAATTCAAGGATAATGAGGCGCCAGGCGAACCATAGGGCGTTGTTCGACGGTTTCGCTCCGGGACGGTCGATCAACATGTAGAAGCTGAACCCGAAACCGATCGACAGCAGGGGGAAGGACTTCCCCATGAAGAGGGCGAAGACGGCTTTGCTGGCCCAGCTTGGCTGCGGGTGCATCCAGTACAGTTCGTAGCCTTCCAGCATGTGAACCAGGAACAACGCCGACAGCGCGAAACCACGCAAGACATCGACGATCTGCAACCGCTCTGCTTTTGGAGAAGGTACGCTGGTGCGAGACATGCCGCTCCCGCCCATGATTAGGTTAGGTTGAGCGCTTTTACGTTTCCTCGGCCCGGCGAAGATATTGGGAATATTATCTCCCCGATTTCGGTCGCTCGCTGAGGCCTATTCTGTTCCCGCGAACCAGGGGGGAAGCGCTTGCCAGCAGACCGCGACCAGACTGAGCGCGACGCCGCCAAGCGCTATAGAGCGGCGCCATCCTGCGAAAGTATCTCGAACCTCCAAGCGCCGGCCCCGGAGCAGCAGAAATGCATCGACTCCAAGGCAGGGCACCGTGAGCAGGACGGTGATCCAGCGCGACGGAGCGATCTCGGCGATCGCATAGAGCCCGAAGAAGTGTGTCGTCCATACCAGCAGCCCGCCGAGGAGGATGGCCCAGGTCTTCATGCCTGCGTCACGCGCCGATCGAGCGGGCGAAGAGGGTGCCGACCAGTCCCTGCGCTCCGGTATAGGCGATGAAGAGGCAGGTAAGGTCGAGCGTGTTGTTCCGGCGCGCCGTGACCACGCGCCGCAGCTGTCGCCATCCCAGATAGAGCGCCATCAGCACAGCGATGGCTGCGACCATGCCCTGCAACGAAAACAGTGCGAATACCGCCGCGCCCTGACCTCCGGCATCAGGTGCCGTGACGGCGGACCATGCGCCGATGTCCAGCCACAGCAGTGCCGGAGCAACGATCGCGCCGGCCAGCGCGGGGAGGATCGCCCAGGACTTGCCGATCCGGTGAAGTTCCCGCGTGCCCCAAGCCGCCGCGATGACGGCAAGGTAACCCAGCGCGATCGGTAGTGCCTCGAGCATTGGCGGCGGCGCTGTCCAGAACGAGGGCTGGTTGCCCCACAGGAAGGCAAGGCTGAAAAGAGCCATCGCAAAGATCATGCCCATGACGACGATGAGGATCATCATCGCCCACCAGCCGTGGCTCTGGGGGCCGGTGACATAGGTGGGCACGCGGATGCCCGCACCGATGTCGACGTCGTTCTCTGGAACGGGCAGGTCGGTGTCCGCCAGCCAGCACAGGACCGCGAGGATGCCGAGCACGCCGCTGACGAGCGCGAACAGGTAGGCTTGTACCGTCAGCGCCAGGAAGAAGCCCGCCGTGAACAACGCCGCTGCGAAGGGCCAGACCGATGGTCCTGGCATGATCTGCACGTATTGCGGCTCCGCCAGCAGCGGGCTGGTGACGA
This sequence comes from Novosphingobium sp. AP12, assembly GCF_000281975.1. GTDB lineage: Bacteria > Pseudomonadota > Alphaproteobacteria > Sphingomonadales > Sphingomonadaceae > Novosphingobium. The sequence goes on along the minus strand of NZ_AKKE01000009.1, from coordinate 256,493 downwards.
TCGTCTCGCGCCGGCCCGTGGCAGTGCGGGGCAGGAAGTAGCGGCCCCGCTCGACATCCTCGGAGATGTTCGGATCGTCCCACAGCGGCTCGCGGCTTTTCACCACCGGTATCGAGCGCGTGGAATAGAGCCCGGTCGGCAACCATTCCAGCGTACCGGCGCCGAAGACGTTGCCTGCCTCCCCCTCCTCTGGTGCGAGGCGGAAGTTGCGGGCCATATCGATCAGGAACAGCAGCACGCCCGCCGCCAGCATGAAGGCACCCAGGGTCGAGATGAGGTTCAGCGTGTCCCAGCCGCTGCCCGGCAGGTAGGTATAGATGCGCCTCGGCATGCCCATCAGGCCAGAGAGGTGCATCGGCATGAAGGCGATGTTCATGCCGCCGAACATGAGGCCAAATACCCATCGGCCCCATCTCTCCGACAGCGGGCGGCGGCTCACCATTGGAATCCAGTAATACATCGCCGCGAACAGCGGGAAGACCATGCCTCCGATCAGCACGTAATGCAGGTGGGCGACGATGAAGTAGGTGTCGTGCGCCTGCCAGTCGAATGGGACGAGTGCGACCATCACTCCGGTCAGCCCGCCGGTCACGAAGATGACCACGCTGCCCATGGCGAAGAGGCCCGGCGTATTGAAGCGCGGCTTGCCGACCGCGAAAGTCGCGATCCAGGAGAAGACCTGGATGCCCGCCGGCAGACTGACCGCCATCGATGCGGCGGAGAAGAACCCTGCTGTCATCGGCGGCAGACCGGTCGCGAACATGTGGTGCGCCCAGACGCCGAAGCTGATGAACCCCGTGGCGATCATGGCGAGGACGATCAGGCGGTATCCGACCAGTTCCGCACGCGCGACGGTGGGGATGATCATGCTCATCATGCCCGCCGCCGGCAGGAAGATGATGTAGACTTCCGGGTGGCCGAAGAACCAGAACAGGTGCTGCCAAAGTACCGGGTCACCGCCGCGCGTGGCGTCGAAGAATGGCCAGTTGAACGCGCGCTCGATCTCTAGCAGCAGCGTTGCGAGGATCACGCTGGGGAAGGCGATCACGATCATCACCGCAAAGACCAACATGGCCCAGGCGAAGATCGGCATCTTGTCGAGGCTCATGCCCGGCGCGCGGGTGCGCAGGACGCCGACGATGATCTCGACGGCTCCGGCGATGGCGCTGATCTCGATGAAGCCGATGCCCAGCAGCCAGAAGTCGGTGTTGATGCCGGGCGAGTAGGCTTTCGACGTCAGCGGCGGGTACATGAACCAGCCCCCGTCGGGCGCCAGACCGATGAACAGCGAGCCGAAAAACGCGAGCCCGCCTACCGCATAGGCCCAGAACGCATAGGCCGAGAGGCGCGGGAAGGGCAGGTCACGCGCGGCCAGCATCTGCGGCAGCAGCAGCACGCCCGCCGCCTCCACCATGGGCACTGCGAAGAGGAACATCATCACCGTGCCATGCATGGTGAAGACCTGGTTGTAGGTCGCCTGGGGCAGCACGTTCATGAGCGGTGCGGCCAGCTGCACGCGCATCAGCAGACCGAGCACACCCGCCAGCAGGAAGAACAGGAAAGCGGTGCCGAGGTAGTAGATGCCGACGTAGTTGTTGTTGACGACGGTGAGATATTCCCACCCCTTGGGCGCGCACCAGACGCGCTTTAGGCCTTCCTCCTCGCCCTCCGGCCGGTCGCCTTGCGTCGGGAAGCGGTTGAAGAGGTCGGGATCGAAGCCTGTCTCCGATTTCATTTCAGGCCGGCCAGATAGTCGGCGAGGGCATTGAGTTCCTCCGCCGTGAACTGCTTGTAGTTGGGCATGCGGTTGCCGGGTTTGAGCGTCTGGCTGTCGGCGATCCATCCAGCGAGGGTGCCCCGGTTGTTGGGCAGGATGCCTGCGCCAAGCGTGCGCCGCGATCCGACGTGGGTGAGGTCCGGCCCGGCGAGGCCGCGCGCCTCGGTGCCGGCGATGGTGTGGCAGGCCGCGCAGCCGCTGGTCAGGAACAGTTCCTGACCGCGCGATGGCGGCGGTGCTGGGCGCGGGGCGAGGCGGCCGGCTCGCCAGCGCTTGAAGCTCTCTGGCGTATGGGCGACGACCGCGAAGCCCATCAGCGCATGCGGGCCGCCGCAGTATTCGGCGCATTGACCGCCGTAAGTGCCGGGCTGGTCGGCCTGGATGCGCAGCAGGTTCCGCCGGCCGGGGATCATGTCCATCTTGCCAGCAAGGCGCGGCACCCAGAAGCTGTGGATCACGTCGGCGGAATCGAGTTCGAGCAGGACTGTCTCACCTATTGGTACGTGGAGTTCGTTGGCATCCTGCATCACCGGGCGGCCTGCCTTGTCGAGATAGGAGACGCGCCACCACCACATTTCGCCCGTCACGCGCACGCGCATCTCGCCGGGGCGCGGGGCCTTCGCGGCAAGGTCTCCGGTGAGCCAAAGGCCCCAGACGAGCAACACGGTCAGCACGACGACCGGGAAGGCGACACCGCCGATCCAGATCGCCTTGTCGCCGCCCAGCCGCTTGCGTAGCGACGGCGCGCCCCATAACGCCACGCCAAGCGCGGCCAGCACGATCGCCAGCACCACGGCGCCGCCGATCAGCAGTGCCCATGACAGCAGGGTCACCGGCTCGGAGTAAGGTCCGGCCGGGTCCAGCACAGCGGGCGGCCAGCCGCCTAGAACGGCTTTCAGGTCGGTCTCAGCGGGCATCGGAATGGTGGAGGAATGCGGCGATGTCGGCTGCGTCCTGTTGCGTCATGGGAATTTTGGGCATGGCGGTTCCGGGAACGGTCGCCGGCGGATCGAGAAGATAGGCGGCGAGTTCGCCGGGACGGTTGGGGAGCTTGCCCGCGATCAGCCCGCGATCGGCGAAATTCGTCAGCGCAGGGCCGGTGGTGCCTTGGGGCCAGATATCGGGGATCGCGTGACAGGCACCGCAGCCGAGCCGCTGGGTCGCCGCCTTGCCGCGCGTGATCGAGGCTTCGTTCGCCTCATGAGGGGCGACCGCGATGTCCTCGCAAGCGGCAAGCAGCAGCGTGGCCATCAGCGCGAAAAGTACCCCCGTCCTGCGATCATCCATCGCTTTGGGGAACAGTCGGTTAGGGCGATGGTTCCGTCAGCCATGCGTCGTTTCCTTCCCGCACTTGCCCTATTGTTCCCCGTGTCTCTGGCCAGCTGCGGCGCGGAGGGTGGCAATCCCGCGTTCCGGGCCAGCGGCGAAGTGATCGCCTTCAGCGGCGGAGAAGGAGGAGCCAGCCACGCCTGTGCGACCTGTCACGGCCTGAAAGGCGAAGGTGACGGCCGCCTGACACCTCGCCTGGCGGGTCTCGATGACGGATATCTTCACCGCCAGATGGACGACTATGCCAACGGCCGCAGGCAAAATCCCGCAATGCGCGCAGTCGTCCGGCGCCTCAGCGGGGAGGATCGCGCCAAGGTGGCGGCCTACTACGCGGCCCTTCCTCCCACCGGCACGGCGCTTGCCGGTATCTCGCCTCTTTACCGTGAGCGTTGCTCCGGCTGTCACGGGGCGGCGGGCGAAGGCCGGGACGCCGCCAATCCGCGGCTCGCCGGTCAGTCGCCCGCTTACATCGCCGCCCAACTGGAGGCGTGGCGCTCTGGCAAGCGGCGCGGCGACGGGATGGGCGAAATGCTGGCGATCAGCCGGGCGCTGACGCCGGCGGAGGTGGACCTGCTTGCAAGCCATGCCGAGGCTGCCCTTCAGCCGGCTCGTCGGCCTTGAGTTCGGGAAGCATGCCGATAAGTACGTCGTGCTTGTCCCAGAAGTGATGCTTGATCGCCGCCCCAGCATGGAGCGGGACCATGACCAGCAGGCAGATCACCAGCAGGGCATGGATGCCTTCAGCCCAGTCCAGCACGGCCCACTGGACGGCGATGGGCACGTCGTGGAACGGCATCTGCGGCCAAGGCACGCCTGCCAATGACAGGTCGGGGCCGTCGCCCAGCGCCGACCACATGGCCCATCCGCTCAGCGGCAGGCCGAAGAAGCAAATGTAGAACAGCCCGTGCGTTATGTAGGCGAGCTTGGTCTGCCAGCCCAGCTTGTCGGCATCGTTGACCGGTCCCGGTACGATCGTCCGCCACAACAGGCGCAGTACGGCGAGCACCAGCATCAGCAGGCCGAGTTCGGAATGGAGGCGATAACCCTCAAGTTTGTCCGCGCCAATGGGCACCCGGCCCATATGCCAGCCCCAATAGAGCTGGAAGGTGATGAGAGCAGCCATCGTCCAGTGGAAGGCAACGCCGACCGGAGAATACCGCCGCTCGGCGGTGTGGCGAGCGGCCCATTGCCGGATCGCCTCGATCACGCGGCAATAGCCCGTTCACGCCCGCTTTCGCGGCCGCGCAGCCAGCTTCCGGCTAGGTACAGCGCGGCGAAGAGATAGGCCCCGGCGCCCGGCACCCACATGACGAGCCCGGCAAGTTGTTGATCCTCCAGCGGCGAGAGGCCCCACGCTTGCGTGGTGATCCAATGCCAGCGGTAGATCGCGGTCCCGGCGAACGTCAGCAGCGCGCCGAGCAGGCCCATCTGCATCATCGTCGCCAGTAGCGCGGTCCCGGCGGCGGGTCCGGGCGATGCGATGACCGCGCGCCAGAAGCCGATCGCGGAGCCGAGCAACGTGGCCTGCATCAATGCGTAGCCCACGTAGCTGCCGAGTGCGAAGGCGTAAGCGGACGGGGCATGCCATGCCCATAGTATTGCGGCGTGAGCGAGGGTCCAGGCCGCGAGTGCCCCCGGCCCGCCCTTGCTCTCCCGCCGAAAGGCCATGGCGACCAGCGGCGCCGCGAGCGCAATCAGCAGGACGTGGTGGACCGTCCGTGCGCTGAACAGAGCGGACGTCAGTGCACAGAACGGAGAGACGAACAACAAGGTCAGGACGGCGAAGCCGCCGAGCAGCGGGCCGCTACGCGCACCCGCTTTCCGGCAGAGCAGAAAGCCCATTGCCAGCAGTCCCATCACTAAGGGATCGAAATTCCATCGGCTGACGAGTTCGGCCGGAAGCGGTGTGCCGCCGCAGTAGGGGAGGGTGTCTGGCTCCATCCCTCCCCAACCGCCCCCGCGGCGCGCGGTTCCCTCAGGCGTGCCTGCTTAGCGGCCGAAGTGATACTTCAGTCGCAGGCCGTACATGCGCGGCTCGCCCACCGAGGCGGTCTCGAACCCGACTTCCGGCGATCCGAGCCCGGCGGCGTAGCTATAGTACTTCTCCTTGGTCACGTTCGTCGCGAACAGGGAAAGGTCGATCGGCGAGCCGGCAATGGAATCCCATGCAAAGTTGAGGTTCAGCAGGCCGAGCGAAGGGAGCGTGCTGAAAGCGGCGATCGCCGGATTCGGGTTCTCGCGGTCGATGTAGTTCACGAGCATTTTGGTGCGGTAGGTGTAAGCGACTCCGAAGGAGATCTGCCCGATGGTGTCGTCCAGCGGCAGCGTGTAGTTCGCCGAGACGGTGAACTTGTGCTTGGGGGAGAGGACTTCCGGATCGCCCGGCTCGAACGGCGCGGCAAGGGTGAAGTTCGGATCGGTGTAGGTGTAGAGTTCTTCCGGCACCGATTTGATCTCGGTGTGGAGGTAGGTGTAGCTCGCCGCGAGCGCGAGGCCCTCGAACGGGTTGAGGGTCGCCTCGGCCTCGAGCCCGTAAATCTCGGACTTGCCCGAATTGACGGGTGCCGCGGTGGACGCTTGGCCGCTGCCCGGGACGGCGTTGAACCCGACCTGGAGCTGCTGGTTGGCGAAGTCGTTGTAGAACGCGGCGAGGTTGAGTGTGCCGTTGACCGAGCCGTGGAAGCTGCTCTTGAAGCCCAGTTCAAAGCTGTCGACCTTCTCCGGATCGACCAGGTTGAGCGGCGCGGCGACGTTGGGCGCGATCGTGGCCGAACGATATCCGCGTGCATACTTCGCGTAGACCATCGCGTCGGGGGTCAGGTTGTAGTCGAGGTCGATGAGCCAGGTCGGCTTGCTCGACTTCTGATTCAGCGTCACCGAGCAGCCATCCGCCACCGAGGTCGGGTCGGTGCAGCGCGGATTGGGCGCGCCGGGCAGGCTGGGGAACGGACCGTACGCGGGCGGGTACGCCAGCGTGTAGGTTTGGCGCAGGCTGACGTTGCGCTGCTTGTCCCAGGTGTAGCGGAACCCGCCGGTCAGCTTGAGCTGGTCGGTAAGCGCGTAGGTGGCCTGGGCATAGAGGCCGTAGTCCTGGAAGAACGTCTTGCCGACCGTGTAGTTGACCGAACCGACGTGGATCGGCGGCACGAGCGCCGGGTTGCCGCCCGCGGCGATCACCTGCTGCACGGCGCCAAGATAGGTGAGAAGGCCGATCGGGTCGTTGCACCGGAAGTTCGCGCCCTGGTCAGTGCACGAGGCGAGGAACGGCGACTGGCTGCCAGCATAACCCAGCGGATTGCTGAGTTCGACGTAGCCGCCGACTTGCCAGTCGAGGCGATTGTCCATCGCCTTGCCCTGGATCTGCAGTTCGTCGGTGAATGTGTACTGGTCCGCGGTCTTGAGGCCGGGCGGAGGCGAAATCTGGGTGAAAGGAACGTGGTAGGTGCCGATCGGCAGCGCGCCGCCGGTCAGCGCGCCGAAGTCGATGATGGCGTCGACGCCGAACTCGGGTGCGTTCATCGTCTGCTTGTATTCAGCGTAGCTGGCGATGTTCTTGACGGTGATCGTGTCGGATGCGTGCCAGGTCGTGGTGTTGATGACCTGCCACTGATCGATCTTGTTGAAGGATTTCGCCAGCGGATTGATGACGTTGTAAAATCCCGTGCCCTGCCGCGCGAGCTGGCTGGCGAAGATCCCGCCGAGTCCCTCGCTCGGATCGACGGCGACCAGCTTGGTGATCGGCCCGTTGGTGTCCGAGTGGACATAGGAGGCGATGAGGTAGTTCTCGAGATCGGGCGTCAGGTCGGCGACCACGCTGAGGCGCAGCGCGTAGTAATCGACATCGTTGAAGTCCTTCGGACCGATGCCGCTCTGGTTCTTGAGATAGCCGTCGCGGACCATGCGGTCACCCGACAGGCGGACCTTGAAGGTATCGGCCAGCGGGATGTTGATCGCGCCCTGGACACGGCGCGTGTCGTAGTTGCCTATGGTGCCTTCAAGGTAGCCTTCGAGGACGTCTGTGGGCTTCTCGGGAACGAGCAGAACGGCGCCGCCGGTGGTGTTGCGGCCGAACAGGGTGCCCTGCGGGCCCTTGAGGACCTGCACGTTCTGGAGGTCGAAGAAGCTGCCAGGAAGCACGCCGTCGCCCGTGGGCAGGCCGTTCGAGGCCCCGCGCGGCGTCACGACCTCGGCGAAATAGGTGCCCACCGATGGGAGGGTTCCGATGTCCTGTGCGAAGCCGCGGATGGCGAAGGTGGTGTTCTCGGAACCGAAGTTGGAGTTCGACGAAAGCGACGGCGTGTAGGTCGCCAGGTCGCCTGCGTTGACGACGTTGCGATCGGAAAGCTGTTCCTGGTTGAAGACGGTGATTGAGATCGGCACGTCCTGAAGGCGTTCCTCGCTGCGCCGGGCCGTGACGACGATGTCGTTGCTGCCGATGCTGGCCCTGGCGGAGTCGCGCGGGGCGTCCTGCGCAAAGGCAGGCGAGGCGCACGCCAAAGAACTTGTCGCAAGAAGGACCACGCGTAGCTGGACGGAATTCATCGGCTCTCTCTCCCTGACATGCGGCGCCGTCGTCGTTGACTCGGATCGGAAACGCCGTTCTCCACATTTGTGATATGAATCAGCGTGGCTCGCAAGGCCGTCCGATTTTGCTGGCGCCGGTGAGCCGAGGGAATCTTTGCTTCAAGCAAGTAGCTGTAAACGAACAGTTTTATGCAAACTTCATTGTTACGAATGATTGCTAATACTCTGCGACACGATATCGCCCGAGGGAAATCTGGGGCCTGGGCGTGTAAGGGAGGGTACCGTGAGCGGTCGCCGCAGCCTCCTCAAAATTCATAAGAGAAAGTCCGGATGGAACGGAAACGCCGTGATATACTTTCCATCTGAAGCGCAGTAGCTGACATTCCCCTATGCGGCCGATGTGCCCTTCCGCGACGCAGGAACGACAGAGCCGATCCGAATGAACGACGCCCCCAATGCTGCCGCCCGGCGCGACGCCGCGCTGGCTCGTTACGATGTCCTGGATACCCCCCCTGAAGAAGCATTCGACGAGATCGCCCAACTGGCTTCGGCGATCTGCCGCGCGCCGATTGCGGTCGTCAATTTCGTCGCCAGCGACCGGCAGTTCTTCAAGGCCGAGGTGGGCCTCGGCGTGCGCGAAACCCCGCTCGAGACTTCGTTCTGCATCCGGGCGCTGCAGGAGGAAGACTTCCTGGTCGTGCCTGACGCGAGGCAGCACAGCGATTTCAGCACCAACCCCCTCGTCACCGGCGAGCCGGGTCTGCGTTTCTACGCGGGCGCGCTGCTCAAGACGGAAGAGGGTACTCCGATCGGGACGCTCTGCGTCCTGGACTACGAGGCCCGCGAACTCGATCCGTTGCAGCAGCAGGCGCTCAAGGTCCTCGCACGGCAGGCGATGACCACGCTGGAGCTGCGCCGCGCCGCCGTCGTCGCTGACCAGCAGCAGGCACGCCTGCGCGAAGCACAGGGAGCGGGCGGGGTCGGGCTCTTCACGTTGGAACTGGCGACCAGCATTATCACGCCGACCGCCGAATTCTGCCGCCTCCATGGCTTGCCGGTCCAGCCCCACTATCCGGTTTCGGCCTTCGAATCGCAGGTGCTTGGCGAGGATCGGCACCTCATCACGTCCGCGGCCGCCCGCAATCGCGGTGAGACCCCGCGGGAGCTTCAGTACCGGGTGCGGAACGACGAGACGGGGGATGTCCGCTGGCTTGCCCGCACCGGGGAAGTCGAATTCGACGAGGCCGGCACCCCCGTCCGCTTCGTCGGCGTCGCGCGCGATGTGACCGGCCAACGTCAGGCGGTGGACGCACTTGCGCGTAGCGAGGAGCGTTATCGCGCTCTGTTCGAGGCGGTCGATGACGGATTCTGCATCATCGAGTTCTTCGACGGGCCCCACGGTCCCCTCAGCGACTATGTCCACGTCGAGGCAAACGCCGGATACGAGCGCCAGTCCGGCATTCCTGGTGTGGTTGGCGTCACCCTCCGCGAACTCGAGCCCGATGACGCGGACGGCTGGGCGGAGCTTTACGGCAATGTCCTGCGCACCGGCGAACCGATCCGGTTCGAGCGCTATTTCCTCGCCGCGGGCCGACATATCGAGGTGTCGGCCGCCCGCGTCGAACCCGCGAGCCGCCGGCAAGTCTCCGTGCTCTTCCGCGACATCGAGGCCCGCAAGCGGGCCGAGGACGCGCTGCGCACCAGTGAGGCCCTGGCTCGGGAAAACATCGACCGTGTGAAGCTGGCGCTTTCGGCTGGTGCCATCATCGGGACATGGGTCTGGGACATTCCCAATGATCGCTTCACCGTGGACGAGGGGTTTGCGAACGCGTTCGGGCTCGACGCGGCGCTGGGCCGGGAAGGGCTCAGCTTGGCCCAGGTGGTTGCCTCCGTGCATCCCGACGACAGTGCAGGACTTGCCGAGGCGATGTCCGAGGCGATCAAGCAGGGTGGCTCCTACGCGCATCCGTACCGGGTGCAGCGCGCAGACGGACGCTATTATTGGATCGAGGCCAACGGCCGGGTGGACCGGGGAGCGGACGGATCGCCCCTGAGCTTCCCCGGCGTGCTCCTCGACATCGAGCAGCGGCGCACGATCGAAGAGGAACGCGACCGCGCCGCGGCGGCCCTACGCGCGCTGAACGAGACGCTAGAGCAGCGTGTCGTCGAACGCACCGTCGAATTGATGGAGGCGGAGGAACAACTTCGGCAGGCCCAGAAGATGGAGGCGGTCGGCCAGCTGACCGGCGGGCTTGCCCACGATTTCAACAATCTCCTTGCGGGCATCTCCGGCGCGCTGGAGATGGTAGGTACGCGCCTGAGCCAGGGCCGCCTCGCCGACGTGGACAAATATCTCGTGGCTGCACAGGGTGCCGCTCGCCGCGCGGCCTCGCTGACGCACCGACTGCTTGCGTTCTCGCGCCGTCAGACGCTCGATCCCCGGCCCACCAACGTCAACGCCCTCGTCAACGGCATGGCCGACCTCATCCAGCGAACCGTGGGTCCGGCGATCAAAGTCGAGACGGTGGGCGCAGCTGGGTTGTGGCCGACGCTGGTCGACCCCAGCCAGCTCGAAAACTCGCTTCTGAACCTGTGCATCAACGCGCGCGATGCTATGCCCGACGGCGGGCGGATCACTATCGAGACGGCGAACAAGTGGCTCGACCGCAATGGCGCGCGGACCCACGACATTCCCGAAGGCCAGTACCTCTCGCTATGCGTGACGGACACCGGCAGCGGCATGACCCCGGACGTCATCGCCAAGGCTTTCGACCCCTTCTTCACCACCAAGCCGATCGGGCAGGGCACTGGCCTCGGTCTGTCGATGATCTATGGCTTCGCCAAGCAGTCGGGCGGGCAGGTTCGCATCTATTCCGAAGTCGGCGACGGCACGACCGTGTGCATCTACCTGCCGCGCCATTATGGCGATTCCGGCGAGGAAAGCGTGCGGGACGTCGAGGTTGCGCTACCTGCGGCGGAAGCCGGCGAAACCATCCTGGTGGTGGACGACGAGCCGAGCGTCCGGATGCTCGTGACCGACATCCTCGAGGATCTCGGCTACACCGTGGTCGAAGCGGCGGACAGTGCTTCGGGCCTCAAAGTCCTGCAGTCGGACATTCGGATCGACCTCTTGGTCAGCGACGTCGGCCTGCCCGGAGGGATGAACGGCCGGCAGATGGCGGATGCCGGGCGCGAGTCTCGGCCGGACCTCAAGGTGCTGTTCATCACCGGTTACGCGGAGAATTCGGTGATCGGCAACGGGCACCTACAGCCCGGCATGCAGGTTCTAACCAAGCCCTTCGTCGTCGAGACCCTTGCCGCCCGGGTGCGCGACCTCATGGCAAGCTGAAGGGGCCGGAGGCGGTCAGGCGATCTGCCTGACCGCCTCCGCCGCAGCCAGGCTCGGCGAAAGGCCGGGCCGACCGAAATAGTAGCCTTGAGCTTCATCGCAGCCCTGCTCCTTAAGCAGGTCGAGCTGGTCGACCGTCTCCACGCCCTCGGCCAGCACCGGCACGTTGAGGCTCTGGCCAAGGGCCAGAACCGCCTTGATGATCGCGCGGGCCTGCGCGCTCGACTGCGATCGGAGCAGGAACGACTTGTCGATCTTGATCTTGTCGAACGGGAACGAGTGAAGCGTGTCGAGAGAGGAATAGCCGGTCCCGAAATCGTCGATGGCGATGCTGACGCCGAGACTCTTGATCTGGCGCAGCAGGTGCAGGGCACGCAGCTTGTCGCCGATGATCGCGGTTTCGGTGATCTCCAGTTCCAGGCGCATCGGCGACAACCCGGTCTCCACCAGGATGCCTCGCACGATCTCGACGATTTCCGTCTGCCCCAGCTGGATGGCGGAAAGGTTGACGGCGACCTTCAGGCCGTCGGGCCACGTGCGCGCCTCCTTGCAGGCTTCGCGCAGGACCCATTCGCCGATCCGGAATATCTCGCCGGTTTCCTCCGCGATCGGAATGAATTCGTCGGGCGCGACCGGGCCGCGCGTCGGATGTTGCCAGCGCAACAGCGCCTCGTACCCATTGAGTTCGCCGGTCGCGAGGCCGTGTTGCGGTTGGTACAGGACGGTCAGTTCGTTGCGGTCGATCGCCTGACGCAGGTCGTTGGAGAGCTGGCGGCGGGCGCGCGCGGTCTCGTCCATCTCGGGCTCGTAGTAGGCGATGCGCTCGCCGACATTGGCCTTGGCACGGTACATCGCGAGGTCGGCGTTGTTGAGCAGCTGCTCGCGCTGCTGCGCGTCGTTCGGGAACACTGCAAGACCGATACTGGCGTCGAGGAGGAAGCAGTTGTCCTCCGGGCCGAACGGCCTCGCGAAACAGGCATCCAGGCGGTCGAGGAAGTTTGCCAGCTCCGCCTTGTCCTTGAAGCGCTTGGCGGCCGCGAATTCGTCCCCGCCCAGGCGAGCGACAACCTCACCTTCAGCCATGACGTCGAGCAGACGCTTCGAGAGATGCTGAAGTGCAGCGTCGCCGGCGCCGTGCCCGCGCGTGTCGTTGATTTCCTTGAAGCGGTCGAGGTCGATCATGACCGCGGCAAGCTGGTGCCCGAAATGCCGGGCCTGCTCTAGTTCCGCATCGATCCAGTGCGCGAAGCTCGAGCGGTTGGGAAGGCCGGTGAGGGCGTCGTGCATCGCCATGTGCGCGATCCTGGCGTCGGAGCGGCGCCGCTCGGTTATGTCCTCGAAAGTGGTGACCCAGCCGCCGTCGGCCATCGCGCGGCCGGTCATCGAGACCACAAGGTCGTCGCCAAGATCCAGCACCACGGGCGACGAGGTCGGGTCGGCGGGAGGTTTGGCGAGCAGCAAGTGCAACTCGTCGATCCGCGCCTGCGAAACTTGCGCATGTGCCCGGGTTTCCAGCACCAGCCGCGCGACATCCTCAAGCGTCATGTCGATGAGTGACGCCTCGCGGTCGAGGCCCCAGATCTCCTTGAAGCGCCCGTTGACCACCAGCAGCCGCTCGTCCGGCCCGAACAGGCAGAGGCCCTGGTGCATGTTGCCCAGTGCCGCGTCGAGGTGGCCGGCCATCGCCTTGAGGCGGTCCTCGTCCTCCTTGAACCGCGACATGTCGCGGGTGATCTTGGCAAAACCGATGTGGTCCCCGTTCTCGTCGGCGATCTTCTCGATCGAGACGTGAGCCCAGAACCGGCTCCCGTCACGGCGCACGCGGAAGCCCTCGCCGCTGAACTTGCCGGTCTGCGCGGCGAGCGCCAGAGCACGTTCGGGTAGGCCCTCGGTACGGTCATGTGACGTGTAGAACCCGGCAAGCGGAAGGCCGATCGCCTCGGTTGCCGTATAGCCCTTCAGTCGTTCCGCGCCCGCGTTCCAGTTGGCGACATTGCCATCCCGGTCCAGCATGTAGATCGCGCAGTCGGTGATGCCCTTGACCAGGATCGTCATGTCGCGCTCGGTGGCATGGAGCACGAGACGCGCCTTGCGGGCCATGGCCAGGACCGCGATGCAGATCGCGAGAAGTCCCAGCGCTCCCGCGGCGATTGCAGCCGCCATGCTGCCCGGCGACATCAGGATGCCCGTGCGCAGGTCCAGCGGCGCTGGTACCAGTCGGACCGCAGTCATCGCGGTGAAATGCAGGAGCACGATCGAGAGCGTCATCAGCAGGCCCGCGGCGACGCCGCTGCGCACCGAACGCCCCCGCACCGCCAGCGCCAATGCGGGGCCCGTCGGCAGCACCGCGAAGAGGAGGGAGAGCGTCACATAGCCCTGGTTCCAGTGAATGTCCGCCGGGATTTCCAGCGCCGACATGCCGATGTAGTGCATCGCGACGATGCCGCCGCCACCCAGCACGCTGGCAAGCGCCAATCCCTTGCGGTCGGGCTTGGCCAGCGCGGTGGAGAACGACATCGTCGTCATCGCGATCGCCGTCATCAGCGATATGATGGTCGCGGGGATCTGAAAACCGGCGATCACGCCGGGGTCATATCCCAGCATCGCCACGAAGTGCGTGGCCCATATCCCAAAGCCGATCGCGACGCCCGCCCCGCATATCCACCGCGCCGCAGCGTAACCGGCGAGGTACCGTGCATGACGAAGCAGCTGGACCGAACTCATTGTCGAGATGACGCAGATGAGCGCCGCGAGGAGAACGAGCCACTCGTCGTGCTGGTCGTGGATGCACAGCAGAACGTCGAACATTGGAAAAAAGCCCCCAGATTGCAGGGCCGTGGTAGCCGCCGTTGGTTAACGAGCGCCTAAGCGTCTTCCGCATAGGCATTTTTTCGTTAGTCGAGGTCCGTCAAGCGGCCGGAAAGGTCACGGTCACGCGCAATCCTGGCTCGGCATCGCCAAGTTCCAATCCTGCACCGAGCCGTTCGACAACCGCCTTGACTATCGCGAGGCCAAGGCCACTGCCGGCGGGCCCTTGTTCGCCTTGAAGGCGGGCAAAGCGATCCAGGGCCTGGTCGCGGGAGGCGGCCGGAATGCCGGGGCCGGTGTCCGCGACGGTGAGCCGCACGCGGTCGTCCTGCGCTTGCAGAGCGATGGTCGCCATGCCGCCGCGCCGATTGTAGCGGATGGCATTGTCGACGAGGTTGGAGAGCATCTCGAACACCAGCGTGCGGTGTCCCTCGATCAGGACCGGACCTTCGCCGTCGCAGTCCAGGCGCAGTTCGACATCGGCTTCGATCGCCTGATGGATGCGCCGCGAGATGACGGCGCGGCTCACTTCCCTGAGATCGATGCGCACGAACGGCGGCTGCTTGCCGGCCTCGTCGGCGCGGGCGAGGGCGAGCAGCTGGGTGAGCAGGCGCTCCAGCCGGTCGGTGGCTTCCTCGATCTCATGCAGAGCTTCATGGGAGCCGCGCCGAGCCAGCGCCAGCTGCACCTTGAGTACAGACAGCGGCGTGCGCATCTGGTGCGAGGCGTCTGCGGTGAAGCGGCGCATGCCGGTCGTCGCGTGATCGAGCCGCTCGAGCAACCGGTCGAAGGAGCGCGACAGCGGCTGCAACTCGGCAGGCAGGGGACCGGTCTGGAGAGGCGAGAGGTCGGGCGCGGCGCGGGTGTCCCGCGCTTCGATCACGGTGCGCAGTTCGGCCAGCGGGCGCAGGCTCCACCCCAGAGCCGGGCGGATCAACAGCAGCACGATGCCGATGAGCACGAACTCGCCGATGAGCAGTGCAGTCATCAACCCGCGTTCGAGCGAGCGCCGGTTCTCGAGCGTTTCAGCCACCTGCACGACGACTGGTGCCTGGATGCGGGGCAGATCGCGCCGGATTTCGGCGATGCGGATGCGCTGTCCGCGATAGTCGGCAAAGCGGAAGCGCGGGCGCTCGGCGGAAAGCACGGCGACGTCCGGTGCCGGGAGGTCGGGATAGCCGGTGAGCATCCGGTCGCCCACCGCGATACGGTAATAGACATTGTCGCGCTCGGAGTTCTCCAGCATGCCGAAGGCGGCGGGCGGGAGATCCAGCGTGACTTCACCGCGCTCTACTTGAACCGTTTCGGCGATGGCACCAAGCGCCCCCCCGAGTACGCGGTCGTTGGTGCGGCGCACGACGTCCGAGATCAGAACCCAGCCTATCAATCCCAGCGCCAGCGCCGGGATAACCAGAGGGCCCATCATCGCGGCGAGCAAGCGATGGCGCAGCGATACCGCTCGTTTCGACTCCAGAGCGCCGGTCATGCCCGGTCGAGCATGTATCCGACGCCGCGAACGGTGCGGATCGCCGGCCCATCAGGCGCCAGCTTGCTGCGCAGGCGCGTCACGTTCACTTCCAGCGCATTGGAGCCAACGGGATCATCGAAACCGAAGACTTCGGCCTGCAGCGTCTCGCGTGAGACGATCTGGCCGGCTCGCGCCGCCAATGCCTCGAGCACCGACCATTCGCGGCGGCGCAGTTCCACATGCCGCCCGTCCACTTCGACCCGGCCCGTCGAGCGGTTGATGGTCATCGCGCCGATCCGCACTTCGGGTGCCGCATCGCCGCCCCGCCGCCGGCCGAGGGCGCGGACGCGTGCTTCCAGTTCTTCGACCTCGAAGGGTTTACGCAAGTAATCGTCGGCGCCGAGGTCGAGCCCGCGGACACGGTCATCGAGGCCGTCGCGAGCAGTCAGCATCAGGACCTGAGCCTGATCGCCGCGCGCGCGGAGGCGAGCCAGTACCTCGAACCCGTCGATATCTGGGAGTCCGACGTCGAGGATGACAAGCGAGTAGGGCTCGCTGGAGAGG
This sequence comes from Novosphingobium sp. AP12, assembly GCF_000281975.1. Lineage (GTDB taxonomy): Bacteria > Pseudomonadota > Alphaproteobacteria > Sphingomonadales > Sphingomonadaceae > Novosphingobium. The sequence continues at coordinate 240,674 of NZ_AKKE01000009.1, read as the reverse complement.
ACCGACAGCGCTTCCTCGCCGCAGCCGACATGGTCGATCGCGTGGCCGGCCGTGCGCAGCAACGACACAACACCCCGAGCGAGGGCGGCGTCGTCTTCCACAATGAGGATTCTCACGCAGATTTTCCGTGAAAGGTGAATGACAGGTTGCGCTCGTAGGCCATGCCCACTGCTTATCCGACATTCGAGGCGGAAAGCGAGAGGAACCGGCAATGCGTATTTTCACCCCTGTCCTGGCTCTGGCGGCGCTCCTGGCGGTGCCGGCGGGCGCGCAGCGACCGAGCGCGCCGCAGCGCCCGGCGGGCTATCCCCGGTCCTACGACACGACGATAGCCGATGCCCGCGCCGAGGGGCGGGTACGCATCTACGCCAATGCCGACCGTGCCGAGCTCGTTCCGGTGGTGGAGGCGTTCAAGCGCGCTTACCCCGGCATACAGGTGTTCTACGCCGACATTGGCTCGACCGAGATGTACGCCCGCTACGTGCGCGAGATGCGGGCGAAACAGTATTCGGCGGACATCGTCTGGTCCTCGGCAATGGACCTCCAGATCAAGCTCATCAACGACGGTTACGCGCAGCAGTACGCCAGCCCGGAGAAGCCATCGCTGCCCGATACCGCGGTGTGGAAGAACATGGGATTCGGCGTGACGGCCGAGCCGATCGGCATCGTCTACAACCGCAAGCTGGTGCCGGCCGCGCAGGTCCCGCGCAGCCATCAGGACCTCGAGACGCTGCTGCGCGCCCGCCGTGCCGAGTTCACCGGCAAGGTCGCGACTTTCGACCCGGCGCGATCGAACACTGGGTATCTCTATCTCTCGCAGGACTTCCAGACGACCCGCGACACGCGCAGCCTGATGGAGGCGATCGCGGCGACCACGCCGGTGCTTGCGACCAACACTGGGCCGATGCTGGCCGGCGTCGCATCCGGCAAGCTCGCCATCGCCTACAATGTCATCGGCTCCTATGCGCTCGAGCAGGCGCGGCGCAACCCGGACCTGGGCGTGGTGTTTCCGCAGGACTACACGCTGGTGACATCGCGCATCGCCTTCATCTCGCGCGAGGCGCGCCATCCGGCCGCTGCCCGCCTGTTCCTCGATTTTCTTCTCTCCCGTACCGGACAGGCCCAGCTTGCCCGGCACAGCCTCTGGCCGGTGCGCGGCGACATTCCCGCGCGTCGTCTCCTTGCAGGGCAGGCACGCGTCGTGCGCGTCGGACCGCAGCTTCTCGTCAACCTTGATCGCCTGACCCGCGAGCGCTTCCTGCGCGAATGGAACGCGATCCTGCTTTCCGGAAAAACCAATCCATGACCCGACTTTTCTCGACCGGCGCGGCGGTAATCGCGCTGGCGGCGGCGACTCCCGCGCTGGCGCAGGCGCCGACGCGCGATGAACTGGCCGACCTCGTACGCGCGCAGGCCGCGGAGATCGCCTCGCTGCGCCAGCGGGTCGACAGGCTGGAGGCAGAGCGCACCGTAGCGGCGGCTCCCGAGCAGGCACCCGCGCCGGTACTTGCCGCCGGTGAGCCCGCCAAAACCACGCCGGTGCCGATCGTCACGCAGCCCTACGCGGCGCAGCTTCTCCCGCCCGGTCCGGCAGAGCGCGACGTCGAGCGCATCCGCGCGGCAGCGGTCGCTGCTGCGGGCGGCAGCACGGAATGGGGCCAGGGCTTGCCGGTGTTCCACTCCGCCGACGGCATGTTCAGCTTCAAGCCGCGCGGGCGCATCATCACCGACGTCAGCACCTCGTTCGGGTCGGACTACGAAGGCCGCAACCTCACCACCACCGGCATGCGCGCTCTGCGCATGGGCCTTGAGGGCACTGTTGGCACCCACTTCTTCTACCAGTTCGAAAGCGACTTCTCGGAGAACGAGGTCGATGTCGTCACCGCCTTCATGGGCTGGCGCAACCGCATTTCGCCCGGCCTCGACTACGACGTGCGCATCGGCCACCTGTTCAACGACCGCAGCTTCGAGGGCTCGACCGGCTCGGATTCGACGCCGTTCCTCGAGCGTACCGTGGTCGCCACCGCGATCATCCCGCAGCGGGCCTTCTACGGTCTCGGCATCATGCCGCGCTTGTTCTGGAAGACCGGCCACGCCTCGCTCACGGTGACGGGCGACCGCATCGACGGCGACCAGTCGACATCGGACAACCGCACCGTTCTGGGCCGCGCGCACTGGAACCCGATCAAGTCCGACCGGCAGGTCCTCCACCTTGGTATCTGGGGCTTCGACGAGGCGCTCAACCCGGGCAAGAACACGCTGACCCGCAACACCGTGATCGGCGGCCGCTTCAACGGGGCGCTGCGAGTTTCGACCGGCACGTTGCTCGGTGGAACCGGAACAACGGGCTATGGCGTTGAACTTGGAGGATATTCCGGCCCGATCTGGGTCATGGCCGAAGCGGGCGAGCGCCATGCGCGGCTCGACAACGGGCGGCCCGACTTCGTGACCAAGGCCTGGAGCATGAGCGGGGGCTGGTTCATCACAGGCGACCTTCCGCCCTACAACCCGCGCCTCGGCAGCTTCGGCCAGCCCAAGGTCAAGCGCTCGATATTCGAGGGTGGTCCCGGCGCGATCGAAGTCACCGCACGCTACGAAAACCTTGAGTTCGACGACATCGTAACCCCTGCCGATGGCTGGGCGGCGACGCTGGGCGTGAACTGGTATCTCAACAGTTTCACCCGTTTCCAGGTCAATGCGATCCACTGGAACACCGACAACGCCGCCGGCCCCTACACCGGCAAGGACGACGGCGAGACGCTTTCAGCCCGCGTCGGCGTGACGTTCTGAACCGCACCTAGCGATACCCGAACCCTACCTAACCATACCGAGGACGAACATGAGCCTTGCCCTGATCGGCTTCCTGATGGTGGCCACATTCATGACGCTGATCATGACCAAGCGGATGACGCCGCTGGTCGCGCTGATCGTCGTCCCGACCCTTTTCGCGCTTCTCGCCGGCTTCCATTCCGGCCTCGGCGAAATGATGATCGACGGGTTGAAGAATCTCGCCCCGACCGGCGTCATGCTGCTCTTCGCCATCCTGTTCTTCAGCACCATGACCGACACCGGCCTGTTCGACCCGCTGGTCGGCAAGCTGATTCGTCTGGTGCATGGCGACCCGATGCGCATCCTGATCGGCTCGGTCGTGCTCTGCGCGCTGGTGAGCCTCGATGGTGACGGGTCGACGACCTACATCATCACGATGGCCGCCATGCTGCCGCTCTACAAGCGCTTCGACATGAACCGGCTGCACCTCGTCTGCCTGCTGATGGTCACCAGCGGCGTGATGAACCTGACACCCTGGGGCGGGCCCACGGCGCGCGCGGCGAGCGCGCTCAAGCTCGATCCTGCCACGCTGTTCGTGCCGCTGATCCCGGGCATGATCGCGGGCCTGGTGTTCCTGATCGGCCTTGCGATCCACTTCGGCCGCAAGGAGCGCCGCCGCATCGGTACGATCGAGATGCCCTCGACCTTGGAGGCAAGCGACCTTGCCGTGTCGCAGTATCCCGAAGCGCGCCGTCCGAAGATGATCTGGTTCAACGCAGCACTGGTCGTCGCGCTGCTGGTCCTGCTGGTCTGGGGCGTGCTGCCGCTGCCGATTCTGATGATGCTGGCCTTCGCCATCGCCATGATCGCCAACTACCCCGACACCGCGGCGCAGAAGGAGCGCATCGCCGCCCATGCCGGCAACGTGCTGGCGGTCGTCGGGCTCATCTTCGCGGCGGGCATCTTCACCGGCATCCTCTCGGGCACCGGCATGGTCGACGCGATGAGCCACGAGGTCGTGAACTTCATCCCGCCGGTCCTCGGCCCCTACATGGCGCCGATCACCGCGCTGCTGAGCCTGCCGTTCACCTTCTTCATCTCGAACGACGCCTTCTACTTCGGGATGCTGCCGATCCTTGCCGAGGCTGGTGCGCACTACGGCGTAGAGCCGATCGCGATCGCCCGCGCCTCGCTGATGGGCCAGCCGGTCCACCTGCTCAGCCCTCTGGTCCCCTCGACCTACCTGTTGGTCAGCATTGCGGGCGTCGACCTTGCCGACCACCAGCGTTTCGCGCTGGTTCCGGCGGCGCTGTGCTGCCTGGTGATGACCGTGGTGGGCATGCTCGTGCTGGCGTTTCCGTTCGTCGGATGACCGGAGAGGGCGCGAAGACCGACCGGGGAGCGCGGCGCATAGTCCTGCGCTTCCTTGCCGCCGTGGCGCTCGGCGCTTTTGGCGGCGCGCTGTTCTGGTCGATCGGCGCGCCGCTGCCGTGGGTGCTCGGCTCGATGATCGCCTGCGCGGGCGGGAGCATCGCGCGCCTGCCGATCGAGGCTTCGGGCGCCACCCGCCGCCCGATGGCGGCGGTGATCGGCGTCGTTCTGGGCAGTGCCTTTCATCCCGGCCTGTTCGCGCAGGCGATGCAGTGGATCGTGCCCATCGCACTGCTGCCGCTGTTCCTGGCGACCTCGGCCTTCGCCTGCATCCTCTACTTCCGCCGCGTCGCCAAGTTCGACCCGCCGACCGCCTACTTCGCCGGAATGCCGGGCGGCATAGCCGAGATGGTGGTCATGGGCTCCGAACGCGGCGCGGACGAGCGGACCATCGGCCTGATCCACGGCGCCCGCATCTTCCTCGTCGTGTTCATCCTGCCCTTCCTGATCCGCGCTTTCGAATCCGAAACCCACGCACCGGTCATGGTCGCCGCACAGGCAGTGGGACAGACGAGCTGGTCGCTGCTTCCGTGGGCGCTCGGCTGCGTGATCGTCGGCGGAGCGCTGGGCAAGGCGCTGAGGCTGCCGGCGTGGCACCTGATGGGACCTCTATTCGTCAGCGCTGCCGTCCACCTCTCGGGCCTCAGCGACTTCCATATCCCGGCCTGGGCCATCGCCGCCGCGCAGGTGGGGCTGGGCGCGACGATCGGTTGCCGCTTCGTCGGCCTGTCCTTCTCCACCCTGGTGCGCACGCTCATGCTGGCGGCGGGATCGACGGCGATCCTGCTGGTGGTGACGTTCTGCTGGTCATTCGCGATCGGGTGGGGCACGGGGCTCAACCCGGCGCTCGTCGCGCTGGCCTATTCGCCCGGCGGGGTGGCGGAGATGAGCATGGTCGCGCTCAGCCTGTCCCTCGAAGCCGGCTTCGTGATCGTCCACCACCTCGTGCGCGTGATGCTGGTGATAGCCGGCGCGCCGTTCGCTTTCCGCATGATGGGACCCGCCGATGACAGCGCGTGACCCGCTCCAGCAGAAGATCGCCATCCTCTACCAGGCGCTCGAACCGCCGGTGATCGACGGCGCCCGCAAGGAGGCCAAGCCTGGCGGCTATTCGGACAGCGGCGCCGACATCGGCGCGGCGCTCGTCTCGGCGGGCTGTACGGTGGTGACGCCGGTTGCGGAGCCCGATCCGGTTCGCGTGTTCGACTGGGTCTGGCCGGACACGCCGGAAGGCATCGCCGATGCCCTCGCAGCCGGCGCGACGTTGCTCTGGGCAAATACCGTCGTTTTTGCCGGTCACCCGCTTCAGGACGCGAGCCGCTGCGCGTGGATCCTCGGCCCGGACCCGCAGGCAATGCAGGCCATCGACGACAAGCTGGAAACTAACGCCCGGCTTCGCGATGCGGGCCTGCCGGTCGCGCGCTCATGGCTGATCGATGGCGATGCCGACGACCTAGCCGCGCTGCTCACGCCCTTCGCGGACAGCCTGCCGCTGGTGGTGAAGCCTTTGCGCGGACGGGGCAGTCAGGGAGTGAGCGTGGCCCGCGACGTCGACCAGCTCAGCCTCCAGGTCGCGGCCCTCGCGGCAAGCCGCCGCTTCGGCGCGGCGATCATGCTGGAGCAGTTCCTGCCGGGCGAGGAGATCACGATCACCGTCCTGCCAGCTGCCGCGCGAGCCGGTGAAACCGCTCCCTTCGCGCTCTCTCCGATACGCCGCTTTGACCAGGTCGCAGACGTCGCGCCCTACAACGGTGACGTACCCGTCAGCCGTAACAGCGCGGCGCTGACGAGCGAGGAATGCGCCCATCCCGCCATCGTGGCGGTCACGGCCGCCTGCGAGAAGGCCGCCGCGCTGCTCGAAATCCGCGCCACCATGCGGATCGACTGCCGCGCCGATGCGGATGGCCGGTTCCTGCTGTTCGACGTCAACGCCAAGCCCAACCTCACCGGCGCCGGAAGGCCCGGCCGCGAGGACGAGGACAGCCTTTCGACCCTTGCTGCCGCCGCTGCCGGGTGGCGCTACTCCGACTTTCTCCTCGCCGCCGCGCGCGCCGCATGGACCAACAAGGAAGACCCCGAATGACCGAACTGTGGCAGCATATCGTTGCCGATTTCTCCAACATTGGCTCCCCCGCCGCGCTCGCCGCGTTCGGGCAGGTGGTGCTGATCGACATCATGCTGGCGGCGGACAATGCCATCGTCGTGGGTGCGCTGGCGGCGGGCCTGCCGCCGGTCATGCGCCGCAAGGTCATCCTGATCGGCGTGATCGCCGCGCTGGTCCTGCGCGTCGCCTTCGCGTTGGTGGTGAGCCAGCTCATGCAGGTCGTTGGCCTCGTCTTCGCCGGAGGGCTGCTGCTGGTCTGGGTGGCGTGGAAGATGTGGCGCGAACTGAGGGCCGGTCCGGAAGGCGACGGTGAGGTCGACCCCACCATCGCCAAATCCGCGCCGCGTACCTTTGCCGCAGCGGCCTGGGCGGTTGCGGTGGCGGACGTCAGCATGAGCCTCGACAACGTGCTCGCCGTCGCAGGCGCCGCGCGTGACCATCCCGGCATTCTCGCGATCGGCCTGATCCTGTCCGTCGCGCTGATGGGCCTTGCCGCCAACGTGCTGGCGCGGGTGATCGAACGCTACCGCTGGCTCGCCTATGTCGGCCTGCTGGTGATCGTCTACGTCGCGGGCAAGATGATCTGGGAAGGTCTCGTAGACCCGTCGCGGGGCCTGCTGGTCCTGTTCTGAGCGGTCGGTCCGGGGGCGGGCCTGTGCCCGCCCCCGGATACCGGCGACTTACCCTAGATAGGTGCCGGCCGGGTTGCCCGTCACGCCGGCATCGACCTCGTAGAGCGCCCCGTCGAACTCCGACTCCGGCAGGCCGGTCGAGGCCGAGGTCACGAACATCCGGTCCAGGCCCTCGCCGGCGAACGCGATGTTGGTGATGCGCTTGGCCGGAAGCGCGATCGAGCGGTCGCGCGTGCCATCAGGGGCGAAGCGGGTGATGCGCCCGCCGTCCCAGTGAGCGGACCAGAGATAGCCCTCGGCGTCGGTGGTCATCCCGTCCGGATAGCCGTCCTCTTCGGAGAAGCGGGCGAATTCCTGTCGCTCGCCTACCCCGCCCTCGGTCAGCGCGAAGCGGTAGATCACACGGCGGCCGGAATCCGCGTGGTACATCCAGTTCCCGCATGGCGAGAACGCCGGGCCGTTGGGCACGGTGTAATCCGTGTCGATCACCTGCCAGTCGCCGCCGGGCGAGAGGCGGTAGAGCGAGCCGGTGACTTCCTCCTCGGCCATGTCCATGGTGCCGCACCAGATCGCCCCGTGGCGGTCGGCCTTGCCGTCGTTCATGCGGTTGCCGGGGAGGTGGGGTTCTGGATCGGAGCGCTCGCCCACCGTCAGCGGGTCGAGCGTGATCGCCGCAACGCCGTCGCGAAAGCCGCCGATGAGCCCGCCCGAAACGCGCTCGGCCACCCAGCCGAGGGGGGCAGGCATGTCCCAGCGCGTGATGGAATTATTGGAAAGGCTGAGGCGGTTGAGCGCCGGGGCGAGGATGTCGACCCAATAGAATGCCCCGTCGCGGGCACTCCATAGCGCGCCTTCGCCCAGGGTATCGCGCACGTCGCGCTCGATCTTGCGCCAGAGCGGCATCCGTTCTCTCCCTCGGTATGGGTTGGAGCCCCCACCCGGTCCCCGGTCGGACAGAATCACGAAGAACGGGTGGGGAGCGGGCCGGCGCGGTTCAGAACGCCGACCCGTGTTCACATCAGTGGTTGTCGCGCGGGAGGCCCATGGTCTGGGCGATGCGCTGGTACTTCTCAGCACCTTCCAGGATCGCGCCGGTGTCCATCTGGCCTACGAGCGCGCGCTGGATTTCCTGCCACGGAGTCTGCGAGGCCGGGTAGGGGTAGCCGCCCTTGGCTTCGAGGTCGGCGCGGCGCTGGGCCATCTCCTCGTCGGAAATGAGCACGTCCACGGTGCCTTTCTTAAGGTCCATGCGCACGCGGTCGCCGGTCTTGAGCAGCGCGAGGCCGCCCATCGCCGCCGCTTCGGGCGAGGCGTTGAGGATCGAGGGGCTGCCCGAAGTACCCGACTGGCGTCCGTCGCCGATGCAGGGCAGGGCGTGGACGCCCTCGGTGATGAGGTACGAAGGCGGACGCATGTTCACGACTTCCGCCGCGCCCGGGTAGCCGATCGGGCCGGCGCCGCGCATGAACATCAGCGTCTCGGGCGTGATGCCGACCGAGGGATCGTCGATGCGGTGATGGTAGTCCTCGGGACCGTCGAACACCACGGCCGGGCCTTCGAAGGCCTCCGGATCGTCGGGGTTCGAGAGGTAGCGGTCGCGGAACTCGGGCGAGATTACGCTGGTCTTCATGATCGCCGCATCGAACAGGTTGCCCGACAGGACCAGGAAGCCGGCTTCTTCGACCAGAGGAGTGTCAAAGGTCTTGATGACCTTGTCGTCCTCGATGGTGGCGTCGCGGCAGTTGTCGCCGATGGTCTTGCCGTTGACTGTCATCGCGCCTTCGTTGATCAGGCCCTGGCCGATCAGCTGCGCGACCACGGCGGGCACGCCGCCCGCACGGTAATAGTCCTCGCCGAGGTATTCACCGGCAGGCTGCAGGTTCACCAGCAGCGGGATCTTGTGGCCGAGGCGCTCCCAGTCCTTGAGCGGCAGGTCGACGCCGATGTGGCGTGCGATCGCGGCAAGGTGGATCGGCGCGTTGGTCGAACCGCCGATCGCGGCGTTGACGACGATCGCGTTGTGGAACGCGTCGAGCGTCAGGATGTCGGAGGGCTTGAGGTCCTCATGCACCATGTCGACGATGCGCTTGCCGGTGCGCCATGCGCATTCCTGACGGTCGCGGTAAGGCGCGGGGATCGCGGCGGAGGCGGGAAGCATCATGCCCAGAGCCTCGGCGAGCGAGTTCATCGTCGTCGCCGTGCCCATGGTGTTGCAGTAGCCGGTCGAGGGCGCCGACGAGGCGACGAGCTTGATGAAGCCCTCAGCGTCGAGTTCGCCCGCCGCCATCATCTGGCGGCCCTTCCACACGATCGTGCCCGAGCCGGTACGCTCGCCCTTGTGCCAGCCGTTGAGCATAGGGCCGACCGAAAGCGCGATCGCTGGGATGTTGACCGTAGCGGCAGCCATCAGCAGCGCCGGGGTGGTCTTGTCGCACCCCGTGGTCAGCACCACGCCGTCGAGCGGGTAGCCGTAGATCGCCTCGACCAGCGCTAGGTAGGCAAGGTTGCGGTCGAGCCCGGCGGTCGGGCGTTTGCCGGTTTCCTGGATCGGGTGGACCGGGAACTCCAGGGCGATGCCGCCCTGCTCGCGGATGCCTTCGCGGATGCGCTCTGCCAGCACGAGGTGGTGGCGGTTGCAGGGCGAGAGGTCACTGCCGGTCTGGGCGATACCGATGATCGGCTTGCCCGAACGCAGTTCCTCGAGGCTGAGGCCGAAGTTCAGGTATCGCTCGAGATAGAGCGACGTCATGTCGATGTTGTCGGGATTGTCGAACCAGGCGCGCGAGCGGAGCTTGGGTGCGGTGTTTTCGGTCATGGGGCGTTCGTTTCGTTCGGATCAGCGCGGAGAGGTGGACACGCGGTAGATCATGACATGCCGGTAGGGCTTGCCGGGATCTACGCGAGTGGACGGGAAGTCGGCATGGTTCGGGGCATCGGGGAACTTCTGCGGTTCCAGCGCGATGCCGTCGCCCATGCGGTAGAGGTGGCCTTCCTTGCCGATGAACGTGCCATCGAGGAAATTGCCGGAGTAGAACTGCACGCCCGGCTCGGTGCTCAGCACTTCGAGGACGCGACCCGACACGGGATCCTCCAGACGGGCGGACAGTTCGGGGGTGTTCGTCTGGCCCTTGTCCAGCGCGAAGTTGTGGTCGAAGCCGCGGCCGAAGACGATCTGCTGGTCCTTGCCGTCGCGCAGGCCGATGGACACGGCCTTGCCCTTGGTGAAGTCGAAAGGGCTGCCTGCGACGGCGCGGAGTTCGCCGGTCGGGATCAGCTTGTGGTCCACCGGGGTGTAGCGGCTTGCGGGGATGGTCAGGACGTTCGTCATCGCGTCGCGCTCTGACCCTTCGCCCGCCATGTTGAAAATGGCGTGGTTGGTCATGTTGAGCACGGTCGGCTTGTCGGTCGTGGCGTCGAAGACGATCTGCAGGTTGCCGCTTTCGTCGAGCGAATAGGTGACCTTGGTCTTGATCGTGCCGGGGTAGCCCGAGTCGCCGTCGGGGCTGACGAGTGAGAAGACTGCCGTGGCCACCTTGCCCGACTTGACCGACTCGACCTTCCAGTTCTGGACGTCGAAGCCCTTGCCGCCGCCGTGCAGCGACTGGCCGTGGTCGTTCTGCGGAAGCTGGTAGGTCTTGCCGTCCAGCGTGAACTTGCCGCCGGCGATGCGGTTGCCGTAGCGGCCGATGGTCGCGCCCCAGTAGTTGGGCTTCTTCTCGAAGCCGGCAACGTCACCGTAGGCGAGCAGGACGTCGGCGACCTTGCCGTCGCGGTCCGGGGCCATCAGCTTCCACAGCGTTGCGCCGTAGGTGAGGATCGTCGCCGAGACGCCGTTCGCGGCCGTCAGCGTCACCGCTCGCACGTCGGTGCCGTTGGAAAGCTTACCGGCGGAAGCCTGCGTGGCGTCAGCCGCCAGCGCCTGTCCGGCCGAGAGAGTGAAGGCGAGCGCGGATACCGCCGCTACAGTCCTGAAGCCTCTGCCCACGTTCCTCATTCCCTAGCTCCTACCTGTTGTCCAAGTATCGATTTCTGTTAGCACCGTGCCGTCGCGGACCATTGACGGCATCGTGTCGCGCATATAGTCCGACAAATAGAACGAGCGCAAGCCGGTTTGCCACAGGTCGACGGCTTTGAGTTTTTGAGAGGAATGTCATGCCCCCAGTGGTCTCGTCCGGAGACGCCCCCGTGGTCCACGCGCAGACGGCCGGCGTCCGCTACGGCCCTGCGCTCACGCTGCTCGCCAGCCTGTTCTTCATGTGGGGGTTCATAACCGTCATCAACAACACGCTGCTGCCGCATCTGCGCAGCGTGTTCGACCTTAGTTACACGCAGACGACACTGATCGAATCGGTGTGGTTCATCGCCTACTTCGTAGCCTCGATTCCCTCGGCCAAGCTGATCGAGCGGGTAGGTTATCAGAAGTCGCTCGTCATCGGCCTGCTCATCATGGCTGCCGGCGCACTTGGCATGATGCTAGCCGCCAGCATCCCGTCCTACGGCGTGACGCTGGTCATGCTGTTCGTCATCGCCAGCGGCATCACCCTGCTGCAGGTGGCCGCGAACCCGTATGTCGCCGTCGTGGGCAACCCCGAGACCGCATCCTCGCGCCTCAACCTGGTGCAGGCCCTGAATTCGGCGGGCACCATGCTTGCCCCGCTGTTCGGCGCCTACCTGATCCTCGGCCGTTCCAAGAGCGGCACTTCGGCCGTCGGCACGGTCCTCACCGACGCTGAACGCCTCGCCGACGCGCAGTCCGTGCTGCTGCCTTACGCGCTCGTTGCGGCGGTGCTGGTGATCCTCGCGGTCATCATCGCCAAGTTCCCGCTGCCTGCCATGGGCTCGGCCGGTTCGCGCGCCGCCAAGGAGGAGCGCAAGGGCCTGTCGCTCTGGAATCACCGCAACCTCGTGTTCGGTATCCCCGCGATCTTCATCTACCTGATCGCGGAAATCGGCGTCGCCAACCTCTTCGTCAACTTCGTCAGCCAGCCGCAGATCGCCAACCTCACCCACGAGCAGGCGGGCAAGTACCTGACCTTCCTGTGGGGCGGCATGATGCTGGGTCGCTTCGCCGGCTCCGCGATCATGCAGCGCTTCGATGCCGGCAAGGTACTGGCGGTGTTCTCGGTCGGCGCCTTCGTGGTGATGATGGTCACGGTGTTCACCACCGGCCCGGTCGCGATGTGGTCGCTGATCCTCGTCGGCCTGTTCCACTCGATCATGTTCCCGACCATCTTCACCCTCGGTATCAAGGGCCTCGGCCCGTTGACCGAGGAGGGCTCGGGCCTTCTGGTCATGGCCATCGCCGGCGGCTCGCTGGTGATCGTGCAGGGCTGGATCGCCGACAACTACGGCCTTCAGACCTCGTTCCTCCTGACCGCGGCATGCGAACTCTATGTGCTGTTCTATGCGCTGTGGGGGAGCAGGGTGACCAACGCGGTGCCGGACCCGGTGCCTGTCGCGGCCGAGTAGGGCCGAGATTGGACAAACGAAAAAAACCCGGCGAGAGATCGCCGGGTTTTTTTCGTTTCAGAGGTCAGGAAAGGGAAGGCCTGGCGCGATGGTCCAGGTCTTCCCCGTTACTTCTCTTCCATCGAGCTGCGGGTATCCTCGAGCGCCAGGTCCACCAGCACGTTCATCGCCTCGGCAGCGCCGGCCGCATCCCCGTTCGCGATAGCGTCATAGACCCGCACGTGGTCGGGGATAGGATTGCGCGGCAGGGCGCGGGCGCGCTGCTTGAACTGGGTAGTCCAGTTCACCGCCGCGCCGATGGAGGCGCTGAGAACGAGCAGGGCATCGTTGCGCGTCGCCTGCAGGATCGCCTTGTGGAAATCGCGGTCCGCCGCGCGCCCGGCCTCGGTGGTGAGGGTATGGCGGCGCATGGCGGTAAGCGCGTCCTTCATGGCCTTGAGGTCGACCTTGTCGCGACGTTGGGCGGCCAGGCGCGCGGCGGCCGGCTCGACGATGGCGCGCAGTTCGAAGAGGCTGCGCACGAATTCGATATCGGGCTCTCCGGTGAAGGCCCAACCGAGCACTTCAGGGTCGAGCAGGTTCCAGCGGTCGCGGGGCAGGACGCGGGTGCCGGCCTTGGGCCGGCTCGCGACGAGACCCTTGGCGGAAAGCACCTGGATCGCCTCGCGGTAGGCGCTGCGCGAGACCTGCAGTTCCTCGGCGAAGGCGACTTCGCCCGAAAGAATGTCTCCGGGGGCATATTTGCCCGACAAGATGGCCGTGCCCAGTTTATGCGCGATCGCACCGTGGAGCCTGCGTCCCGGTCCTCGCGATTCTTCGCCCTGCCTCGCGTTTGCGTCGGTATTCGTATAATCGGCTTCTGACACTGTCACGAGATCCTCCGATATCGAAACTAACAGTCCTTTCCACGAGAAGGAACGACAAACATTGCGTTTCCTGATCGGGCCGAATATGTCGGAGTAAATAGGGAGACCCCAGATGACCGAGTTCCGTTCCATCGTCGCTTCCACCGGCGAGCCGCATGGCGAGCCCCTTCCCGTGAGCACGGCCGCCGACGTCGAGGCGGCTTGCGCCGCCGCGGCTTCCGCGTTCGACACCTACCGCGCGACCAGCCGCGAGGAGCGCGCCGCGTTCCTCGAGCGAATCGCGGACGAGATCCTCGCCATCGGCGATTCGCTGCTCGACGCCTATACTGCCGAGAGCGGTCTGCCGCGTGCGCGCAGCGAAGGTGAGCGTGGCCGTACCATGGGCCAGCTGCGCATGTTCGCCGACTATGTCCGCAAGGGCCTGTGGCAGCAGCTGCGCATCGACCCGGCGCTGCCCGAGCGTGCGCTTCCCCGTCCGGACCTGCGCCTGCGCATGATCCCGGTCGGCCCGGTCGCCGTGTTCGGCGCTTCAAACTTCCCGCTCGCCTTCTCGACCGCCGGCGGTGACACTGCCTCGGCGCTCGCGGCCGGTTGCCCGGTCGTGGTCAAGGGTCACCCGGCGCACCCGATCACCGGCGGCCTCGTCGCAGCCGCGATCAGCAAGGCGGTCAAGGATTCGGGCCTGCCCGAAGGCGTGTTCCAGCACCTTGCCGGTCCGTCAAACGAGCTTGGCGCCGCGCTGGTGCAGAACCCGCACATCATGGCCGTCGGCTTCACCGGTTCGCGCGGCGGCGGTCTCGCCCTCGCCAAGCTGGCCCAGGCCCGCGAAGTGCCGATCCCGGTCTATGCCGAAATGTCGAGCATCAACCCCGTCCTGCTGCTCCCCGAGGCGCTGAAGGCGCGCGGCTCGGCGCTGGGCACCGCGTTCGTCGGCTCGCTCACCATGGGCGCCGGCCAGTTCTGCACCAACCCCGGCCTGATCCTCGCGATCGAGGGCGAGGGGCTTGACGCCTTCATCGCCGCTGCCTCGGGCGCGGTCACCGAAGCCAAGCCGCAGACCATGCTGACCGCCGGCATCGCTGCCGCCTACGCCAAGGGCGTCGAGACGCTCTCCGGCCTGCCGGGCGTCGAGACGGTCGCCAAGGGCGAGGAAGGCAGCCGCACCACCGGCGGCGCCGCGCTGTTCCAGACCACGGCGGCGCAGTTCCTGGCCGACAAGGAAGCCGGCAACGAAGTCTTCGGCGCGGCCTCGATCGTCGTGCGCGCCAAGGACGAAGCCGAGCTGCTGACCCTGCTCGAGGGCTTGGAAGGCCAGCTGACCGCCACTCTGCACATGGACGATGCGGACGAGGGCACTGCCTCGCGCCTGCTGCCCGTGCTGGAGCGCAAGGTCGGCCGCATCCTTGCCAACGGTTGGCCGACCGGCGTCGAAGTGTGCCACGCGATGGTCCACGGCGGCCCGTTCCCCTCGACCTCCGACCCGCGCACCACGTCGGTCGGCAGCATGGCGATCGACCGCTTCCTGCGTCCGGTCAGCTACCAGAACCTCGCGCAGGGCGTGCTTCCGCCCGAACTGCGCGACGATGCCTTCGGTGACGGCGCCCCGCGCCTGATCGACGGTACGCTTACCCTCAACTGATCCCAGCCAGTCCCCGCTGCGCTCCTCACAAGAAGGAGCGCAGCGGCAGGGCCAAGAATCCCCTCGGGAGAGACCCCATGACCTACCTTCGCCTGCTCCAGCATCGCAGCGCCGACGGCGCACGTTCCGTCATCCTTGCCGAGGGCGATGCAGCCCACATCCTTCCGGGCGTCACCTCGACCCGCGAACTCGCGCTGCGCGCCATCGCCGAAGGCGTGACGCTGACCGAAGCCGCGAAGGCATGCGGGCAGGGCGAAGCGATCGACATCGCCGCCGAATTCGCCGCCGGAAACCTCCTCGCCCCGATCGACCACGACGATTCGGCGCACCTGCTGATGACCGGCACGGGCCTCACGCACCTCGGTTCCGCCGAAGGCCGCGACAAGATGCACCAGGCGGCGTCCTCGGGCAGCAACCTGACCGATTCCATGCGCATGTTCCTCGAGGGCCTCGAGGGCGGCAAGCCCGCTGAGGGCACCGAGGGCCAGCAGCCCGAGTGGTTCTACAAGGGTGACGGCCAGCTGCTCGTCGGCCCCGGCGAAGCGCTCGTCATGCCCGCCTTCGCCAAGGATGGCGGCGAGGAGCCTGAGCTGGCCGGTATCTACCTGATCGGCGAGGACGGCACCGCGTACCGCCTCGGCCTCGCGCTCGCCAACGAGTTCTCGGACCACGTGACCGAGCGCCACAACTACCTCTGGCTCGCCCACTCGAAGCTGCGCCAGGCCGCGCTTGGCCCGGAACTGCTGCTCGGCACCCCGCCGCAGAAGATCGAGGGCACCAGCAAGGTCGTCCGCAATGGCGAGACGATCTGGGAAAAGCCCTTCCTCTCGGGCGAAGACAACATGTCGCACACGTTCGCCAACCTGGAGCATCACCACTTCAAGTACGACCTGTTCCGCCGCCCCGGCGACGTGCATGTCCACTTCTTCGGCACCGCGACGCTGTCGTTCGCTGATGGCGTGACCACCGAGGAAGGCGACGTCTTCGAAATCGCCGCTGCGCCCTTCACGCTGCCCGTGTCGAACCCGTTGGCCCGCGCCGCCGCTTCGGAAGAACCGACGACGACCGTGAAGTCGCTCTGAGCATGGATCCGATCCGCATCGCCATCGTCGGCGTCGGCAAGATCGCGCGCGACCAACACATCCCCGCGATCAACGGCAACGCGGCGTTCAGCCTCGCCGCGACGGTCAGCCCGCACCACAAGGGTCCGGAAGGCATTCCGCATTTCGACACCCTCGAGGAGCTGATCGAGAGTGGCCCGGCGGTCGACGCCGTGGCGCTCTGCACGCCGCCGCAGGTGCGCTACGATCTGGCCACGCTGGCGCTGGCTAAGGGCATGCACGTGTTCCTGGAAAAGCCGCCGGGCGCGACGCTGGCCGAAGTCGCCGCGCTCGAAAGCCGCGCCGACAAGGTGGGGGTGACACTGTTCGCCTCCTGGCACTCGCGCTTCGCCGCCGGTGTCGGCCCGGCCCGTGCGTGGCTGGCGGAACGCACGGTCAAGAGCGCGAAGATCATCTGGCGCGAGGACGTTCGCGTCTGGCATCCGGGCCAGGCGTGGATCTGGGAGCCGGGCGGCCTCGGCGTCTTCGATCCGGGCATCAACGCGCTCTCGATCGTGACGCACATCCTGCCGCGCCCGATCTTCCTCAAGGCCGCGACACTGGAGATCCCGGCCAACCGGGCCGCGCCGATTGCCGCCGACATCCAGTTCCGCGACACCGCCGGGGCCGAAATCCACATGGACCTCGATTGGCGCCAGACCGGCCCGCAGTCGTGGGACATCATTGTCGAGACCGACGCGGGCACGCTCAAGCTCTCGCATGGCGGCGCGGTGCTGACGCTGCCGAGCGGCACCGAGCACAACGAGGACCTTGAGTATCCGGGCCTCTACGCCCGTTTCGCGAACCTCATCCGGGGCGGCCGCAGTGATGCCGACATCGCGCCACTCCGTCTCGTCGCCGACGCATTCCTGCGCGGCAATCGCCAGACCGTCGAAGCATTCCACGACTGACAACCCCAGGGAGGGGACAGGACATGATGAAGACCATTCGTCGCACTACGCTGGCCATGCTGATGGCGGCCACCGCGCTGACCGGCACGGCACAGGCCGATACCGGCGGCCAGCCCACCACCGCCACGATCGAGGCCGACAAGCCCGGCCCGGTCTACCACAAGGAAGTCTTCACCCAGTTCGCCGAGCACCTCGGCACGGGCATCTACGGCGGCCTGTGGGTCGGCAAGAACAGCAAGATCCCGAACACTAACGGCTTCCGCAACGACGTCGTTCAGGCGCTGCGCGACCTGTCGGTGCCTGTGATCCGCTGGCCCGGCGGCTGCTTCGCCGACGAGTACAACTGGCGTGAAGGCATCGGCCCGCAGAACAAGCGCCCGGTCAAGATCAACACCCACTGGGGCGGCGTCACCGAGCCCAACACCGTCGGCACGCACGAGTTCTTCGAGCTGATCCGCCAGGTCGGCGCGGAAGCCTACATCGCCGGCAACGTCGGCAACGGCACCCCGCGCGAAATGGCCGAGTGGGTCGAATACATGACCTCGCCCGCCGGTTCTCTGGCCGACGAGCGCGCGAAGAACGGCCACAAGGAGCCCTGGAAGATCCAGTACTTCGGCGTCGGCAACGAGCTGTGGGGCTGCGGCGGCAACATGCGGCCCGAGTTCGCTGCCGACGAAACCCGCCGCTACGCCACCTTTATCAAGCCGCCGGCCGGCACCAAGATCCTGAAGGTCGCCGCCGGCGCCAACGTCGACGACTACAACTGGACCGAGACGATGATGCGCGTCGCGGCCCCGCAGCTCGACGGCGTTTCGCTGCACTACTATGTCCACCCCGCCGGTGGCTGGCCGCCGCGTGCGCCCGCCGTCGACTTTGACGAGCATGGCTGGGCCGATGCGCTGACCGGCGCGCGCCACATGGACGAGCTGATCACCAAGCACTCGGCGATCATGGACAAGTACGATCCCGAGAAGCGCGTCTTCCTCGCGGTCGACGAGTGGGGCTCCTGGTACGCACAGGACCCGGGCACGCACCCGGGCTTCCTGCGCCAGCAGAACACCCTGCGCGATGCGCTGATCGCGTCCGTCCACCTCGACATCTTCGCCAAGCACGCCGACCGCGTGCGCATGACCGCCATCGCGCAGATGGTGAACGTGCTCCAGGCGATGATCTTCGCGGACGGCAACAAGATGGTGCTGACGCCCACCTATCACGTCTTCGAGATGTACAAGCCGTGGCAGGATGCGACCGTGCTGCCGATCGAGATCAAGTCCCCCTGGTACGCCAAGGACGAGTTCACGATGCCGGCCGTGAGCGGCTCGGCGGTGAAGGGCAAGGACGGCAAGGTCCATGTCGGCCTGTCGAACCTCGATCCCAACCAGCCCAACACCGTGACCATCAAGCTGGGTGGCATTTCGCCTTCCGATGTGACGGGCAGGGTGCTGACGGCGTCGGCTATCAACTCGCACAACACCTTCGACGCGCCCGACGTGGTCAAGCCTGTCCCCTTCACCGGCGCGAGCGTGCAGGGCGGCAACCTCGTCGTCACGCTGCCGGCGAAGTCGGTCGTCGTGCTCGAACTGCAATGAAGAGCTGGCTCCTAACCCTTGCCGCGCTGGGATTTTCCAGCGCGGCACTTGCGCCGGCTTTGGCGCAGGACACCGCGCCCCTGCCGACGCTCAACTCGCAGCTGACCGGCGACCTCACCGTGCACGACCCGGTCATCATCCGCGAGGGTGACACTTATTACGTGCTCAGCACCGTGGGCAAATACATCGGGATCAGGACCTCCAAGGACCTGAAGACCTGGACCGACGGGGGTGCCGTCTTCGCCGAGATTCCCGCTTGGGCCAAGGAGGCCGTCCCCGGCACCGAAGGCATCTGGGCGCCTGACATCAGTTACGTGAATGGCGAGTACCGGCTCTACTACTCGGTCTCGACCTTCGGTTCGAACCGCTCCGCCATCGGCCTCGCCACCAGTCCCACGCTGGGCGCGAAGGCGAAGTGGAAGGACCAGGGCCTCGTCGTCATGTCCATGAAGGAGGACGATTTCAACGCGATCGACCCCAACTTCGTGGTCGACGCGCAGGGACGCCAATGGCTGTCGCTCGGCAGTTTCTGGAGCGGTATCAAGCTCTTCCCACTCGATCCGAAGACCGGCAAGCCCGCTCCCGGGACCGAGCCCTACTCGATCGCGCGCCGCCCCGCTCCGGCGGGAGGACCCGCGCCGATCGAGGCGCCGTTCATCATCCCGCACGGGGGCTGGTACTACCTCCTCGCGTCCTACGACTACTGCTGCAAGGGCGTGAACAGCACCTACTATACCGTGGTCGGCCGCTCGAAGAAGGTCACCGGACCCTACCTCGGCAAGGACGGCAGCGACATGATGCAGGGCGGCGGCAGCATCTTCCTGCGCGCCGACCTGCAGGAGCAGCAGCGCTTCCGCGGCCCCGGCCATGCCGGCGCCTTCACCGACAAGGACGGCACCACCTACGTCGTCTACCACGCCTACGACAAGCAGGACAAAGGCGCCCCGAAACTGCGCATTGCTCCGGTTCGCTGGGACGCGGACGGGTGGCCCACAGCCCAATACTGAGACCCACCTGACGGCGCCCCGGCCCTAGTGCCGGGGCGTCCTTTTTAGGTAAGCCCGAACGGCACCTAGACGACACCTAGACCGACATGAACACCGGAGAGGACGACATGACGATGCTTCTATCGCGCCGCACTTTCGCCGCCGCGGCCTCACTGCTGCCGCTCGCCTGCACGAACCCCGGCACCGCCGCTCTCGGCAGCTCGCCGGCGCCCACCCGTCCCAATCCTACCTGGCCGATCAACCCGCTCGTGCGCCAGCGCGCCGACACCCAGATATTCCGCCATGACGACGGCTTCTACTACATGATGGGCTCCGTGCCCGAGTACGACCGTCTCGCGCTGCGCCGTGCGAAGACCATCGCCGGGCTGGCCTCCGCCGGGGAGCGCGTGCTCTGGCGCCATGAGGCAAGCGGGCCGATGTCGGGCTTCCTGTGGGCGCCGGAACTGCACTTCATCGACGGGCGCTGGATCGTCTACTTCGCGGCCGGCCCGAGCGGCGGCGGCGAGGACGTGTTCCGCATCCGCACGTTCGCCGTGGTCTGTGACGGCCCTGATCCGATGACCGGCAACTGGTCGGTGCTCGGCCAGTTCAAGGCGCCCTGGGACAGCTTCAACCTGGATTCCACCGTCTTCACACACCGCGGCGTGCGCTACTTCTCGTGGGCGCAGCGCGAGCCGGGGATCGACACCAATTCCAACGTCTACATCGCCCCGATGAAGGACGCGCTGACCCTCGCCGCCGCGCCCGCGCGCCTGACGGTGCCGACGTTCGACTGGGAAGTGCGCGGCTACAAGGTCAACGAGGGTTCGGCGTTCATCGTCAAGAACGGGCGCCTGTTCATGACCTACTCCGCCAGCGCAACCGACGCGCGCTATTGCCTGGGCTTGCTGAGCGTGGACGAGACTGCCAACATCATGGACCCGCGCGCCTGGACCAAGTCGCAGGAGCCGGTCTTCGTCACCTGCCGCGAGACCTCGGTCTACGGGCCCGGCCACAACAGCTTCACCGTGGACGAGCAGGGTAATGATATCCTCGTCTACCACGGCCGCGACTACGAGGCGATCGAAGGCGACCCGCTCTACAACCCCGACCGCGACACCCGCGTGCAGCGCCTGTACTTCGGCGCGGACGGCAACCCCGACTTTGGCGTGCCGGTCGGCAACGGCCCGCTGCCCGAGCGCTTCGCTCCGGCGGTGAAGCGCGGCGCTAACCTCGTTCTGGAGGGCGATCGCCTCCGGGTCGGCACCGGTCCGATCGAGCAGACGCAGTTCCGCTCGTGGCCCGCGGACGACGGCACCGTCCAACTCGCGCCGATCATGAAGCCCGACCAGTGCCTGGTGGCCGCCGCCGACGGTTCGGTCAGCCTCGCGCCGCGCACCGCGACCGGCACCGCACCGGGCGCCGACCGCTTCCGCCGCGAAGCCGCGAAGGGCGGGGCTGTCCGCTTCGTCTCGCAGGCGTTCTCGGGCAAGGCGCTGGCCCATTCCTCCGACAACGTACGACTCGCAGCCGCTGCCGATCCGGCGAGCGCCTGGCTTCCCGGTTGATCCAGCCCATCAGCATTTCCCGTCAGAAATCTCCCGATTTCTGGCGGGGATGCGACCTATCAGCAACACTGCTGAAAGGTTTTTGACAGCTCTCGCGTTTTTCCTCTTGCCACGAATTAGTCGGACTAATAACTAGCCGGAGTAATTGGAGGGGCATGGTAGCGACCAGCCCCATTGGGAGGGTTGATACATGGCACTCAAGCCATTCGCATTCTGCACCGCATCCGTTCTCGCGCTCGTTCTGGGCTCGGGCGTAGCCCATGCACAGGACGCCGCGCCTCAGGCCGCGCCCGCGCAGGACGCCGTCGGCGACGGCGACGCGTCGGCGGAAGACATCATCGTGACGGGCGTGCGCGCCTCGATCGTCGGCGCGCTGAACGTCCGCAAGGAAAACATCCAGATCGTGGACTCGGTCGTGGCCGAGGACGTGGGCAAGCTGCCTGACAACAACGTCGTCGAGGCGCTCCAGCGCGTCACCGGCGTGCAGGTCACCGACCGCGCCGGCGGCGAAGCCGGCACCGTGACCATCCGCGGTCTTTCCGACCCGCTGACCACGCTCAACGGCCGCAACATCTTCACCTCGACCGGCCAGTCCTTCGCGCTGCAGGACATCTCGGCGAACCTCGTCAAGCAGGTCGACGTCTACAAGACCCGCTCGGCTGACCAGATCGAAACCGGTCTCGCCGGCCAGATCGACGTCAAGACCCGCCGTCCGTTCGACTTCGACGGTTTCGCGATCTCGGGCCTCGTGCGCGGCATCTACAACGAGCAGGCCGACACCTATAATCCGAACGCCGCGCTGCTGATCAGCGATCGTTGGGAAACCGGCGTGGGCGACATCGGCCTGCTGGTGAACGGTTCGTGGAGCCGCACCAAGTACCGTAACATGTCGACCACCGCGGGCGCCCTCGTGCCCTTCGCGACGGAGAATCCGCCGGCCGGTTCGGGCTTGGCCCCGCTTGAGCGCATCTTCCCGGGCGAAGGCAACGTGAACTGGACGCCCGGCCTCAACGCCGGCCTGCCGACCACGCCGGGCTCGACGATCTTCTCCAACGGCGTCGAGGTGCCGTACTACCTCTCGCGCGACGCGGTGTTCTCCTCGGACCTCTACGGCAAGCGTGAACGTCCCTCGGTCAACATCGCCCTGCAGTGGGCGCCGAACTCTAGCTCGGTCTACACCGCCGAAGTGTTCTACGCCGGCTTCCGCGGCGAGACCTTCAACTCGCTGCAGTTCAGCTTCGTGGACTTCTGGGCCGACCCGCAGTCGCCCACGCTTTACGACGGCACCAACATCGTCAAGTCGCGTACCGCGAACGACGTCTATGGCTTCAACAGCGGCGACTACACCAAGAACCGCACCGACAGCTACGTCTATGCCCTGAACGGGCAATGGGACCTGGGCGATCGCGGCAAGATCATCGGTGACGTCGCCTACCAGACCAGCGTCAACAAGTCCTCGTTCATCGCCATGCGCACCGACCGCGTGGCCGACCAGATCAACGTCGACTTCAACGCCGGCGGCGGCATCCCGTCGTACCACTTCAGCGACGACTCGCTCCTGACCGATCCCAGCGTCTGGAACGTCGCGCAGCTCTACGACAATGCCGACAAGAACGAGGGCGACGCCTTCACCGTCACGCTCGACGGCTACTACACCTGGGATGAGGGCTTCCTGCGCCGGATCAAGGGCGGCATGCGCTTCGATCGCCGCACGGCGACCAGCTACACCCGCACGCAGAGCGCCAACAACCTGGGCGTTCCGCTGTCCTCGCTCGGCGAAGACGCGCAGTTCACCAACTCGGACTTCATGGACGGCATCGCCGACGTGCCCCGCAGCTGGACGCTCGCGAACGGCTACTGGCTCCATGACAACGCCGACTACGTGCGCGGTCTCTACGGGCTGCCGACGTCGGACTCGCTGTCGCTCGCAAAGACCTTCGACATCGAGGAAAGCACGATGTCGGGCTACCTGCTGGCCGACGGACAGGTGACGATCTTCGGTCGTCCGCTCGACCTCGAAGGCGGCGTGCGCTATGTCTCGGTGGTCACCAACTCGAAGTTCTTCGACCGCTACAACAACAGCGCGCTGACCCGCGGCGGCAGCCAGTCCGAAAAGTTCCTGCCCAGCTTCACCGCTCGCTACGAAATCGAGCCGAACCTGCGCCTGCGCTTCAACTACGGTGAAACCCTGCGTCGTCCCAACTTCGGCGAC
Organism: Novosphingobium sp. AP12; assembly: GCF_000281975.1. Taxonomy (GTDB): domain Bacteria; phylum Pseudomonadota; class Alphaproteobacteria; order Sphingomonadales; family Sphingomonadaceae; genus Novosphingobium. The sequence continues at coordinate 217,398 of NZ_AKKE01000009.1, read as the reverse complement.
ATCAACCCGACCTACGCGCTGGTCGGCGATCTCACCAACCTGGGTTACGGCAGCGGCTCGGCCGGCACGGCGGATCTGAAGCCCACCCATTCGAAGAACTACGACGTTGCTCTGGAGTGGTACTTCGAGCGTAACAGCGCGATCACCGTCACCGCCTTCCGCCGCGAGATCAGCGGTTTGGTCGTGCCGCTGACGTCGATGGAGTACATCCCCAACAACGGAATCGTTGCCGGCGCCACGGACTACTTCTCGATCACGCGCCCGGTGAACGCTTCGGACGGTGTGCTCAAGGGCGTGGAAGTGGGCCTGACCTACTTCCCGAGCTACCTGCCGGGCCCGCTGAAGGGCCTGGGCTTCCAGGGAAGCCTGACGGTGCTGGACTCCAAGCAGAACATCCCCGAGCAGGATGAAGCTGGCAACATCACCCAGACGCAGTCGGCCTTCTTCAACGTCTCGAAGCTGTCGTACAACGCCACGCTCGCTTACGACAACGGCCCGGTCAGCGCTCGCCTGTCGTACATCTGGCGCAAGGGCTTCCTGCACAACAACGAGGCCCGTCTCTTCGCCAACCCGATCGGCGTCTGGTACAAGCCCGAGGACAGCCTGGACTTCCAGCTGACCCTCAACGTCCTGGACAACGTCGGCATCACCTTCGACGCGGTGAACCTCACCAAGTCGAAGCAGCAGAACTACTACAAGTACGGCGATGCGGGTAATTCGCAGCAGTTCAACCTCGGTACGCTGCAGCTGGCCCGCACCTTCGCGGTCGGCGCCCGCTTCACCTTCAAGTAAGCCTGTCCGGCTAGGCGGCCGGTCTCCCGGGGCTCCTTCCTCTCCCAACACCCGGGAGCCGGCCGCCTGAAGTGATTATCGTCGTCTCCGGCTCCGGCCGGGGGCGACGTATTGTTGAAGGGGTGACGATGCGTTTGAAGACCCGGATGATCCTCGCCGCCGCGGCGCTTCTCGCAACGGCTGCGGCTCCGCCGGCTCCCGCGCCATCGACGGCCGCCGCCACCCTCGACATCCCCGCCATCGCCAAGGCGCGCTTCGGCAACGATGCTCCCTGGTACGAGGGGCGCATTCCCTTCTTCGAATCCTCCGATCCCAAGATCGACGCGGTCTACTACTACCGCTGGGGCCTGTTCCGCGCGCACCAGCGCGATCTGGGCGCGCAGGGGTACATCACCACCGAGTTCGCCGACGACGTCGACTGGCAGCGCCATCCCTTCGCCAGCCTCAACGATGCGAGCGGCTTCCATATCGCCGAGGGACGCTGGCTGAACGACCGCCGATTCACCGACGACTACATCAATTTCATGTACGAGGGCGGCAACGACCGCCACTTCACCGATCACATGGCGGACTCGGTCTGGGGCCGCTACCTCGTCGACGGCGACCGCGACGCGGTGCTCGCGCATCTCAAGACGATGCGCCACGTTTACCGGCTCTGGGACGAGAAGTTCGACTTCGACAAGGGCCTCTACTTCGTCGAGCCGCTGCTGGACGCGACCGAGTACACCGTCTCCTCGATCGATGCATCGGGCGGCAAGGACGGCTTCCGGGGCGGCGACGCCTTCCGGCCCTCGGTCAACAGCTACATGTTCGCCAACGCCCGCGCGCTTTCGCGCATGGCGACGCTGGCGGGCGACACGGCGATGGCGAAGGAATACGCCGGCCGCGCCGAAGCGCTGCGCACGCGCGTGCTCGCGGACCTGTGGAATCCGAAGCTCGGCCACTTCACCGACCGGCACCAGCTGACCAACGAATACGTCAAGTACTGGGACCCGATCCGTAACCGCGAACTGGTCGGCTACCTGCCGTGGATGTTCGATCTCGTGCCCGACGAGGCGAAGTATTCACAGGCCTGGACGCACCTGCTCGCCCCGAATTCGCTGGCCGGCAAGGCCGGGATGCGCACGGTCGAGAAGAACTACGAATACTACATGCGCCAGTACCGCTACCTCGGCACCGCGCGCGAGTGCCAGTGGAACGGACCCGTGTGGCCCTACCAGACCACGCAGGTGCTGACCGGCATGGCCAACCTGCTCGATCACTACGACCAGCGCGGCCCTGTCACCCGCAGCGACTGGATGCGCGAGCTGCGGCTCTACACCCAGATGCATTTCCAGGGTGACAAGCTGGACCTCGAGGAAGACTACGACCCCGAGACCGGCAAACCGATCGTCGGGCTGGACCGCAGCCATCACTACTTCCACTCCGGCTACCTCGACCTGATCCTCAGCGGCCTCGTCGGCATCCGCCCGCGCGCGGACGACGTGCTGGAGGTCAATCCGCTGCTGCCGGCGGCGGGTGACCCGCAGGCGCTGGCGTGGTTCCGCGTCGAGCGAGTGCCTTACCACGGCCACGAAGTCTCTGTGACCTGGGACGCGGACGGCACGCACTACGGCCGGGGCAGGGGCCTCGCCATCGAGGTGGACGGCCGCGAAGTCGCCCGCAAGGGGCAGCTCGGCCGCATCGAGGTGCCGGTCATGCGCAAGGCCAATGCGCCGATCGAGCGCGAGGAGAACCTGGCGGTCCAGCTCGTGCGCGGCGCCTATCCGAAGCCTGACGCCTCCTCGGGCACCGACGCTGAAAAGCTGCACGACGGCATCGACGGCCGCGCGTGGTTCTACCCGGAATTGCCGAACGGTTGGGATTCCGAGGTTTCTACAAAACCGCAGTGGTACGCGGTAGACTTCGGCAAGACCGTCACGCTGGGCCGTACCGAACTCGCCTTCTTTGCCGACGACGGCAAGTATGCGGCGCCTCATACCGTCGTCGTGGAGGTGTTCCGTGATGGACGGTGGCGCAAGGTGGCGGTCGGAACGGCGCCACTCGCCAACGGGGTCACGCAAGTAGCCTGGTCCGCCGTCGAGGCGAGCCGCATCCGGGTGACCATGACCCCCACTGCAGGCCGCGCCATCCGCCTCGCCGAACTGAAAGCCTTTGCCCGCTGACGTTCGCCGGGGCTTGACCCTTACGGCAACGCCGGAACGATAACGACGCGCTGCCGCTCCTCTCTGGAGGTGCCCGCGTTGACAACTGTCTACTCAGGTGGAAGCCTTCGCCGCGACAGTCCAGCAAAGGGACGTCGTCGGAGGAGAGGACTATGAGGAACCCGCAAAGGCTTGCGGCCGGGACCGCGCTGGCCGCGTTCGGCACCCTTGCGGCGATGCCAGCGGCGCAGGCGCAGTCGGACGCCGCGCAGCAGGCCGCCCAGGATACGTCCGGCGACATCATCGTCACTGCCCGCAAGCGCAGCGAGCGCCTGCTCGACGTGCCGGTGGCGGTCTCCGCGCTCTCGAAGGAGCAGCTGGAGCGCTACGCCACGGTGACGCTGACCAATATCAGCCAGCAGGTGCCACAGCTGGTCATCGCGGAATCGCAGAATCAGGTCGGCGGCTCGATCAACCTGCGCGGCATCGGCTCGGGCATTTCCAATCCCTCGACCGAGACCGCCGTCACTCTCAACATAGACGGCGTGCCGATCAGCTACGGTAACGCGATCCGGCTTGGCCAGTACGACCTCGGCCAGGTCGAGGTGCTCAAGGGCCCGCAGGCGTTGTTCTATGGCAAGAACAGCCCCGGCGGCATCGTCTCGCTGACCTCGCAGGACCCGGGCAAGGTGTTCGAGGCCAAGCTGCGCACCGGCTATGAGTTCGCGGGCGACCAGCGCTACGTCGAAGGCACCGTGTCCTCGCCGCTGACTGACACCATCGGCGCGCGCGTGGTCGGCTACTATTCCAAGGAAGACGGCTGGTTCCAGAATGTCGCCGTGCCCATCGCCGGGGTGACACCCGGCCCGGCGGCGGACAGTTATAACGCCGAGGACGTCTTCGTGCGCGGCACCCTGACCTACGATTCCGCCGGCGGCGGGACGCGGGCCAAGGCCAAGATCGCCTATGGCAAGCGCACGCGCGACGGCGTCGGGCCGACCGGCGGCTCGCAGATCGTGTTCTGCCCCGGCGGCGTGAGCCGTCTTTCCGGCGCGATCGACTGCGAGTTGAACCGCAAGTTCTACAGCGTCATCCTGCCCGCGCGCATGACCGCGCTGGACCCGACGCTGCAGGACGGCGTGCCCTTCGCCAAGTCGAGCCAGTTCCTGACCTCGCTCTCGGTCGACCAGGACCTTGGCGAGGCGCTGACGCTGTCGTCGGTCACGGGCTATTACCAATTGCGCGAGAAGTCGGTCGATCCGTTCACCTTCTCCAACGCGACCTACTTCGGCGCCTCCAACGACATAGACGCCACCGGTTTCAGCCAGGAACTGCGCCTCGCGACCGACTTCGACGGGCCGCTGAACTTCCTCGTTGGCGGGTTCTACCAGGACGCGCACTTCAAGATCCGGCAGGCCTTCGCGGTGGACTTCGGCGGGGCGACGACGCCGTTCCTCGTCGGCTCCACCTACTACAACGTCCATACCGAAGCCTCGTCGCTGTTCGGGCAGGCGCGCTACAAGCTGGTTGAGGACCTCGAACTGGCGGCGGGCGGGCGCTATTCGTGGGAGACGAAGTCGCTTTACGGCACATCGTACGCCAGCCCGATCGACGTGCTGAACCCGAAGCGCAAATACACCGACTTCTCGCCTGAGGTCACGCTGACCTGGCGGCCGAGCACCAACCTGACGCTCTACGCCGCCTACCGCGAGGGATTCACTTCCGGCGGCTTCAACACGGTGCCCACGACCCTGCGCTCGCAGGCGAACCAGACCCCGCCGCGTGTGGACCTGTCCTACGGGCAGATGACCGCGAAGGGCGGGGAGGCGGGGATCAAGGGCTACCTCGCCGGGCGGCAGGTGATGTTCGACCTCGTGGGATACTACTACAAGTATTCCGGCCTGCAGCTGTCGCGCTACGACAATGCCTCGTTCACCCAGCTGACCCAGAACGCGGGCGGGGCGGAGATCGAGGGCGTGGAGGCCAGCGTGACTTATCGGCCCAGCGCCTTGCCGGGCCTATCCGTGAACGCGGCGGCGGCGTACAATCACTCGAAGTACACCGATTTCATCGGCGGGTGCTACGCGGGCCAGTCGGTAGCGGCGGGATGCAACCTCAATCCGCGCACGCCGAGCCTGCCGGCAGCGACTTACGGTACGGCGGCCAATCCCTATCAGGACCAGGACCAGACCGGCCAGCGCCTGTTCCGCGCGCCCGAATTCTCGCTGACGGCGGGCGTGGCCTACGACCACGAATTTTCGACCAGCCTTGGCGGGACGGTGGCGCTCGATACCGCCTACAGCAGCAGCTACACCACGCAAACCGAGGCCAATCCGCTTAACCACCAGTCGTCGTACTGGCAGCTCAACGGCGCGATCACGCTGAACGGCGGGGATAACAAGCCGTGGGAAGTGGCGCTGATCGGGCGCAACCTGACCAACAAGCTCTACGTCGTCGCGGGATCGGTGGTCGGCGCGACGGCGACGGGTACGGGCACGTCGGTCACCCGGCAGGGCGACGTGCTGGGAACCGCCAGCCCGCCGCGCAGCATCACGCTGCAGCTCACGCTCAAGGACAGCCTGCTGCGGGGCCGGTGAGGGGAAGGGCGCCGATCCTGCCAGACCGGCGCCCCTCGCTCCTGCCTTAGAACTTGCCCGAGATCGAGCCGCCGATGACGCGCGGTTCGTTGAACACCGCCGCCATGTAGTTCTCGATCACGCCCTTGAGGTTCTTCTCATTGGTGATGTTGCGCGCGAAGGCGGCGATCTCGTACTGGCCGCCGGCAGCAGTGTAGCCGATCTTCAGGCCGCCCTCGAAGTCATCCTTCGAATTGAACTCCGCCGTCTTGTAGAGGACGAAGTTGGTGTAGCCCTGCACCATCCAGTCGGTCGCCGCGAACAGCGAGTCGCCGTTGCCCAGCGGCACGTCGTAGCGCGCCGTGACGTTGGCGGTGTACTTCGGCGCGTTGGGCAGCGGGTTGCCGTCGATCTGCGCGAAGACGCCGCGGCCCGCCACGGTGATGGTCGGGTCCTGCACCGTGCAGACGACCACGCCGTTGAGGGCGCAGACCTGCGCGTAGACGTTCTTGTCCTTGATCTCCGTGTGCAGCAGGCTGACGCCCGCCGTCAGCGTGAGGTTGGGGATCGGGCGCGCTTCCAGCTCGGCTTCCATGCCGTAGGCCTTGGCCTTGTCGGCGTTGAACAGCACGCCGTTGCCATCGCTGTCGTTGCCGTTGAGCTGGATGTCCTTCACCCGGTAGGCGAAGCCCGACAGGTTGAAACGCACGCGGTTGTCGAACAGTTGGGTCTTGATGCCGGCCTCGCCCGAGAGAATCGTTTCGGAATCCGCCGTGGTGAAGTCCGAGTTGAACACCGCCGAACGGCCCTGGATGGTCGGGCCACGGAAGCCGGTGGCGACGCGGGCGTAGAGGCTGACCTCGGGGCTGGCTTCATAAAGGACGCTGACGTCCCAGCTCGGCTTCTCGTCCGAGAGGCGCACGTAGCGACGGCCGCGATAGGTCACCACGCCTGCGGCGGTGTCTGCGGTCTTGAGCAGGCGGGTCTTCTTGGTGTCGTTGGTGTAACGGCCACCGGCGGTCACCGTCAGGCCTGGCGCGAGTTCGTAGCTCGCCTGGCCGAAGAAGGCCCAGCTGGTGTTCTCGTTGCGCAGGCGCACCCAGTTGTTGGGGTTGTTGGCGGGCGGGTTGAGGAAGAACGCGCGCTGGTAGAAGTCGGTGATGTTGCGTTCCTCGAACCACATGGCGCCGACCTGCCACTTGAAGCGGGTGTCGCCGTTGCTCGACAGGCGCACCTCCTGCGTGATCTGGTCGAGATCGCGCACATTGCCCTGCGACTGGCCGAAGCCGTTGGCCACGCCGTTCACCGGATAGTCGGCGCCCGCGCCGCCGTCGGTGTCGCCGCGGCTGTAGCCCTTGGTCGTCTCCCACGCCGAGATCGAGGTCAGCGTGACCGGGCCGAAGTCGAGCGCGATGCGGTTCGATGCGCCGTAAGTGTCGTAGCCCTGCGGGTTGTCGTGCGCCTCGTCGAGGGCGATCTTGTCGCGCGGCTCGGCACTGACGTCGTTGGAGCCCTTGGTGAACGCGGCGCGGTGGAAGATCGTCGAGGTGCCGTCGTAGCTACGGGCATGGAAGCTGGTCAGCATCGAAAAGTTGCTGTCCACCGGAGCGAGCAGCAGCTGAACGCGGGCGTCACGCTCCTCGAAGCCGCCCATGGCGTTCTTCTTGGGCGAGACGGTGCCGTCGGCGCTGGGGCCGCTGTAGACGTTGTCCACCCAGTCGTCGCGGCGCTGGTAGAGGCCCGAGACGCGGATCGCCAGCTTGTCCTGGATGATCGGGCCGCCGATGCCGGCATCGACGTTCACCGAATTGTACTCGCCGTAGCTGGCATTGGCGCGGCCGGTCCAGCGGTCGACGGTCGGCTTGACGGTGTCGACCTTGATGATGCCCGCCGTGGTGTTGCGGCCGAACAGCGAGCCCTGCGGTCCGCGCAGCACTTCCACCTGGTCCATGTCGTAGACCGGGTTCGACTTCAGCACGACGTGCTCGAGCACGACGTCGTCCTGGATGATCGACACCGGCTGCGACGCGCCGAGGTAGAAGTCGATGTTGCCGAGGCCGCGGATGTAGAAGCGCGGGAAGATGCGGCCCGTGGTCGTCTCGGCATAGAGGCCCGGGACGCGGCCCGAGAGCGAGAGGATGTCGTCGCCGCTGGCCTGGAAATTGCGCAGCTGGTCACCGCTGACGACGCCGACGGAAACCGGAACCCGCTGGAGGTTCTCGGTGCGGCGTTCTGCGGTCACGACGATGTCGCCGAGGCCTTCGCTCGGTTCGTCCGCTGCCGTTGCGGCGGCGTCCTGCGCGAAGGCATGCGCCGGCAGCAGCAGCGCGCCAAGGCAGCACGTCAGGTTGAGAATGGTCTTGGCAGGAATGTTCATGGACATGTCGTATCCCCTCATGATCGACTATGGCCCCGGCGGTTAGGACCCGGCGATGACAGCGGTATGACTTAAATTTCGCTGGCCCGGCAGTTGGTCGCAAATGGCATCCACTGTTTGGGAAGGAGGGGTTTGGTTGATGAAGTACATGCGCGGCGCCACCTTCCTTGAAGGAAAGCACGGGCGCGGTCTCGACGATGGGAAAGAACCTGCGCGAACGTAGCAGGCGGCGGCGATGTAGGAAAACGATCGCCCGGCGGTTCTCCTCGCCCGCCATAGCCTGTAGCGAGGGGCAAAGGCAGGGAAGCGCGGGGGACGGCATGGACGTGAAGAAGGAGCCCAAGCGGCGCGATCCGGTCAAGACGCGGGCGCGGATACTTGCCGCCGCCTACGACAGGTTCGCCCGCCACGGCTTCGCCAACACCGGCATCCGCGACATTGCCAGGGAGGCGGACGTCGCCTCCTCGCTGATCCTGCGCTACTTCGACACCAAGGCGAACCTGTTCCACGACGCGCTGGTCTACGGCATCTTCAACGAGAGCCTGTTCACGCGCGAGAAGGCCCGTTTCGGCGAGCGCATGGCGAAGATGATCTGCGAGACCAGCGAGGCGCGGCTGACCTCGCTCATGGTCATGGCGCTGGCCGACCCTGAATCGCGCGAGGTGGCGAGCCGCGTGCTGTTGCGGCAGGTCATCGAGCCGCTTGCCGAATGGCTTGGTCCACCCAATGCCCAAGCGCGCGCGATGAACCTCTACGGGCTGATGAGCGGCTTCGTGATCCAGGTTCGCATGCTGGATGACCGTCACATCGCCCCCGCATCGGTGAAGTGGCTGGCGAAGGCGATGCAGGACATCGTCGACGAGGCCTGACCTCAAGCCCCTTGCCAGCGCGCTGCCCCTGTGTCCTAATAGAACGAACGATCACTTAGAGGATCGCGGACACAGGAGAGAGTCGTGGCCATCAAGCCCATCGCGTTCGACCCCGCGGAAGCGCAGCCGATCCCCATGCAAATGGAGGAAGGCGACGTCGTCGAACTGAAGCGGACGTACTGCAAGGTCTGCATGACCAACTGCGGCATCGTCGCCGAGGTGGCCAACGACTCCAAGATCCTCAAGGTCAAGGCCGACCGCGAGCACCCGATCACCAAGGGCTACAGCTGCCCCAAGGGCAGGGCGACCGGCCAGCTCCACCACCTCGACCGGCCGATCACGCGCCCGATGATGCGCAAGGGCGATGAACTCGTGGAGGTCAGCTGGGACGAGGCCCTAGACGATGTCGGCGCCCGGCTGCGCAAGGTCGTGGACGAGCACGGGCCGCACTCGGTGGGCATGTATTTCGGCAGCGGGCTGGGACTCGATTCCTCGGGCTACACGATGGAGGACGCGCTCTGGGCGGCGCTCGACCATGGGCCCAAGTTCACGCCGCTGACCAACGACGGCACCGCCAAGGTCATGATGTCAGGCGCGATGGGGCGCTTCTACGGGCTCAATCCCAAGACCGACTACGACGAGTGCCAGATGGTGATATACGTCGGCACCAACCCGATGGTCAGCCACGCCCACAACACCGGCATGTACCAGCCCGGCATGTGGCTCAAGACAATCAACAGGCGCGGCGGCGAGATCTGGGTGATCGACCCGGTCCGCACCGAGACCGCCGACTTCGCCAAGGGGCACATCGCGACCTATCCCGGCAAGGACTACGCCGCGCTCGCCTGGATCGTGCGCGAGATCATCGAGGGCGGGCCGCTCGACCCGAAGCAGCCGATCAACGACCTCGAGCCCTTGCGCGAACTGCTGAAGGACCACACCCGCGCCAAGGCCGCTGAGATCGCCGGCGTGCCCGAGCAGCAGCTGCAGGACCTGCTCGACGCGATCCGCCGCCGCAAGATCGTCGCGATCGAGACCGGCACCGGGGTGGGCATGTCGCCAGGGTGCAACCTGACGGTGTGGATGTGCTGGCTCATCATGATCCTGACCGGCTCGATGAACGCGAAGGGGGGGCTCTGGATGCACCCCGGCGTGCTGTTCCCGTTCGACAAGTTCGTCGACCACCTGCCGCTCCTCGACAGCGCCTTCACGCGCGGCTCGCACGTCCGCCCGGACGTGAAGGGCGTGCTGGGCGACTGGCCCTGCGCGGTGCTGCCGCAGGAGATCGAACAGGGCTACATGCACGCCTTCTTCAACTTCGGCGGCCACCTGCTGCGCTCGTTCCCGGACGCGAATGCCATCCGGGGGGCGCTGCCCAAGCTCGATCTGCACGTCAGCATGGAGATTACCCACAACGAGGTCAGCGGCTACTGCACCCACATCCTGCCGACGAAATCCACGGTCGAACGCAACGAGTTCACCCGCTGGGACACGCTGAACTGGAACGTCTCGCTGCAATATGCGCCGCGTCTGGTGAAACCCACGGGGGAGCGGCGCTCGGCCTGGTGGGTGATCGCCGAGATCATGCGCCGCGCCGGGCTCCCGGTCGCGGACCATGTGCCCGACATCGACAGCGACGAGAACGACGACTTCATGCAGGGCACCCACCTCGCGATGGCGCGCTGCACCTGGGACGAACTGAAGGAAAAGCGCGTCGTCGAATACCCGCGCGAACTGCCGGCGGCCTGGGTCGACCGCCACTTCGAGCGCGCGGGCGGATGGCAGCTCATGCCCGCTGAGATCGTCGCGCAGTGGAACCACTTCCTTGCGCAGGACGAGGCGAATGCGGGCAAGCCCAAGCCGCTGGTCTATTCCTCGCGCCGCCAGCGCCGCAAGTTCAACGCGCAGATGAGCTTCCTGGGCGAGATCGCCGACTGTCTCATCAACCCCGAAACGGCGGCGGAGCACGGCATCGAGGACGGGCAGAAGATGCGCGTCTCCAACAAGTCGGGCGAGATCGTGGTGACGGCCAAGCTCGACCCGACGATCCTGCGCGGCGTCTGCTCGATCCCGCACGGCCACCAGGACGCCAACATCAACAACCTGACCTGCACCGACGACATGGACTGGCTGGGCGGCATGGCCTACTTCAGCGGCGTGCCGATCGAGATCGAACCGGTGCTGCAGGATCAGGAGCAGGCGCTGGGCGTCGCGGCGGAGTAGCCTGCCTGCCGGATCGCCCCGCGCAGGCTCATGGAAAACCCTGATTGTCCCGGCTTTGCGGAAGGCCAATTCTCCGGCTCGACCGCCAGGGGCCGGCGCTGCGCCCGCCACCTCGTGAGGTTCGGCTGGGAGCACGGGCATGAGGCATTGGATCTTGCGGACCACGGCGGCGATCGCGGCGCTCTGCACTGCAACTCAGGTCTCGCCGGCCGCGAAGCCGGCGGCGTCAGCCACGCCGGCAGCAAAGTCCGCCATGCCCGTCGCGGCGGACCGCAAGGTCATCGACGCAAGGGCCTGGCCGAGGTCCTACAAGGTCGATGGCGTCGAATTCTCGCTCAACCGGCCGCAGCTCGATTCCTGGGAAGGCAACGTGCTCAAGGGGCGCACCGTCATGGCCGTGAAGACCGGCGAAACGAAGGGCGCGGACGGTAAGACGATACCCCAGCAGACTTACGGCGTACTGTGGATCAAGGCCCGCACCGAGACCGACAAGGACGCCCGCGAAGTCGTGCTTCAGGATATCGTGGTGGAGCGCTCCAGCTTCCCGACCGGGAAGGACAAGGAGGCGGCATGGACGGCGCTGGCCAGAAAGTCGCTGCCGACCACCGAACTGGTCGCCAGCCTCGACGCCGTCGAAGCCTCGCTCGCGATCACCGACGCCATGACGGAAACGCCGCAGGTGCCGGTGAACAACACCCCGCCCGAGATCATCGTGTCGCTGGAGCCCGCGGTTCTGGTGCCGATCGACGGCGACCCGGTCTGGCGGCCGAGCGGCGTGGCGGGGGTGGAGCATGTGCTCAACAGCCGCGCGCCGATCCTGCGCTACCAGAACAAGCTCTACGTCGGGCGCGCCGGGAAGTGGGCGACCTCGGCGAAGCTGGACAGCGGCTGGGTCCGCGCCGACGCCGTTCCCGGGCCGGTCTCGCAGGCGATGACGCAGCTCGTCGCCGAGCAGAAGCGTCCTCAGACCCAGGCCCAAGGCGGCGAGCCGGCGGCGACCAAGTTCCCGGTCATCTATGTCCGCACGAAGCCGGCCGAACTGATCGTGGTCGATGGCGACCCCAAGTTCGAGGATATCGACGGCACCCAGCTCAGCTACGTCATCAACACGCCCGCTGACCTGTTCCTCGACAGCGGCAACAACTGGTACGTGCTAGTCTCCGGGCGGTGGTTCACCGGCCCTTCCGCCAAGGGGCCCTGGACCTGGGTATCGCCGGACAAGCTGCCGGCCGATTTCAGCAAGATCCCCAGCGACGGCCCCAAGGGCGCGGTGCTCGCCTCGATCGCGGGGACGCCGGAAGCCAAGGAGTCCCTCGTCGCCAACTCGGTCCCGCAGACCGCGACCGTGAACCGCAAGTCGGCCAGCTTCACCGCGCTCTATGACGGCACGCCGCAGTTCGAGCCCATCTCCGGCACGACGCTGGCCTCCGCGAAGAATTCGCCGACGCCGATCTTCCGCATCAGCGCCGACAGCTACTTCGCGCTCGACAAGGGCGTGTGGTTCGCGTCGAACACGCCCACGGGTCCCTGGACCGTGGCGACGACGGTTCCGGCGGTGATCTATTCGATCCCGGCCTCCTCGCCGTTGCACTACGTCACTTACGTGCAGGTCTATGGATCGACGGCGGAGGAAGTCTACGTCGGCTATACGCCGGGTTACTACGGCACGGTCGCGAGCAACGGAGTGGTCGTCTACGGCACCGGCTATCCGTGCAACGCCTGGGTAGGCGAGGCCTATTACGGCTGCCCGACGACGTATGGCTACGGGGCCGCGTTCGGCTTCACCATGGCGCTCGGCTGGGGGCTGGCGTTCGGCTATGGCTGGTACGATCCGTGGTACTATCCCTACTGGGGGCCGTGGTATTATCCGGGCTACTATCCCGGTTACTGGGGCGGAGCGGGCTATGCCTACGGCAACGTCTATGGCCGCTGGGGATCGAGCGTGGTCGCCGGCACCGGCGCGGCCTGGGCCAATTCGTGGACCGGCAACTACGGCCGGGGCTTCCGCGGCGGCTACTACAACACCGCCACCGGAGGGCGCGGCTACGGCTATGCCGGGCGCAACACCAACATCTACACCGGCAACAGCGTCGCTGCCGCAGGGGGGATCCGCTACAATCCACAGACCGGTCGAGTCGTCGCCGGGCGCGGAGGAGCGGCAGGCAACATCTATACCGGCAACGGCATCGCGGGAGGGACCAGCACAGCGGTCAATGCCAACACCGGCCGCGTGACGCAGTCGGGCGGCGTGGCCACGCGCACCGGGCAGGGCGCGACGGCGGCCGGCGCCTTCAACAGCGCGGGACGCGGCGGCGATGCGCAGGGGGCGGGGTATATCCACTACGACCGCGATACCGGCGACATCTCCCACGGCGGCGCGGTGGATGTGAACGGCAACATCTACGCGGGCAAGGACGGCCACGTGTACAAGCACGACGACAGCGGGTGGCATTCCATGACAGGCCAGGACGGCGCGGGCGGCGGCCTCGTCGGACCGCGCGACAACGCCACCAAGCCGGCTCGCCCGGGCGCCGGCGGAGCGGGGACGGCCTCGACCAAGCCCATGCAGGGCCCCGGCCTCGGTGACGGACTGGGCTCCAACACCAGCGGCCTCGACCGTGACCGCGTGGCGCGGGACCGGGGCTTCGAGCGCGATTCAATGGGTGGGCGCGGCTTCGACCGGCCCGGCGCCTCGCGGCCCTCGTTCAATCGCGGCAACTACGGCGGCGGATTCTCCGGGCGCATGGGCGGCATGCGGGGAGGGTTCAGGCGCTAGGCTGCGATCGTCAAATGGATTGGCTTCTCGTCCCTTTCCTCTAGATTGGCTGGCGGTGGCTTCGATGGCCAACTCGCGATGACAAGAGGTTGAATCCATGATTGAAATGGTGATCGAGCAGCGCCGGCGCAGTCTTGGCGGAGGGCTCGACGTCGGGCGCGTCCTGCCGTTCGCCAAGCGCCGCATGGTCGGCCCGTTCGTATTCTTCGACCACATGGGCCCGCTCGACATGGCGGCGGGGGTGGACCGCAGCGTCGACGTGCGGCCGCACCCGCACATCGGCCTGTCGACCGTGACCTACCTGTTCTCGGGCGAGATCATGCACCGTGACAGCGTCGGCTCGCACCAGGCGATCCGGCCGCAGGAGGTCAACTGGATGACCGCCGGCAGCGGCATCACCCATAGCGAGCGCTTCGAAAAGGCCCGCGCGGAGGGCGACCACCTCCACGGCATCCAGGCCTGGGTCGCACTGCCCGACGGCGACGAGGAAACCGCGCCCTCGTTCTCCCACCACGCAGGCGCCGACCTGCCGCAGTGGAGCGAGAAGGGCCTCCACGGCCAGCTCATCGCCGGCAGCGCTTACGGCCTGACCGCCGGTGCGCGCACCCATTCGCCGCTGTTCTATGCGCATCTCGACCTCGACGCGGGTGCGCAGGCGGAAATCCCCGTCGGCCATGCCGAGCGCGCGGTCTACGTCGCCACCGGTGCGATAGAGATCGACGGACAGCGGCACGAGGCGGGGAACATGCTCGTGCTCGGCCCCGACGTGTCGCGCATGACGGCAGCCGAGCGCTCGACCGTGATGGTCTTGGGCGGCGAGCCGGTGGGCGAGCGGTTCCTCTACTGGAACTTCGTCTCGTCCTCGAAGGACCGCCTGCGCCAGGCCGCCGCCGACTGGCAGGCCGGGCGCATGAAGCTGCCCGACGCGGACGACCAGGAGTTCATCCCGCTGCCGGAGGACCCGTTCCTCAAGCCGCCGCCGGCGATGTCGTGATGCTCAGGGCAGAGCGGAAACCTCGCGGATCTCGCTTGCCACGACCTCGTTCGCGCCCCGGCCGATGGACCACAGGCGGCGCTTGACCTTGGGGTCCCAATCGATCGCCTGGCCCGGCGTGGCGAGGCCGATGGTGTCCACCAGTTCGAGCCGCGAGCCTGCCTCGGGCAACTTCATCGCATAGACCTCTGGGCGATCATGGCCGGTGGCGTAGATCAGCCCGTCGCCGCCCCAGCTGAGGCCCGAGCAGCTTTTGGGCGCCATGCGGGCCAGCACCGCTTCGGGGAAGGCCCAGCTGGCCTCGGCGCGGAACTGGTCGTCCATGCGGACCAGCACGGTATGGCGATAGTCACGGCCCGGCTCGCCGCCCTTGCCTTCGTAGTTGGCGAAGACCGCCCACCACTTGCCCTCATGGCGGTCCATCACCGTCAGCGAACCCGGTCCGAAGCCGAGGCTGGTGCTGCGGACATGCTTGAGCGTGCGGGTGTCGAATATCTCGACCGCGCTGGTCTGCGGCACCGCCGGGTAGTTGGAAGCGGCGCAGACCAGTTCGGTGCCGACCACGGTACAGCTGTTCATGTGGGGGTAGAGCCGGCGCTCGCCCTGCCACTGTGCGACCTTCTCGCCGGTGGCGATGCGGTATTTGCCGATGCGGTCGTTGTCGATCGCGTAGAGGTAAGTGCCGTCCGACGCCGCGCCCTGATGCGCTTCGGCGGCGTTCAGGCGCAGCGAAACCGGGGAGGGCGGCGGCGAGGGGGCGTCGCCAGCGACAGGCGCGGCCGCAAGCAGGAGCAGGGCGGCGACCATCACAGCTTCATCGACCCGCCGAGGTAGAACGTGCGGCCATAGCGCTCGTTCTGCGAGACCCAGTCGCGCACACCGCCCTGGTACTGGCGGGTGGGCTCGTCGGTCAGGTTCTGGGCTTCCACGAAGATGCGGAAGTTGTGCGTCAGGTCCACGCCGATCTTGGCGTCGAGGCGGCGCAGGTCGTCGTTGAAGTTGTCGGTCAGGCGCGTGTCACCCGCCGCGATCAGCGCGCGGCCGGTGTGGTGGTAGGCGACCGAGGCCTCGACCGGGCCCTTCTGGTAGAACAGCTGCGCGCCCCACAGCAGCTTCGACTGCTCGGGGAAGCCGATGCTGCCGCCGTCCGGCAGGCGCAGGCTGGCGTCGATCAGCGTCAGGTTGAGGTTGACGCCGAGGCCGGAGAGCAGGCCGGGCAGGAAGGTGAACTGCTGCTGGTAGCTCGCCTCGAGCCCGATGACGTCGCCCTTCTCGGCGTTCTGGGTTTGGCTGAAGTTGATGCGGTCGTAGTCCACCCCGCCGAAGCTGCCGCCATTGATGGTGTAGCTCTGCGTGAAGATCGGGTTGCGGATGAACTTGGCGAAGGCGCCCACGCTGAGAATGCCGCCGGGGGCGAAGTACCACTCCGCCGTCATGTCCAGCGCATCGGCGACGTAGGGCTTGAGCGCAGGGTTGCCGGTGCTGACGTTCAACTCACCGTCGCCCTCGGACGAAACCTCGCCGCCGGGCGAGAGGTCGGAATACTGCGGGCGTCCGACGCTGCGCGAATAGGCGACGCGGAACACGGTGTCGTCGCTCGGCGTCACGCGCACGATGAGGCTGGGGAGCCAGTCGGTGTAGTGGCGGTCGGCGCTGGCGGGGGTGACGGTGTCGCCTTCGAGCAGGTAGCCGGTGATGCCCAGTTCGGTGCGCTCGACGCGCAGGCCGCCGGTGACGGCGATGGAGCCGAAGTCGAGGTTGACCATACCGTAGCCGGCGAAGACGTTCTCATCGAGCGAGAAGTCTCCGAGGGTGTCGTTGGCCAGCGAGGTCGCGGTGTCGAGCACGAACTGCGGCCCGCCCAGCTTGCCTTGCGTGTAGGCGCGGATCAGGTCCTCGTCGATCGCCGGGCTCAGGAAGTATTCGTGGCCGCTCCCGAGATCGACGTTCACGTCGTCGCCCGCAAGGCCAGCGAGGGTGAAGCGGTTGGCGGCGGTGCCCCGGCCGTAGACCATGTTCGAGCTGTCGAAGCGCTTGTCCGTCCATCGCGCGTTGGCGCCCAGCTTCAAGAAGCTGTTCTCGCCGATCGAAGGCAGCTTGCCGGTGAGGTCGGCGCGGGCCTGCCATGTCTTCTCGAGGCCGTATTCGTCCTGCGCGCTGTACTGACGGAAACCCATGCCGGACGGTGCGAGGTAGCCGCCTGTCGGCACCGCGCTGAACAGCTTGTCGGTGAAGTCGACCGCCACCGGGCCGGGGTTGCCGCGGAACTGCCACAGCTCGTTCGGCTCGATCACCTCGTTGCGCGTATGGGCGGCGCCGAAGTCGAGTTTCCAGGTGTCGGCGAACTCGGTGCTGCCGCCCGCCATGAACGAGAGGACCGATTTTTCCTTGTACTCGGTGCGCAGGTCCGAACGCTGCTCGCTGGTGGATGCAAGGCCGGTCTCGCCGTTCGCGTCCCAGGCGATGTTCGAGAAGTCGAGCCGCAGGCGCTGGCGGTATTCGTCCTCGGTGAACTTCGAATAGACGCCGCGCACGTAAAGCTCGGTGCCGCCGCTGCGCCAGTCGAGCGAGCCGGCGGCGCCGATACGCTCGCGCTTCAGGCGGTAGTCGGTGTACTTGAGGTTGATCGGCACGGCCCCGCGCGCGGCGTTCTCATCCGGCGCCCAGTCGTCGGGGTAGATGCCGTAGCTGGTGTAGGTGCGGTCGGAATAGCTCGCACCCAGGAGGATGCCGAACTGCTCGTCCGCGCCGAAGCGGCCGCCCACCGTGATGTCGCCCTTGACGGGCTGGCTGCCCTTGCGCAGCTCCTGATAGCCCACCTGGGCATTGGCCTGGACCACGAAGGGCCGGTCGAAGTCGAATGCGGTCTGGGTGACGAGGTTGACGGTGGCGCCGATGCCCTGTCCGGTGAGGTCGGCGGTCTTGACCTTGGCGACCTCGACCCGGTTGAGCAGCTGGCCCGAGAGGATGTCGAGCGGGAGGGCGCGGGTGTTGCCGTCAGGGTTGCCGATCTCGAAGCCGTTGAGCGTGTAGCCGTTGAGCGAGGAGGGCACGCCGCGCACCGCCACGTAGCGGCCTTCGCCCTGATCGTACTGGACGCCGACGCCGGGCAGGCGCTCGACCGCCTCGGCCACGTTCTTGTCGGGCAGCTGGCCGATGTCGTCCGATGCCGTCACATCGACGAGGCCGAGCGAAGCGCGCTTCGCCTCGATCGAGCGCTGCTGCTGCGCGCGCTGCCCGGAAACGACGATCTCGCCGCCTTCCTCGTCCTGAGTATCGGTGACGGACTGGGCCTGCGCGGAAGCGGCAGCGGCCAGCGCGACCAGGCTGATGGAGCAGTAAAACAAACGGTTCATGGTGTGCGCCCTCATTGGTTGGAGGGGCGATTAGGTCGGCTGTGCTACGTTAATGTGTCACTCCGCCGGGGTCGTCGCAGCGGCCCGGGAGCCTCGCCAGGCGAGAAAACAGGCCAAAAGAACGGTTTCATTGCAGCCGCCCATGCCTATATGCATTCCATCGGCGCCAGCGAAGACGGGCGCCCGGTTTGGGAGAGGCCTTGTCGAGACCTCGAACCGGAAAACAGACCATGTACTTCCCAGCCCTTACCGGCGAGCCTCCATGCTGAGGCCACGGCGGCGCGGCATCGCCTCGGTCAATGCCGAAGTGCGCGACGGTATCGTCCCCGCCGGCGGATCGCTGGCGAAGACACAGGACGTGGGGCCGCCGGAATCGAGCGCCAACTACCGCCTCGTCGCGCTGATCATTGCCTCCGCGCTGTTCATGGAATTCGTCGACGCCACCGTGCTGGCGACCGCGCTGCCCACGATGGCGCGCGACTTCGGTGTCCGCCCGCAGGAAATGAGCGTCGCGCTGACGTCGTACCTGCTGGCACTGGCGATCTTCATCCCCGCCTCGGGCGTTCTGGCCGACCGCTTCGGATCGCGCACCGTGTTCCGCACCGCGATCGCGCTGTTCGTGGCGGGGAGCCTCGCCTGCGGACAGTCGCCGACGCTGGAGCTGATCGTCGTCTCGCGCTTCGTGCAGGGTATCGGCGGCGCCATGATGATCCCGGTCGGGCGCCTCGTGCTGCTGCGCTCGGTCGCCAAGCGCGACATGGTCAATGCGATGTCGTGGCTGCTGGTGCCGGCGCTGATCGGGCCGATCCTCGGGCCGCCGCTCGGCGGGTTCATCGTGACCTACCTGGACTGGCGCTGGATCTTCTACATCAACCTGCCGATGGGCGCGCTGGGCTTCTGGCTGGTCGGCCGCTACATCGCCAACATCCGCGAGGACGAGCCTGCGCGGTTCGACACGCTGGGCTTCATCCTCAGCGGCCTGTCGCTCGGCTGCCTGCTGTTCGGTTTCGAAATGGTGAGCCGGCCCGGCGAAGGCGCGTTGGCCGCCGTGCTGGTGGCGATCGGCGTGGTGGCCGGGGTGTTCTACATCCGCCACGCGCGCGGCCGTTCGGGCGCGATTCTCGACCTCGCGCTACTCAAGGACGAGACGTTCCGCCTGGCCGTGATCGCCGGTTCGATCACCCGCATCACTCAAGGCGCGCAGCCGTTCCTGTTGCCGCTGATGATGCAGGTGGGCCTCGGCTTCTCGGCGGCGCGCAGCGGCACGATCACCGTGGCGACCGCAATTGGCTCGCTGGCCATGAAGGGGCTCGCCCAGCGCGTCCTGCGCCGCTTCGGCTTCCGCCGGGCACTCATCTGCAACGGCGTGATCGCGACGGCGGGCTATGCCATCTGCGGTTTCTTCGGCCCGAGCTGGCCGGTGTGGGCGATGTTTGGCGTGCTCACCGTATCGGGTTTCTTCATGTCGTTCCAGTTCACCGCCTACAACACGATCGCCTATGCCGGCGTGGACAAGAAGCACATGAGCAGCGCCACCGCGTTCTACTCGACGTTCCAGCAACTGATGCTCTCGCTCGGCATCTGCGTGGCGGCCATGGCGCTCCATCTGGCGATGTTGGCGAAGGGTCATTCGACGCCGGCACTGGGCGATTTCTCCGCCGCGTTCTGGGTGGTCACGGCGGTGTCCCTCACGGCGACATGGTGGAACCTGCGCTTCGCTCCCGACGCCGGGGCCGAGATCAGCGGCCACGCGGAGGATGAAGCGGACGGGCCCGAAGAGAAGCGCTCGGCCGCCTGACCACCCTCAATTCAACCGAGCCTTCATGATCGGGCGCAGCAGGTAGTTCAGCACGCTGCGCTTGTCGTTGAGGATGTCCACTTCCGCCACCATGCCGGGGATGATCGGCAGCGGCTTCCCCTCACGCATGAGGTGGGCGCCGTCGGTGCGGATGAGGACCTGATAGTACGATTCCTTGCCGTGCACCGTCTCCTCCTCCACGGTGTCTGCTCCGATGCGCTCGACCTTGCCGTTAAGGTCGCCGTAGATCGTGTAGTCGTAGGCGGTGATCTTCACCTTGGCGGGCATGCCGGGCACGATGAACGCGACGTCGCGCGGGCGGATGCGGGCTTCGATCAGCAGGCGGTCCTCCATCGGCGTGACCTCCATGATCGGCTCGCCCGGCTGCACCACGCCGCCGCGCGTGTTGATGAGCACCGTGTTCACCCGCCCGCGCACCGGCGAGCGGATTTCGGTGCGGCGCAGCTGGTCCCGCGCTGCTGGACGATCGGATCGAGCGCGCTCAGTTCCGCCTGCTTGTTCGCCAGCTCGGTATAGGCTTCCTGCGCGTAAGTGTTCTCAAGCTCGACCAGCTTGCCGTTCTAGGCGGCGATGTCCTGCCGCAGCTTGAGCGCTTCCATCTCGCTCACCAACTTGCGCGCCGCGAGGGGCTGGACGATGGCGAGCTGCCCCTGTGCGATCTGCATCTGCTGGTGCAGCGTGCGGCGCCCTTCCTCCCGCTTGCTGCGCCGCGAGACGAACAGTTCGCGCTCGGACCGGGCGACCGAACTGCCGGGCGGCACCTCGGGCGGGAAGGCGATCGCGCCCTTGCCCAGCACTTCGGCCTGAAGCCGCGCGATCGCGGCGGCCAGCACGATCGCCTGGTTCGCGGATTCGTCGTAGGAAGTCTGGAAATGCGTGCGGTCGAGCCGCACCAACGGCTGCCCTCGTCGCACCATGTCACCCTCCCGCACGAGCAGATCGCCAAGGATGCCGCCCTCCAGGCTCTGGATCTTCTGCATCCGACTGACCGGGACCACGCGCCCTTCGCCGCGCGTCACCTCGTCGATCCGCGCCAGCGCCGCCCAGGTCACGGCGACCACGATGCAGGCCAGCACCGCCCAGAGCAGGGGCCGGTAGAGCGGATGCGCGCTGGTCCGCAACGGATCGTCGAGTTCGCGGCGCAGCCCCTGTGCGGAAATGCCTTCAACCCCCATGCGCCGCTCCGGTTTCGTTGGCCGGCGCTCTGGGAGGCGCCTTCACCTGGTTGCCCGAGACCACGCCGTCTACCGGCCCGTCCATCACCACCGCCCCGTCGCGCATCACGACGATGCGCTGGACGAGGCTGAGCATGGTCCGCTTGTGGGTCGTGACCACCAGGGTCCGCTCGCCCAGTCATGCCTGGAGGCGGCCGACGACGTGCTCCTCGTTGGCCTGATCGAAGGAAGCGGTGGGCTCGTCGAGCAGGACGATCGGCGGGTCCTGCAGAATCACGCGGGCCAGCCCCACCGCCTGCCGCTGCCCGCCCGAAAGGCTGCGGCTGCCCAGCAGCGGCATGTCGAGCCCGAGCAGATTGGCCCGCACGAAACGGCCGAGCCCCACGTCATCGAGGGCGGCGGACATGTCTGCATCGTCGATCGCGCGCCCTTCGAGGTTCAGGTTCTCGCGCAAGGTGCCGTGCATCAAGGCGACGTCCTGCGGCAGGAAGCCGATCGCGGCGCGGCGGTCGGACGGATCGATTTGGGCGAGGTTCATGCCGTCCAGCACGATGCTCCCCAATGTCGCGTCGCCTAACCCCGACAATAGCCGCAGCATCGTGGACTTGCCCGCCCCGTTGCCGCCAAGGATCGCGACCTTCTCGCCCGCCCGGATGCTCAGCGCGGCGACGTTGACCACAGGCGGCCCGTCATCGCCGTAGCGCATGACGAGATCCTGCACCTCGAACCGGCCGCGCAGCCTTTCGGCGCGCACGAAGACCCGGTTTTCCGGCCGCTCGACCGGCGCGACCATGAGCTGGTCGAGTCCCTCCAGCGCGACGCGGGTGTGTTGCCAGCGCCGAGGATACCGGCGGCCTGGGTCATCGGCGCGATTGCGCGCGCGACCAGCAGCGAGCAGGCGACGAGCGCGCCGACCGTCATCGCGCCCTCGCTGATGCGGTAGACTCCGAAGGCGACGACGCCGACATAGCACAGCTGCTGCATCATCGCCGCGCCGTAGCTCAGCGCGCTTCCGAGCGAATGGGTGCGCTTGGCGGTCTCGGCGAGCTGTGCGGTCAGCGCTTCCCACAGCATCATCGCGCGCCCTTCGCCGCGCCCGGCCTTGATCGCCTCGAGGTTCTCGACCGCCTCGATCAGGATGCTGTTCTTGATCGCGCCTTCACGCAGGTTGCTTCGGGACAGTTCGGCCAGTCGGCGCTGCATGACGAGGCTGGGCAGGACCATCAGCAGAATTCCGGCGACGGGCACGACGACGATCCACCCGCCGATCAGCGCGATCACGGAGAGGAAGATCAGCGTGAACGGGAGGTCGCTGGCGATTGCCGCGCTGGACGAGGTGAAGAACTCGCACACGCCCTCGAACTCGCGGATCTGGCTGGTGAAAGCGCCGAGCGAGGCGGGGCGCGCCGATAGCCGCGTCTGCAGTACCCGCGCGAAAAGCTGGGTGGAAAGCGTGAGGTCCAGGCTCTTGCCCATCGTATCGAGCAGGTGCCCGCGCATGTGGCGCAGCAGCGCCTCGAACACGATGGCGAGCCCGCTCGCCAGCAGCCACAGCGTGTCGAATGCCGCGTTGGGCACCACGCGGTCATACACCTGCATCGCGAACAGGGCCGAGGCGATGGTGAGCAGGTTCGCCATCATCGCACCGAGCGCGACCTCGAAATAGGCGTTGCGATAGCGGCGTAGCGCCCCGAAGAACCAGTGCTGGCCGGTCGTCGCGGCCAGCGTGCCCCCGCGTTCTTCGGATTTGAAGCGGGTCTTGGCGAAGACCGTCATGCCGGAATGAAGAGCGGCGAGTTCGGCCAGCTGCATCTTCTGCACGCCGCCGTCGGCGCGGGGCAGGCGCAGCGTGGCGGTGTCGCCGTCGATCGCGGAGAGAACCACGCAGTCGCCGTCGTTCAGAACCAGCATCGCAGGCAGGAGATAGGCGGGGGTGGCAAGATCCGAGCGGCGGACCTGTGCCGCGATTTCCAGCCGCCGCATGGCGCGGGGCACAATCTCGGCCGGCAGCCGCCCTTCGACCAGCGGCAATCCGTCGCCCAGTTCGCTGGCGCTGGTGTGGCGCCCGAGCATGCAGGCGAGCAGGACGAGACCCTCGCGCAGAGGGTCCCGGTCCCGCACGGAGATGGGCCGCGAGGCATCAATGGTCGTGTTCAAGGCTGGTGTCCCCCAGTTCGATGAGGTCGGTCAGCTGGCCCAGCTGTGCCGCAATCTGGTACTGGATGCGGATGAGCAGGAGGTGCACCTCGTTGAGAGCGCCGCGCGTCGTAGTGTTCGCGCTGGATGGTGATGAGGTCGATGATGTCGCGCTTCCCGGCTTCGAACTGTTCGCGGTACAGGCCGCCCAGTTCACCCGCGCTCGAGACTTGCCGTTCCAGCGCCGCTTCCTGGTCGGCCAGTGCGGCTCCGTTGGTTGCCAGGTTGCGCAGACGGCGCTCGATATTGCGCCGGGCCGCGCCTTCCTTCCACTGCGCCGCGTCGACTCTCTGGCGGGCACCCTCCACCCGGTCGAAGCTGGAGAGGCCCTGCATCGGATTCATCCGCAGGCGAATGGCGAGGATCGCGTCGCTTTGCATCCGCCCCCCGATCTCGCGGCTGAGCGCGGTCGCCTCGAGATTGACGCGGGGCAGGATCGACGGGCGCGTCTCGCTATACTCCGCGCGCGCATGCTCGTCTTCCACCGCTTTGAGGTAAAGCGGCGCGGCATCGATCAGCGCATCGGTGTTTCCGCTGGCAAGGGCCATCATCGATCGAGGCGAGGGTTCGGCAAGGTCGCCCGGGGGAGTGCCCACCAGCGTCTCGAACTGGCTGGCCGCATCGGCGATAAGACCTTCGTCGCTTGCGAGGCGTTGCCGGGCACGCGCCAGCTCGAGCTGCGAGCGGTCGGGCTCGCTGCGATCCGCGTAGCCGCTCGTCGCGCGCAGCCCGGTCATCTGCGCGAAGTCTTCAAGCGTGGCAATCTGAGCGCGGTCGATTTCACGGTGCCGGCGCGCGAGGAGCAGGTCCAGGTAGGTTTCGATTATGTCCAGCGCCGCCTCGTCACGGGCCACCAGCCATTCGTCCTGCCGCTGCCTTTGTGTCGCGCGGGCGCCGCGCACCTGACTTCTGACCTGCCCCCAGTCGTGGACCATCTGCGCCGCCGTCACTTCATAAGCCCATTCGTCGGGCGAAATGTCCTGCGGGCCGCCCGACACGGAAACCGACGGCAGGTATCCTGCCTTGGCGACATCGACGTCCGTCCGGGCGGCCCTGACCTCGGAAGCGGCCGCCGCGATTTCGGGATGGCGCCCGATCCCCGTGGCGACGGCTTCCTCGATAGTCATTGCTGTCAGGTGGACTGGCCACGCGGCCAGCACCAAAACCGCCATCAGCTTCCACGCCCCTCGCGCTGCGGTCACACGACGACCTGGACGGCATTGTCCTCGACCAGCAGCGTATTGACGCCGAACGTGTAGACATCGAAAACGATTCCGTTGTGCAGCTGGGTCGTGCCGGTATCCACTGCGCCAGTCACGTTGAGCACGTCGTTGGTCTCACCCGTGATCTGGAGCACGTTGCCGACATCGGTGATGGCATCGACTTCCGGGGCGGTGAGCGTAAGGACGCTGCCGCCATCGCCCGTGCCCAGGTCGACCCTCTCGATGTTGGTCAGCGTGCCGACGCCGACTGCATTGTAGTCGAGGTCTATGCCGTTCGAGAGCAGCAGCGTATCGAAGCCGGCTCCCCCGTCTATCGTGGCGAAGTTGGGAGCGTTGATCTCGATCGTATCGTCGGCGTTGCTGGCCGACACATGGTCCCCGGCTCCGACATTGAGAATAAGATCGTTGCCGCTGCCACTGTTGATGTGTTCCACGCTACCATTCGCGCCGGACATCACATCGTCGCCGGTAGTGCCGTTCACTGCGACCTGACCAATGTTGAGCCATAGGCTGCCCGGCACGAGGTCGACCCCGTAGGACGCGCTTTCATGCCCGTGGCTGTTCGTCGCGACCAGGTTCAGCGACGTTTCCTCGCCGAAGTTGAGAAGATCGGCGACGTCAAGGCCGAGCTGGGACAGGATCGTGGGACTGAGCAGGTTCAGCGAGAAGTGGCCGGAGCTGTCGGCCGCGATCGGCAGCAGTTCGACATTGACCAGCGGCGTGATGACGCGGATCGCCAACGATGAATTGGGATCGGTCGTGCCGCTGATTCCAAGTCGCAGGTCCAGCAGATTGAGGCTTGCGTCGACGGCTAGATTGCCGATCGGCAGAGGCTGTTCGATGCCCGAGAGGATCGGCAAGGTCGCGACGTTGGTAGGGTTGCCCGCGGGATCCTCGCCCGTCACGGAAACCTGTGCCGCCAGCAATTGATCCCATGTCAGCCCGACGTCGAGACCAGCGAGCAGGTTCAGCGACGCGAGCCCGTTGTCGTCGGCGGTCAGCACCGCGTTCGCATTGGCCGCGCCGAGATCGATGTCGACATTCAGTTCCGATCCCGGCTCGGCGGAAATCGTAAGCACACTGTTTGTAAGCGACAGCTGCGGCGTTGCAGGCGGGGTGGTGTCGATGGTGAAGGCCACTGGGGCGGAAAGCGCGCCTGCCCCCACGCTGGCGGTGATGGCCGATGCGCCTTCGGGCAGCGGGCCTTGGCCGCCCGGTGGTTGGATGCTGAGGACCACGACGCCGAGGGCAATGTCGCCCGCGCTTAGAATGTGAATGGCTTCCGCCTCGTAGCCGTTCTGCCCGTCGAACTGGGCGGTGATCACTTGGCCGGCCTGCATCGTCGGTCGCAGGGATACTTCGACCTGAATGCCGTCGGCCGCCTCTGCGGCG
Source organism: Novosphingobium sp. AP12 (assembly GCF_000281975.1). Lineage (GTDB taxonomy): Bacteria > Pseudomonadota > Alphaproteobacteria > Sphingomonadales > Sphingomonadaceae > Novosphingobium. The sequence goes on along the minus strand of NZ_AKKE01000009.1, from coordinate 191,486 downwards.
TTGATCCAGCCTTCCAGGGCTTCGGGCAGGGCGATGGTCGGCGGCCCGATGTCCGGCGCGAGGATCGCCGCCGGTGTGCTCTGGTTTCCGGCGGCGTCGATCGCGACCGCGCTGATGGTCTCGCCGGCAACGAGCGGAGGGACTAACGGCAGCGCGAAAGCGCCGACCATGTTGACGTTCACGGTGATCGGATTGGCGGTGTCGTTGTCGATCACGATCGACAACTGGCTGTTGGGCTCAGCGAAACCGGTGAGCAGCGATCCGTCGGACGAAAGGGTCAGGAACGGACTGTTCGGCACGATCGTATCGATGGACGTGAACGCAGGAAGGCTCACATTGCCCACCGCGTCCTGCGCGACTGCGACCACGACCGTGGCATTGAGCAGAGGCTCCAGCGGCGTGAAGCTCCAGTTGCCGTTGGAATCCGCGGCCACCTCGGCGATCGTGCCGCCCAGGGCGTTGGTCAGGATGACCGTGGAGTCGGGTTCCGCCGTCCCTGTCAGCGTCGTGCCGTTGCTCGCAATGATGATCGGCGAGAGCGGGATGACCGAATCGACCACGGTGCTGACGGACAGGCTGTCGTTGCCCGCCGCGTCCACCGCGACCGCGTTGACGAGGAGACCGTTGGGCAATGGCACCGGCGGGGTGAAGCTCCAGTTGCCGTCATTATCGGTAGTCGTTTCGCCGATGCGATTACCCAGAATGTTGGTGAGCAGGATCGTGGCTCCTGCCTCCGCAGTGCCTGCCAGCGCAAGGCCGGTGGTCGGGTCGATGGTCGGTGTAAGGGGCGCGACGCCGTCGACGACGGTGTCCACCGGGCTGCTGACATTGCCGGCGGCGTCGACCGAGATCGCTCCCGCAGCCGGGGCGGAGAAGCCGGCGGTCGCGTCGATCGGCACATATGTGGCGGAAGACATCGCGCCGGAGCTGACCTCGCCAACCTCGGCGGTCACCAGTCCGTTTTCGTCCACCAGCAGCAGGTGCGATAGCTTGGACGGATCGACATAGAAGTTGGCGATGCGCACCATTTCGCCGGACTTGAGGTGAACCAGAAGGTCCGCCCCCTCGCGGCCGTAGCCTGCAACAGCGTCAGGCCCGACGTTGAGCGCAACATTGGTGCCGCGGGGACACTGACCGAACCCTCGACCGCCTGGATGGGAGCGGAGTTGATTCCGGCGGTATTCGGTGAAACCTTGGCTTCGACGGGCATTCTTGACCTCCCACGAATAGCGAACGCAATGCCTCCCGCGTGACCGGAGACGAGCGCGCTTCATCGTCCGGCTGCGGTGCCGGACGTCGCGATCATTGAAATCCCGCCTGCGGGAGGCCTGCGGGCGGGGAGGAGCCTGTATGTCCTCGTGCGCCCCTCAGGCTCGGCCGCTGCCGGGACCCTGGAGCAGTTGGATTAAGCGCATGGAGGGAATAGCCAATTCCGACTTCATCCGAATCCGATTGGATTGAGCGGGAACCAATTTCGCCCTCCGCTTAAGGGAAATCCCCCGTGCCAGCGGCACTCGATAACGGATGAAATTGATGCCTCGTCGGATTGCGGGGTGCGATTTCGCAATCGTTTGGCCTGAGCCAGATAGTCGCGGTCGCGCATGCCGCGACTCACCGCGTTGACTGATCGAATGTCGCTGCGATGCCTGAGACGCACCGGCGCGCATGGCCGGACGCGCCTCGCGGTGGGGAAAGGGCGGTGGCGCCGCCTTTACTGCTCGGTCGGAGTTCCGTCCTCTAGTCCGCCGCCCAGCGAGCGATAGAGCTCGACCAGGTTGCCCGCCTGCGTCAGGCGCGTGGACACGAGTTGTTGCTCGGCCGCGTAAGCGGTCCGCTGCGCATCAAGCGTGGTGAGGAACGAATCCACGCCTGCCCGGAATCGCGCGTCGGAAAGTTTTGCAGCAACCTGCGCCGATTCCGCGCGCCTGCCCTGCGCGCGGATCTGGTCGCCGATCTTTCCGCGTTGGGCGAGGGCGTCCGACACTTCGCGGAATGCGGTCTGGATCGCCTTCTCGTACGTCGCGACCGCCACTTTCTGCGATGCCTTGGCGTAGTCGAGGTCGCCGGTGCGACGACCGAAATCGAACAGTGGCAGCGAGATACCGGGGACTGCGGTATAGTTGTAGCTACCGTCCTTGAAGAGGCCGGACAGGCCGGTGCTCAGCGTGCCGAGCGTGCCGGTCAGCGAAATCGTCGGGAAGAACGCAGCGCGCGCGGCGCCGATGTTGGCGTTTTCGGCGATGAGCTGGTGTTCGGCCTGCAGCACGTCTGGACGGCGGAGAAGTACGTCGGACGACACGTCGGACGGCAGCGCATCACGCGTTGCGGGTGTGTCCGGCAGGCCGGCCGGGAGCTGGTCCTGCGGCACGGTGGTGCCGACCAACAGGTTGAGTGCGTTCTGATCCTGCGCCACCGTCGTTTCCAGCGTCGCGATGTCGTTCACCGCGCCCTGGTAGTTGGTGTCGGCCTGGCGGACTTCCAGCTCGGAGCCGATGCCGACGCGGAACTGCTCCCGCGTGAGGCGCAGGGTTTCCGCGAAAGTCCCCAGGGTCTCGCGCGAGAGGCGAAGCTGTTCCTGATCGGCCGCCATGGTCACCCAGGCGGTGGCGATCTCGGCGATCAGGCTGATCCGGGCGGAGCGCTGGGCTTCTTCGGTGGCGAAGAACTGCTCCTGCGCGGCGCGCGACAGGTTGCGGATGCGGCCGAACAGGTCGAGTTCGAAGGCCGACACGCCGACCGTCGCCTGGTAGATCTCGATGTCTTGCGAAGTGCTGGCGCCCGCTCCCACACCGCCGCCCGTGCCGGTGCCCGCGCCCTGCACCGCGCTTGCCGCATTGTTGGTGTAGGTCGCGGTGCCCCCGGCGTTGATCGTCGGCAGCAGGTCGGAGCGCTGGACGCGGTACTGCGCGCGCGCCTGGAGCACGTTGCCCGCCGCAATCCTGAGGTCGCGGTTGTTGGCAAGGCCCGTCTCGATCACCTGCCGCAGCCGGGGATCGAGGAAGAAGTCGCGCCAGCCGATGCGCGAGACATCGACCGCGTCGGTCGGCGCGGGCGGGTAGACGCCGCCCTGCGGCAGCGCCACCGGGATGGCGCCGCCGGGGCGTTCGTACTTGGGCCCCAAGTTGCAACCGGCGAGCATTACGGTGCCGGCAAGCAGGGTGATGAGCGGCTTGGTCATGTTCAAAGTCCCTGCGGCGCTGCGCCGTCGTCGGAATGGCGGCCCATTTCATCGCGGTCGTCACGGCGGCGTTCAGGTTCGTCGGAACCCTCGGCACTGTCGTTCTGCCCGTGCTTGAACAGGCGGCAGATGACGACGAAGAACATCGGCACGAAGAAGATCGCGAAGATGGTTGCAGAGAGCATGCCGCCGACCACCGCGCGGCCGATGGCGTTCTGGCCGCCTGCGCCCGCGCCCGACGAGACCGCCAGTGGCAGCACGCCGAACACGAAGGCCAGGCTGGTCATGAGGATCGGACGAAGACGCAGCTTCGCGGCTTCGATCGCCGCGTCGAAGGCGTTCATACCCGCCTGCACGCGCTCCTCGGCGAACTCCACGATCAGGATCGCGTTCTTGGCGGACACGCCGATCGTCGTGATCAGGCCGACCTGTAGGTAGATGTCGTTGTTGAGCCCGGTGAGCCACGCCGCGAAGACCGCGCCGATCACGCCCAGCGGCACCACCAGCAGCACCGAGACCGGTACCGACCAGCTTTCGTACAGCGCGGCAAGGCACAGGAAGACGATGAAGAGTGACAGGGCGTAAAGCGCAGGTGCCTGGCCGCCACTGAGGCGTTCTTCGTAGGACAGGCCGGTCCACTCGAGCCCGATGCCGGGCGGCAGCTTTTCATGCATCTCGGTGACTGCCTCCATAGCGCCGCCGGTGCTCAGGCCCTGGCCGGGTGCACCCTGAAGCTGCACGGCGGGACGGCCATTATAGCGCGTCAGGATGACCGGCGCCTGCTTCCACGAGAGGGTGGAGAAGGCTCCGAAGGGCGCCATCTCGCCGCTGGAACTGCGAACGTAGAAGTTCTCGATGTCCTCGGGCACCTGGCGATAGGGCTCGTCGGCCTGGAGATAGACGCGCTTGGTGCGGCCGCGGTCGAGGAAGTCGTTGACGTAGGCACCGCCCCAGGCCGCCGAAATCTCGGTGTTGATGGCGCCGAGGTCGAGGCCGAGCGCGCTCGCCTTGTCCTGGTCGATCTTGATGTCGAGCTGCGGCGCGTCCTCGAGGCTGACCGGGCGGACCTGCGCCACGCGCTTGTCGCCGCCGGCCATGCCGAGCAACTGGTTGCGCGCGGCGAGCAGCTTCTCGTGGCCCATGTTGGTCTCGTCGACCAGCCACAGGTCGAAGCCGGTCGCGTTGCCGAGTTCCTGTACGGCGGGCGGGACGAGCGCGAAGATCATGGCGTCGCGGTACTTCGAGAACACACCCATCGAGCGGCCCACGATCGCGTCGGCGCGGTTCTCCGCCCCGCTGCGATCTGCCCAGTCCCTGAGCTTGATGAAAGCCATGCCCGCGCTCTGGCCCTGGCCGTTGAACGAGAAGCCGTTGATGGTGAAGACCGATTCGACGTTAGCCTTCTCGGTTTTGAGGAAGTGGTCGCGGACCACGTCCAACCCCTTCTGGGTCCGGGGCAGGGTGCTGCCGGAGGGACCCTGGACGATGGCGAACATCGTGCCCTGGTCTTCCTCGGGCAGGAAGCCGCCGGGCAGGCGCACGAACAGGATACCCATGATCGCGACGATCAGGAGGTAGACGAGGCCCGAACGCTTCCAGCTGCGTGCGGTACGGCGCACGCCCTTTTCGTACTTCTGCGTGCCCTTGTCGAACTTGTCGTTGAACCAGCGGAAGAAGCGCGCGAACAGGCCGTTGCCCTCCTTCTCCTCCTCCTTGTGGGGCTTCAGGATCGTGGCGCAGAGCGCCGGCGTCAGGATCAGCGCAACCATCACCGATAGCGCCATGGAGGACACGATGGTGATCGAGAACTGGCGATAGATCACGCCCGTCGAGCCGCCGAAGAAGGCCATCGGCAGGAACACCGCGGACAGCACCATGCCGATGCCGATCAGCGCGCCGCTGATCTCGTCCATCGATTTTCGCGCCGCTTCCTTTGGCGACAGGTGCTCCGTCTGGATCAATCGCTCGACGTTCTCGACAACCACGATCGCGTCATCGACCAGTAGGCCAATGGCCAGGACCATGCCGAACAAGGTCAGCGTGTTGATCGAGTACCCCAGCATCGACATCACGCCGAAGGTGCCCAGCAACACGACCGGGACCGCGATGGTCGGGATGATCGTCGCCCGCCAGTTCTGCAAGAACAGGAACATGACGAGGAACACGAGCACCACTGCCTCGACCAGCGTGTGGATCACCTGCTCGACCGAGAGACGGACGAACGGCGTGGAGTCGTAGGGGAAGGCGACCTTGACGTCCGACGGGAAGTTCTTGGCGATCTGCTGGACCTCGGCCTTCACCGCATCGACCGTGTCGAGCGCATTGGCGCCGGACGCCAGCCTCACGCCGAAGCCAGACGCGGGCTTGCCGTTGTACTGCGTCTCGAAGCCGTAGATTTCGGCGCCAAGTTCCACCCGCGCCACGTCGCGCAGGCGCACGACCGCGCCGCCCTGGCCGGTGCGCAGGCGGATGTTGCCGAATTCCTCGGGCGTCTGCAGGCGCGACTGGACAGAGACGGTGACGTTGAGCTGCTGCTCCTTCGATGCCGGCAGCTGACCGAGCTGGCCGGCGGAAACCTGCGCGTTCTGCGCGGAGACGGCGGTGCTGATGTCGGCGATCGTCAGGTTGTAGCTGCGCAGCTTGAGCGGATCGACCCAGATGCGCATCGCGTACTGCGTGCCGAAAATCTGGAGTTCGCCGACGCCGTTGATGCGGCTTACCGGGTCCTGGACCTGGCTGACGATGTAGTCGGAAAGGTCGGTGGCGGTGTGGCTGCCGTCCTCGGAATAGATCGCGGTGACCAGCAGGAAGCTTGCCGCCGACTTCTGGACCTGCACGCCCTGGCGCTGCACGTCCTGGGGAAGCAGCGAGGTCGCCGCCTGCAGCTTGTTCTGGACCTGGACCTGCGCGATGTCGGGATCGGTGCCCTGCTCGAAAGTCAGGGTGATGGTGACGTTACCGGCCGACGAGGACGACGACGAGAAGTAGCGCAGGTTGTCGATGCCCTTGAGCTGCTGCTCGATGATCTGCGTCGTCGTGCGCTCCAGCGTCTCGGCATCGGCGCCCGGATAGGTCGCGCTGATGGTGACCGTGGGCGGCGCGATTTCCGGGAACTGCGAGATCGGCAGGCTGCGGATGGCCAGCGCGCCGAACATCATAAGGACGATGGCGATGACCCATGCGAAGATGGGCCGATCGATGAAATAACGTGCCATGTGCGGTTACTGTCCCTGGCCCTGGCCCTGCTGCTGGGCGGGCGCCCCGCCGGCAGGAGGGGCGCCCGGGGCGGCCTTCGCCCCCATCGGAACCGGCTTGACCGTCGCGCCGGGCCGCAGGTTCTGCGCGCCCTCGACGATGACCTTGTCGCCCGGCTTCAGCCCGGCGGTGACCAGCCAGTTGGTGCCGACGGTGCGCGGCGCGGTCAACTTGCGCATCTCCACCTTGCCCTGGGCACCGGCGACCATGACGGTGGGGCTGCCCTTCTCGTCACGCGACACAGCGGACTGCGGCACGAGGATGCCGTTGCTCCGCGTGCCCTCGACCAGTTCGGCGCGCACGTACATGCCCGGAAGCAGCAGGCCGCGCGTGTTCGGGAACTGCGCCCGCACGACCTGGCTGCCGGTGGCAGGATCGACGGTGACGTCGGTGAATTTGAGCGCGCCTTCCTCGGGGTAGGTGCTGCCATCCTCCAGTTTCAGCCGGACCCGCGCCGCGCCGCCGCCGCGCGAAAGTTCGCCCGAGAGCATCTGCTGGCGAAGGCGAAGCACGTCCGCGCTGGACTGCTGGATGTCGACGAAGATCGGGTCGAGGCGCTGGATGGTGGTGAGCGGATCGGCCTGCGAGGCCGAAACGAGCGCGCCGGTGGTATAAGTCGAGCGCCCGATCCGGCCCGAGATCGGTGCGCGGATCGTGGTGCGCGCCAGGTCGATCTGCGCGGAACGCAGCGCCGCTTGCTGGGCTGCGACGTCGGCCTGCGCCTGCTGGGCGCTGACGACGGCGTTCTCGGCATCCTGGCGTGAGATCGCGTTGATCTTCACCAGTTCGGAATAACGGCGGGCCAGCGCGGAGGTGGAGGCGATCGCCGAACGCGCGCGGCCCAGGGCAGCACGGGCGCTGGCGACCTGTGCCTCGTAAGGCGCGGGATCGATGCGGTAAAGCGGCTGGCCGGCCCGCACCTGGTCGCCCTCGGTGAACAGCCGCTCGAGGATCAGGCCGTTGACCTGCGGGCGCACTTCCGAGGATTCGTAGGCGCTGGTGCGGCCCGGAAGCTCGCTGCTCAGCACCACTGATTCCGTGCGGATGGTCACGACCCCTACTTCCGGCGGGCCGGCCGGTACAGGCTGCTCGCCTCCGCCACCGCAAGCGGACAAAAGCAGCACCAGGGCCGGGGTGATCTTTTTCATGGAGTATGTCCGCCGAAAGAGTTAAAACGTGAGTGAGTGTTCACTCATGATTCGAGCGCTCTTTATTGCGTTGCAGCATCGAACGCAAGCCGGGAGGGAGCCGGGAGGGCAATGACCATCGAAGGAAACACCATCGAAGGCACAATGGAGCGGCGACGTGCGGTCAGATCGGCAGCGCGGCGAAGACACCTCCTCGAGACAGCACGAACGCTTTTCGTCGAAAAAGGTTTCCACCAGACCGGAATGGCGCAGATCGCCAATGCATCCGGCATCGCCGTTGGACAGATCTACCGCGATTTCGCCAACAAGGAGGCGATCATCGCGGCCATCTGCGAGGCCGATCTCGCCGGCTGGCTCGAGGAGGACAAGCTGGAGGCAGCAGTCGCCGCGGGAGACAGCCAGGCGATTCGCGACTGGATCGAGAAGATCGCCACCGAAGAACCCACGGCGGAAGACCGCCGCATGATGTGCGACCTGCTGGCGGAAGTCGGCCGCAATCCCATCATTGCGGAGATAAACCGCAAGGTCGACGTGCGCTTGCGCACCAGCCTTGAGGCCGCACTCGTGTCGCTGGCGCCGGGGGCTTCGGCCGAGAGGCGCTCGACCATGATGGACTTCATCATCTCGATTTCCTGGGGAATGGTGGCCCGGATGGAGCTGTTTCCCTATCGTGAGCACGAAACCTTGCGGGAATATGTCGCCGCGCTTCTCGGCAGGGAGGTTGCCGCGCTGGGGACCTAGCCCGCCGCCGCCGATCCTCTTTCGGACACCCTATCGTCGAACCGGCCTGCAGCGGCGTCGCAGGCCGGTTTCCAGTGCTGGACATTGCCCCGGTGTTGTATCATCCTCTCAAAAGCATAGACCGAGGATACGGTCATTACAGAGGATGGTAAGATGATCGAGAACAGCGATGTTGATCCGGGCGACAAGGCGATGATCCTGCTGCAGAGCCTCATCTGCTATATGCGGGAAAAGAATCTCCTGTCCCGCGCCGACATCGAAGAACTGCGTGACCGCGTGGAAGCCCGCATGGCCGCGACCGAACCCAACCTGCCCTGCGCATCGGCGTTGGCTGCGGCGGCCGCGAGCGAGATGCGCGAACTCGACGACTTCTGCGGCAAGAAGTACGGCGGCAAGCACCGTCGCCGTGTGAACTGACGCTCCGCCCTAGCGGGGATGTCGCGCGGCAAGCGCGATGCCGGCCAGGTTCTGCTCACGTTTGATCCAGCGCACCCGCGCCGGCCTGTCCTTGGCTGCCAGCGCCAGAAATCGCGCCGCATGACCTTTGTTGGCTTCGCCCGTTCGCAAGGCGCGGTCAGCATGGCCGATCACTTCGATGGCGTCACCGATCAGTTCGACCTCGCTGAGACCTTGCGCCTGCGCGATCTCCAGGGCGCGAATCAGCGCGAGCCACTCGGCGTCGCTGTTCGATCCATCGCCGAGATCCTCGAACACATGCACGGTGCCGCGTACCACCACGGCCACCTCGATCGGGCCCGGGTTGGGGCGGCAGCCGCCATCGAAGAACACTTTCACTCTACGCCGCATCAGGACCGCCTCCGTCTGATATCCCGGCTGAACGCGGGCGCGCCGCGCGTCAATAGTCCCCGGGAACCGCCGCTTCGAGACAGCGGACCTGCATTTGAGGCGGCAAGTCGCAGCATGTAATACAGTAGGTTGACGCGTGGCGGGCCCTTGGCGCAAGAGATGGCGTCCGTAGGCCATCGCTACGGCGCGGTCTTCAAATGTCGTTGAGGCCGTGACGTGGGCATAAGATGTGGCTAGGACCGGTTCCCCATAACTTCAATTCGACAGGAAGAATGATCATGAACAACAGCGATCTCGCCGATGCTGTCGCCGCAAGCAGCGGCATTGCCAAGACCGACGCGCGCAAGCTCGTCGACGCGGTCTTCGACGCAATCGGCAACGCGGCGGCCAAGGGCGAAGAGGTTTCGCTCAACGGTTTCGGAAAGTTCAAGGTCAAGGACAGCCCGGAGCGTGAAGGCCGCAATCCCGCGACCGGCGAGGCGATGACCATCAAGGCTTCGAAGAAGCTGGCCTTCGCGCCGGCCAAGGCGATCAAGGACAAGCTGAACGGCTGACCTGCCCGCTGGGGATGGCGCTCCGTTTTGCGGGGCGCCAATTCCTTCTGCGACGGCGGGAGCCGATGGGCCGCTTCACCCGTTTGCACCGCGCGCGGTGCGACAGGGAATTGAAACCGGCCGGTGAGACGATTCAAGATTATCTTCCAGTGGCTGCTACGTAACGCAGTACTGTACCTGGCGCTCGTGCTGGCCTTCGCCGCCGCGCCCTTCATCGCCCAGGCCTGGCAGCAGGCGAGCGAGCATGAAACCACATTCCGCGGTCTGGCCGACGCCGAAACGCAATTGCGAGGCGGATATGGCGCCCTGATCCGCGAGTTCGAGGCCGCGACGGCCGGGCTCGAAAACCGGGGTACAGCCGACCTCGACCGGCGCATTCTCGAAACCCGCAAGGCGCTCGATGCCGACAAGGCGGAACTCGACCAAGGCTCGGGCGTGCTGGCACTCTACCGCGAAGGGCCGCAGGTTCTTCTGGCAAACCAGCAACGCAAGCTCCGGATCGCTTTTCTCGAACGACAGCTGCGCAGCCTTGAGGCGGCCCGCTACCTGGTCGACCGCCGCTCCGCGCGGGACAAGCAGCAACAGGCGCGGACCACGCTCCTGCGGGCACAGGGCCTTTGCGATGACGCCACGAGCCGGCAGCGCAACCTTGAAGCAGTGTGGTCGTACCGGCTGCGCAGTTGGCTCGAAAGTCCCGAGCACAAGGCGATCTCGGCCACGCGGGAACGCCGATGCAGCGAGCGCGACAACGCTCGGAAGGCCCTGGCGGACATCGCCTACGTCGAGGGCAGCGTCCAGCAGGCGCAGGCCGCATTCGAGGCCTCGCGTCACGGCCTCACGCAGACGTTCGACGTTGCGCTGACAGAACTCTCGCGTGCAAGGGACGAGGCGGAAACCCGCTGGAACGGCACTTACGCGCAGAAGCTGCAACTCTGGGCCGAGAAGTGGCATGTGAACAGCCTTCTGCTGAAGGCTTTCTGGGCGCTCGTGCTCATTCTTGCGGCGCCATTCCTCATCCGCATCCTGTTCTGGACCGGGCTCGCGCCTCTTGCGGAGCGGCGCCCTGCCATCCGGCTCGCGGTGCCGGGCGGCCGTGGGTCGACAATCCCGCCCGCCGAGCGCAGCGCAACCTCGGTTCCGATCAGGCTCGAGGTCGGCGAGGAACTGCTGGTCCGCCAATCGTATCTCCAGACGACCTCGCAGGTCGGCGCCAAGGCGACGCAGTGGCTGCTCGACTGGCGCCATCCGCTGGCCAGCTGGGTGAGCGGGTTGACCTTTCTTACCCGCATCCGCGGGGAGGGCGAGGTGACTACCGTCTCAGCGATCCGCGATCCGTTCGCCGAAGTAACGACGATAACACTGCCCGCTGACAGTTCTTGCGTGCTGCAACCCCGCGCCTTGGCCGCCGTCGCGCAACCGGTCGAGAAGCCGCTGCGGATCACCTCGCACTGGCGGCTCGGCTCGCTCAACGCCTGGTTGACGCTGCAGCTTCGCTATCTGGTTTTCCACGGCCCGTGCCGCCTCGTGGTAAAGGGCGGCCGCGGTGTCCGGGTGGAGCGCGCCGAGCGCGGGCGCGTCTTCGGGCGGGCGCAACTGGTCGGGTTCTCCGCCGACCTTGCCTACTCCGTCAGCCGGACAGAGACGTTCTGGCCCTACTTCTTCGGCTACGAACAACTGTTCAAGGACAAGGTAGAGGCGGGAGAGGGCGTACTGGTCATCGAAGAAGCGCCGATGGCCGCTCGCCGCGCAGGCCAGGGTGGCCATGGCCTCGAAAGCGCATTCGACGTGATGACGAAAGCCCTCGGGATCTAAGCAGCTATATGAGCGTTCACTTGTGCGCGCCGGCATAGAAGCGGGTGGGCCGATTGGGCATGGCCGGGCAAATCCTTAACACTTACATGTCAGAAAAATGCGACCGCTGGTCATTACAACAAGGCGCCGATGATCGAGCTGCAGAACACGATCCTAGAGATGATCGCGAAGGGCGATCCGCTGGTCGATACGGCAGTGAAGCTGTGCATCGAAGTCGAGCGCATATTCCCGGACGTCATCTGTTCGATTTTGACCATCGATCCGATCGGGCGCATCCGTTCGCTCGCCGCGCCCAGCATGCCCGCATCCTACAGTGCCGAGATCGACGGCGTGCCGGCCGGTCCTCATGCGGGGACCTGCGGCACGGCCGCCTACCTCGGCGAGGACGTGACGACGAAGGACATCGCCACGGATCCGCGCTGGGACGCATACCGGCACCTCGTGCTCCCGCTTGGCATCAGGGCCTGCTGGTCACGGCCGATCTTCGGCTCCCAGCGCACTCCGATCGCCACCTGCGCGCTCTATTTCAGGGAGAGCAGGGGACCGTCCCCACATGAGCGCGAAATCGTGGATCGCTGTGTCCATCTCTGCGCCATCGCGCTCGACCGACACCGCAGGGTGATGGAGTACGAACGCCGCGCCAATACGGACGCGCTGACCGGTCTCGCCAATCGCGCCGCGTTCAATGCGGCGCTTTCGGACCTCGATTGCAGCCAGCCTGGTGCCTGGGCGCTGTGCCTGCTCGATCTCGACAACCTGAAGGTCGTGAACGACACGTTCGGGCACCATGCGGGCGACATGCTACTCAAGCAGGTCGCGGACCGCCTGACCATTGCGGCCTTCCCGGAGAGGGCCTTCCGCATAGGGGGCGACGAATTCGCCATCATTGTGCGGACAGAGCCTGCCCTGTACGATCTGGGAACAACTGCCTCCGCCTACTTGCGTGAACTGGGATTGCCGGCCGATTGCGGCGGCAACGTCATCGTTCCGCGCGGCACGATGGGCGTCGCGATGCTAGCGCTTGAGGATGAGACCGCCGAAAGGGTGCGGCAGAACGCTGACTTCGCACTATACCACGCCAAGGAAACAGGGCGCGGCGGCTATGTGCTCTATTGGTCCGGCATAGGCACGCGCATGACGCGGCGCCTGACCGCCATCCGAGATGTCGACCTTGCCCTGCGCGAGGACCGGATCGAACCGCAATACCAGCCCGTCGTGCGGCTCGAGACGGGTGAGATCGTCGGGATGGAGGCTCTATGCCGGATGCGTGTGGATGACCGGCTGGTTTCGGCCGCTGCCTTCCACGAAGCGACCACGGACGCGCATATCGCCAGCACCCTTACCGCCCGGATGATGGCCCGCGTTGCCAGCGACGTGCGCCAGTGGCTCGCCAGCGGCATCCCGCTCCAGCACGTCAGTATCAACGTCTCCTCTGCCGACTTCCACGGCGCTTCGATCTACGAGGCTCTGACCGACACTTTCGAGCGGGAAGGCGTGCCCCTGAGCCACCTCATCCTCGAGGTGACGGAGTCTGTCTACATGGACGATGACGCCGGGGTGGTACAGCAATCGGTGGAAGAGCTGCGCTCGCGCGGCCTGGAAGTCGCGCTCGACGATTTCGGGACCGGTTACGCCTCGCTCACTCACCTCATGACGGTGCCGGTGGACTACATCAAGATCGACAAGTCCTTCGTCGACCGGATCGTCTCGCACGGGCCCAGCCAGGCCATCGTAGGCGGAGTGATCGGCATCGCGGCCAAGCTGGGAATCCGCGTCGTCGCCGAGGGGATCGAGACGGCCGACCAGGCGCTCCAGTTGATCGAACTGGGATGCTCGATGGGGCAGGGCTATCTTTACTCCCCCGCCGTCAGCGGTGACGTGGCGGCGGCGATGATGGCTTCGCAGACGTGCGCGCCTGCCTTCGCACCCGCGCATGCCTTGAGCGCCTGACGAAGCAAACAGCGCCAAGAACCTGGCCGTCCATCGCAGGGGCGAAGTCCCGACGGGTCGATCAGGCCCGAGCATATCGCCCAGACCCGCTTGGGGCCGAGCGATTTCCGATAATTTTCAGATGATTATCGGTGCCGCGGTGCCCGTGACAAGCTGCACCTCTCGGCGGCACAGAAAAACTTGCATTGACCAACCGTCTCTCAACCAAATAAGTAGACATTACGCAGTGCGGAGGTCAGCCGTCCTGCAAGCAGATGTACTGACCCGCGGCTTTTGATCGGGAAGCAGCTTGCTCCGCGTTACCAACCGCTAAAGCGCGCGATGCTCGGGCGACAACGCCAGGCCTCGTGTTCCCCTCTCGAGACGATGAGGTGATACGATGCGCATATCTTCGAACGACAGCTGACCCGACCGCCGCGGGAGAGTGCTTTTCGCACCTGACCTCAGGCCGGCGCCCGGCTTCCGCCGCTTCAGAACTTCAATCCGAACCCACGCCGCGTTTGCGGCAGCGGAGGCGCTCGTCGGTGCCTGCCGCGACCATTCCCCATGCTTAATTCTGGAAGGCGTCCCATGACCACGCTTATCGACCGTTATCCCAATGCCAAGGATCCCGCCTCACCGCTCGACATCGTGCCGGTCGGCGGCCGGATCGGCGCCGAAATTCGCGGCGTGCGCCTGTCGGGTGAACTCGACGCCGAGACCGTTGCCGCGATCGACGCCGCGCTCGTGCGCCACAAGGTGATCTTCTTCCGCGGCCAGGACCACCTCGACAACGAGCAGCACGAGGCCTTCGCCGCCCTGTTCGGCGATCCGGTTGCCCACCCCACCGTGCCGGTCGCGGAAGGCTCGCGCACCTTGCTCGAACTCGACAGCAAGGAAGGCTACGCGGCATCGAGCTGGCATACTGACGTGACCTTCGTCGACGCCTATCCCAAAGGCTCGATCCTGCGTGCGCTGACCGTGCCGGACGCGGGCGGCGACACCGTCTGGGCCAACACGGTGACGGCGTACGAGGGGCTCCCCGAGCCGCTGCGCCAGCTCGCCAACACGCTCTGGGCGACCCACACCAATAACTATGACTACGCCGCGCGCTTCGGGATCACGAAGGACACCTCGGACGCGCAGAAGGAACGGGCCAACTACCAGAAGAACGTCTTCGCCTCGACCATCTACGAGACCGAGCACCCAGTGGTGCGCGTCCATCCCGTATCGGGCGAGCGCAGCCTGCTCCTCGGCCATTTCGTGCGCGACTTCGTGGGCCTGAGCCAGAAGGACTCCGCCCGCATCTTCGACATTCTGCAGGAACACATCACTCGCGAGGAGAACGTCGTGCGCTGGCGCTGGCAGGCGGGCGACGTCGCTTTCTGGGACAACCGCGCCACGCAGCACCGCGCCGTTGCGGACTTCGCGCTCCAGCGGCGCACGCTGCGCCGGGCCACCGTCCACGGTGACGTTCCGGTGGGCATCGACGGCCGCATCAGCACGACGGTCCGCAAGGAACCGGCTGCGGATCACGCCCCGGCCTGAGCGCCACCACGCACGGGCCGGGGCTCTGAAATGCCTCGGCCCGCCGCATCCTGCGGCTTCGGGAGTCCGTCATGGCCACGATTTTTGCCCCCACCGCGCTATCGACAGCGCCCCAGCCTCGCGAGAAGCGGCAGGGCATAGCTTTCGGCCGCCTTGCCGCGTTTTCCACGCTGGCGGCGCCAGTGGCGGCGGCGCAGGTGCCGATCGCCAACTTCCTGCCTTCGATCTACGCGCAGCGCTTCCACATCTCGCTCGCGATGCTGGGCACGATCTTCTTGGCCGAACGTCTCTGGGGTGCCTTCGCCGATCCGGTGGTGGGCATGCTCAGCGACCGCACCCGCAGCCGCTTCGGTCGGCGCCGGCCGTGGATCGCGGGCGGCATGGCGGTCTACGCGCTCTCGACGGTCGCTTTGTTCTTCCCGCCGAACACGGTGACCCCGCTCTACCTCGGCGCGGCGCTTTTTGCCTTCTACCTGGGCTGGGCGATGATCCAGATCCCCTACCTGGCGTGGTCCGGCGAAATCTCGACCGACTATAACGAGCGCACCCGCATCGCCACTTTCGTGACCGTCGCCAGCGCCAGCGCGCTGCTGCTGGTGATGCTGCTCCCGGCGCTGATCGACCAGGTGCGGCCCGGCGACGACCGCCTGCGCCTTGCCGCGATGGGCGGGGTCATCCTGCTGACGCTGGTGCCCGCCGCCTTCCTGACGCTGCGCGCCTTTCCCGATGCGCCCCTCGTACCCTCGCCTGTAAAGCGTGAACGTCCGCGCCTTGGCGAGACACTCCGTCTCGTCCTCGGCGAGAAGCTGCTGCTGCGCGTGGTGCTCTCCGACCTCGCGGTGACGTTCGGGCAGGGGGTGCGCGGCAGTCTGTTCCTGTTCGTCGTCACCTTCTACATGGGCCTGCCGCAACTGGGCGCCGTGCTGCTGCTCTCGCAGTTCGTATTCGGCATCGTCGCCGGCCCGATCTGGATGAGCATCGCCGCTCGGCTCGGCAAGCACCGCACCGCCATCACCGGTGAACTGGTGCAGGTCGCGATCAATCTCTCGCTGCTGCTGGTGACGCCGGGCAATCTGTCCCTGCTGATCGGCCTGACCATCGCACAGGGCCTCGCCCAGGGATCGGGTAACCTGATGCTGCGCGCCATGGTCGCCGACGTCGCCGACCACCATCGCCTGAGGACCGGACAGGACCGCACCGCGCTGTTCTTCTCGACTTTCAGCATATCCATGAAGGCAGGCATGGCGCTGGCCGTCGGCATCGCCTTCCCGCTGGTCGCAGCAGCCGGTTTCGATCCCGCCGCCGCCAGCCAGAGCCCTGAGGCTCTCAGCGCGCTCCTGCTGATCTTCGCGCTCGGCCCGGCGCTGGCGCACCTTGTCTCCGCCCTCCTGCTGCGCGGGTTCCCGCTCGACGAGACCACCCACGCCGCCGTCCGCCGCGAACTCGACCGACAGGCGAACCTCGCGCCCGCATCCTGAGCCCCGGCTCCAGATCGCCGAAAGGACTTCATCATGAACGCAGTCACCGCCCTGAAGGTCGCCGAAACCTACGATGCCGGCGCCATCGAAGTAATCCGGGTCGAGGCCAATCTCGGCGCCGAAGTGCATGGCATCGACCTTGCCGCACCGATCACCGAGTCGACCGCCGCGCTCCTGCGCTCGCTGCTCTGGGAGCATCAGGTCTTGTTCTTCCGCGACACCGGCGTCGATAACGAGCAGCAGGCCGCCATCGGCCGCGTGTTCGGCCCGCCCGTCGCCGACAGCATCGCCAAGCGTCGCGGGGTCAAGGCCGAGGACGTCCAGCCGATGAACACCGGGCCTTATGCCAACGCCTACTACGGCACGCCCTGGCATGCCGATGCAACGTACCTGGAAAAGCCTTACCTCGTCTCCGTCCTGCGCAGCGTGATCGCGCCCGAGCTTGGCGGCGACACCCTGTGGTCGAGCGGTGTCTCGGCCTACGAGGGCCTGTCGCAAGACGTGAAGGACCGGATCGATACGCTGACCGCGATCCACCGGCCCAACGGCAAGGCCTACAAGTTGATCACCGACAAAGCCGACCTCGACGACTACCTCGGCCGGTACAACGGCGTGCAGCACCCGGTGGTGATCACGCACCCCTTCAGCGGCCGCAAGGTCCTCTACGTCAACGAGGGCTTCACCGAGGAACTGGTCGGACTGCCCGAGGGCGAGGGCAGGGAACTGCTGGACTACCTCAAGCAGCGCTTTTCCCAGCCGGAGCATCAGGTCCGCCTCAAGTGGCGCCCCGGAACGGTGGCGATCTGGGACAACCGCGCCGTCCAGCACAAGGGCGTCGCGGACTACGGCAACGCGCAGCGCCAGCTGGTGCGCGTCGTCGCCGCGGGCGAGCGCCCCTCGCGCTGACCGCTCCGGGTGGCACGCAGCCGCCCGGTCCATCCCACACACAGATCATGCGGGAGACGGCAGGTCGCCGTCTCCCGCCAAGCCTACCCGCGCGCCGGTCACGCAGAGAGCTCGCGCGCGCAAAAGACACAGGAAAACAGGGAAACATCATGAAGACCACCAACCCCGCTACCAAACGCCGAGCGCTCCTCAGTGCGAGCATCGCGGCCATGGCGCTTGCGGGAACAACCCCGGCGCTTGCCGCCGATGACACGGCTGCCGACGCGGCTGCGGCCGATGTCGTCGCCGATGACGCCAGCTACGGGGCCCCGATCCTCGTCACTGCCCGGCGCCGCGAGGAGAACTCGCAGGACGTGCCCGTGGCAATCAGTGTGATCGGCGGCGAGACGCTCGAGAACACCGGCAATTTCACGCTCAACCAGATCCAGCAGCTGGTGCCCAGCCTCCAGATCGCCAGCTTCAACCCGCGCAACAGCAACATCAACATCCGCGGCCTCGGCGCCAACTCCTCGCTGGCAGTGGACGGGCTGGAGTACGGCGTCGGCTTCTACCTCGACGGGGTCTACTACGGGCGCCCCGGCCAGTCGCAGTTCGACCTCGTCGACCTTGCCCAGGTCGAGGTTCTACGCGGGCCGCAAGGCACGCTGTTTGGCAAGAACACCACGGCGGGCGCGATCAACGTGACCTCGCGAGAGCCGAGCTTCGATCCCGAATTCACCGGCGAGGCGACGCTGGGCGACTATGGCTACCACCAGGTCCGCTTCTCGGGATCGGCGCCGCTGATCGCCGACAAGGTCGCGCTGCGCCTCAGCCTCGCCGACACCCACCGCGACGGATTCCTGCTCAACCGGTACGACCTTCGCAAGGCCCAGGACTACGACAACTTCACGGTCCGCGGGCAGCTTCTCGTCAAGCCGACCGACGACGTGAAGATCCGCATCATCGGGGACTATTCGAAACAGAAGCAGCACTACTCGCTGACCCTGATCGACGGCTACTTCTCGACTTATGCCAATGGCGCCCGCATCGCCAACAACATCTTCGACCGCGCCGCGCGCACCGGCTACACGCTGCCTGAACCCGACGCCTTCCAGCGGGTCGGCAATGCCGATTCGCCTTTCCAGGCCAACATGGAGAGCTACGGCGTCTCCGGCCAGGTCGACTGGGACCTGGGGCCGGCCACGCTGACCTCGGTCACGGCCTATCGCTGGTGGGACTGGTATCCGGCGAACGATGGCGACGGCACCTCGCTTGCCGTCAACCTCAAGGCGCAGCAGCAGAACTTCCAGCGCCAGTTCAGCGAGGAACTGCGGATCGCCTCCAACGGCGACAACAAGATCGATTACGTCGCGGGCCTGTTCTACTTCTGGCAGGTCATCCGCGGCTACGGCGCGACCCAGTACGGCGCGGACTTTGCCGCCTGGAACCTTAATCCGGCCACGGTTCCGGCTGCCACGATCGCCAACACCGCGCTGGCGCTCACTGGCTTCGAGGCCGACAGCTATTCGGACCCCCGGACCAAGAGCTACGCCGCCTTCGGCCAGCTCGACTGGCACATCACCGACGAGCTGACGCTGACCGGCGGCCTGCGCTACACCCACGAGGACAAGGACGGCTCGTTCACGCGCTACCAGGTCGCCAGCAGCGGTGTTGACCTCGCCACCCTGACGCCCGCGCAGCGGGTAGCGGTCACCGCGATCCGGAACGCGCCCGCCAACCAACTGAGCAACCTGTCCTTCGAGGCCGCTCTCAAGGATGATGCGGTCTCTGGCCTGCTGACGCTGGGCTACAAGGTCACACCGGACGCGCTGGTCTACGCCAGCTATTCGCGCGGCAGCAAATCGGGCGGCCTCAACGTCACCGCCGGCGGTGCGAGCCGCCCGACGGTCGATCCCGAAACCGTCGACGCTTACGAAATCGGGCTGAAGTCGCAGCTCTTCGACCGCAAGTTGACCTTCAATGCCGCCGCCTTCCTGACCGAAATCAGGGACTACCAGGCCAACGTCTCGGAACAGATCCCGGGCTCCACGGCGACCAACCAGTACATCGCCAACATCCCCAAGGTCCGATCGAAGGGCATCGAAACCGATCTATCCTTCTCTCCGAGCCGCTGGATCAACCTGACCGCGTCGGCCGCATACACCGATGCCAAGTATGTCAGCTACGAGAACGCGCCGCAGCGGCCCGAACTGTCGATCCCCGGCACGGTCCAGAACCAGAACCTGTCGGGCGTGCGCCTGCCCGGCGTCTCGAAATTCGCCTATTCGCTCGGCGCCGACGTGGCGCAGCCGCTAAACCAGACCTTCGAGGTCTACGCGCATGCAGACTACCTGCACCGCTCCTCGTTCAATGCGACGCCCACCAACAGCATCTACGGCAACGTGCCGGGCTACGGCCTGCTCAACGCGCGGATCGGGCTGCGCACGGCGGACGGCGTCTACGACTTCGCGTTCTGGGCCCGCAACCTGACCAACGAGGACTACTACATCTCGCGCTCGCCCGGCACATTCGGCGTGATCAACGGCTCCGTCGGCGATCCCCGGACGGTGGGTGCAACGCTGCGGGTCAAGTGGTGATCATCGACGATACAAAGGGGAGAACGATATGAAACGGAAATTCGCCTTGCTGGCGGCGGGCGTCACGCTCGCATCCAGCCTGCCGGTGGCGGCGCAGGAACACCAAAAGCGTCCCAACTTCCTCGTCATCGTCGCCGACGATCTCGGCTATTCGGACATCGGCGCGTTCGGGGGCGAGATCGACACGCCCAACCTCGACGCGCTGGCCGCGCGCGGGCTCAAGCTAACGGGATTCCACACGGCGCCGACCTGCTCACCCACGCGGTCGATGCTGCTGACGGGGTTGGACCATCACGAGGCAGGGCTCGGCAACATGGCCGAAGTCATCGCGCCCAACCAGGTCGGCAAGCCGGGGCACGAAGGCTACCTGCGCGCCGACACCGCGTCGATCGCCGAACTGCTGGAGGCTGGCGGTTATCGCACGCACTATTCCGGCAAGTGGCACCTTGGCCTGACCCCGGCGCAGGACCCACACGCGCGAGGCTTCCAGACGAGCTTCGCGCTGCTGCAGGGCGGCCACAATCACTTCGGGCGCGATGTCGCCCAGAAGCCGGGCGACAAGGGTTGGTCCTATACGCAGAACGGCCAGCAGCTCACCAGCCTGCCGCCGGGGTTCTACTCGTCCGATTACTTTGCGTCCCAGCTCGTCGGCCAGCTGAAGGCGGGCAAGAAGGGGGCGGACGGCGGCAAGCCTTTCTTCGCCTACCTCGCCTTCACAGCGCCGCACTTCCCGCTTCAGGCGCCGCCAGAGGTCATCGCCAAGTACAAGGGCCGCTATGACTCCGGTTACGACGTATTGCGAGAACAGCGCCTCAAGCGGCAGCAGCAACTCGGCCTCCTGAAGCCCGGCGTCGTCCCGCACGTCACCGACCTGTCCGCCCGCTGGGACACACTCACGCCTGACGAGAAGGCGCGCGAGACGCGGCGCATGGAGGTCTACGCCGCCATGGTCGATGGGCTGGACAAAGGCGTCGGGCAGGTGATCCAGGCGCTCAAGGACACCGGGGAATACGATAACACCGTCATCCTTTTCCTCGCCGACAACGGCGCCGAAGGCTCCGTCCTGTCCGAACCCAGCATGGGCATGCTCAACGCCGTCTACGCCAGGGCAGACAACCGCATCGAGAACATCGGCGCCGCCACTTCCTACGAGTACCTCGGTCCGGGCTGGGCCTCCGCCGCCACCGCGCCCTCGTGGCGGGTCAAGGCGTTCGAGAGCGAGGGCGGTACCCGCGTCGTCTCGTTCGTGACCGGACCGGACGTCAGGCAAGGGGTGGGCACCGCCTATACCAACGTCATGGACGTGGTGCCGACCGTCCTCGACCTTGCCCATGTAGACAATCCGGGCAGCAGATTCGCGGGCAGGGCAGTGACGCCGATCCGGGGACTGAGCTGGGCCGGATGGCTGGGTGGCAAGTCGGACCGCGTCTACCCCGCCGACAAGCCGGTGGGCGACGAACTGTTCGGCGGCCGCTCGCTGCGGCAGGGCGACTGGAAGCTCGTCGATCTCGGCGACGGCAGGGCCTGGCGGCTGTTCGACCTCGCCGCAGACCCCGGCGAAACGACCGACCTCTCCGACAAGGAGCCCGCGCGCAAGGCGCAGCTCGTCGCGGCCTGGGACGCCTATGCGAAACAGGTGGGCGTGGTGTTGCCCGATCCACGCCAGACCATCGTCGACCGCCCCGTCAGGCGGTAAGGACAGCCAGGGCCGGGGAGTTCCTTTCCGGCTCCCCGGCCCCGTGCTCCGGGTTATCCCCGATACCTTGGCTCTCTGAGCGTCATACTCTTCCCAGCTGCACGTAAACCGCCGTGCTAACCTAGGAAGGAAGCCGCAGTGATTGTGACCCCCACCATTGGCCGAAGGGCGGCCGCGGAAACGATCGGTACATTCTGGCTGGTGCTGGGCGGGTGCGGCAGCGCCGTGCTCGCGGCCGGGCCACCGGCTTCGATTGGTGCGCTGGGCGTGGCGCTGGCATTCGGCCTGACGGTCCTGACGATGGCCTATGCCATCGGCCATATCTCCGGTTGCCACCTCAACCCCGCCGTGACCGTGGGCCTGTGGGCGGGGGGACGCTTTCCCTCGCGTGACATCCTGCCCTACATCATCGCGCAGGTGATTGGCGCCTTGATCGCCAGCGTGGTGATCTATCTCATTGCGGCCGGCATCCCGTCCTTCGATCTGGCGTCCAGCGGCCTCGCCCAGAACGGTTATGGCGAGGGCTCGCCGGGCGGCTACTCGCTCACCTCCGCCGTGATCGCGGAAGTCGTGCTGACGGCCGGGTTCCTGCTGGTCATCCTGGGCGCGACCGATGGACGCGCACCGGCAGGCTTCGCACCGATCGCCATCGGTCTCGCGCTGACGCTGATCCACCTCATCAGTATCCCGGTCACCAACACGTCGGTCAATCCGGCGAGGAGCACGGGTCCGGCGCTGCTCGTCGGCGGGCTGGCGCTTCAGCAGCTATGGCTGTTCTGGGTCGCGCCGCTGTTGGGCGGACTTGCGGCAGGTGCAATCTACCGTACGATCTTCGCCGAAATGCCCCGACCCGACGTCTCGGGAATGGAAAAGGTCTAGCCGCGAGGAATACCAGATCATGCTGTTGGCCGCCCTCATGCTCCTCGCCGGTACACCGCAAGCCGCGCCGCTGCCCCATCGTCAGGTGCAGGACCTGCCGAGGGGGCAGCGGCATATGTCCGATTTTTGCGATACCGGCGTGGATGGATGGACGTTGTCACCGGTCTCCCTGCAAAAGAACGTCGGCGATGATCCGGAATCCTATGGAGAAGGCGACGACGGACGGTTGGACCAGACGCTCCCCGACGACGGCTACGCGCCCGACGATGGCCCCAAGGCAGAGCAGTGCCCGATGATCTTCGTAGTCCCGTTCGATTTCTGGGACGGGCAGCTCTGGTTCGATGCATCCGCCTACGGACCGCAGGTCTGATACCCGGTCATAATTTAACATAAGATATATTATCGATGCAAGATGGGTCTCGGTGCGTTGGCGACGTCACTTGCAACGAGCGAGCGCGGTATCCAAGTGGCGAGTTGATCTGTATGGCGGACCGCCCGCCCAGCCCTCCCGGCCGTGCGTTACCATTCCTCTCCCGGAATGCGGTCATGAAAGTCGCCTGCTGAAACTTATGGAAGCACCTTCACCGCAACTTGCCGACCACACGCTTGCCGATCTGGGCTGGACTCCCTTCTTCAGCCAGCAGGTCGCTTCCGAGGAAGAACGGGATTATCAGCCCGTGCGCGTCATGGCGGTGCATCGCGGGATGGTCGCGGTTGCGGGTGAAGGCCTTGAGAGCCTGATCTCGTCGCGCCTTCCCAACCCGCGCGGCGGTCCCGATGCCCGCGGCGAGGAGGACCGGCCGACCGTCGGCGACTGGCTGCTGATCGAGCGCGAGAACCTCGAGGCGGTGCGCATCCTCGACCGCGCGAACCTGTTCAAACGGCCGGCGCCAGGCGACGATCGCCGCGTCCAGCTGATCGCCGCGAATGTTGATACGCTGTTCATCGTCACGTCGTGCAACCAGGATTTCAGCGTCCCGCGCCTTGAACGCTACCTCGTCCTGGCGCGCGAGGTGGGTGTTACCCCGGTGATCGTGCTGACCAAGATTGATCTGACCGACACGCTCGAAAAGTTTCACGAAACGGCGCTGGCACTGCAGCCCGGCCTCGAAGTCGAACTGGTGAATGCGCGCGATCCCGCCAGCGTCGCCAAGCTCACGGCGCGCTGCGGCCGGGGCGAGACGGTCGCCCTGCTCGGCTCGTCGGGCGTCGGCAAGTCCACGCTGGTCAATACGTTGCGCGGCTCGGACAGCATCGCCACGCAGGCGGTCCGCGAGAACGACGGCAAGGGCCGGCACACCACCACCGTGCGCGAGATGCACCGCCTAGAGGGCGGCGGCTGGCTGATGGATACGCCCGGCATGCGCGAATTCAAGATTTCGGATGCGGACACCGGGCTTGCCGAAGTTTTCGACGACATCGCGGCCCTCGTCCTCCAATGCCGGTTCACCAACTGCACCCATGAGGCGGAGCCCAGCTGCGCCATCCGGCCCGCGATCGCGCGCGGGGACCTCGACACCGCCCGGCTCGAACGCTGGCGCAAGCTGACGGCGGAAGATATCATCAATACCGGCACCTTGGCGGAGCGACGCACCCGCGCCCGCAAGTCCGGCAAGAGGAAATGACGAATGGCTGACCTTTACCTGAAAGCGCTGGAATCCGAGCGGAAGAGCCTTTGGGCCGCCTGCCGCCTCAAGGGCCTCGCCAAAGGCACGCCCGAACGGCTGAGGATCGCCGAGTTGGACAAGCTCCTGGCCGAGCACAAGGCCAAGAAGGCGGGCTGAGTTCCTGGCGCCTAAATCCATCTATCTCAAAAACTTATGGACGATAGCGCAAGTGATTTCGGGATTGTGCAGGCCGGCCCTCAGCCTGCTCACCCCAGATAGCGGGCTTCCGACAGGTCCAACTCGCGGGTCAGCTTGCGAGCCGTCTCGCTGCTGATGTCGCGCCCTCGGACGAGGCGGGCAAGCGCCTTGCGCTCGGCCCTTACCCCGACGAGACGGAATTCGCGCAGGAGCTTGTCGCCGGCGCGCGTTTCGGCGGACTGGCGGCCGCTGAGGCCCTCGACCCGCTCGCGGTAGAGGTTCATCACCTGCCCGCCCGCCTCGGCGTAGATGTCCGCCTCCACCCGGTCGGCGGCGAGTGCGTGCTGGTGGCGCTCGATTGCCTGGATCGCGGCTTCGGCGGTGACGACCCGGGCGCCTGCTTCCTCGGCATGCTTGACCGGTTCGGGAGGCAAGGTCAGCCCCTTGAGCAGTATGGGCAAGGCGATGCTCGCCAGCACCAGCGAGACCACGATGACCCCTGCCGCGAGGAAGATCGCTAGGTCCCGCGCGGGAAACGGGGTGCCGTCGTTCAGCACCAGTGGCAGCGTCAGCACACCCGCCAACGTGATGGCACCGCGCACCCCCGCGACGGAGGTCGCCGCGATCAGGCGCCAGTCCGGGCTCTGCACGCCCTCCCCGCGCTTGGTGTTGCGCAGGATCGTCAGCTTGAGGGAAGCCCAGACCCAGGCGAAGCGGAGGCCCGCCAGCCCGGCCACGATGGCGAGGACGTAGAGAGCCAGCCACCCCGGCCCGGTGTGGCCGGTCAGCGCCACCGTCTGCCGCGCACTGGTGAGGATTCCTGGTAGCTGCTCGCCCAGCAGCACGAAGATGATGCCGTTGAGCGTGAATTGGATCGTGTCCCACACCGAATTGCGGCGCATTCGGGTGACCGCCATCGCCTGCCGCGAGATTTCCGCATAAGTCATCGTCACGCCCGCGCTCACCGCCGCGAGGATGCCCGAGGCGTGCAGGTGTTCGGCCATGAGGTACGAGCCGAAGGGAATCAGCAGGCTGACGAGGATCTGCGAGCCGGTATCCTCGCCCCAGCGCTTCGTGACCCAGGCTTTGGCACGGGTGGCGGCGATGGTGACCGCTACGCCGATCGCCAGTCCGCCGAGCGCGACCCAGGCAAAGTTCAGGGCAGCATCTCCGGCCGAGAACGTCCCGGTGAGTGCGGCGGCGACGGCGAAGCGCAGGCAGACCAGGCCTGACGCGTCGTTGAGAAGCGACTCCCCCTCCAGAATGTGCATCATGCGCTTGGGGATCGGCACGCGCGCGGCGATGGCCGAAACCGCGATCGGGTCGGTCGGCGAGACCACGGCCGCCAGCGCGAAGGCGACCGCCAGAGGCATGGCCGGGATCATCCAGTGGATGAAGAAGCCCATTCCAACGACCGTGATGAGCACCAGCCCCAGCGCCAGTTCCACCACGGTGGAAGCGTCCTTGAGCAGTTCGTCCTTGGGAATGCGCCAGCCGTCGAGGAATAGCAGCGGCGGAAGGAAGAGGAAGAGGAACAGTTCGGGATCAAGTTCGACCCGGTGCGAGGTGGACAGGCCGATACCGGCGCCCAGCAGGATCTGCACCAACGGCGTAGGTATCGAGAAAGGCAGCATCCTGGCAACGGCTCCGCTGACGACGACGGCCAGCAGGAGGAAAAGAACGATCGAGACTGTTTCCAAAACGTCACTCCATGGGTGGGACCAAGGAACCCTAGGGGACGGGCGGCGGCAGGCGCAACCCCCGGAACCGCCCTTTTGGAGCTAATTCAGGCTGCGCGCCGCCTCTTGGCATGGCTGCACTCGTAAAGGGCGAAGAGTTCGGCGAAATGCTCGGTGCTGGTGCGGGCGTGGCAAGCCTGGTGTGCAGGGCGGCCCAGAACAGTGAGGATCGCGCGCGCGGCGGCGGCGGGATCGCGGGCGGCGTAAGTGGTCCCTGCCCCGCCCGAGGCATGGTCGGCCGCGCCGCCTTCGTCGGGCACGATCACCGGGATGCCGCTGGCGCGCGCCTCGGCGGCGGCCATGCAGAAAGTCTCGGCCTCGCTGCCGTGGATCAGGGCGTCGGCGCTGGCAAGGATGCGGGCGAACATGTCGCCGTTGCGCTCCGGCGTGAACAGGCGGACGTGCGGATTGCCCGCGATGTGCTTGACGACCACGCGCCGCTCTCGGCCTTCGCCGAAGACGACGAGGCCGATGGGTCGCTCCTGCGAGGCGGCGTTCACCGCGTCGATCACCAGCGGCCAGCGCTTCTCGGCGGCGAGGCGCCCGACGCCCAGCAGCAGGCTGGCGCTCTCGGGCAGGTCGCAGTCGGCGAGAAGCTGGGCGCGCAAGGCCCGGTCGCGGTTCTGCGGCGAGAAGCGGCCGGGCTGGACGCCCATCGGGATCGAAACGGTACGCGGCACCCCGCCCTCCGCCAGTCGTCGCGAGAGGTCGGGGTTGGCGCAGACGACATGGTCGAAGCGGGCGGCGTGGCGGCGCAGGTGGTCCCAGTAGACCGAGAACTGCCAGTCGATCGTGCGCTGCGAGAAGACGTTGCCGAACCAGCGGTAGGCATAGGCGGAAAGCGGGTCGGCGTGCATGATGAGGCTGCGCGGCGCGCTGCCCTGCCAGTCCGCGACGAGGCCCGCGCTGCGCCAGGGCGAGGTTGCCTCGACATAGTCGGGCGCCAGTGCGTCGAGCGTGTCGTGAAGCTGCGCGGCCGAGGCGAAGTACCAGTACTTGCGGTCGAGCGGGAAGCGCGGGTTCTTCAAGGTGATGATGCGCGCGGCCGGTCCGCGCTCGATCACGGCGTCCTCGTCGCCGGGCGCGACGATGACGATCTCGTGGCCCAGCGCCGCGCCGATGCGCAGCTTCTGCTCGACATAGGTACGCACGCCGCCGCCGTAGGGCGTGTAGAAGGCGCAGACATCGACGATCTTCATGACGTCATCACCTCGATGCGAGCGGGGCCACGCCGAGGCCCCTGCGGTAGTTGAGCACGATCGAAAGCGGTGTCGGGCGACTTTGCGCCGTCGCGGCGGCGCGATCGGCGCGCGGCTTGTTGAAACCTAGTCTGGGGTTGCCCGCGAAGCCGATGCCGTCGATCTTCCACCCGAACTTGCGGTTCTCGTCGCGGTCGTGGAGCAGGCTGACGGCGTACCTGCCGGGCTCGGGCACGCGAACGCAAAGGCGAACGGGGCCGCTGGCCGGGACGTCCACCTCGACGCGGCGGAAGGTCTTATCCTCGCTGATGAGCACGTTGTCGTCGGCGAGGAAGTCCTTGTCGTTCGCCGGGTAGACTTCAAGCTTGAGCTTGCCGGCGCGGTCCTTGAGACCTTTGACCTCGAGCGCGAAGGACGGGCCGCTCTCGGCCGGGCGACAGCGGGCTTCCGCCTTGCCGAGGTCGGGCGTGGAGGCGGGCGTCGTGCTTGCGGCGACAGGCAGGACAGTGACGAGTGAAAGAACAGGAACCAGGGAGATCACGTGCGTCGATCCAGGTTGTTGGCGAGATCGTGGAGGGCGATGAGGGCGCCGAGCACCAGATGCGTGGCGAGGATTAGGCCCGCCATCAGCGCCATGAGCGTCCCGATGTCGTGTTCCTCGCCCAGCACGACCACGGTGATGCCGGCAAAGAGGAGGTCCTTGTTGGGGATCAAAGGCAGGCGCGAAACCAGGAGACGCAGCGTCGCGAGGTAGAACCACCACGACAGCGCGACGTCGGGCAGCACGAAGTTCCAGAGCACCGCCGACAGCACCGTCGAGATGACGATGCGCGCCAGATGCATCCGCCCGATCATCCAGAGCTGCTCGCGCGGGAGACTGAAGACGCGGCGGCGGAAGGCCATGGCACCGATCGAGATCGCCAGGATGACGCCGAGCGATAGCAGCAGCACCGGCCCCTCGATCCCCAGCGCATGGCTGCCCATCAGCGGCAGGACGATTGCCAGCAGCAGCACCGTCACCGCGTTGCCGGTCATCGCCGAAAGGATAGCGGTGTCCTTGACCGCGCCAAACGGGGCAGCGACCAGCGCCACGCGGCGGCGCGCCCAGGTGTAGAAATAGGCATCGCCGAGGTAGCCCAGCAGCAGTTCGTTATACAGTTTCTTGCGGATCAGCGCGAAGAAGCCCGCCGCCGGGATGCCCCAGAGATTGCGGAAGATCAGCCACTCGCTGAACGGGGTGACGAGGTAGGACGCCGCGAACACCAGCCAGAAGGCAGGCGACCTGGGGATCATCGCGGGAAGCCGGCGCAGCTCGATGCTGCTGGTCTCGTGGACCACGGCGGCGATGACGGCGAGCGAAAGCAGGATCGAGAACACCGCGTTGCGTCCGCGATGCGAACGGTCCTGCGGGTGCAGCTGGATCGCTACCCGTTCGAGGCCGCTGAGTGCCGCAGATGATGGCAAGGAGGTCTCCATGAATGATCCGGATTACTGGAACCGCCGCAGCGAACCGCTGGGCCCGAAAGTGCTGAGGGCGAGGCCTGCCCTGCGGTTGCTGTCGCGCCGGCGGGTGAGGTCGCGCATGAGGTCGATGTAGCGGTCGGCGGCGCTCTCGACCTCGTAGATCGCTGCCACGGCGCGGGCGCGCGCCGGATCGCCGCGCATCTGGCGCAGGTCGGCGAGCCCTTTCGCGAAGCTGTCGGTGCAGCCCGGCGGGACGACGATGCCCGTGCGGCCCTGGTCGATGAGGCCGGCCATGCTGACGCAGCAGTCGGTGGCGAGGATCGGCAGCCCCGCCGCCAGCGCCTCGACGACGACACCGGGCAAGCCCTCGTAGTCGGAGCTGAGCACCAGCGCGTCGCTATGCGCAAGCAGCGTGTCGATGCTGGCGACGTGGCCGGCAAAGCGGACTTGCCCCGCGATGCCCAGCCCCTGCCCCAGCGCTTCGAGGCGGGCACGGTCGGGGCCTTCGCCGGCGATGGTCAGCCTGTCCTCGCCCCGCGCCGAACCTGCGAAGGCTTTGAGCAGCATCGGGAAATTCTTCTGGGGCACGAGCCGCCCCGCCGCCAGGTAGCGCATCCCCCAGGCCGAGGGCGGGCGCCGCTCGATCCGGCCGAGCTGGATCAGCCGCTGGCGCGTGAGTATCGGATTGGCGATGACGCTCACCTGCCGGGGCTCGGCCCGCATCCGCTCGCGGACTTCGCGGCGCATGGGCTCGGAAAGTGCGACGATCGAATCGAACAGGCGCCCCTGCACGCGCAGCCAAGCGCCGTAGCCCGTGCGCATCGGCTGCCCCATGTCGGGCCGGTGAAGCGCATTGCTGACCTTGAGCACCATGGGCGGCGCATGCTGGCCCAGCAGCGCCTTCATAGCCGCCGCCACGATCGCGTAAGTATTGCCGGGAAAGAAGACCACGTCGGGCCGGCGCTCGACGAGGTAGCTGTAGAGACTGTGGATCATCCACGGCGTCCGCCAGCCCTTGGTAGAGAGACGGCTCGGGATACTCCAGTAGTCGAGCGCTGGTGCGCTGCACAAATTGGAGCCACCCGACCGTCCGAGGACGATCGTCACCTCATGGCTGGCGTTGCGCCAACGCGCCGCGAGGCCTAGCGCCACGCGCTCGACTCCGCCCGGCTCCAGGCTGTGTATCGGAATGGCAATCCTGAGAGGTCCGTGCATTTCAGTCCGACTGATCGGTGGTCACGGCCCGCGATCTATGCACGGATGATTTCGCGTTTGTGACGTTGCCCCGGCGGTCTTTTGCCGGACACGCAACTGCCTTTGAAACGCAACGGATCAATGCGTTGGAACGGACTGCTCAGAGTTCGTCGCAATACCGTCGATACCCTGTCAATAAACTGTCCTCGAGCTGTCCCGGAACCGTCTCCACCGCGTCAGAATACACGCCCAAATGCTGCGTCGCACAACGAACTGGCACAGGGGGTTTCAGCCATGCGCACCATTTCCATCCGTAGCTTCTGCATCCTCGGCGCAAGCCTTGCCGCCATCGCAGCGAGCACACCCGCCTTTGCCGACGAGGCGGCGGACGCCGCTGATGCGGCAGGCGAGGCCGACGCTATCGTCGTCACCGGCCAGCGTACGACTTACAACAACGCCGCCCTCGACGTGACGCTCCTCGACGACAAGTCGCCGATCGCCAGCGCCATCGACCTCATCGGCACCCTGCCCGGCGTGCAGGTCAACGAGGGCGACGCCTACGGCTTCGACGACTGGTCGACGACCTATTCGATCCGCGGCTACCAGACCAACCTCGACACCCAGCAGGTCGGCCTGACCATCGACGGCCTGCCCAACGGCGGCTCGGGCTACGGCGGCGGTTCGAAGGCCGGCCGCTTCGTCGACAGCGCCAACATCGCCACGGTCGAGGTGTTCCAGGGCACCGCCGACATCGCCTCGCGCTCGAACGAGGCGCTGGGCGGTACGATCAACTTCGTGACCTCGGACCCCAGGGACGAGTTGAACGTCCGCGTCCAGGGTTCGGTCGGCGATTACGAGGCTCGGCGCTACTATGGCCGGGTCGACACCGGCCTGATCGGCGGCGTCGCCAAGGCCTGGGTCTCCTACGCGCACCAGGAAGCCACCGACTGGATGGAAGGTTCGGCGAAGAACTACCGTGACACCTTCTCGGCCAAGTTCGTCATCGACACGCCCGTCAAGATAAGCGGCTACGCCAGCTACGACGACGCGTTCGAGAGCAACTACGACCAGATGTATTCGCCCGAGCAGTACGCCGCGAGCCCCCATTCCGACGCGCTGGTCGGCGTGTGGACCGGCGTGCCGGCGGCCGACCAGAACTACCGCCAGGTGTGGAACACCAAGCGCAAGAACTTCTTCGGCTACGTGAAGGCGGAGACCACGATCGCCGACCAGATCGACCTCAAGGGCTCGATCTACTACCACGACATGGCCGGCCGCGGTGACTGGGCGCCGCCCTACATCGTCGACGTGATCCAGGACGGCACCGGCGCACAGAGCGAGATCTCGGGCGGTTCGGTGAAGGGCACGCCCGCCTGGTGGGCCACCCTGCCCGCCGGCTCGGGCACGCCGGTCTACTACGCCACCAACGCTGCCGGCCAGGCGGTCAATCCGGCCACCACCGCCAACTTCCTGTGGCAGCAGTCCTATCGTCACACCCACTACCGGAAGGACCGTCTTGGCGGCACCGCCGATGCGGCGTGGAACGCGCAGTTCGGTTCGATCGAGAACACCCTGCGCGGCGGCCTGTGGTACGAGGACGCGCACCGCCGCGAATGGCGCGACTGGCACCACATCACCGACACCCGCGTCGGCCCCGCCTACGACGCCGATCCCTACTGGACGCAGTACGACCGCAAGTATCCGCAGAGCACCTTCAAGTGGTACGTCGAGGAGCAGATCGTCGTCGGCCCGGTGACGGCCAACATCGGCGGCAAGCAGTTCATCAACCACATCGACCGCGAGGACCTGTTCGGCGAGACCGACAACCTCAAGACTAAGTCGAAGTCGAAGGTGCTGTGGTCGGGCGGCGTCAAGGTTGAGCCGCTGGCCGGTCTCGACGTGTTCGGCGGCTATTCCGAGAACTTCAAGGCGCTCACCGACAACCTGCTCGAGTACAGTGCCGACGCCATCGCCGACATCAAGCCCGAGACCGCCGAGAACTGGGAAGCGGGCGTGCGCTACGCCAGCCCGATCTTCAATGCCTCGGCGACCTGGTTCAAGAGCAAGTTCTCCAACCAGGTGATCTTCGTGCCGAGTTCCACCTCGGCCGGCCCGGACTACCTCAGCGAAGGCGACGGCCGCTTCTTCAACGCCGGCGGCATCGATAGCGAGGGCTTCGAAATCCTCGCCAACGTCCGCCCGGTCGACGGCCTGAGCCTCTACGGCGCCTACACCTACATCGACGCGACCTATCGCGGCACGGGCAATGCCGAACTCGACGCGGAACAGGGAGTGACCGAAGGCAACCGTGTTTCGGGTATCCCCAAGCACATGTGGGTGCTCTCGGGCACCTACAACTACGGCCCCGTCACCCTCGGCGTCACTGGCAAGTACACCGGCAACCGCTTCGTCGATGCCGACAACTCGTGGGTGTCGAAGAACTACTTCCTGACCGACCTCTCGGTCGCGGTGAAGGGCGAGGCGCTCAGCGACCACTTCAAGTCGCTGCAGTTCGCGCTCAACATCACCAACCTGACCGACGAGGACTACCTCGGCGGCATCTCGGGCAACTATGCCTGGATCGGCACGCCGCGCACCGCTGTGTTCAGCGTCACCGCCGACTTCTGATAACTATCGTCTGCACGCCTGCCGGGCGGGTCGGAGCCGTAAAGGCCCGGTCCGCCCGTCTATCTTCCCGACACGAACAAGGGCCGCCAACCATGACCAGCATCCTTCGCCAGACCCAGGTTTCCCGCCGCGCCATGCTTGCCGGTATCGCAGGAACCGCGGCGATGCTGGCCATGCCGGCCGCCCTGCTCGCGGCGGCGGCGGTGAACCCGGTGTTCCGCCACGGCGTTGCCGCCGGTGATCCGGATGCGTCGAGCGTGGTGCTGTGGACCCGCGTCGAGGCCGAGGACGCGCAGGAGGTCCGCTGGGAACTGGCCGCCTCGCCCGACTTCAGGAAGGTGCTGAAGTCGGGAACCGTGACCACCGATGCGATGCGTGACCATACGGTCAAGGTCCTCGCCACCGGCCTGCCCGCCGGCGGCACGTTCTACTACCGCTTCCTGCTCGGCAAGGCGGTGTCCCAGATCGGCCGCGCGCGGACGCTGCCGGAAGGCAAGCTCGACACGCTGGGCATCGCGCTGGCCTCGTGCTCGAACTACGCCTTCGGCTTCTTCAACGCCTACGATGCTATCGCCAAGGACCCGGCGATCGACTTCGTGCTCCACACCGGCGACTACATCTACGAATACGGGGGCAAGGACGGTTGGGGCGAGACCGTGGCGGCGAAGATCGGCCGCGCCCATTCTCCCGCGCACGAGATCGTCACCCTCTCGGACTACCGCACCCGTCACGCCCAGTACAAGACCGACGCCGGCTCGCAGGCGATGCACGCGCAGCACACCCTGCTCGCCTGCTGGGACGACCACGAGAGCGCCAATAACCCCTGGACCGGCGGCGGGCAGAACCACCAGCCCGATACCGAAGGCGACTGGGCTACCCGCCGCGCCGCCTCGATCCGCGCCTACTACGAGTGGATGCCGGTGCGCGAGCCCGAGTGGCTGGCGGTCAAGGGCCGCACCCGGATGCAGTTCTGGCGCGCCTACAGCTTCGGCGACCTCGCCCTGCTGCACACGCTGGAAACGCGCCACACCGCCCGCGCCGAGCAGATCGACTACATGCAGTACGCGGCACAGATCGTCGACGACGCCTCGGCCGAACGCTTCCGCAAGGACGTGCTCGGCGCGCCCAACCGGCCGATCATCTCGCCCGAGCTGGAGGCCGACCTGAGCGCCGCGCTGACGAAGTCGGTGAAGGACGGCCAGCCGTGGCGCGTGATCGGTTGCCCGATGGTGATCGGCCGCCTCGATGTCCCCGACCTGGCCAGGCTCGGCATCCTGCCCGATCCCCTCCCCCGGCTCGCCGCTGCGAAGAGCAAGGAGGAGATGTTCAAGCTCGCCATGGACCCGGACGTTTCGCTCGCATGGCGCGGCCGCTGGGCACTGCCCGACTACACCGACGCCTGGGGCGGCTACCCCTGGGCCCGCGAGCAATTCTACGATCTCTCCCGCCGCGCCGGTGCGGGGGACCTCGTGTTTCTCTCGGGCGACAGCCACAGCTTCTGGACCAACGATCTTGCCGACGCGAAGGGCCGTCCGGCCGGCATCGAGTTCGGCACGGCTGGCATTTCCTCGCCCGGCGACTTCATGGACAGCGGCTTCGGCCCGGAAATGTCGGTCCGGCTCGACAAGGCCTATGCCGACCACATGGCCGAGGTCGTCTGGACCGACAACATGCACCAGGGCTACGTCCGCGTGGAGTTCGGCCGGACCAGCGGCACCGCCAGCTTCGTCGCGGTCAGTACCGTTCTCTCGCGCGACTACACGGTCAAGGGCCTTCGCGAAGACAAGTTCGAGCGGGCAGGCAAGCAGGTCCGCCTGGCCTGAGGGTACTGGGAAGGAGTTTCCCTCCGACACGAAGCGGCGCACCTTCCCATCGCTTCGGTGTGCAACTGCACACGTTACGCGGCACCAAATCGATGGTATCGCGTTTCTATCTCGTGCGGGCCAAGCCGCGTCGGAAAGCCCGCCGACTGCGAGGCTGACCCATGACCATCACTGTGAACGGCGCAGCCGTTTCCCTTCCCAACGATCCGCGCGTGTCCCTGCTCGACCTGCT
Source organism: Novosphingobium sp. AP12 (assembly GCF_000281975.1). GTDB lineage: Bacteria > Pseudomonadota > Alphaproteobacteria > Sphingomonadales > Sphingomonadaceae > Novosphingobium. The sequence continues at coordinate 156,895 of NZ_AKKE01000009.1, read as the reverse complement.
GCGCGAGGACCTGCATCTTCCCGGTACGAAGAAAGGCTGTAACCAAGGCGCCTGTGGAGCCTGCACCGTGCTCGTCGACGGCGAGCGCATCCTTTCGTGCCTCGCTCTTGCCGTACAGTTCGAAGGACGCTCGGTCACAACGATCGAGGGGCTCGGTATGCCGGGCGCGCTGCATCCGCTGCAGGCTGCCTTCGTCGAGCACGACGGCTTCCAGTGCGGCTACTGCACGCCAGGCCAGATCTGCTCGGCGATCGGCATGGCGGAGGAAATCCGGCGCGGCGTGCCCAGCCACGTCACGAGTGACCTTTCGTCCGAGACGATAGCATTAAGCCGCGACGAACTGCGCGAACGAATGAGCGGCAACCTCTGCCGCTGCGGCGCTCACAACGGCATCATCGACGCCATCGCCGAAACCTTCGCTCCCAAAACGGCGCTGGCGGAGGCCGCTGAATGACCCCTTTCCGTTATTCCCGCGCCACCGACGTCGCGGACGCGATCCGACAGAGCGGAGACTGTAACACCCGCTACCTCGGCGGAGGCACCAACCTGGTCGACCTGATGCGCGAAACCGTCGAGCGGCCCGAGGCGCTGGTCGACGTCAGCGGCCTGTCGCGTGACATCGAGGAACTCCCGGACGGCGGGCTGCTGATCGGAGCGGGCGTGCGCAACACCGCGCTGGCCGAGCATCGTTCGGTGCGCACGCGCTATCCGGCCCTGTCGCGCGCGATCCTCGCCGGAGCCAGCGCGCAGATCCGCAACATGGCGACGGTGGGCGGCAACCTGCTCCAGCGCACGCGATGCGCCTATTTCTACGATGACGACGGATCGCGCTGCAACAAGCGCCTCCCCGGCCAGGGCTGCGACGCGCTGGAGGGGTTCAACCGCAACCATGCGATCCTGGGCGCATCGCCGTCATGCGTCGCCGTGCATCCCTCTGACATGGCCGTCGCCCTTGCCGCGCTCGACGGCGTGGTTCACCTGCACGGCGCACGGGGCGAGCGCAGCTTCCCCGTAGCGGACCTTCACCGCCTCCCGGGCGACCGCCCGGACGTGGATACTCTGCTGGAACCCGGCGAACTGATCACCGCGATCGAGCTGCCGCCGTTGCCCTTCGCCGCGCGCTCGACCTACCGCAAGGTCCGCGACCGTTCGAGCTACGCCTTCGCGCTCGTCTCGGTGGCGGCGCTGCTGGATGTCGAGGACGGCCGGATCCGCGACGTGCGCATCGCGCTCGGCGGCGTGGCGCACAAGCCCTGGCGTGCGTTCAAGGCGGAGGAAGTCCTGCGGGGCGGACCGCCCCGCGCCGCGGCCTTCACGGCTGCCGCAGATGCGGAACTGGCGGATGCCAAACCGCTTGCCGGCAACGGCTTCAAGATCGAACTCGCGCGCAGGACGATTGCGGCGGTGCTTGGCGAACTGGCGGGAGAAACGGCATGAGCATCCTCAAGGACGCCAAGGATCTGCTCCAGGGCGCCGTCCAGGGCGCGATGGGCAAGGCCGTGGCCATCGCGCCGGACAGCTGGATGCCGGGAGGCGAGCCCGACCCGCTGATCGCCATGCGGCATGGCCACGTCGGCCGTCCTCACTCGCGCATCGACGGACCACTCAAGGTTTCCGGCAGCGCCCCGTTCGCCGCCGAATTCCCAATGGAGGGAATGGCCTACGCCAGCCTCGTGTTCAGTCCGATCGCGAAGGGCCGGATCCTCGAGATCGACACCACCTCGGCGGAGGCGGCGCCCGGCGTCCTGGCGGTGATGACCTACGTCAATGCCCCGCGCATCTCACCGCCGCCGGTCTTCCTGTCCGGAGCCAAGGCCGCGGGTGGCGACGATCTTCCGGTAATGCAGGAGGACGTGGTTCGCTGGAACGGTGAGCCCGTGGCGGTGGTCCTCGCTGAAACGCAGGAGCAGGCGGACCACGCGCGGTCGCTCGTGCACATCGTCTACGAAGCCCGGCGCGCGCTGATCGATTTCGCCGAAGCCAAGGCGGCCGGAAGTCGCACGGCGGTATTCATGGGGGAGCCGCTCCACCTCGAGATCGGCGATGCCGATAAGGCCCTCGCCGATGCGCCGGTGCGTATCGATTCCAGCTACAGCACCCCGCGCCACAACCACAACGCCATCGAACTCCACGCGGTCACCGCCGCATGGGAGGGCGATACCCTGCGCATCCACGACGCGTCGCAGCTGGTGGCCCATACCGCGTGGTCGATCGCCCAGATGTTCGGCATCGACGAGAAGCAGGTGGTGATCACTTCGCCCTTCGTGGGCGGCGGTTTCGGCGGCAAATGCCTGTGGCAGCACCAGGTCCTCGCCTCGATGGCCGCGAAGCTGGCCGGACGCCCGGTGCGCCTCGTCCTGTCGCGCGAAGGCGTCTACCGCATCGTCGGTGGCCGATCGCCGACGGAGCAGCGCGTGGCGCTCGGCGCCGACCGCGAGGGCAGGCTGAAGGCGCTGGTCCACTCGGGCACGACGGCTAAGACGGCAAGCAACATGATGGCCGAACCGTTCATCGTCGCGACCAAGAGCGCCTATGCGTCCGAGACCTTCAAGCTGGACGTGCGGGCGGTCGAGCTGGACATGCTGGCCAACACGTTCATGCGCGCGCCGGGGGAAGCGGTCGGGACCTTCGCCCTCGAATCCGCGATGGACGAGCTGGCAGAGGCGCTCGGCATCGACCCCATCGAGCTGCGCATGCGCAACGAGCCCGAGAAGGACCCCACCTCCGGCCTGCCGTTCTCCTCGCGCAACGTGACCGAGGCTTGGCGCGCCGGTGCGCAGCGCTTCGGCTGGGACCGGCGCGATCTGGTCCCCCGCATGGTCCGTGACGGCGAGTGGCTGGTCGGGATGGGCTGCGCGACGGGCACTTATCCGTACTACCGCATGCCCGGCGGCGCCGCCCGCATCACGATCACCTCGGGCGGCCATGCCACCGTGGATATCGCGGCGCACGAGATGGGCATGGGCACTGCCACCGCCCAGACCCAGGTCGCCGCCGACCGTCTGGGGCTGGCGATGGATGAGGTGACGTTCCGCTACGGCGATTCCACCCTACCCGGCGTCGTGCTGGCCGGCGGCTCGCAGCAGACCGCCTCGATCGGCGCGGCCGTCAGCGCCGCGCATGGCGCGCTGGTGAAGGAATTGCTCAAGATCGCCGGCAACGATTCGCCCCTCGCCGGCCTCAAGCCCGACGAAGTGGCGAGCCGCGACGGCGGCCTGTGCAAGCGCGACGAGCCCGAGCGGCACGAAACCTACGTCTCCATCCTCGGCCGCGCCCGGCAGGCATCCGTCAGCGTCGAGGCGGAAGCGCCGATGCCGCTGGAGACGCAGCACTGGTCGATGCACAGCCACGCCGCGATGTTCTGCGAGGTGCGCGTCAACACCGTGACCGGAGAGCCCCGCGTCAGCCGCTTCCTCGGCTCGTTCGACTGCGGGCGCATTCTCAACCCCAAGACAGCGACAAGCCAGTTCCGGGGCGGCATCATCATGGGGCTCGGCCTCGCGCTGATGGAGGAGACCCAGTTCGACGAGCGCAAGGGCCGGGTGATGAACCCCAGCCTCTCGGAGTACCACGTCCCCGTCCACATGGACGTGCCCGAGATCGACGTGATCTGGACCGACATCCCCGACCCTCACACCCCCATGGGCGCGCGCGGCATCGGCGAGATCGGCATCACCGGCACGGCGGCGGCCGTCGCCAACGCCATCTACAACGCGACCGGCAGGCGCGTGCGCGATCTGCCGATCACGCTGGACAAGCTCTTGTAGAACGGGGCCGACCAACGGCCCTCAATTTGGGAGAATGGCAATGTACAGGATCATCCTGGGCGCGCTCGCCCTCAGCGTGGCGCCCACGGCCCATGCGCAGATGGGGAGCGGAGGCGGCGGCGAACGCGGTATCATGGCCACCGCCGACGCCAACAAGGACGGGCTCGTCAGCCGCGACGAGTACCGCGCCTCGCGCAGCGCGAAATTCGGCCGGCTAGACCGCAACGGCGACGGCGCGGTGAGCAAGGAGGACTACGCCCGTCTTGCCAAGGTCCGCCCCGAAGCGGCGCAGAAGCTCGACACGCTCATCACCGAACCCGATAAAAACAAGGATGGCAAGGTCACCCGCGCCGAGTACGACGCCATGCCGATGCCGATGTTCGAACGCGCCGATACCGACGGCGACGGCAGCGTCGACAAGGTCGAGATGGCCGCCGCCCAGGCACAGACGAAGGCGATGATGGACGCGCGCTGACAGACGCCCGTCTTCGCAATGCCCGCAAATCCCTGCCCGCGCGCCGACAAGGGTTGACGCGCGGGTCCGGGCCATGCAGATAACTGCTTCTGCGAATTATTCGCAATAGCGATCTCTGGCCACCGGAACCCATGACCCGCATCTCCAAGCTCCTCGCCGCCAGTCTCCTTGCCCTGGCAATGACCGCCAGCCCGGCGCTCGCCCATCCGCCGATCGCGGCGCCTGTCTCCGCCTCCTTCGAACAGGACCGCGCGGACATCCTCGCCATGGCCGGCACCTACAAAGTGCGCTTCGACATGCAGGAAGCGACGCCGTGGGTTTCCGACTACACCGCGCTCGAACGCAAGATTTCCGGCGGCAATGAAGTCGTCCGCGTAGTCGAGGACAGCGGCCGCAAGATCGTCCTCCAGCACCTGCTGGTCGTCGAGCAAGAGGGCCAAACGATGGTCATCAAGCACTGGCGCCAGGACTGGGACTACGAGCCCGCCCGCGTCCTCGTCTACGCCGACCGCAATAGCTGGAAGTTCGAGGACGTGCCCGAGAAGCTGCGCGCCGGCCGCTGGTCGCAGACGGTGTATCAAGTCGACGATTCCCCGCGCTACGGAGGCTGGGGCCAGTTTGAGACGCAGGGCGGCGTGCGCCGCTGGCGCTCCAACTGGACCTGGCGCCCGCTCGCCCGCCGCGACGCCGTGAGGAACCCGGTCTACGACCGCTACCTCTCGATCAACCGCCACCAGCCCACGCCCGAGGGCTGGGTGCATTGGCAGGACAACACCAAGCTGGGGCTGAAGGACGGCAAGCTGGTCCCCATCGTCCAGGAATACGTGCTCAACACTTATACCCGCTTCGACGGCTACGACGTGAAGGCCGCCGACGATTACTGGGCCGCCACCAGGGACTACTGGGCGCAGGTCCGCGCCGAATGGGCGCGCGTGGCCGAGGCGAACGGCGGCATTGCCGTGACCGAGCAGGCGGACACCGGCACCGTCATCAGCGCCCGCCTCATGGAGCTCGCCGAGGCAATCCAGGCCGGCAAGACCACCACCGCCAAGGCGGCGTCGGCCGCCCGCAAGCTGATCGCCGAGAATACCCGCAAGCTGTAAGCGAAGGAGCGCCCCGTGTACGACTTCATCGACCGCCCCGTCACCGAACTCGACAACGACGGGCGCTTTATCCTGTGGGGCATGCGCGGGTGGGCCCATTCCGCCGCCAAGGGCAATTGCCCCGCCCAGTCGCTCGCCCGTGCCTTCGCCGGTTTCAACGCCGCGGCGGTGCTTCCCGACTTCCACATGGCCATGGCCCTGCTGAGCCGCCGGGCGGGCGAGCGCCTGATGCTCGCCCCCATGGGATGCGGCCGGATATCCGAGCACGAAGCCATGCTGCTTGCACTTTGGCGCGACGTCGGTATAGGGCGCCGCGAGAACGTACGTGCGACTCTGGCGCATATCGTGCCCGAGGACACCGTCGCGGCGGTCGCCCAGGCCATGTCCCGCGCCAGTGCCGCGATGACAATAGTCGGTTTCGGCATCGCCCTGATCGCCCCGCATAATATCGAGGACTAGACTTTGATGAGCGACCTGAAGGCCGAGGCGGCCACCCTTGAGCCCACCGGCGCCTTGACCGTTGAAACCGTCCTTTCGGTCCAGCACTGGAACGAGCACCTCTTCAGCTTCAAGATCACCCGTCCGGCCTCGTTCCGTTTCCGCTCGGGCGAGTTCATCATGATCGGCCTCCAGGGCGACAACGGCAAGCCGCTGCTGCGCGCCTACTCGATCGCCAGCCCATCGTGGGCCGAGGAGATCGAATTTCTTTCGATCAAGGTGGAGGACGGCCCGCTCACCTCGAAGCTGCAGCTGATCCAGCCCGGCGACCAGATCTACCTCGGCCGCAAGCCGGTCGGCACGCTGGTGACCGACGCGCTCTCGCCCGGCAAGCGCCTGTTCCTGTTCGGTTCGGGCACCGGCCTCGCCCCCTTCCTCTCGCTGATCCGCGACCCCGATGTCTACGAGATGTTCGAGCAGGTCGTGGTGGTCCACTCGGTCCGCCGCGTCTCCGACCTCGCCTTCCGCGAAGAGCTGGAAAGCCAGCTCGCCGGCGATCCGCTGGTCGAGGACCAGGCGCTCCTGCAGTTCCACTATGTGCCGACCGTGACCCGCGAGGAGTTCCACACCACCGGCCGCATCAACACCCTGATCGAGAACGGCCGCCTGTTCGAAGGCATCCCTGGCGAGGCCCGCCTCGACCCGGCGATCGACCGCGTCATGCTCTGCGGCTCGATGGCGATGAACAAGGACATCGCCGCGATGCTCGAAGGCATGGGCTTCCATGAAGGCTCGAACAACAAGCCCGCCGACTTCGTGATCGAGCGCGCCTTCGTCGGCTGATTTCGACTAGGCTTGCAATCAAGGGCCAGGCCTCGGTGCGACAGCGCACCGGGGCCTGCTTCCGTTTGGAGCACCTCGTCGTTGCGATCGGGAACGCCCCCGCCCCATGCGAGTTAGCGCATGCAGCATCACGGAAAACTGCAGGCGGCTCGAGGCCTCCGCTGCCTGCTCCGTGGCATGGGGAGCATCGCAATGTCGCAGGAATCCGCCGAATTTTCCTTCACCCGCCCCGAGCGGATGATCCACGAACTCGGCGCCGAGTACACGGGCGAGGGAACGCATTTCGGCGTCTTCTCCGAAAACGCCGAGGCCATCGAACTCTGCCTGTTCTCGGCCGACGGCGAGGAGGAAACCCGGCTCGAACTACCCTCCCGCGAAGGCTCGATCTTCTCGGGGTATCTGCCCGGCATCAAGCCCGGCCAGCTGTACGGCTTCCGCGCCCACGGCCCTTACGAGCCCGAGCGCGGCCACCGCTTCAACCCCAACAAGCTGCTGCTCGACCCCTATGCCCGCGAAGTCTCTGGCGCGGTGAAGTGGGACGATGCGCTCTGGGGCTATGACCTGACCACCGGCGACGACACCACGTTCGACGAGCGCGATTCCGCCGCCTTCATGGTAAAGAGCGTGGTGCAGGACCCCGACTTCGACTGGGAAGGCGACCAGACCCTCTCGCGCCCGTGGACCGAGACGGTCATCTACGAGGCCCACGTGCGCGGCCTCACCATGACCCACCCCGACGTACCCGAGGCCCTTCGCGGCACTTACGAGGGCATGGCGAGCGAACCGATCCTCGACCACCTGCGCAAGCTCGGCGTCAGCGCGATCGAGCTGCTGCCCTGCCAGTTCTTCCTCGACGACCGCATGCTGCTCGACAAGGGCCTGTCGAACTACTGGGGCTACCAGAGCCTCGGCTTCTTCGCGCCCGAGCCGCGCTTCCTGCGCAGCGGCGATACCGCCCCGCGCGCGATCCGCCAGTTCAAGGACATGGTGAAGCGGTTCCACAAGGCGGGGATCGAGGTCATCATGGACGTGGTCTACAACCACACCGCCGAGGGCTCCGAAAAAGGCCCGACGCTGTGCTTCCGCGGGCTCGACAACGCCAGTTACTACACGCTCAGCCCCGACAACCCGCGCCACAGCTTCGACCACACCGGCACCGGCAACACCCTGGCCGTGGCGCATCCGATGGTCATGCGCATGGTGCTCGATTCCCTGCGTTATTGGGTCCAGGTCATGCACGTCGACGGCTTTCGCTTCGACCTCGCCTCCACCTTGGGCCGCGAGGAGCAGGGCTTCGACCGCGAGGGCGGGTTCTTCGACGCGATCCGGCAGGACCCGATCCTGGGCGGCGTCAAGCTCATCGCCGAGCCCTGGGACGTGGGCATGGGCGGCTATCAGGTCGGCGGCTTCCCCCATCCCTTCCGCGAGTGGAACGACAAGTTCCGCGACGACGTGCGCGGCTTCTGGCGCGGCGACGAGGGCTTGGTCGGCGACATCGCCCAGCGCCTGATCGGCTCGCCGGTCCAGTTCAACCACTCCGACCGGGGCGCCACCAGCTCGATCAACTTCCTCGCCGCACATGACGGCTTCACGCTGATGGACACCGTCTCGTACAACGAGCGCCACAACGAGGCGAACGGCGAGAACGGCGCCGACGGGCACGACAACAACCTGTCCGACGACATGGGAGTCGAAGGCGAGACGGACGATGCAGACATCAACGCCGCCCGCGCCCGCCGCCGCCGCGCGATGATGGCGACGCTGCTGGTCAGCCAGGGCGTGCCGATGCTGCTCTCCGGCGACGAGATCGGCAACAGCCAGCAGGGCAACAACAACGTCTACTGTCAGGACAACGAACTGGGCTGGATCGACTGGCCCGGCCGCGACGACGATTTCCTCGAATTCTGCACGAAGATGATCGCGCTGCGCCACCAGTTCCCGGTACTCTGTCAGGAGAATTTCCTGCACGGCGACGCCAGCGACAACGAGCGCGTCGAGATCGCATGGTTCCAGCCCGATGGCCGGGCCATGGACGAGGAGCTGTGGACCCAGGCCGGCCTCAAGGTGCTGGGCATGATGATCGACTATTCGGCGCGCGAGGTGTTCCTCGACGGCGGGCGCCCGCTGTTCGCAGTGGTCAACGCGGGTGACGGCCTCGACTTTACCCTCCCGAGCGGCAACGGCGCCGACCGCTGGGAGCGCGTGCTCGACACCGCCCGCGACGATCCGTTCACCGTCGAGCCGATCGGCACGGAGGCGGCCGCCATCTCGCCCGGCAGTGTCTGCCTGTTCCGTCCCGTTTGACCATGGCGACGCAAGTGGAATGGGGCGCCCGTCCTATCGGCGCCGACCGCTGGCGCTTCGGCCTCTGGGCACCGGACGCGAAGGACGTGGGCGTGGAACTGGGTCGCGTGGTACAGGCTGCGCAGCCCGTTGGCGATGGCTGGTGGAGCCTCGAGGCCGACGCTGCGGCGGGCGATGCCTATCGCTGGGTGGTCGGCGGCACCGCCTACCCGGACCCCGCCGCCCGCGCGCAGGTCGGCGATGTCCACGGACCCTCGAAACTGGTTGATCCTGCGTTTGAGTGGCGCTCCACATGGGGCGGCCGGCCGTGGCTCGAGGCGGTGATCTATGAACTGCACCTTGGCACCTTCACCGACGAGGGTACTCTGGCCGCGGCGCAGGGCCAGCTGGTACGGCTCTGCGAACTTGGCGTCACGGTGATCGAGCTAATGCCCGTGGCCCAGTTCGACGGTCACCACGGCTGGGGTTACGACGGCGTGCTCCCCTACGCCCCGCATCCGGCCTACGGCTCTCCCGAGGACCTGCGCGCCTTCGTCGATGCCGCGCACGACCTTGGCATGAGTGTCCTGCTCGACGTGGTCTACAACCACTTCGGTCCCGCTGGTAACTACCTCGGCGCATGGTGCCCGGCTTTCTTCCACGCCGAGCGATCCTCTCCGTGGGGTGACGGCATCGCCTTCGAAACGCCGGCGGTTCGCGAGTTCTTCATCGCCAACGCTCTCCACTGGCTCGAGGAGTATCGTTTCGACGGGCTACGCCTCGACGCCGTTCACGCGATCGAGGATCACTCGCAGACCCACTTCCTCGACGAACTGGGCGCCCGCATCCGCGCCCGCGACTGGGACCGTCCGGTCCACCTCGTCACCGAGGACGAACGCAACCTCGCCCGGTATTTCACGCCCGAGGCCCCCTTCGACGCCACCTGGAACGACGACTGGCATCATGCCGTCCATTGCCTGCTGACCGGGGAGGACGAAAGCTATTACGCCCCCTTCGCCGTCGATCCGATAGCCGACATCGCGATCGCCCTTGCCGATGGCTACATCGAACAGGGCCAGTCCCGCACCAACGGAGAACCGCGCGGCGAACCTTCGTCGGACCTGCCCAACACCGCCTTCATCAACTTCCTCTGCAACCATGACCAGGTGGGCAACCGCGCGCAGGGTGAGCGCCTCCACCAGCTGACTTCCGACCCCCATGCCTTGCGTGTCGCGACCGCTCTGACGCTGCTGTCGCCCTTCGTGCCAATGCTGTTCATGGGCGACGAATTCCTCACCGATGCCCCGTTCCTGTTCTTCGCCGACTTCTCGGGCGACCTCGCCGAAGCGGTGCGCAAGGGCCGTGCGCAGGAGTTCGCGCGATTTAGCAGCTTTGGTGGTAAAGTTCCTGATCCTATTACCGAATCTACCTTCCTCACGTCCAAGATAGGCGCGCCTTTGCGCCCCGATCAGAACGAGCACGAACAGTTCGTCCATGGCCTTCTGGCCCTGCGCAGCCGGCATGTCGTGCCGCTCTTGGCCCGCAACCGGAACCCGATCTCGAAAGTGTCGAGGAACGGCAGTGATATCTCCGCGCAGTGGTCGTTCGCGTCCGGCACGCTCAGCGTGCGTGTAAGGCTTGGGAAGACTTCAGACGATTTCGAGCATCTACCCAACGCCTTCTTCAAGCTGACCGACGCATCGAGCCCCTTCGCGTTCTCGGCCACCGTTTCCCCGGAGTGACCCCGATGCCCCCAGCCCTCGTCGCAACCTACCGCCTCCAGCTGCGCTGCGGTGTAGATCTCGACCGCGCTCGGGACCTGCTGCCATGGCTGGGCGAGCTGGGCGTCAGCCACCTCTACCTCGCTCCGCCGTTCCATGCGGCCAGCGGTTCGACCCACGGCTACGACGTGATCGATCCGACCCGCATCGATCCCGCGATCGGCGGGGACGCGGCGTTCGAGCGGCTCAGCGAGGCGGCTCAGTCAGCCGGCATCGGTATCGTCCTCGACATCGTGCCCAACCACATGGCCTTCACGCCCGAGAACCCCTGGCTCGCCGATGTTCTGCGCCATGGCCGCGAGAGCCAGTATGCCCCAGTGTTCGACATTGACTGGGACCGCATCAAGGCAGGCGAGCGCATTCACTTCCTGGTGCTCGACGGCACCCCGGCGCAGCTGCTCGCGGACGGTCAGATCACCATCGCGGGCACCGCCGACGCTCCCAAACTCAATGTATACGATCGACAATATCCTTTACGGCATAGTGAGTTATCTGACTATCTTTCCGGTGTTTCGAGAACACTGGATGTCGCAACCCTCGACACCCTTCTGGACGAACAGCACTGGTCGCTCGGCGACTGGCGCGGCGATGCGGCGCTCGTCACCCACCGCCGGTTCTTCAACATCACCGACCTTATCGGCGTGCGCCAGGAAGAGCCGGAAGTCTTCGCCCTCACCCACAGCTGGATTTTAGCGCAGGTCGCCGCCGGGCGAATCCAGGGCTTGCGGGTGGACCATGTCGACGGCCTTGCGCGGCCAGGCGGCTACATGCGCTGGCTTCGCGAGGCGGTGGGCGATTTGCCCGTGTGGATCGAAAAGATCGTCAAGCCGGGCGAGGCGATGCCAGCTTCGTGGCCGGTCGACGGCATGAGCGGGTACGAGTTCATGGGCCCCGTCATCCGCCTGCTGACCGCACCGACGGGGCTTGCCGCGATGCGTGAGGCAGCAAAGGGCGCGGTCCCGCCGTCTACCGCGCAGGAGGTCCGCAAGGTACGCCACGAACTGCTGGAACAGGTGTTCGTGCCCGAACTGGCGCGCGTGACCGACGCGGCGATGGCGGCTCTAGCGGCCACGGAAGATACGCGCCCCGCCCTGTCCGAAACGGTCGCCCGGCTGGCGACGGTGTGGCCGGTCTACCGCTCCTACGCCGCCGACCTCGCGCCGCTTACGCCGCTGGTCGCAGACGCCGTGGCGGGTTCGGAAGCCCCGGCGGGCGCCCTGCTCGACCTGCTGCGCTCGCCTGACGACCCGCTTGCCCGCGCTTTCGCCGCACGTTTCGAGCAGCTGACCGGCGCCCTCACCGCCAAGTCGGAGGAGGACACCGTGTTCTTCCGCAGCGTGGCATACCTGCCGTTCTGCGAAGTCGGCTCTGAACCCGATCTCGAACCGCTCGACGCAGCCGGGTTCGCGGCGATCCTGTCGGCGCGCGCCGCGCAGTCCCCGCTCGCGCTCGACGCGCTTTCCACCCATGACACCAAGCGCTCGGCCGATGCGCGCGCGGTGCTCGTCGCGCTCAGCCATTTCCCCGAGGTCGCCGAGGCGCTCTACCGCGATGCGCGCGAGCAGGCGCGCTCCGCCGGGCTGCCCGAGCGGTGGGGCCTCTACGCCCTCCAGACGGCGCTGATGATGCGCGGGCAGGACGAGGCGAACGTGCGCATCGCAGCCCACATCGCCAAGGCCATGCGCGAGGCCAAGGACCTCTCCCGCCACGAAGCGCCGGACGAGGAGGCGGAGGGTGCCGTCACAGCCCTCGCCCAGACGCTTCACAGTCAGGTTTCGGGTCAGGTCGCGCCGCAGTTCGACGAGGCGGTGGAGACGATCGTGCTCGCGCAGGTGGCCCTGCAGCTCACCGCGCCGGGCATCCCGGACATCTACCAGGGCACCGAAGGCCTTGCCGTCGCCCTTACCGACCCCGATAACCGCCGCCCGGTGCCGTGGGACGATTTCCCGCAGATCGGCGGCAGAAAGCTGGCGCTCACCCGTGACCTCCTCGCCCGCCGCCGCGCCGCGCCGGACCTTTTCGCGCGGGGCAGCTACCGGCTGACGGACCGGGGCGACGCCCTGCTGGTCGAGCGCGAATGGCAGGGCGAGACGTTCGCCTTCGAGATTCCCCTCGTGCCGAGCCAGGACGTGCTCGCCGGCCGCGACGACAGGTTCATGCTTCAGTAGACTTCTCCAGCACGTCCGCTTCGTTTCTGTTCCTGCCGTGTTCCGGTTGCGCGCGTGCCAAGTTGCTCCAGATCGGCGATTTGATCGCCTCGCGTCTCGACAAGCGCGGCGTAACCGTGTTTGGGGGCACGGCGCTGGCCGATCGCCTAGGCGATGCGCGGCCCACCGAGCACTGGCCATTGGAAGACAGGACTGGACATGGACGAGAACCTCCGCCGCGCGGCACTGGACTATCACCTTCTCCCGCGCCCCGGGAAGCTGGCCATCGAGCCGACCAAGCGCATGGTCAACCAGCGCGACCTCGCGCTGGCCTACTCGCCGGGCGTCGCCGCGCCGTGCCTCGAGATCGCGGCTGATCCTTCGAAGGCGCTGGACTACACCGCGCGCGGCAACCTCGTCGCGGTGATCTCGAACGGCACCGCCGTGCTCGGCCTTGGCGCGATCGGCGCGCTGGCCTCGAAGCCGGTGATGGAAGGCAAGGCCGTCCTGTTCAAGAAATTCGCCGACATCGACGTGTTCGATATAGAGGTCGACACCACCGACCCGCAGAAGTTCATCGACGCGGTCGCCCTGCTCGAGCCGACCTTCGGCGGCATCAACCTCGAGGACATCAAAGCACCCGAGTGCTTCCACATCGAGGCCGCGCTGAAAGAGCGCATGAACATCCCGGTGTTCCATGACGACCAGCACGGCACCGCCATCGTCGTGGCCGCCGCCGTGCGCAACGCGCTGGTGCTGCAGGGCATTCCGCTGTCCGAGGCGCGCCTCGTTACCTCGGGCGCGGGCGCTGCGGCGCTGGCCTGCGTCGACCTGCTGGTGACGATGGGCCTGCCGGTCGAGCATGTGACGATGACCGACAAGGACGGCGTCATCCATTCCGGCCGCGAGGGCATGCTGCCGAACATGGCCCGCTATGCGCGGACCACCGATGCGCGCTCGCTGCCCGAAGTGCTACCCGGCGCCAACGTGTTCCTCGGCCTTTCGGCGCCCGGCGTGCTCAAGCCCGAGTGGCTGCCGCTGCTGGCGCCCAACCCGCTGATCTTCGCGCTCGCCAATCCCGAGCCGGAAATCCGCCCCGAGATCGCCCGCGAGGTCCGCCCCGACGCGATCATCGCCACGGGCCGCTCGGACTACCCGAACCAGGTCAACAACGTCCTGTGCTTCCCCTACATCTTCCGCGGCGCGCTGGACGTGGGCGCGACGCAGATCAACGAGGCGATGAAAGCCGCCGCCGCCGAGGCGATCGCCGGGCTTGCCCGCGTCCCCGCGCATGACAGCGTGGCCCAGGCCTATGGCGGCCGCCGCCTGGTGTTCGGTCCCGAGTACATCATCCCCACCCCGTTCGACCCGCGCCTGATCGCCGAGATCGCCACCGCCGTCGCCAAGGCGGCGATGGACAGCGGCGTCGCCACGCGCACCGTCGATCTGGAGGAATACAAGCGCTCGCTCGCCAACGTGAACGCGCGCTCGGCGCAGGTCATGCTACCGGTGTTCCAGGCCGCGCGCGGCGCCCACAAGCGCGTCGCCTACGGTGAGGGCGAAGACGACCGCGTGCTGCGCGCCGTTCAGGACGCGCTGACCGAAGGCATGGTCCGCCCGACCCTGATCGCGCGTCGCCGCATTCTCGAACAGAAGCTGCCCGAACTGGGCCTCCAGTTCGAACTCGACCGCGACGTCGACGTGGTGGACCCTGAAACCGACCACGAGCTGATCGGCGAGCTGGTCGAAGCCTACCGCGCCATCGCCGCGCGCAAGGGCGTGCCCGCCGCCGAAGTGCTGCGCCACACGCACCGCCGCCCGACCGTGACCGCCGCGATGCTGCTGCGCACCGGCCATGTCGATGCTGCGCTGGTCGGCGGCAATTCGGAATACTGGGGCCAGGTCGAGCATGTCCTGCGCATCATCGAGCGCACGAAGCCGCACGGCCGGGTCTACGCGCTTTCGGGCCTGATCCTCGATGCGGGCGCGCTGTTCATCACCGACACGCACATGGTCCCTGACCCCACAGCCGAGCAGATCGCGGAAATGACCGTGCTGGCGGCCGAAGCCGTGGGCCGCTTCGGGCTGGAGCCGCGCGTGGCGCTGCTCTCGCACTCGAACTTCGGATCGTCGCATAGCCCGAGCGCGCGCAAGATGCGCGCTGCCGCCGCCATGGTGCGGGCTTCGGCACCGCATCTGCTGGTCGATGGCGAAATGCACGCCGACGCCGCGCTCAGCCAGGCGCTGCGCGACAAGCTGGTGCCCGATTCGCGCTTCGAGGGCGCGGCCAACCTGCTGGTCATGCCGAACCTGGATGCGGCGAACATCACGCTGACGGCGCTTTCGGCCTCGTCCAGCTCGCCCACCATCGGGCCGATGCTGCTGGGTCTGTCGCAACCCATCCACGTGCTGACGCCGGGCGTCACCGCGCGCGGCATCCTCAACCTGACGAGCATCGCCGTCAGCGGGGTCGAGGATGAAGCGGCGGTGCGGGCGGCGCAGCTCTCCGCCGGCCGATAAGCCTCAGCCCGCCGCGAAGCCAGCCAGCCTCAGCGCGCCGTCGAGGGAATCGCCCAGCGGCGCGCTCAGGCGCTCGACCGTGCGTGAGCGCAGCCATGGGCTCATGCGAGGGGCCAGCCCGCCGACGAGCGTGCAGCGGGTGGCGCCGCGCTCGAAGATGGTTTCGATGAAACGTTCGATGTGCCCGGCCGCATTCTCGACGATGGAGCGGGCGATCACGTCGTCGGCCTCGGCGTAGTCCATCACCAGCGGCGCGAAGGTCCCGTAGTCGCGGGGGCTCGCGGTATCCATCCAGGCGATGGCCTGCGCGGTGTCGTGGCCGAAGCGCTCGGTCACGGCGACGCTCAGCGGGGTCTTGCGGGTCCGCCCGTCGAGCGCGCGCAGGGCATGGCGCATGGCCGAAAGGCCGAGCGCGGCTCCGCTGCCCTCGTCCGAGATCGGGAAGCCGTAACCGCCGATGGTGAACTCCTCGCCATCGATGCGAAGGAACGCGGCGCTGCCGGTGCCGATGATGAGGATCGCCCCGTCCTGCCCGCCATGCGCGCCGAGGTTGGCGATAGCGGCGTCGGTCGAGTAGGCGACCGAGGCGAAGCCGAAGTCCAGCTCCGCCAGCGCCTCGCGCACGCCGGGGCGGGTGATCCCGGCGATGCCCATGCCGGCGTGGATCGTCCCGCGCTGTTCCACCGAAAGCCCCGCCTCGGCCACCGCTTGGTCGACGGTTTCGAGCAGCGTCTCGTATAGCGCCTCGATGCCGATGCGCGCGTTGGCGGTGCCCGACTTGCCGTGGCCGATGACCGCGCCGGCGGCGTCGACCAGTCGGGCCCGGCAGTTGCTGCCGCCTGCGTCGATGCCGAGGTAGTAGGTCATGGGTGGTCTCCGGAGGCCTCGGCGCCGGCCCAGTCGCGTTCGCGCGAGGTGTGCCCGATGCCGGGATTCAGCTGGTTGCGCGGGTCGATGCTGCGGTAGAACTGCGCCAGCGAGGGCTTCGCGATATAGAGGTGGCCGACGTTGTGCTCGGCGGGATACTGCGCCCCGCGCGCGTCAAGCAGGGCCCAGAGCGCGTGTTCGAAGGCGAGCGGGCCGGTGCCCTTACGGACGATGTAGTCCTGGTGGAACACCTGGCAGAAGAAGTGCCCGTAGTAGAGCGCGTGGATGGTCTGCGCCGCAAGCTCGGGCGGCAGCGTCTCCTGCCATTCGCGGGTATTGCGCGGCAGCGCCACGTCGAGGGCGACGATGTCTTCGACCTCGTCCCGGTGGACGGCGCGGTAGCGGACCGCCGCGCCCGCCGCGACGAAGCGGTGGAGGAATGCCTTGGCCGCTTCCGTGGGCGTGCATTCGAAGTGGTCGGCAATTTCGCCGCCGGGGAACAGCATGGCGAGCAGCACGCGCGCCGCCGCGACCTGCTCGCGCGGGACCTTGAGGATCAGGTGGTGCACGAAGCGGCGGCGGTATTCGCGCATCCGGGGCGGCAGGTGGTCGGGGATGAACCGGCCAGCCCACTGCATCAGCCGGTCGCTGAGGCCGCTGCCCAGCACGCCGTCGAATCGCGACTTGGCGGCGAACAGCGCCGGGAGCCGGTCGGTGCCGAGCCGCTCGATGGCGAAGAACATGTCGCGCCCGTAGCGGTCGGCCACGTCGAAGGCGACCTCGTGCATGTACTCGCCCGCGATCGGCAGGGTATCGAAGTCGCGCAGCATGGTGCGGCGCAGGTCGGTCAGGCGGTTCGGCTCGCTGGTGCCGATGTAGAAGGTGGTCGTCTCGTCCTCGCGCGCGAACGTGTCGAGGCGGACGGCGAAGACGATCAGCTTGCCCGCGCTCCCGGCGGCTTCGAACAGGCAGCGCGGGTCGGCGTTGAAGCGGGCGGGCGCGTCGCTGTCGATGTCGCGGACATGCGCGGCGTAGCTGTGGTCGTGCGCCCACCTGTCGTCCGCCGGGTCGATGTCGGCGGCGGTGTACCGTTCAAGGTCGAGGCGCGAAAGCATCGTTTCTGGATCGTCGCCAAGGTCGATGCCGAGGTGGTTGTGGAGCGTCAGCGAGCCGTCCGGCTGGACCTGCGCATAGAGCGCGAGCTGGGTATAGGCCGGACCGCGCCGGATCAGCGAGCCGCCCGAGTTGTTACACACCCCGCCCACCACCGACGCGCCGAGGCAGGAGGAGCCGATCACCGAATGCGGCTCGCGGCCGAACGGACGCAGCGCCTGTTCGAGGCCATAAAGCGTGGTGCCCGGCAGGCAGAGCACCTGCTCACCGCCCCGGATCACCTTAAGCGCATCGAGGCGCGTAGTGCTGATGATGACGAGGCCGCCGGGATAGTCCGCGCCGTCGGGCGTCGATCCGCCGGTCAGCCCGGTGTTCGACGCCTGCATGATGATCGAGACGTCCGCCGCCACGCAGGCCTGCGCGGCGCGCCACAGCTCGACCAGGCTGCCGGGCCGTACAACCGCGATCGCCGGGCCCTCGCCCGTGCGGTAGCCCTTGCGGAAGCGGGCCGTGGCGCGCGGGCTCGTCAGCACGTGCCGCTTGCCGACGGCGGCGGTCAGGGAGGCCAGGAGCTGGGTGTCGCGGACTGGTGCCATGGTGCCTACTGGGTCTGGACCTCGTCGTCGGTCATCAGGTCGTCGCCGTCGAGCCAGCGCACGATCTCGCGCGCGGCAGGGTGGTCGAGGACGGCATAGCGTGAACGCAGGCGCTCCGTCCGGGTGCCCAGACGCTCGTACCCCACGTCCTGCAGCGCCGGAAGGTCCTGCTGCAACATTACCGCGAATTCATCTCCGAGCAGGCGGCGCGCGGCCTCGCCGATGGCTGCGCCGTAGGCGTAGTCCTCGCCCTCGGCGTAGAGCATCGGCAACGTCAGCGCCGGTATGCAGCCGAGGTGGGCCTGGATCGCCGGGTTGATCGCATGACCCGAGACATGCGCGCCGATGGCCGAGGGCCTGCCCGTGAAAGCGCGCAGGTGCAGGAAGCGCGACATGCGGGCGCCGTCGTTGACCGGATAGTTGTCCCATAGGCACACCGGGCGGCCGAGTTCGCCGGCCACGCGCGCCAGATGCGCAGGGCCGATCTCGCGCGAGCAGACTTCCTCGCCGGTCCAGTAGACCTGCACTTCCGGGTCGAGCAGGCGACCGAGTTCGCCGAGGTAGTCCGACGGTCGGTCGCCGAACACGAGGTCGAGCACCGGGTCGTCGGAGTAGTACGTCGGGCAGGTGTAGACGCGCGTGGCCTTGGTGAGCCCGGCGCAGAGGTTCACCACTTCCGCCTGCCGCGCGGCGAGCTGCGGCATGTCGCCGCGCAGGTCGTCGAACAGCACGGCGAGGTCGTCGATGCCGATGGCGTCGAGGTCGGCGATCCGGCGCGTGAGGTCCGCGCGGGCCTCGGCATCGAAGGGGTGGGTCGAACCCACCGGCGTGATCGCCATGCCGAAACGCATGCCCAGCCCCCGGCACTCGGCGGAGAGGCGCCTGAGCTGCGCCGTCCGCGCCGCGTCGTGCCCCGTGCGCCACTCGCGCCGCATCGGGCGGTCGGCCTTGGGGCCATAGTGGTAGAACCCGTAGTCCGCGGCGGCCAGCGTGCGCACCACGTAGAGCCGCTCCTCCTCGCTCCACACGCGGCCGAAGCGGCCTTCGATGAGACCCAGTTCCGGCGTCATTCGCGGGTATCCTCGCGTGCGCCGCCGATCCAGGTCGCCGTCACGCACCGTTCGTCATCGAGGTGGACAAGGTCGGCGCGCAGACCGGGCGCGATCGCGCCGGTCTCGCCGTCGAGCCGCAGGAACCGCGCCGGGTTGCCGCTCGCCATGCGCGAGGCCGCGACGATATCGCAGCCGAGCATGTCCATCGCATTGCGCAGCGACTGCGACATGGTGAGCGCCGAGCCCGCCAGCGTCCCGTCCGGCCCGCGGCAGGTGCCGTCCACCACGGCGATGTCCTGGTCCATCAGCGTGAAGCGGCCCGACTGGCCGCCCACCGGGGGCATCGCGTCGGTCACCAGCATCGCGCCGTCGATCCCGCGCGCCAGCAGGGCGACGCGAAGGGCGGCGGGGTGGACGTGGAGGCCGTCGACGATCAGGCCGAAGTGGCTGGCGCGGTCCTCCAGCGCGGCGCCGACCATGCCGGGCTCGCGGCTGAGGAACTGCGTCATCGCGTTGAACAGATGGGTGAAGCCGACCAGCCCCTCGGCCAGCGCGGCGCGGGTCTGGTCGTAGTCGGCGAGGCTGTGCCCGGCGCAGACCAGCACGCCCGCCTCGGCCAGCGCTCGCACGGTGCCCTCGGGCGCCAGTTCGGGAGCGAGCGTGACGATCCGGCGCCCGGTGGTCGGCACGGTCAGCCGCGCGACCACGGCCTCGTCGATCCCCGAGAAGCGCGTCTGGTCGTGGATGCCCTTCTTCACCGGGTTGAGGTGCGGGCCTTCGATGTGGACGCCCAGCACGCCGGGAACGGCCGCCGCCAGCGCCGCCTCACCCGCCTCGATCGCCGCTTCGACCACGGCCGGGTAGTCGCTGATGAGCGTGGGCAGGATGCCGGTGGTGCCGTAGCGCCGATGCGCTGCCGCGATGGCGCGGATGCCCTCGATGTTGGGCATGTCGTTGAACAGCACGTCGCCGCCGCCGTTCACCTGCGTGTCGATGAACCCCGGCAGCAGCCAGCCACCACCCAAGTCCCGGACCTCGCAGCCTTCCGGCAGCGCGTCCGCCGCGACGAGCCCGGCGATGCGGCCAGACTCGATGAGCAGCGCCTGCCCCTCGACCACCCGGTCCGCCAGAACGACGCGCGCGCCGACAAGAGCCTGAACCGTCGTCATAGCGTGCGCGTGACCTTGTTGAGATGCGGCGGCGCATCGGGGTTGCGGCCGCGCGCCAGCGAGAGCGCGTTGGCGAGGCCGTAGAAGCTCTGGATCTGGGCGATCGCGCCGATCACCGGGTGGACCTCGGTGCGCGAGGGCAGCACCAGCCCGGCGGGCGCGACGTCCTCGGCCATGCCGGCGGCGATCACGCGGGCCCCGCGCGCGGCGAAGTCCTCGAGCCGTTCGCGAAGGCCCGTGCGCGCGACGTCGAGCGGCGCCAGCGCCAGCACCGGGTCGCCCTCGCCCACCAGAGTCATCGGCCCGTGCGCCACTTCGGCGCTGCTGAAGGCTTCCGCGTGCAGGCTCGAGGTCTCCTTCAGCTTGAGCGCGGCCTCTCCGGCGATCGGCAGCGTGGGCCCGCGCCCGAGCACCAGCATCTCGCTGGCATCCTTGAGCAGTTCGACCGCGCCCGTCCAGTCCGCATTCGCCGCATCTTCCAGCACGTCGCCGACGGTTTCCAGCGCCGCGAGCAAGGCCGCGTCCTGGCTCCACTCGGCGACGAGATGGGTCAGCGCGACGAGGGTGCAGACGAAGCTCTTGGTCGCCGCAACGCTCGTTTCCGCCCCGGCGTGAACCGGGATCACGATCTGCGCCAGCTCTGCCAGCGGCGAGGCGGCATCGTTCACGATCGCGATCACCACCGCGCCCTGAGCACGCGCGTCCTCGGCGGCGGCGAGCAGGTCGGGGCTGCGGCCCGACTGCGAGATCGCGATGAGCGGCACGCCCCGGAAGTTGGGCGAAGTCGCATGATAAAGCGAACCGACCGAAGGCGCATGGCTCAGCGCCGGGACCCGGGCATGGGTCTCAAGCAGGAACTTGCCGAAGGCCGCAGCCTGGTCCGAACTGCCGCGCGCCAGAGTCGCGGCGAAGGGCGGCGCAAGCTCGCGAAGGCGGCGCCCGGCATCGCGGACGAGCTCGGCGTTCAGGCGCAACTGCTCCGCGCAGCGCGCGGGTGCTCCGCGGGCTTCGCGCGCCATCTGGGTTTCGGTCACGCTCGGTGACGCCAAGGGCGGCTTAGGTGTCGTCAATGTCATGTTCGGGACGCATACCAGTTTCGATTTTTGGAGCAAGTGGCATTCAATTGGTTTTGTCTATCGGTCATGTGATGATACCGGTTCGGCCAACAGGGTAGCACAAGGGAGAGTCCCATGCTCAAGATCGACATTGCCGCCTCCGATGGGCAGGGAGATGTCAACGAGGACGCGGTGGGCCATCATGGCAACGCGGCCTGGGTGATCGACGGCGCCACCGGCATCGGCGGCGCCCTGCTGGAAGAGCCCAGCGACGCGGCCTGGCTGGCGCGAACCGCGAACCGCCTGATGGCCGAGGTGCTGGCTCAAAGCCCGGTACTGGCTACGATCGAGGTCCTGCGCACCGTCATGACGCGCTGCGCCGAGGCGCTCGGGCGCGAGGCGGTCCGACCCGCTCAGGGTCCGCACGAGCTGCCCTCGGCCGCCTTCGCGATGGTCCGTATCCTGGACGGCACGGCCGAGTTCACCACCCTCGCCGACTGCCGCGTCGCCGCCGTCGATGACGCCGGAGAAGCCCGGATTTACGGTGTTTCCTCGCACGAGGCTATCGAAGCCGGCACGCTTCAGGCGGCCAGGGCGCTGCTCGACGCCGACCCCGCGATCACGCCCGAGGCGCTGAAAGCCCAGCTCCTGCCGCGCCTTCGCGCCAACCGGCAGATGATGAACCGCGAGGGCGGTTACTGGGTGCTCGGCACCGATCCGGCGGCGGCCGACCATGTCTGGCAGACGACCATCCCGGTCGTGCCGGGCCAGCGCTTTGCTGTGGCAAGTGACGGATTCCTGCGCCTCATCGAGCTTTTCGGCGCCGCGCACCCGCAGGACCTGCTCACCCTTTCGGATGATGCGGACCGGTTGCGCTGGCTCGAACGGCTGCGCGCACTGGAGACGGAGCCCGATTCGCTGCACCGTTTCACCCGCGTGAAGCGCCACGACGATGCCAGCCTGGTGGTCTGCACCTGGGACGGTGAGCGTTGATGCTGGTCATGGGTTTCATGAGCGGAACCTCGCTCGACGGCGTTGACGTCGCATTGGTCGAGACCGACGGCGAGAGGATCGATGCGTTCGGCCCCTCGGCGATGATCGCGTTTTGCGCCGCCGAACGCGCGGCAATGGAGCGCGCCACCGAGGACGCGCTAGAGTGGAACGGCTTCGGCGACGAGCCCGCCTCCTTCGCGGTTGCCGCCGATGTGATCGAGCGCGCACACGTTCGCGCCGGGCGGGACGTGATCGCTCAGGCCGGGCGCGCACCAGACCTGGTCGGCTTCCACGGCCAGACGCTGCTGCACCGGCCGGAACGGCGGCTTTCCGTGCAGATCGGCGATCCGCAGGTGCTTGCCGATGCCCTTGATGCGCCCATCGTGGCGCAGATGCGGCAGGACGATCTCATGGCCGGCGGGCAAGGCGCCCCGCTGGTTCCGGCCTATCACGCGGCACTTGCAGAGCGGCTCGGTCTCGAAGGTCCGGTGGCGTTTCTAAACTTGGGCGGAGTGGCCAACCTGACGTGGATCGGCGCGGACGGGGCGCTCGTCGCCTTCGATACTGGGCCGGGCAACGGGCTCATCGATCGGGTGGTGCAGGCTCGCAGCGGCGCGCGCTATGACGACGGTGGGCGGATCGCCGCAGCCGGCACGGTCGATCCGCAGGTCCTTGCGGAACTGCTGTCGCACCCGCATTTCCGGGGAGAAGGCCCGAAGTCGCTTGACCGCTACGACTTTCCGCTCGAATGGGCCGACGCGCGTTCGCTGGAGGATGCGGCGGCGACGCTGACCGCCTTCACCGCGGCGGCCGTGGCGCTGACGGCGCGGGCCTTGCCCGCTCCGCCGAAGGTCTGGATCGTCTGCGGCGGCGGGAGCCACAATCCCACGCTGATGCAGGCGCTGCGCGACCTGCTCGGCGATTGCCGGACGGCGGACGAAGCGGGCCTGCGCGGCGATTTCGTCGAGGCAGAGGCCATGGCCTTCCTCGCCGCCCGCAGCCTTCGCGGGCTGCCGCTGACCTTCCCTGGCACCACCGGGGCCCCTCGCCCGCTCACCGGCGGGACGATCTGGACACCCACCAGAATTCCCGAATTGGTCTGATACCACCCCTTTACAATCCCATGACAGGTATGCATACGGCAACCAGTCCAAAAGGTCACGCCGTCGAGTCTTCGGGTCGCACCGGAACGACAGAGGATCCGGGCTCAGGGAAATGGAAAAGTGAGGAATTCCTAATGGTTAAGTCACATCGACAGGTGGCCCTGGCGGCTCTCGCCATAGCTCTGGCACAGGCGCCGATCGCGGCCTACGCCCAGACCAATCCTGACTCGGCGACCACGGACGATACCGCCCAGGGCGGCGACATCGTCGTCACCGGCACCCGCATCGCGTTGCCCGGCATCACCTCCAGCAGCCCTGTCGCCTCCACCGGCGAGGAGCAGATCAAGCTCCAGTCCGCGCTGACCATCGAGGACTTCTCGACCAAGATTCCCCAGCTTTCCGGCGGCGTTCGCCAGGGTTCGCAGGGTAGCGACGCGTTCGGCGCCCAGGTGCTCGAACTGCGCAACTTCGGCCAAAGCCGCTCGCTCGTCCTTATCGACGGCACCCGCGCCGCGCCGTTCAGCTTCCGCAACTCGGTCGACGTGAACTCGATCCCCGCCTCGCTCATCAAGCGCGTCGACGTCCTGACCGGCGGCGCAGCGGCGGTCTACGGCGCCGACGCGGTCGCCGGCGTGGTCAACTTCATGCTCAACGACGAGTTCGTCGGCATTCGCGGCACCGCCACGAGCCGCCTATCCGAGCACGGCGGCGCGCAGTACGGCGGCTCGCTGATGATGGGCACGGGCCTTGGCGACCGCGGCAACATCGTGATCGCCGCGGACTACACCCAGCGCGACCTCATCCGCGCGGGCCAGCGTGACTGGGCGGCCACCCCGAACCAGACCATACCCAGCATCGGCGGCGTCTTCACCGACGTGGCGAGCGGTCGCAAGTTCGGCTTCACCGACAGCGGCGCGTTCACTACCAACCCGTCGGCCACCTCAAACATCTCGGACAGCTACCCGCTGGTCTCGCCGCTCAAGCGCATCAACGTCGCAGCGCTCTACAAGTACGAGATCACCCCGCAGGTCGAAATCTACGGCCGCGCCATGTATACCAATTCGCGTACCGAAGAGACCGGCACCCCCGGCGCCACCCCGGCTTCGGTCAACCGCACCGTATCGATCAGCGAGAGCAATCCGTTCCTCACCGACGCGATCCGCAATCAGCTGACCTTCGTCAACGGCGCAGCGCAGGTCAACGTCTCGCGCTCGCTCGCCGAATTGGGCCTCATCAACTACGAGACCGAGCGCAACACGCTGCAGCTGCAGACCGGCCTGCGCGGTCCGCTGACCAGTGCGGTCAAGTGGAACGTCTATGCCCAGTACGGCCGTTCGACCGAGAACACGCTCATCACCGGTGACGGCCTCGTCACCAGCCCGACCGGCGCGAACAACTTCGCCTCGATCGTCAACACGGTAAACATCTTCGGCCCGAACCAGGATGGCCTGGCCAACGCGCTTGGCAGCAACATCAACGGCTTCAACCGCAAGCGCGACCAGTTCGTCACGGCGGCGACCCTGAGCGGCACACTGGAAGAGCTGTTCTCGTTTCCCGCCGGCCCGATCGGTTTCGCCATCGGCGCCGAGTACCGCCGCGAGACCGCCAGCATCGACCAGGACACCGCGCTGCTCACCGGCAACACCTACCGCCAGGGCGTGCAGGGGGCCTACAGCGGCTCGTTCGACGTCAAGGAAATCTATGGCGAAATCCTGATCCCGGTGCTCGCCGACCTGCCGCTGATCCGCAAGCTGGATGTCGGCGGCGCCTACCGCCTGTCGGACTACAACATGTTCGGCACGCACGGCACTTGGAAGCTCGAGGGCAACTGGGAAGTCGACCGCAACCTGCGCGTGCGCGGCACCTACCAGCGCGTGCTGCGTACCCCGAACTTCGGTGAGTTCGCCGCCAGCACCTCTTCGCTGCCTTTCAGCAACCTCGTTACGGTCGATCGCCTGAAGCCGCGCTACGGCGGCGATCCGTGCGTGCTGGGGACCGGCGACGCCGCGCAGTGCGCCCGCTTCGGGGCGCCGGCGGTGGGTTCGGCGAACTCCAACGCCGCCAGCTACCTGACCGGCAACTACTATTACGGCGGCAATGCCGAGATCAAGCCGGAGACCGGCTACACGACGACTGCCGGCGTGGTCATCACCCCCACCTTCCTGCCGGGCCTCAACGTCACGGTCGACTGGTACGAGCTCGACCTGCGCGGCGCGGTCGGCGTGATCCAGCCCATCGCGGCGATCACCAGCTGCTACATCACCAATCCCACCGCCGGTAACCCGCTCTGCGGCCTGGTGACGCGCAACGCGGACGGCACCTTCAAAGACGCCTACGTCAACAACCAGAACCTGGGCCGCCTGCTGCAGCGCGGCCTGGACATCTCGGCCAGCTACACGCTGCGCCAGGACTGGCTGCCGGGCGCGGGCCTGCGCCTGAGTTACCAGGGCAACATCGTGACCTCGTACAAGATCCAGGCGAACTCCACCGTCGCCGCGATCCAGTGCAAGGGCACCTTCGGCGCCACCTGCTCGAGCGACGGCACCACTCTGGTGCAGCCCGACTACCGCCACACCGTCGGCATGGGCTGGCTGTTCGACAAGGGCGTGATCCAGTTCGACTGGCAGCGCATCGGCAAGGTCAAGTCCAGCACGGTCGGTTCTACCGAGACGATCTCGGCGCAGAACACCTTCGACCTGTCGGCGTCCTACGACTTCACCGATACCGTCACGATGACCGCCGGCGTCTACAACCTGTTCGACAAGAATCCCCCCCGCGTGTCGACCGGAGGCGTGTTCAACACCTTCCCCGACACGTACGATATCCTCGGACGCACGTTCGGCTTCTCGCTGACCGCGCACATCTGAGGACGTCACCCCTGCGCAGCGCCCGGCCGTCATCCTCCTCCGACGGCCGGGCGCTCGCTTCTTATTTTGAGGCATGAGCACGACGAGAACCTGTCCCGATCACGGACGATTTGATCGGATGGACCTTGGCCGTGACTGACCGGAGATGAGTTCGATGATGCTGCCGTTCTCGATGGCGGACTGGCTGGTTATCGCCGCCTATCTCCTGCTGCTCCTTGCCGGGGGCTGGATCTTCACGCCGCGCAAGACCGAAACCGCGAACGACTACTTCCTGGCGGGCGGCAACGTCCCGGCCTGGCTGGCGGCGATCTCGGTACTTTCGGCAACACAGTCGGCGGCGACTTTCCTCGGCGGGCCGGACTACGGCTACCACGGCGACCTCACGTACCTCAGCGGCAACATCGGCGGGCTGATGGGCGCGATCTTCGTTGCCCACGTCATGATCCCGCGCTTCTACGCCATCAAGGCGACGACCGCCTACGAGCTGCTGACCCTGCGCTTCAGCGAGAAGGCGACGCGCTGGGCGGGCGGCATGTTCCTCGTCGGCCGCGTCTTCGCGGGCGGCGCGCGTGTTTATCTGGCCGCCATCGCGCTCGCCATGGTCATCACCGGCACTGTCGAGGCGCAGGGCATCATGATCGCGGCGGCCGTGCTGGTGGTGGCGAGCGTGATGTTCACGTTCGTCGGCGGCCTCAAGTCGGTTCTCTGGAACGACCTCATCCAGTTCGTCGTCTATCTCGGCTCGGCGATCGCGGTCCTGGTGTTCCTGCGCATGTCGATCCCGGCCTCGACCGACCAGATCATCGCCGGCCTCTCGAACACGCCCGAGGGCATCGACAAGCTTAAGGTGTTCGACTTCTCGTTCGACCTGTCGCGCCCGTTCTCGATGCTGGCAATCGTCACCGGCCTCGCCCTGCTCTACATCGCTAACGCCGGCATGGATCAGGACACCACGCAGCGCCTGCTCTCGTGCAAGGACGCCAAGACCGGCGCGCGCAGCCTCTACCTCTCTGTGCTGGCGACGGTGCCGGTGGTGGGCATGTTCATCGTCATCGGCCTGCTGCTCTACGTCTTCTATGACCGGCCCGACCTCATGGGCGGCACCACCGCCGCCGCGGGCAACCAGTTCGGCGGCGAGAAGATCAGCATCTTCATGCACTACATCCTCACCCAGCTGCCCGGCGGGCTGCGCGGCCTCGTGACCGTGGGCATCTGCGCGGCGGCGGTGGCGACCACCAACTCGGCGCTGAACGCGATGTCCTCGGTGCTGGTCCAGGACTTTTACCGCCCCTGGCGCGAGAAGCGCGGCGCGATGGCACGCGAAACCGTGCCCGAGCACCACTATGTTCAGGCCGGGCGCGCCGGCATGGGCGTGATCGGTTTCGCGA
The DNA here is from genome assembly GCF_000281975.1 of Novosphingobium sp. AP12. Lineage (GTDB taxonomy): Bacteria > Pseudomonadota > Alphaproteobacteria > Sphingomonadales > Sphingomonadaceae > Novosphingobium. Next base: position 129,335 of record NZ_AKKE01000009.1, on the reverse strand, counting down.
TGTTCCTGATGGCGATCGTCTCGTTCTACTGGCAGCGCTATTCGAGCATGGGCCTGCTGGAGTTCGCGTTGCAGGTGATGGTGTTCACTTACGCCGGCCTGCTGGGTGTCTACTTCACCGCGCTGTTCACCGGGCGCGGAACGACCGGTTCGGTCATCGCATCGCTGCTGATCGGCTTCGCGACCATCCTGCTGCTGCAGCCGGGGATCGCCCACGCCATCGGCCTGCCGACGTTCCTCAACGGACTGTCCTTCCCCTTCCAGCTTTGCATCGGCACCGTGGTGGCCTTCGTGGTCTGCGCCGCGCCGGCCGGTTCGGGTAAGCTGATGGTCTCGGCCAAAAATTGAGTGACCGGAAAATATCATGAATACTGAAGCACTCGACGCCCGCTACCTCGACCTCGACCTCTGGCCGACCGAATTGGCCGTGGAAGCGATGCTCGAGGGTCAGATGGCCGCCATCGCCGCGATCCAGTCGCAGACGAAGGCGATCGCCCGCGCGGCCGAGGCCGCCGCCGCGCACCTCGGCGAGACCGGCCGCCTCGTCTTCGTCGGTGCGGGCACCTCGGGCCGCCTCGCCGTTCAGGACGGGACCGAACTGTACCCGACCTTCGGTTGGCCGATGGACCGCATGGTCTTCCTGATGGCCGGTGGCATCGGCGCCCTGACCGAAGCCTACGAAGGCGCGGAGGACGACGTCGAGGCCGGCCGCACCGAGATCATCGGTCATGGCATCAGCCCCTCGGACGTGGTCATCGGCGTCGCCGCCAGCGGCCGCACGCCTTACACGCTCGCCGCGATCGAGCAGGCTCGCGCGGCGGGCGCGCTGACCATCGGTATCGCCAACAATCCCGGCTCGCCGCTGGCCGAGAAGGCCGAGCACGCCGTCGTCGCCGTGACGGGCAGCGAAGTCGTCGCCGGATCGACCCGCATGAAGGCGGGCACCGCGCAGAAGGCGGCGCTCAACCTGCTGTCCACCGCGATCATGATCCGCCGGGGGCTGGTCTACGAGGGCCGGATGGTCGCCATGCGCATATCCAATGCGAAGCTCTTGCAACGCGGGCGCAGCATGGTTCAGGATATCGCCGGGGTAGACGCCGAGGTGGCGGCCCGGGCGCTCGAGGCGGCGGACAGCGAAATCCGGCTTGGCGTGATCGTCGCCATGGGCGTCCCGGCCGAGGAAGGCCGAGCGCTCCTGGAGGCAAACGGGGGCAGTCTGCGCGAAGTCATGCAGGTTCTGAAAAGACGGGATTGAGCTAGGATGCGCGACATTGCCTGGACGCGAAGCGACGAGGGGACGCCGCTCTACCTGCAGCTCGCCCGATCCTTGCGCGAACACATCAGCAGCGGCGGCATCGATCCGGGCAGCGCGCTTCCTTCCGAGCGCGATCTCAGCGAGATGGCGGGCCTGTCGCGCGTCACCGTGCGCAAGGGCATCGAGCAACTGATCGAGGAAGGCGTACTGATCCGCCGGCAGGGTTCCGGCACGTTCGTCGCCCGGCGGATCGAGGCGCCCGGCGCCAAGCTCAGCAGCTTCAGCGACGACACCCGCTCGCGTGGGGAGGACCCGGGGGTAGTGTGGATCTACAAGTCCTACGCGCAGCCGACCGAGGAGGAAGCCACCGCGCTGGACGTCTCCCCCACTGCAAAGGTTGCGCGCCTTGGGCGCGTCCGCCTGGCCGGCGGCGAACCGCTGGCGATAGAGCATGCGGTGATCCCCGCCATCTTCATGCCGGACCTCGAAAGCCTGGGAGATTCGCTCTATCAAGCGTTGGAAAAGCACGGGTTTCGCCCAACCTCGGGCACCCAGCGCGTCCGAGCCTCGCTGGCAACTCCGACCGAGGCGGGAATTCTGAGCGTGGCGCAGAACTCCGAAGTCCTGAGGATCGATCGCCGCACCCGCGTGCCGGACGGCCGCATCGTTGAATTCACGCGCTCGGTCTATCGGGGCGACCGTTATGAATTCGTCACGGAGCTCAACGAAGTCTGACAGTGGCCGCCAGCACGCAGGACTGGAGCCTGCGCCGGCAATCCGCTAGTCCCTGTCACTTGACGGCGAGGGGTGCGGATGATGAAACACCTGCATGAGTGAGAGTCTCGACCAACCCGACGCAAAGGCGCAGGCGAAAGCAGACGCGCGCGCCGACGCGCAAGCGGCGGAAATCGCGGCGGTTCGGCGCCGATGGGTCACGCTCGGCGAAGTGCTGGCTGTGGTTGCCGTCGTCATCTCCGGACTGACCCTGTGGAACAACTGGAGCGAGCGCAGCGACAGCGAGGCAGTAAAGCAGGCCGATGCGCAGGAGGCTTCGGCCCGCGCAGCGACACTGGTCCTCGTCGCAACCGGTTCCGGGGAACGACAGCTGGTGCTGAAGCCGGCCTCGGAAGAACAGTCGGTGCAGAGCCAGACGGTGAGGTTCCCGACGGCGCTGGGCGTCGCGCCGGCGGAGACTACCGGCGAGCCCCGGATCGAAGCCGCTTGGTTCGAGGGTCCGCTGAAAAAGGCGCGCAATGCTGCCAGGCTGCCCGACGACAGCCGCGGTGACGAGCGGCTGCCCGTCGTGGTCACGACTCGCTTCCTGGTCGATGGCCGGGGCCATGAGGACATCGCGCTTTACGATATCGGCTACAGCATCTCCGGCCGATGGCTCGCAGGCCACAGCGTTGCTTTGCGCGGCGTCTCGCTGGTGTCCCGGGCGAGCAGCGCAGGCGCCCAGGCCAAGCTGGATGCAAGGTGGAAGACTCTGTTTGCCAGGAAACAGTAGGCGTTCAGAGTAAAGTCCTTGCTGCGAGCCGGCGTCACGGCGCCATCGCAGGAGAAGCTACGCTGCCGGTCCGCTCCAGCTTGCCCCAGCCAACGACCCATCCAGCAACCGCGGAAGCGATCGCGCGCACGACTACCCAGTACATGATCTGGCGGTAGACGAGCCGCTGTGCGACCAGCAGGTGCGCCGGATAGCGGACCCGGTGGCCGTCAAGCCGGTAGGCTACCCAGCCGCAGGCCACATCGATGGCGGTAAAAGCGATCCAGTAGGCTGCCATCATGCCGACGTCGCCGCGCGTCTGGGCCCAGCCATGCGCCGAGACCCGCACCGCAGTGCCGAGGATCGAGAGCACCAGCGCCAGGTCGATCAGCGGCGAGATCGCGGCAAAGGCGATCTGGAACAGCCACGCCTGCGGCAGGCCGACGAGGCCGAGCCCGGAAGGCTGGCGGCGGGCGATCACCGCGCGATGCTTCCACAGGCACTGCAATGTGCCGAAGGCCCACCGGTAGCGCTGCTTGGCGAGCGCGGCGAAGCTCTCGGGCGCCTCGGTCCAGGCCACCGCGCGCGGATCGTAAGTGACGCGCCAGCCGTGCCGCTGGATCGCGATCGTCAGGTCCTGGTCCTCGGCCAGCGTGTCCTCGGGATAGCCGCCAACCGAATCGAGCGCGGCGCGGCGCCATGCGCCCACGGCGCCGGGCACCACGGTGATCGCATCGAAACCGGCGAGCGCGCGCCGCTCCAGGTTCTGCGCGGTGATGTATTCCACCGCCTGCCAGCGCGTGACGAGATTGACCCGGTTGCCGACGCGCGCGTCGCCAGCGACCGCGCCGAGTGCCGGATCGGCGAACCAGCGGGTCAGGCGGCGGATCGTCTCGGGCTCGAACTGGGTGTCGGCGTCGAGCGCGATGACGACCTCGCCGGTGGCCTCCTTCAGCGCGCGGTTGAGGGCAGCCGCCTTGCCGCCGTTGCGCAGGGTCAGCAGCGTGACGCGCGGGTCGTTGCCGAAGATCTCGCGCACGATGGTGCTGGTGGCGTCCTTCGATCCGTCGTCGGCAACGATGACCTGAAGCGCCGGGTAGTCGCTCGCCAGCACTCGCGCCACCGAGCCGGCGATCACGCGCTCCTCGTTGAACGCCGGGATGATGACCGAGACGGTCGGTTCGAAATGCGGCGGCTCGGCGCGCTTGCGGCGGCTCTGGAACCAGGCGAGGGCGGCCATGATGACGGCGCGCGCCATGCCCAGCGAGATGGCGACGTAGAAAAGCCAGGTCAGGATCGTGGCAAGCACCATCATCACGATGAAGGCGGTCACGTCGACGCGCACGGCGGCGAGGTCCGGAGTGGAGATCGCCGGCATCGCCCGTGCCTGCGGGATGCCCACCAGCTGCGAGGCGGTGACGAAGCTGTATCCCTCGCCCTTCAGCGCCGAGATGATGCGCGGCAGCGCCGCCACCGTCTCCGACCGCTCGCCGCCGCCGTCGTGCAGCAGAACCACATTGGTCGCGTTGGTCGGGGACGCGCCGTGGACCTGGTCGAGCACCTGCTGGACGATCGCGTCGGTGCCGGGCCGCTGCCAGTCGTTGGGATCGACGTGGAGGCCGACCACCGTGTAGCCAGCCTTCTGCGCCTCCAGCGCCGGGCCGAGTTCATCGGGCGTGGTCGGCTCGGCATCCCCGAAATAGGGTGCGCGAAACAGCGTCATGCTCCGCCCTGTATAGGCTTCGACGAGGCGCTGGGTGGCGTTCAGCTCGAGCCGGGTCTGCTTGGGACCGGCGTTGGCGAGGTTGGGGTGGGTGTAGGTGTGATTGCCCAGTTCGTCCCCGTCGGCGACGATGCGCTTGAGCAGGCCGGGGCTGCCGAGCGCGTTCTCGCCGATCACGAAGAACGTGGCGGGCACGTGCGCGGCTTCCAGTTCGGCGAGGATCTTCGGCGTCCAGGTGGGATCGGGGCCGTCATCGAAGGTCAGCGCCAGGACCTTGGGATTGGAACCCCCTGCCCGCTGGACGACGTAGGGCGTGGGGAGCGACTGGTACTGCTCGTCACGGATCATGCCTTCGGCGTCGAAGCGGATGTTGCGATGCCCGTCGCGCGGGGTGGCGGTGATGCGCAGGATTTCGCCCGAACCCTCGACGTCGGCGCTGCCCGCCGTCTTGGGCGTGGAGAGGTCGGGCGTGCCGCCCTTGCGGAAGGCGTCGAGGTCGGCCCAGAAGCCCGAGTCCTCGGTGCCGAGGCGCCACATCGCCATGTCCTGGATGCCCAGGCGCCGCAGAGCGGCCAGCTCGTTCCAGTTGGCGGCGGCATCGAGCATCCAGATCGTGTGGTGCTGGCTGTCCTTGCCGTCGCCGTCGTCGTAGGCGAACCCTGCGTTGCCGCTGGCGGCGTCGAACGACACCGGCGCGCTGCTGTCGTGCGCGGCAAGCCAGGCATCCTCGATCGAGAGCGCGTCGGTCTCATCGCCGTGCCAGTCGTAAGCGTAGCTGCCCAGCGCGACGACGATGCGGTCCGGTCCGATGCGCTTCAGAGCGCCCTGCACTTCGCGCAGGAACCAGTCCTGAGCGGCGATCGGGCCGGGCGTGCCGCCTTCCCAATGCTGGTCGTAGGCCATGAAGATGATCTTGTCGGAGACCTTCGACAGCGCCTCCAGCGGCCAGCCCGAGGTGTCGGCCGGCACCGTCAGCGCAAGGCGGGAGCCCTGCGGCAGCGCGGCCCGCAGCTCGCGCAGGAAGAGCACGTAGTCGGGCATGGCGCTGGCGGGCAGCGCCTCGAAGTCCATGACGAGGCCGGCTTCATGGCGCTGCACTACCATCGCGGCGAGCCGCTGCTCGAAGGCGCGGCGCTGGACCTTGTCGTGCAGCAGTGCGGCGGCGCCCGCGCCGTCCCATTCGGTGCCGTAGTTCTGCACCATCGGCAGCACCTTGAAGCGGTGCGCCTCGCCCGCGACGAGGTGGTCGAAGCGCGCGTCTGCCTCGACGGTGATGTCGTGGTGCGAGCCGGCGACGTTCACCACCGCCGGGACCACCCAGTCGAGGTCGTTGCCATGGTGGACCAGCGAGAGGAAGCTGGCGTCGTTGTTGGGCAGGTAGAACCCGATGGTAAGCGGCTTCTGCTGGCCTGCGGGGTGCAGCTTGGGCAGCCACGAGGTCAGCCGGTGCTTGAGCGGCGATCCGTGCAGGGTGGAGGCGTGAAGGCGCTGCAGGGGTAGTTCCAGTTCGCGCTGCGGCGGCACCGCCACCAGTGTCGTCGCGAAGGCAACCGCACCGATGATGACCGCCAGCAGCTGCGCCGACAGGACACCTCGTGCCCAGCGGCTGCGGCGGCCGGTGGGATCGTAGAAGATGGGCTTGTTCATGGCCGCGCGATACGCCGTACCGGATGATGGCGACCTGATCGGCCCCTTAACTTTTCGTCATGTTGGCGGCGCTGCGGATCAGCCCATCATGCCCGAGCGGAACCAGCGGCGAAGCGACGGAATTCGGCGCAGTTCACATCCACAGATCCGGCAGCGGCAGCTTTGGATGCCCGACGCGGTCACCGTGATCTTGGCGGAAGCGACGTGCCGTTCCTCGCGGCAATCGGCGCGAGTGCCGAACATGCGCTTGGCGGGACGCCCCGGTTCGCTCGCCATCGTCAGACCCCCGCCTCGGGCGCAACGGCGCGCAGCGCCGCCAGCGTCGTCGCCTCTACCCGGGCCCTGTCGTGGTTGAGGTGATGGTTACCCGGCAGGCCCACGATGCGCGCGGCCGCACCCGTCAACGTGGGGCACAGGCTGTCCCGTTCCTCGCGCCCGTAGACGCAGACCACGGGAGCCCAGCGCAGGGCGCGCAGGGCCTCCATCGGCCGCGCATCCGGCCTCCCGAGATAGGCGAGCGTGCTGGGGTCGGCGCGGAAGTAGACAGTCTGGGCGGGCACCGTCAGGTCGATCGCCAGAATGCGCGAGCGCAGGTCGGGCGGCAGGTCGGGCGCGACCGTCGCGACGATGTCGGCGCCATAGGACTGGCCCATCAGCAGAATCTTCTCCGCGCCGGTCCGGGCGAGGGCGAAGCGAATGGCGCCTTCGACCACCGCGTCGGCCTCTGCGCGCGTACGATGGCGGGCGAAGACGACCGGCGAGCTGATGCCGACGACCGGAATGCCCCGTGCCGCCATGGCCTCGGCGATATGTGCGCCCATCCCGAAGTTGAACCCCATGTCGCCCGAGAGGAACACCGCCGCGACTTTGGGGCGGCCGCGCGAATGCCGGTTTTCGGCCGGGAACAGCCGCATTGGATCGGACCCCAGCAGATGCAGCGCCGGGGCATTGATCGCAGCCAATGCCAACAGGAGGATCGGCAGCAACCAGAGCAGCAGCTTGGACCGAGGCGAGCGGGCTCGTGAGATCGTCATGCCGTCAATATCCTTTCCGAAAGCCGTTTGCGGGGCGCGGCGGCACGGGGAAGGCGAACCGCAGCGGGCGGGATGGCGGGACCGGCCGCGATCAGGCGGGAGACGTCGTGCAGTCCCTGGATCAACCCGATGCCATGCGGCCCGGCGACATAGCGCGGCTCCCAGTGCGGCCCGAACTTCTCCTTGTAGCCGCGCAGGCCGCGAAAGCCGTAGAAGCTCTCGCCGTGCCGGAACACCAGCGCAGCGGCCTTGGCCCAGGCGGGAGCAAGGTGGCGTCCCTCGATCCCGGAGAGCGGCACCTGCCCCAGCGTGAAGCGCCGGTAGCCGCGCGCCTTGGCCCAGATCATCAGGTTGGCGAACAGGAAGTCCATCGTCCCGCGCGGCGCGTCGCCCCGGTGGCGCATGAGGTCGACCGAGGCCTCGGACTTGTCCTGCGTCAGCCACAGGTTCGCGAAGGCGACGATGCGCCCCTCGACCATGACCAGCGCCATGTCGAAGTTGAGCAAGTACATGCGATCGAAGCTGCCCAGGCTGAAGCCCTTTTCGCGGTGGCCCTTGGCCTCCATCCACTCCGCCGAGATCGCCTCGAGCTCGTCGAGGATGATCGGCACGGCGGCGGCGGGGACCACGCGCAGGGTCGCTCCCGCCTTGGCCGCCACGCGCTCGGACTTGCGGACGCTGCGCAGCTGCGGTGTGCCAAGCTCGAAAGTTTCGAGGTCGACGACCGCCTCCTCGCCGTACTTCACGATCTGCAGGCCCATGCCGATCGCGAGGTCGAGCACGGCGGGCGATACCTCGTAGAGCATCAGCCGACCTTGCCGGCGGTGCGACAGGTCGCGCATCGCCCAGAGCAGTTCGCCCCAGGACCGCTCCGCGCCCACCGGATCGCCCATGACCACCCAGCTCGAGCCCTTGACCTGGTACATGACGAAGGCGTCGCGCGCCTCGGAGACCAGGAAGCGCTTGTCGCCGGTCAGCGCCAGCATCGCCTCGGTGCGGCCGCTGGAGGCCAGGATCGCGCGGATCGCGGGGCTGACATCCTCCACGTCCTGCCGCCGGGTGGACGGCGCGAAAAGGCGCGAGAGGGCGAACCCCGCAACGAACACGGCAGAGGCGAGCGCGGCGCGCAGATAGCGCGGGGCGTCGGCGCGCAAGGCGAACTTCCACCACAGGTCGTCGTCGTAGGGAACGTGGCGATAGGCGAAGAGCCCCGCCCATAGCGCCAGCGCGGCGACCATCGCGATCCCCGCCAGCCACCCGGCGGTCAGCGGCGTTTCAGTCAGCGCGGTGCGGCGGTAGAAGGCGCCGCGCGTCAGGTGGAGCAGCGCGGCGAGCCCGAGGCAGGCGACCGCCTCCTCGTAATCGATGCCCTTGGTCAGCGAGAAGAAGGCGCCGGCCACCAGCAGCAGCCGTGTCGCCAGGCAGGCCCCGTCGAGCCGGCGGTAGAGACCGGGCGCCAGCAGCAGCAGCGCGGTGCCGACGAGGCTGGCGGCGATGTGGCTTGCCTCGATGAAGGGCAGAGGCAGCACGTCGGCCAGCAGGCCCATGCGGGCATGGATCGCGGGCAGCGAGCCCGACAGCAGCAACATCCCGCCGCCGAGGAAGACCGCCCCGCTCAGCAGCAGCGGCGAGACGCTGGTGGCGAGCGTCTGCATCCCGTCCACCAGCATCGCCATCCTGCGGCTTCGCGCCCCTTCGTGCCACGCCAGCAGCAGCGCGGCGATCACCAGAGGCAGCAGGTAATAGACGAGGCGGTAGGCGATGAGCGCGGCGAACAGCGTCGCCCGGTCGATCGGCAGGACGGCGAGGACGACGGCCTCGAACACGCCGAGGCCGCCCGGAACATGGCTCACCAGTGCGATGACGATACCGAGCGCATAGGCCAGCACGAAGGCGGGAAGCTGAGCGGGGTCGGCCGCCGGGATCAGGACGAAGAGCGCACCGGCCGCGCAGGACAGGTCGATGAAGCCGATGCCGGTCTGCGCCGCGATGTCGCGGGGGCGCGGCAGGGGCAGACGCATGCCCAGGATCGAGAGCGGACCTTCCACACGCCCTGCGACGAGAACCAGCGCCGCCATGAAGGCCAGCGTCGCCGCCCCCGCCAGATGCGTCGCGACCGGACCGAGCGATACCGGGCCGAAGTCGTGGTGGCTGCGGTGGAACAGCATCGCGGCGCCTCCGATCGTCAACACCCCGGCCCAGAAGTTGCCCGCGGCCAGCGCCACCACGCGAGCCACGTCCGGCCCGTCCAGCCCCGCCGCGACGTAGATGCGGTAGCGCGCAGACCCACCGGTCAACAGCGAGAGGCCGAGATTGTGGCTCAGCGTGTAGCTCGTGAACGAGGCCAGCGCGGCGGTGCGCCAGGGCAGCGGCCGCCCGATGATGCGCAGCGCGAGGTAGTCGTAGAAGGTCAGCGCGAGATAGCTCAGGGCAGTGAAGCCCAGCGCCAGCACGATCTGCCCCCAGGTCAGCGCATGGACGGCCGCGCGAACGTCCCTGTAGCGGATTTCCTTGGTCAGCGCGTCGAGCGCCGCGAAGCCCAGCGCGATCACCGCGAGGACCACGGCGAGCGTGATCGGCCGGCGATGGCGTTCAAACAGGCCGAGCAAGGTCTTCACGCGGGCACCTCCCCGATCCGGGTCCAGACCTGCGACTTGCAGAGCAGTCCGCCCAGGATGCAGCCCTTCACCTTCAGCCGGTCGGGCGAAAGCTCGTCGATCTCGGATGCGAAACGCCGGCCCATGTCGGGCACGAAGACCGTGCCCTGCCACACGCCGCGCCCGCGCAGGCGATAGTTCTCGAGCAGCTCGGTACCGACGAGGCGCGGAACGCTGGCATCGGCGGCGTCGGCCTGCGCCTGCTTGCTGGCCCAGACGATCCGGCCGCAGAGCGTGCGGGCGCCGCCCTGTCCGCACGTATCCGTGTGTACCGCCAGTGTATGCTTCGGGTTCATCCAAAGTCCCTCGCCGCCGCCCTCGCCGGCGAAGGCTGGTGTCGCCGCCAGGAGGGCGATGAACGGGATCAGGAAGACGTGACGCATGGCAGGCTCCGGGCTTTGAGCGCCCGATTAGTCTCGCCCGGATTGCGGGATGCTCGCCGCGGCATGAAATATCGGCAATCTGGGCTCCGGGCTCAGCCGCCCAGTGAATAGGTGATGACGAAGCAGGCCAGGGTCAGCATCAGCATCGCCGCGATGAAAGCGGCATCGGCGATCCGTTCCAGCCAGTGCAGGCGTGTCACCGACTGGACGCGCAGCGCGAAGTACGAGCACAGCGTCGCCAGCAGGAACGCCAGCGCATCGACCGAGAGCAGGTCGTCCGCGATCGTCTCCCCGCCGCGAACCACGACGGCGACACGCAGCAGGCCGATCCCGGTCATGCACACCCCGACCATGGCCGATGCGATCGGGCAGATCAGGCGGCAGGTCCCCTCGTCGAGCTTGGCGCGGCGCTGGTGCGGGCTTTCGGTCGTCAGGTCGGGTTCCATCGTCGGATCTTGCTGGTGGGACGGGCGATGGATACGGTGAAGAGCGGCTCCTCCCGCTGGAGGAAAGATGATCGAAAGTTAATGTGCTCCCCACGGCGTGTGATATCCGGCAGAAGTAGAGCACGAATTCCACTCACGGGGACGCCGGCGGAATGAGCCAGAAAATCCTGCTTGTCGAAGATGATGCCGCAACCGCCGAATTCGTCGCCAATGGCCTCGGGGAGGCGGGCTTCCTGGTCGACCGTGCCGGGAACGGCCGCGACGGACTGTTTCTGGCGACCGACGGCGGCTATCACTGCATCGTGCTCGATCGCATGCTGCCGGGGCTCGACGGCATGGCGGCGCTGGCCGCGATGCGCGGGGCGGGTGTGGAAACGCCGGTCATCATCCTCTCCGCTCTCGGCTCGCCAGAGGACCGGATCAAGGGCCTGACCAGCGGCTGCGACGACTATCTCGTCAAGCCTTTCACCTTCGCCGAACTGCTGGCCCGCATCCGCCTGCTGATCCGCCGGGGCGCGTCTTCCTCGCCGGGGCCTGAAACCGTCCTGCGCTGCGACGACCTGGAGATGGACCTGCTCTCCCGCCGCGTCCGCCGGGGCGAACGCACGATCGACCTGCAGCCACGCGAGTTCCGTCTTCTCGAGTTCCTGCTGCGCCACGTCGACCAGGTGGTGACCCGCACCATGCTGCTCGAGGGCGTGTGGGACTATCACTTCGATCCCGGCACCAATGTCGTCGACGTCCACCTCAGCCGCCTGCGCAAGAAGATCGACGAGGGCGAGGCGCGGCGCCTGCTGCACACGGTGCGCGGCGCGGGCTACCGGATCGGCGCGGAGCCGTGAGCTTCAGGTCGGCGATCTGGCGTTCGACGACGTTCCGCTTCGCCGCGCTGGTCTTCCTGTTCCAGCTGATCGCCGCGGCCGTCCTGCTGTTCGGCCCCACCGCGCTGCTGCGCAACCAGAGCCGGGCCGACGCGGTGGCGGTCGCCCAGACCATGCGCGACGACCTTCTGGAAACCTACGATAACGGCGGCCTGCCCGCCCTCACCCGCGCGGTGGCCATGCGAACCTCGCGGCAGGTCGAGCGGTCTGCCGTGCTGCTCGTCACCTCACCCACGGGCAGGCCGATCGGCGGCAACCTCGACGCGCTCCCCGCTGACCTGCCCTTCGCCGCGCCCTATGCGCTGGTGAAGCAGAAACGCTCGGGCCATACCGCGCCCGAGGCGATGCTGGTGCAGTCCGTCCGCCTGCCCGACGGCGGCGTGCTGCTGACGGGCACGGTGGTGGAGAGCGAACGCCAGGTCCTCGCCCTGCTCGAACGCACCAGCATGATCGCGCTGGGCCTGTCGGTGGTCTTCGCGGTGGCAGCGGCGTTCCTCTCCACCCGCTTCATCCTCGGCCGTCTGCAGGCGAGCATCGCGACGCTGGGCGACGTCCGTTCCGGCAACCTGTCCCGCCGCGTCCCGCGCGACGACACGGGCGACGCCTTCGCCCTTCTCGGCAGCGAAGTGAACCAGGCGCTCGACCGCGTGGCGGCGCTCAACGACGAACTCAAGATCGCCACCGACACGCTCGCCCACGACCTGAAGTCCCCCCTCACCCGCATGCGCGCCGCGCTCGACCGGGCGGCGCAGAACGTCGACGACCCGCAGGCACAGCCCTTCATCGACCAGGCTCTGGCCGAAAGCGAACGCCTCCTCGCCATCATCGAAACCGCGCTCAGCATTACCCGCGCCGAGGCCGGGCTGGGCCGCGAGAGCTTCGTCCCCGCCGACCTCTCGGAACTCCTCGAAACCGTCGCCGAAATCTACGCCCCGACGGTGGAGGATCAGGGCCGCGCGATCGAGGTCCGCGCCCCTGCCCGGTTCGACATGCCCGTCCACCGCCAGCTGCTGGACCAGGCGATCGGCAATCTCGTCGATAACGCGCTGAAATACGGGAAAGGCACCGTGACCCTCTCGCTCGCCCCCGACGAGACCGGCGCCGCGATCACCGTCACCGACGAGGGACCCGGCATCCCGCCCAAACAGCGCGAGCAGGCGCTGCGCCGGTTCGCCCGCCTCGACGAAGCGCGCGGCGGTTGGGGCGCGGGTCTTGGCCTTTCGCTCGTTCAGGCGGTTGCCCATCTCCACGGCGGCACGGTGGAGCTGGGCGATGCCGGTCCAGGCCTTGCAGTGGCGATCCGGTTGCGGGGCGCCGCCGGTCACTGACCGATACTGCTGGTCAGAACGGGATTTCGGCGCCTTCGTAGTCGAACAGCTTCCCGCTGTCGGGAACCTTCAACTCCTCGATCACGTCGAGCAGCTGCAGCGCCGCGCGTTCCGCATCGAACAGCCGTCCGGGCTGGACGCTGCCCTGGAACGGCCGGGACAGGCCGGTGTCCACCGTACCGGGGTGGAGCGCGACGACGATCGCCCGGTCGTTGCGGCGGCGTTCCTCGATGGCGAGGTTGCGGACCAGCATGTTGAGCGCAGCCTTGGACGCCCGGTACCCGTGCCATCCGCCGAGGCGGTTGTCGCTGATCGATCCCACCCGCGCCGATAGCGCCGCGAACACCGATCGGCCGCCTTTGGGTAGGATCGGCAGGAAATGCTTCGCGACAAGGGCGGGGCCAATCGCGTTGACGGCATAGACCTGGGCCAGCCAATCCGGATCGAGATCGCGCAATGCCTTCTCGGGGCCGTGGTCACCTGCATGGAGCAAGCCGGTTGCGACGATCACCAGCGTCGGCGGCGGACCTTGCCCAACGTGGGCAGCAGCAGCGGCGATGCTCTTTTCGTCCAGCAGGTCGAGGTGCTGCGTACCGCTTCGCGACCGCGCGAAACCGTGAACGACATCGAAGGCACCTTCCTCGACCAGCGCCGCTTCGAACGCGCCGCCGATCCCGCCGGAAGCGCCGATGACAACCGCGGAGACGCTGGGCTTGCTCATGTGCGGGTGAAGCGCCAGCGATCCGCTTCGCTCTCGGCTGCGTCGAAGCGATAGCCGTCGCTGTCGAAGCCGCGCATCGCATCGACGTCGGTGACGTGATGCTCGCAGAGCCAGCGCGCCATCATGCCGCGTGCACGCTTGGCGTTGAAACTGACGAAGCGCGGGCCGTCCGGGCCGGGCTCGCGGAACTCCACCTCGATCACGCGCATCCCGTCCAGCTTGCCCTTGACCGCCGCGAAGTATTCCTGGCTGGCAAGATTGAGCACCGCGCCCGAACCCTCTTCCGCAACCTGATCGCGCAGCACTGCGGCGATGCGATCGCCCCACCAGTCGGTCAGGCTCTTGCGGCGCGGCGCCCAGCGCGTGCCCATCTCTAACCGGTAGGGCCGGATGGCGTCGAGCGGGCGGAGCAGGCCATAGAGACCCGAGAGCATGCGGACGTGATCCTGCGCGAAAGCGACCCCCGCCTCGTCCAGCGTGTGCGCCTCGAAGCCGGTATAGACGTCGCCTGCAAAGGCGAACAGCGCCTGCCGCTGGGGCAGTTCGGCGAAGTCACGGAAACGGTCGGCGTTCAGCTTGGCGAGGCGCGGAGAGATATGCATCAGCTCCGACAGTCGCTTCTGCGTCAGGTTGGCGGCCGACCTGGCGAGCACTTGCGCTTCCTCGGCGAAATGGGGGGCGGTCATGTCGAGCGGCGGGAGCGCGCGTTCGAAGTCGAGGGTCTTGGCGGGAGACAGCAGGGCGATCATGGCACCGGCGGTAGCGGCGGCAGGCGCCGGCGTCAAACCGCCGGCGCCTCGCCTTGCCGGCCCCACCAGTGGACGGATCGGTGATCCATCGTCCCTGCGCTTGCGCCTGCATTGACGGGGCCGCTTCTCCGGCCAAAGAAGCGTCAAATTCGTGCGGGAGATCGATGATGGCGGATGAGGCGATGCGGGTCGCAGTGGTCACCGGTGCCAGTTCCGGCATCGGCAGGGAACTGGCGAAGGCTTTGGCCGGCCAGGGTTGGCGCGTCATCGGGACCGGCAGGAATCCGGCCCGGATCGCAGATGCGGAGGCCGAAATCCGCAGCGTGTCGACGAGCGGCCAGGTGGAAATGCTACGTGCGGACCTGTCGCTGATGGCGTCGGCACGGGAGACGGCGGACCGGATCGGCGCGCTTACCGATCGCATCGACCTTCTCGTCAACAACGCGGGCGGAATGGCCAGCGAAATGGTGATGACGCAAGAGGGTCTGGAAGCGAACTTCGCCGGAAATCACCTCGGGCCGTTCGTGCTCACCAATGCGCTGCTGCCCCTGCTGCGTGCTGCCGCGAAGGACCGTGAGCCGGGCGCAGTGCGGATACTCAACACTGCCTCCGACGCGAGCGAGATGGTCCCCGCCATCGACCTGGACGACATGCAGAGCCTGGAGCGTTTCAGCCCCGGCCTGGCCTATTGCACGGGCAAGCTCGCCAACGTGCTGTTCGCGCGCGCCCTTGCGACCCGGCTTGGACATGAGGGGATCGCCGCCCATGCGGTCCATCCGGGCGCGGTCGATTCGAATTTCTTTTCCTACGCCCCCAAGGATACGCAGGAGCGCGCCCTGGGCCTCGACAAGGCTACCGAGGCAGAGGGGGCGGACACGTTGATCTGGCTTGCTACGGCTTACGAAGGTTGGCGGACCAACGGTGGATACTGGTTCCGCCGGGAACTGCGCGCACCGAACCCGGTCGTCGACGACCCGGCCGTCGTCAATCGCTTCTGGATCGAAAGCGAACGGCTTGTGGAGACGGCCTCTCGGGCTTGAAGCGCCGCCTCAGCCAGCCATCAGCCGACGGCACACTGCGCCGTCGGCCGCTGCCAAGCGTCAAGGAGTCAGGTTCGCCCTCGAGGGGCGAACCCGCAGAACGTCAGCGCGCGCTTGCGAACTGGGTGCGCGAAACGGTCGAAGCGTCTGCGGTGCGTGCCTCGATCCGCGTGCGGATGTCGGCCATCACGGCCGCGCGGCATTCCTGCGACTTGCGCTCGAGCGAGAGGTGGATGCGCTCCATGCCTTCGCCGCAGACCGAGCGGGCAGCCTGGTCCATGCGGATGGCGAGGCGCTGCTGTCCTTCGGCGGTGGCGAGATCAAGCCCCTTGAGTTGGAGCACCGCCTGGTCCTTGGCAAACGGATTGTCGCCGCTGGTGGCAGGCGCGGTCGCCGCCGAGGCGGTGGTGGCAAAGGCGAAGGACGCCAGGGCCAAGAGGCCAATCTTCATCGTCATCTCCTGAATACATATCGAGGTCGCTCTGCGGCGACCCCACCGTACATAGCGTCCGGTAGGAGAATTGACAATGGAAGGATCGCGCCGCCGTGCGGCGCGCGGGTATCAGGCTCCGATGACCAAGGATGCAAGCTCCGTGACGTGGCCCAGCAGCCCGATGGGCAGGTCTGCGCGTTTGGTTGTTTCGGCGGCCGCACCGGGATCGCGAACCGTGACGTCGATGGTCCGGGCCATTGGTGCCGACCACGCGCGGACCGTATCGACGGGAAGGCGAACCTTCCAGGTCTGTCGCCCTTCGACCGGCACTGCATGGCCGTTGATGCGGACTTCGGAAGCGGCATCGGCGCGCTGACCGGAGACCAGCAGGCAGCTTTCTTCGCCGCACGAGACGAGCCGGGTGTCAGGCGCCGACGCGGCCATGGCGGACGGAGAAAGCGTTGCGGCGAGGAGTGCGGCGCCGATTGCGATCATGCGCATCGGTTGCGCTCCTGCGGCCGGCTGCCACCGATCGCCTGCGACCTTGCTTCGATGGCGGCGGCGATTACCTTGAAAATCGATGCGCCGATGGTCGCGACATGCCCGGCAAAGCCTTGCTTGCCCATGTGTCGGAGAATCGCCTTGTCGTGCATCTGCAGCCTTCACCTTGCCTTGGCCCCAAGGGTGCGCCGGGCAAGGCCATCAAGGCAGATGCAATTTTACAATGGCAGGCATAGTTTGAACCTATGCCCTCGGCAAAGCGCGGAGCCGGCGGAACACCTCGTCTATGAAAAGCTGCGTGGCCGTGTCGCGCGCGGGCTCCGCCCGGGCGAGGAGGAAGATGTCGTAAGAAGGCTGGAAATCCGCGTGTAGCAGCGGCCAGAGCGCACCGCTCGCCACTTCGGTCCGAACCACGGGCTCCGGCAGGAAGCCGATGCCGACGCCGCAGAGGATCAGGCGCCGCGCTTCGTTCACGTCCTCGGCAAGGCCGGCCACCTTGGCGCCCAGACCGTAACGGCGGCGCAGGTGGGTCACGCCCTCGAGTTCGTCCTCGCCGGTAAGCACGAAGGCTTCGGTCTTGAGTTCCTTGGGCTGGCCGATCCGGTAGCCGAACAGCGGGTGGCTGCGCGAGCAGTAGAGCTGCTGGCGCTCGACGAACAGCGGCTCGTAAACAAGGCTGCCACGCACGCTGCTGTCGTAGCCGATGCCCACTTCCACTTCGCCACGTTCGAGGGCGTCGAGCACCTGGCGCCAGGGCGAGACGCGGATTTCGATGCGGATGTCGGGGTTGCGCCGGTGGAAGCTGGCGATCGCCTCGTCGAATTCCGGCGAGACGATCGCCGAGACCATCTGGATCCGCACGATCCCCTCGACCCGCTTGGTGGCCTGCGCGATCTGGTGCGGCACCATCCGCGCCGTTTCCAGCATGTCCTCGCACAGCGCCATCATCGCCTTGCCGGCCGAGGTCATCTCGACGCCCGAGGCGGAGCGGCGCAGGAGAGTGGCGCCGACGTGGTCTTCGAGCCGCTTGAGCGCGGCGCTGATGCTCGGCTGCTGCTTGTTGAGCTGCCGGGCTGCCGCGCCGATGCCGCCGGCCCGGACGATCTCGACGAAAGTCCGCATCAGGTTCCAGTCGACCTGGCTGGCGAATTTCCGGTCGGGCAGCTGCGTGGGTTCACTCATGCGTCACGGTTCCATCGATGTGGTCGGGGCGGAGGTAGCCCATGCTCCGCCCCGAGCCATAGATGGAAACGATGAAAACCGGCAAATTGATGCGCCGGCGCTTATGCCCTCGTCACTTGGCGGGCTCGGGCTTCAGCGACTTCTTCGGCCACCAGGTGAGCGTGTGCTCGTCGTGCGCGGTGGTCCACACGCCGGACTTGGTCCAGCGCAGGGCTCCGCTGCCCGCCGGCTTGCCGAGACGCGACACCACGGTCATCGTCTTCACGTCGATCGCGGCGAAGAGCTGGTCGTCGGTGGTGCGCAGCCAGACCTTGCCGGCGCCGGTGTCGATATCGCCCCACTTGAGGTTGTCGCCAACCTTGACGCGGCCGGTCACTTCGCCAGTCGCCGGGTCGACGCGCGCGACGGTGCCGTCGCCCTGCTCCTGGACCCAGATGGCGCCCTCCCCCGCGGCAAGGAAGCCCGGCGCCTTGCCGAGCAGCGTCCGCTTGGTGACGGTGTTGGTCGCCGGGTCGATGCGCTGGATCGACTGCTGACCCAGGGCGACGGCCCAGATCGATCCATAGCCGGACACGACATAGGACGTTCCGGGATCGACGGTGACGGACGCCACCACGCTGTTGGTCGCCGGATCGACGCGCGCGATCACGCCTTTGACGTCGGTGGCCATCCAGATCGATCCGGCGCCCGCGGCGACCATCATCTCGGCGCCGCCGGTGAGCTTGGGGATGCCGGTGGGGATCGTCGCGGCCAGCTTGCCGGTGTGGATGTCGATCCGGTTCAGCGTGCCGTCCGCGCAATTGGCGACCCACAGGCTTTCGTTCGCGATCACCATGGCGCCGCAGGGGTGGGCGACGGCGACTTCGGCGAGCTTGCCCTTGCGGGACCACTGTTCCACCCGGCCCTTGTTGGTCGTCCAGACGGTCTTGCCGTCGACCGCCAGGAAGTCCGCAAAGCCGGGGACCTGGATGACCTGCTCGCCCTCGGCTTGGGCGGAGGCGGAAAACGCGGCGAGCCCCATGGTCGCCGCCAGCACTGCAATCGTCTTGAACCTGCGCATGTTTTCCCCCTGTGATCGTCCTGGAATGGTCCCCGGAGCCTGGCCTCAGGCGCCGCGTGCGATGTAGGCGCGCCAGCCCCCGAGGCTGGTGATGTCCTCTGCCCCGGTCAGCGCGCGCGGCTCGGAGACGAAGCCCTTGACGCTGCTGCCGTCGGCCAGCGTGACGGTGCCGATGGCGAGCGGCGCGGGCACGTCGACGACGAAGCTGCCGAACTCGGCGACGCCCAGTTCATAGACCTCGACCTTGATCGGGGCACCCTCTTCGCTGTGGACCAGCGCGGGCTTGGGCGGAACGCTCTCGGCCATGGCGTAGAGGCGGTAATTGGGCGCGGTCTCGAAGGCGCCGACGAACTTGGCGTCGCGCGAGGTGAGCTGCCAGTGGAGCGGCATGTCCTTCAGGTGGGCGCCGACGACGGCGAGTTTCACTGTCTGCATCTTTCCCTCGAAATCTAGTGGTGGCGGAGACGGAAGGTTGGCGGCCGAAAGGTATTCGTCGGCCGCCTCCAGCAAGGCGCGGTCGCTGTCGGCGGGGCCGATCAGGGTGATCCCGAAGCCGGTCGCATTGGCACGGATGCCGGCGGGCACGGCCAGCGCGGCCATGTCCAGCAGGTTCACGAAGTTGGTGTAGAAGCCCAGCGCGCTGTTGAGCGCGACCGGAGCCGCCAGCATTTCCGCGACGCGATAGGTCGAGCCGGTCGTCGGGAAGACCATCATGTCGATGGTTTCCCAAAGCTGGTCGGCGTGGCGCTTGATCTCGGCCATGCGGTAGATGCCGTTGAACAGCTCCACCGCGCTGACCGTCAGGCCCGGCTCGACGACGGCGCGGACCGTCGGGTCGATGGCGTCGGGGTTGTTGGCCAGCATGTCGGCCATCGCGGCGGTGCGCTCCGCGACCCAGGGGCCGCCGTAGAGCAGCAGCGCGGCTTCCTGCAGCGGGGCGTAGTCGATCTCGACCAGCTCCGCGGTTTGCGCGAGCGTTGCCAGCGCGCGGTCGTAGAGGTATTCGGACTCGGCATCGCCGAACCAGTTGCGCTGGGCGCGGCGCGGCACGCCGATGCGCGCCTTGCCGAGCGGGCGGTCGGCGAGCGGCTTGGAATAGGGGTCGGCGGGATCGAAGGCGGCCACGACCTGATCGACAAGGCGCGCATCGGCGGTGTCGTCGGTGAAGACGGTGATGCAGTCGAGCGTGCGGCAGGCGGGCACGAGGCCGCGCGTGCTCCAGCGGCCCTTGGTGGGCTTGAAGCCGACGAGGTGGTTGAAGGCGGCGGGGACGCGGCCCGAACCGGCGGTGTCGGTGCCCAGCGCGAAAGGCACCAGCCCCGCCGCCACCGCGACCGACGAGCCCGCGCTCGACCCGCCGCTGACGTAGGACAGGTTATAGGCGTTGCGCGGGATGCCGTAGGGGCTGCGCGAGCCGTTGAGGCCGGTGGCGAACTGGTCGAGGTTCGTCTTGCCGATGCAGATCGCGCCGGCTTCCAGCAGCCGCTCGATCACGCCGGCCGAGGCTTCGGGGCTGTAGGCGAAGGCCGGGCAGGCCGCCGTCGTCTCGAAGCCGGCGACGTCGATGTTGTCCTTCACCGCGAAGGGGACGCCGGCCAGCGGCAGGCTCTCCCCGGCGGCGATGCGGGCATCGACGGCGCGGGCGGCGGCGAGGAACTGCTCGCCGCTCGCCCGGCTGATCCAGACCTGCGGCTGGATCGCATCGTATGCCGTGACACGCGCCAGGGTTTCCTCGGCGACGGCGACGGCGCTGGTTTCCCCGGCGTTGACGGCGGCGGCGATGGCGGCCGCGCTGCGGCGATCGTAGGCCGTCATGCGCCGCGCCTCAGGGCGAGCATCGGCGCACCGGGTTCGAGCGACTGCCCCTCGCGCATGTAGAGCGCCGCGACCGTGCCCGAACTGGGGCTTTCCACCGAAGTTTCCATCTTCATAGCCTCTATGACTGCGATCCTGTCGCCCGCCTCCACCTTGTCCCCGGCGGCGACGAGCAGCTTCGTGACGCTTCCGCCATAAGGCGCTTCGACGAGGTCGGAGCCTTCGGGCAGGACGATTGCGTCGGCCGCGGGGGCTTCGACCTCACCGGCATCGGCGGCATGGTCGAACTCGCCATTGCGCTGCCATTCGGCGCGCTCTTCGTCGAAGGCTGCCTTGCGGCGCTCCTCGAACGCGGTGATGCCCGCCGCGTTCTCGGCAAGGTAAGCGCGGTAGTCGGCGAGGCGGAACTCGGACGGCTCGATGCGGATCGAGCGGCGGCCGGCCGGGAATTCCCGGCGCCAGTCGGTGAGTTCGTCCGCGCTGACCGGATAGAAGCGGATCTGGTCGAAGAAGCGCAGCAGCCACGGCTTGCCTTCGGTGAAGGCGTCGGTCTGGCGGTAGGTGTTCCAGACCTGGATGGTGCGCCCGAACAGCTGATAGCCGCCCGGCCCTTCCATGCCGTAGATGCACATGTAGGCGCCGCCGATGCCCACGACGTTGGGCGGCGTCCAGGTGCGCGCGGGGTTGTACTTGGTGGTGACGAGGCGGTGGCGCGGATCGACCGGGGTCGCGACCGGGGCGCCGAGGTAGACGTCGCCCAGGCCCATCACGAGGTAGTTCGCCTCGAAGATCAGGTTCTCGACGGCGGCGGCATCGTCCAGGCCGTTGATGCGGCGGATGAACTCGATGTTGTCCGGGCACCACGGCGCGTCGGCGCGGACGGTGGCCATGTACTTCTCGATCGTCTCGATCGTCGCCGGGTCCCGCCAGCTGAGCGGCAGGTGGACGATGCGCGAGGGGATCGTGAAGTCCTCGAGGTCGCCGAGGCGCTCCTCCGCCGCGATCAGCGTCTCCAGCGCGAGGGCGGGGGTCATCGCCGCGCCGTCGAAGTGAAGCTGGAGCGAGCGGATGCCGGGCACGATGTCGATGATGCCGGGTAGCGCGAGCCGTTCAAGCTCGGTCATCAGCGCGTGGACGCGGATGCGCAGCTCGATGTCGAGCACGATGGGCCCGTATTCGACGAGGATGTTGCGGTCGCCCTGCTGGCGGTAGACCGTGCGCGGACGGCCCGGGCCTTCGGGGATTTCGGCGAGGATCGGCGACAGCGTCTCCACCGCCCGGACCTCGGAAGGCGCGGGCGTTGCCCCCGTTGCGACGAGATTGCGCTGCGCGGCATCGGCGTCGGTCGCATCGGCGATGTTCACCGGTGCGAACTTCAGCTTGTCGCCCGGAGCGAGCTGGCCGATCTTCCAGCGGTCCGCCGCGATCACCACGAACGGGCAGACGAACCCGCCGAGCGAGGGCCCGTCGGGACCCAGGATGATCGGCATGTCGCCGGTGAAGTCCACGGCGCCGATGGCGTAGGGATTGTCGTGGATGTTGGACGGGTGCAGCCCCGCCTCGCCGCCGTCGGTACGGGCCCAGCGTGGCTTGGGACCGATCAGTCGGACGCCGGTGCGGTTGGAGTTGTAGTGGATTTTCCACTCGGCGGCGAGGAACGTCTGGACGTCCTCGTCGGTGAAGAAATCGGGAGCGCCGTGCGGACCGTAGAGCACGCGCAGCGTCCACTCGGTCGGGATCTCCGGTAGGTCGACCGAAGGGAGCCCCATGTCGGTCTCATGTCCGCCCAGGTGCAGTGTATCGCCGGCAAGGAGACGCCGCGCAGCATGGCCGCCGAACTGGCCCAGCTCGAAGGTGCTGCAGCTCTCGAGGTATGGCGCGATGTCCAGACCGCCCGCGAACAGGATGTATCCGCGAAGGCCGCCGACCGATGCCCGGCCGAGCGCCAGCGTCTGTCCGGCCGTAATGTCGGTAGGAACGCCGCGCTCGACGGCCACGCCGTCCAGCGTCGCGCCGAAGTCCGCGCCCATCAGGCAGATGCGCGCCGGCGCCACGAAGGCCAGCGTCGGACCGGTGACGGTCGCCTCAAGTCCCGCAGTTCCCTCGGGATTTCCGAGCAGGCGGTTGCCGAGGCGGAACGACTGGTCGTCCATCGGGCCCGAAGGCGGAACGCCCACGGCCCACAGCTTCTGGCGTCCCGGCCAGTCCTGTACCGTCGTCGCGGTGCCGCCGCTGACGACGCGGATCGAGCGGGGATTGTAGGCGATGCCGTCGAGCACGCGGGTCGAAACCTCGCCGCTGACGAAAGCGGGCGAGCGCACCACGTCGCGCAGCCAGCGCAGGTTGGTCTCGATGCCGTCGGCGCGGGTCTGGTCGAGCGCGGCCTGCGCGGCCTCGACTGCCTCGGCGCGGGTGGGCGCGTGGACGATGAGCTTCGCCAGCATCGGATCGTACCAGGCGCTGACCGCCGTGCCCGACGAGCACCATGTCTCGACACGGATGTCGGACGGGAACTGCAGGCAGGTCAGCGATCCCGAAGTAGGGCGATAATCGAGCGAGGGGTCCTCGGCATAAAGCCGCATCTGGACCGAATGGCCCTTGGGCGTGGGCGCTTCGCCGTCGAGGAAGGCGAAGTCGCCGGCCCCGCCGCGCACCATCCACTCGACGAGGTCGATGCCCATCACCGCTTCGGTGACGCCGTGCTCGACCTGGAGGCGGGTGTTCATTTCGAGGAAGAAAAATTCCTCGCGGTCGGCGTCGTAGAGGTATTCCACCGTGCCGGCCGAGCGGTAGTTCGCTGCCTGGCCGAGGCGGATGGCCGAGGCGATCAGTTCGCTGCGCACATGCTCGGGGAGCAGCGGCGCAGGCGCTTCCTCGACGACCTTCTGGTTGCGGCGCTGGAGCGAGCAGTCGCGCTCGCCCAGAGCCATGACCCTGCCCTCGCCGTCACCGAACAGCTGGACCTCGATGTGGCGCGCGCGCCGGACGTAGAGTTCGAGGAAGACGCTGGCATCGCCGAAATTGCTCAGGCCCTGGCGGGCGACGACATCGAACGCCTCGCGCAGTGCGGCTTCGTCCTCGCACACGCGCATGCCGATGCCGCCGCCGCCGGCGGTGGCCTTCAGGATCACGGGATAGCCGATTTCGGCGGCGGCGGTGACCGCCTCGTCCGCGTCGCTCAGCAGGCCGGTGCCCGGTGCCAGCGGCACGTCATGGGCGGCGGCGAGCGCGCGGGCGCTGTGCTTGAGGCCGAAGGTGCGGATATTGTCCGTGGTCGGGCCGATGAAGACGATCCCGGCCGCCGCGCAGGCCTCGGCGAACTCGACGTTCTCGGCCAGGAAGCCGTAGCCCGGGTGGATCGCGCCTGCCCCGGTCTTCTTCGCAGCGGCGAGGATCGCGGGGATGTTGAGATAGCTGTCGGATGCTCGCGCCGGGCCGATGCACACGGCCTCGTCGGCTTCGGAGACGTGGTTCGAACCCTCGTCCGCCTCGGAATAGACGGCGACGGACTTCAGCCCCATGGTTCGCAGGGTGCGGATGATACGGGTGGCGATCGCGCCCCTGTTCGCGATCAGGACGGTGTCGAAGCTCATGCGGCGGTTACGATCATGCGCACGGGCGTGGGGTTGAAGCCGTTGCAGGGATTGTTGACCTGCGGGCAGTTGGAGACGACGACGACGACGTCCATTTCCGCACGCAGGTCAACGGTCAGGCCCGGCGCGGATATTCCGTCGACGATGCCCAGCGACCCGTCGGACTCGACAGGAACATTCATGAAGAAATTGATGTTCGAGACGATGTCCCGCTTGCCCCGGCCTTCGGTGAGGTTGGCTTCGAGGAAGTTCTCCACGCAGGCGTGTTCGGCCTTGGTGTGGTGGCCGTAGCGCAGCGTGTTGGACTCGCACGAGCAGGCGCCGCCGATGGTGTCGTGATACTCGACCGAGGTCGACGCGATGGTCATCATCGGCCGGCCCTCGTTCGACAGCAGCCTGGTGCCTTCGCGCAGGAACAGGTTGCCCTGTGCGGAGACTGTGTCCTGCGCGCTGTAGCGCTCGGCGTCGTCGGCAGCCGAATAGAGCAGGAAATCGACGGCCTGGTTGCCTTCGAGGTCGACGATGCGCAGCGTCTGGCCGGCAGCGATGTGGTGCAGCCACGGCGCCCGGGCGGGCACGACGACATCATGGATCACGGCGCCGGTGAGGCCGGACATATGGGGATCGGCAGTCATTTTGGACCTGTCCTCTTTCAGCGGCGGAAGTAGTCTTCGACGTTCTTGAAGGCGCGCAGGCCTTCAGGCGTCGCGGTGCGGACAGCGTCGTCTTCGGTCGTCACCGGCCCGCGCCAGGCGGAAGCGCGCAGCGGGGTCACCGTATAGTCGTCGCGCGGGTCGAGGACGTGCGGGCAGTTGGCGATCACGACGATCACGTCCATCTCGGCGCGCAGGACCACGGTTCGGCCGGGCTCGAACGGGCCGATCTGCGGAGTGATCGCGCCGTCTTCCTGGATCCGCGCACCCTTGAACAGCGTGACGCAGGGGTGGACGTCGCGGCGGGTGAGCCCATGCTTGGCGGCGCCCAGCAGGAAACGGTCGCGGCCGCTGGGGTAGGGGCCGCTATTGGTGCCGTTGCCGTACTTGGCGGCGTTGGTCGCGGGATTGGAAGTGCCGCAGAACGTGTCGTGCGTGCCGGCATCGTCTTCGAGGATGCTCATAATGACGCGGCCCATGTCGGACAGCAGCAGCTTGCCCTCGCCGAGATAGGCGTTCCACTGCACCTTCACTGTGTCCGCGACGTTGAGCCGCTCGGTGGGCATTTCGGCGTTGAACAGCAGGATCGAAGCGCAGGCATCGCCGCGCAGATCGATCAGGCGCAGGCGCGAGCCGCGCGCGAGGCGCCGCGTGGCATAGCCGCCCGCCGCGATGGTTTCCTCCCAGAGCAGATCCTCGGGCGCCACTTCCGGCGGCAGGTCGTCGGCGACCGGCGGGAGCACGGGCATGCTCTCGATCACGGTACCTTCCATGCCGCGCGCGTGATCGCGGGCAGCAAGGGGATTGGCCAGGGTCTCGGTCATGCATTCGCTCCGATGATCGGGTTGGGATTTCCACCTTCGGGTTCGTAGAGGGGCGGCAGCAGTGAGGTCGTGGTGACCAGAGCCAGTTGCTGCACCCCGCGGACCCGCCTGATGGCGTCGCACAGCTCCTTCAGCCTCACGGCCGGACCTTGCACGAGCAGGACTTCGAGGGACTGGTCATCCTCCAGCACGACGTGCTGCGAGGAGATGACTTCCTTGAGATAACTCGCCTGCGTGTGGGAAAGCAGGTGGCGAACGCGCCCCCGCTCACCGCGGTAGACGAGAGTGATGGTGCCAGCGAGCATCTCTTCCGGCCGCATCAGCGAACCGTGCTCGGCAAGCGCGTGGCGGATCAGCTCGGCGATGAGCTGCGAGCGGGAAGGCAGGCCGCGTTCCGCCACCATCATGTCGAGCTGTCTGAAGAGGTCTGCCGGGAGGCTCATGCTGAGCCGGGCCAGGCTTGCGGATTCGGATCCCATGACCACCCTCTTTTCAATTATTACGAATTACGTCAACAGTAATATCGTCATTGTTTGCAGGAGCGGTTTCGTCGCGGTTGCGCAGCGGAATGTCGTAGACCGCCGTGGCACCGAAACGGTGCGGCGCGTGCGGATCGTGGCGGCGCTTGTCGAGCGCGAGCACGCGGGTCCCGAGGGTGAAGGCTTCCCGGATGTCGTGGGTCACCATCACGATGGTCAGCGAGTATTCGCGCCAGAGATTGCGGATCAGGACGTGCATGTCCGCCCGGATACCCGGATCGAGCGCACCGAACGGCTCGTCGAGAAGCAGCACCCGGGGCCGCTTCACGAGCGCCTGGGCGATCGCCAGCCTCTGCTGCATGCCGCCAGACATCTGCGCGGGATAGAGGTCGAGGCTGTGGCCGAGGCCGACCGCGTTCAGCATCGCCGTCGCCTCGTCCTGCGCGGCGCGGCGGGCCGCACCGAACAGGCGCCCGGAAAGCGGGGCCTGCGCGCACTCCATGCCGAGGATCGTGTTGCGCAGCGCGGAGAGGTGCGGGAACACCGAGTAGCGCTGGAACACGACGCCGCGGTCCGGTCCGCATTCGGGCGCCAGCGGCGTTCCGTCGAGCAGGATGGAGCCGCGTGACGGCGCCTCCTGGCCGAGGATGAGCCGCAGGAAGCTGCTCTTGCCCGCACCGGACGGTCCGACGATCGAGACGAAGGAGCCGGCCTCGATGTCGAGGTTGAGTTTCTCGATGATGATCCGGTCGCCGTACTCGACCCAGACGTCGCGGAAGCTGAGAAGCGTGCTCAATGGCTTTCTCCGTGCGCCCAGGGGAACAGCTTGCGGCTGAGGAATGCGAAGGTCACGTCCATCACGATCGCGAGGATCGCGATCCAGGCCACGTAGGGCAGGATGACGTCCATCGAGAGATAGCGGCGGACGAGGAAGATGCGGTATCCGAGGCCCACGTCCGAGGCGATCGCCTCTGCCGAGATCAGGAAGACCCAAGCAGGCCCGAGCGCCAGGCGCATCGCCTGAAGCAGCCGTGGCATCGCCTGCGGCAGCGCCACGCGGATCATCACCTGCCAGCTGCTGGCGCCGAGCGTCTGCGCCTTGATGATCTGTTCTCTCGGCAGCGCCGCAACATGGGCCGCGATGTCGCGGATCATGACCGGTGCGATGCCGATGACGATGAGCGTGACCTTCGCCGTCTCGCCGAGGCCCAGTGCGATGAACAGGATCGGCAGCAGCGCGATTGGGGGGATCACGGCGATCCCGGTGACAAGCGGACCGAACGTCGCGCGCACCGGCGGCAACACGCCGAGCGCAAGGCCGACCATGATCGCCATCAGCGTCGATATGCCGAGGCCGATGCCGAGGCGCTGCAGGCTCGCCAGCGTATCGGCCCAAAACACCAGTTGCCCGGTGAGTTGGTCAGGCACGAAGATGAGCGCCGCCATGCTCTGCGCCATCGTGCCCGGCAGGGGCAGGATCTTGTCCGACGGGTTAACGGCGTGACGACTGGCGGCCACGACGATGTAGATCACTGCCAGAAGCACTATCGGGAGGGCGCCGAGAAGCAGCCGATCCCCTCGCCGGACTTGACGATTCACCCAACGCATTGCGGTCATCTCACTCTTGATGAAGCGAATTCGAAGCGATCAGAGCTTTCCGTCGGCGGCCAGCTTCATGTAGCTGTCGTCGAAGCGAAGCGTCACGTGCTGCGCGTCGCCCAGCGTCTTGCCGCCGGGGAAGGACATGCCCACCGCATCGGCGGACGTGGCGCCCTTGAACAACCCTTGCGCGAAGCTGAAGTCTCGCACCCGCGTCATCGTCGTCACCAGCGACGGAGCCGAAGTCGCTGCAACCGCCGCCTTGGGATCGGTGTAGAGGTAAGTCGTGGTGAGCTGGCTGTCGAAGTCTTCCGGCGTCGCGCCGGCCAGCTTGGCCATGGCCGCGCGTGCCGCCTTGCCTTGCGCATCCTTGCGCGCCATCAGCGCCGTGGTCTCGTACCAGATGCCGGCGAGCGCCTTGCCGAGGCTCGGGTTGGCCTTCAGCGTGGCGGTGTCGACGACCATCAGGTCGAGGATCTCGCCCGGGATGTCGGCGGAGCTGAACACTTCCTTCGCGCCGGCCTGCGCCTTCATCGTCGAAAGCTGCGGGTTCCAGGCGACGGCCACCTTGACGTCGGGGCTGGCGAAGGCGCCGACGATGTCGGCGTCGCCGGTGTTCACCGTCTTCACGTCCTTCATGGCGAGCCCGACCGAGGACAGGCCGCGCGCCAGCAGGTAGTGGGAGACCGAAAGCTCGACGAGATTGATCTGCTGGCCCTTGATGGCGCGCAGGTCGCCCGCGCCCTTCATCAGGATGCCGTCGTTACCGTTGGAATAGTCGCCGACGATGATGGCGCTGGTGTCCTTGCCGCCCGCGGCGGGGATCGTCAGCGCGTCCATGTTGGCGACGCTCACGCCGTCAAGCTTGCCGGCGGTATACTGATTGACCGATTCGACGTAGTCGTTGACCTGCACCATGTTGATCTTGATGCCGTACTTGTCGGCCCATTTCTTCACGATGCCGGCCTGCTGCGCATAGGGCCAGGGCATCCAGCCCGCGTAGATCGACCATCCGATGTTGAACTCCTGCTTCTTCGGCGCATCGCCGGGCGCCTGGGAGCAGGCGGCAGTCAGAAGCACTCCGGCCAGCAATGCTGCCTTGGCAGTCCTACGGATCGTTACGATCATGAATCGGTCCCCTTTCGCAATGCAACATTGCTGCGATTGCAAACGCTGTCCATCAAAATTATTACGACACTTGAATTTTGTAATACTTTTGGCGGCTGATCACGCGCACGATCGGCGCGAGGCCGCTGCAGGGGGAGGTTTGCGCTCGCCGGGGCCGCGGTGTCAGGCGCCAGCCGCCGTCAGGCAGCGGCGACTTCGCTGCCGGCGCGCTGCTTGCGAGGCTTGGCAGCGTCGGCCGCGCCCACCTCGTCCTGCTCGTGGAGAGGCGGCAGCAGCGCCGTCGTGGTGACCAGCTGAAGCTGATGCACACCCCGGATCGCACGGAGGCTGTCGCACAGGTCCTTCAGCTTTGCAGCCGGTCCCTGCACGAGCAGCACCTCGAGCGACTGGTCGTCCTCCAGGAACACGTGCTGGGAGGAAATCACTTCCTTGAGATAGTCCGCCTGGCTTTGGGCAAGCTGGTGCCGCACCCTTCCCCGATCGCCCCGATAGACCAGCGTGATCGTCCCCGCGAGCATCTCCTCAGGCCGCGTCAGGGCTTCGTGTTCAGCCAGCGCGTGGCGAATGAGCTCGGAAATGAGCTGCGAGCGCGACGGCAGGCCGCGCTCCTCCACCATCGCGTCCAACTGGCGGAACAGTTCGGCGGGAAGGCTCATGCTGAGCCGGGCAAGGCTGCCGGGGTCGGTGCTCAAGCTGCGTCCCTCACCATCGTCAAATCCTCAAAAACGTCCGTCACGGCATCGGTGGGCATAGGCGTCACGCCGGTGCCAACAACCCTGCCCTATACCATGCAGGGCGACGATGACAGTCCATGATCGGCGATTTGCCGCGTACTTACCAGCTGAAATTATTACCATTGTCAGACAAGGTAATATCGATATCCTGCCCCTCGTTCGGCGGAGTGTCGCTACTCGCTGCCGACTATAAGGGGCATCATGGCGCAGAATTCGGCTTACAATCCGGCGTTGTCCGGCAATCCGCAATCAGCCACGGGACGCGCCTACCCCAACGGCAACCCCGACCTTGGATACAATCCTTCCGGTGTGCGCAATACCGACAGCGCCGTGCCCCTGCACCGCGACAAGCCGGTGCTCCACGACTACGCGTCCGACGGTCCGGCGCCGGGCGCTCTCGGGTTCCGCTGGACTTATGGCTCCAATGTGGCCGCCAAGAACCGAGATCCGCGCGTCCAGGTGGTGCAGTACAACGAAGACACCTTCGTCCTGCGCCAGAACGTCTGCGTCCACTGGGAGGCGCCGTTCACCTATCTGCTCTTCGGCAACAAGGGCGCCCTGCTGATCGACACCGGCGCCACTGCGGCGGCGAACCATTATCCCCTGCGCGAGACGGTCGACGCCATCATCGCGCGCTTGGCCAAGGCGCGCGGACGCAGCAAGGTACCGCTGACGGTGGCGCTGACCTCCGGCGAGGACATCGCCCAGAACCAAGGGTTAGTGCAGTTCGCCGGCCGCGAGGATACGACCATCGTTCCCAAGCCGCTGGAGGCGATGAAGCACTTCTACGGGGTCGGAGGCACCTGGCCTTCGGGCTCGGGCAAGATCGACCTAGGCGACCGTGTGATCGAGGTCATCCCGACGCCCGGCACGCACAGGGACGGCGTCACCTTCTACGACCCCTACTGCGACTTCCTGTTCACCGGCGACCTGCTGTTCCCCGGCAAGATCAACATCGGCAACGACCGGGATTTCATCGCCTCGCTCGAGCGCCTGCAGGCTTTCGCGGCGAACCGGCCCGTGAAGTGGGTCCTTGGCGGCCATGTCGAGATGATGTTCGTGCCGGGCAAGTACTACCCGCGCTTCGCCACCTACAAGCCCTACGAGCGCGTGCTCGAAATGACGCCGGACCTGATCGGCGAGGCGCTGAAGTACGCACAGGAGGTCCAGGGCAAGGACATGATGCTCATCCGCCCCGACTTCGCACTTTTCAACGGCGTCAGCCCCGACCAGCGAACGCAGGTCTGGCCCGAGGGCGTGCCCAACATCAACCCGCCGCGTCCGTTCTGACGACGAGGAGACCAGTCGTGGATAGACGCACTTTCCTGAGCTACAACGCCGCTGCCGCCGCCATCCCGCTGACGGGAGCGGCGCTCACCAGCCTCTCCGAAGCGGCCTCGGCCGCTGTTCGCCTCGCACCGATCGATTTCAAGAGCAACGTGCCCGCCGCGGGCAGCTTTCCCAAGCGCTGGATCTGCGGGTCCTCGTGCTGCATGGACAACACTGACCCGCCGGTGCAGGTCCACTGGTACAACCCGCATACGGCGATCCTGCGCCAGAACAAGGCGTACAGCTACGAGGCGCCGTTCGCCCCGCTCTACTTCGGCAACGACCGCGTGCTCCTGCTGGACGAAGGGTTCGTGCAGCTGCGCAACGACTGGGACCTGCGCGGTGTCGTGGACCAGTGCATCAACGAGTGGTGCCAGCGCAACGGCCGCGATCCCGCCAGCCTGGAACTCCTGGTCGCGTTCAGCCACCTCCATGCTGACCACTACGCGGCGACCAACCAGTTCGCCGACCGCCCCAACACCCGCTACATGGGCCTCACCCACGAGGAGATGGTCGGTTTCTGGGGCATGACCAACTTCCCCGAGGAACGCGTGACGCTGGACCTGGGCGGCCGCGAGATCCTTATCTGGGGTTCGCCCGGCCATGTCGTTTCCGAATTCGCCTACTACGACAGCTATACCCAGATCCTCTACACCGGCGACATGTTCTACCGGGGCCGCTGCTACATCAGCTTCTGGCAGCCCTGGTTCGACAGCATGAAGCGGCTGATCGACTTCTGCGACACGCATCCGGTGACCCACGTGATGGGCTGCCACGTGGAGATCAGCAAGGACGGGCAGGACTACGCCTATGGCATGACCTGGCAACCCGACGAGGCGCCCGTGGAAATGACGGTGCAGCAGCTGCGCGAAGCCTTCGCCCATGCGCAGACGATCACGAAGCCCGGCATCTATTTCACAGGCACCGTCTTCCTGTGCAACCAGACGCGCGGGACGACGACAATCGACAAGAACGCCTACCGGTATTCCTGACGCCGCGCGACTCGGTAGCAGTGCGCAAGCCCGCGAGCGCCGACCGGTTCGCATGGACCGTTCGGGAAAAGAAATAGTGTTACGCTGTTCCATCAAGACCGCAATAATCCGGGATTCGCAGCAAAACGTACCACCGCTAGATTAATACGCTTGACGCAAAACGTAATATCCATACCGTGTGTCGTGTCGCCAAGAAGAGCGATAAACCGGGAGAGAGAACTTTGTAACGGCAGGCCGGGGAACCGGCTTGGATGGGGGTTTTCGATGGAACAACTGCCAGTCTACAACACGGTTCTCTCGTCCCACGAGCGAGTGATCGGCGATGGCCGGGACGCCGGCGGAATGAAGCAGACGCTCTTCAATCTGGTGCCGCCCGCCTTCATCGCGATCGTCATTGCTTTCTGGGCCTATGGTCCCAAGTCGTTGGTTGACCACCCGTTGGCCCTCGTGGTGACTTCGTCACTGATCACCCTCGCCGTCCTCGGGCTCGAGTTCGTCCACGAGCGTCATTCCGACTGGCGCATGAACAAGCGCGAATTCGCCACGGACCTGTTCTACGTTGCCTTCATGTCCACCGTGATTTCCTGGGTGACGACCAAGCTGGCGGAAGATCCGCTGCTGGCGTTCAAGAAATCGCTGGGCATCACGACCGAATGGGCGATGCACCTGCCCTTCATCGTGCAGGTCGCGCTGGTCGTTTTCCTCATCGAGTTCGGCCAGTATTGGATGCATCGCCTGATGCACAACTGGACGCCCTTCTGGCTGACCCACGCGCCGCATCATCATCTCACGCAGCTGAACGCGGCGAAGGGCGCGGTGGGCAACCCGATCGAACTGTTCCTCATCAGCCTGAGCGTGGTGGCGCTGTTCGATCTTTCGACGCCCGCGATCTTCTGCGCGCTGAACGTCATGGGCGTGATCTCCACCTTCGCCCACGCCAACGTGCGATCCGACCCGCCGAAGTTCTACTCGTTCTTCTTCACGACGATCCGGCACCACAGCCTGCATCATTCGACGGACTACGAGAGCACCCGCTGCAACTACGGCAATTCGCTGATCCTCCTCGATCGTATCTTCGGCACCTATCGCGAAGGCGAAGCCATGGTCGTCGGCCAGGATGAACGCAAGCGCCTGTCCATCCGGGAGCAATTCCTGTTCCCGTTCCAGCCCGCGATCGAGTGGATCAGGGCGAAGCGCGGCACCCAGGCCGCGCGCTCGGCCTACTGAGCAGCCGCAAGCAGAGAGCAATACCAAGGGAGCGAACGCCTCGACGGAATTTTGAGAACGTCGAGAGCAGCGCGCCGGCAAGACATCCGTCAAGCGATGGCCGGCGCAAGAATGAGGTCCTCAAGCACAACGCCCCCCGGGTCCGACAGGAGCCAGGCCCGGGAGCGGCTCACTGTAACCAGAAAATGAGGGAAGCACATGACATATCGCGCGAAACTGAAGGCCGGCCTGCTATCCGCCACCATCTTCACGAGCACGGCGCTCGCCATGCCGGCCATGGCGCAGGATGCCAGCACCGCCGCTGACGAGGGCGACGCCATCGTCGTCACCGGCACCCGCCGCGCTACGACGATCATGGACACGCCGATCAACATCTCGGCGATCGGCTCCGAGGAAATCGCGCGCCAACGGATCGACGACGTGCGCGACCTCGCCGACTTCACCCCCGGCCTGACGATCTCCGACACCGGCCCGGGCACCACCGGCTCGATCGTGATGCGCGGACTCAACGCGTCGGATTCGGGCTCGAACGGCTCCAACTACGACGACTCGCTCGGCATCTATCTCGGCGAAGTTCCGCTCTACTACGACTTCAAGCTGCTCGACATCGCGCGCGTGGAGACGCTGCTCGGCCCACAGGGCACGCTCTACGGCCTCGGCACGCTGGCCGGCGCGATCCGCTACATCCCGAACCGTCCCGACGTGAACGAATGGGAAGGCGAAGCGCACGGCCGCGCCTATACCAAGAGCCACGCGGTCGACCTGGGCTACCAGGTGGACGGGATGATCAACATTCCGATCGTGAAGGACCACATCGCCTTCCGTTCGGCCACCGGCTACTACTACGATCCGGGCTTCATCGATTATCCGCTCCTGCTGCAGGAGCCGGGCGTCTCGCTGCCCCAGCCATCCGGCACCGGCGGCGTCTCGGGCGACGCCTACAACGCCAACCTGCGCAAGCGTGAGGATCTCAACTTCGAGAAGACCTTCACCACGCGCAACCAGTTGCTGTTCCAGACCACCGAAGACCTCAAGGTCATCTTCACCTACGCCTACCAGCAGACCAAGACCGACGGCGCCCAGTCCAACAGCGCCGGCGTGCTCGGCACGGGCAGGTACGAGAACGCCGGCCGCTACGAGGAACCCTCCAAGCGCCGCGCACACCTGGGAAGCATGGAGATCAACGCGAACCTTGGTGACATCGTCGACCTCGTGTCGACGACCGCCTATACCAACGTCAGGACGCGTTCGCAGTCCGACAACACCGACCTGCTGCTCGACCTCGACTATGACTACGAACTGTTCCCGGCCTTCTCGAGCTGGAACGAAAGCGATGGTCGCCGCAAGCAGTTCAACCAGGAAATCCGCCTGGTTTCGCGCCACGGCGGTCCGTTCAACTGGGTGCTGGGCGGCTTCTACAACGAGCAGAAGTACCACAACGACTATGCCGAGCACACGCCCGGCCTATCGGACTTCTACGGGGTTCCCGACAATCCCGAGGACCTGGAATATGTGAGCTACACCAAGTCCAAAGTCACCGAGAAGGCGATTTTCGGCGAAGGCACGTTCAAGATCACGCCAGAGTGGCAGGTCACCGGCGGCGCGCGCTATTTCAAGTACAACTCGGAAGTTCAGGGCGCGCTCGTGCTGCCGCTGCTCGGCGATCCGCTCAGCCCCTATGACCTCTCCCCCTCGGGCGGCAAGGCCAGCAAGGACGGCTGGGTCTGGAAGTTCAATACTTCCTACAACTTCACGCCAGACTTCATGGTCTATGCCACTTACAGCAAGGGCTATCGCATCGGCGGCCCCAACAGGGTTGCCCCCTGCCCCAACCCGGTGCCGGTCAACCAGCAGAACGCCTGCGCCCTGCCGAACGAGATCCAGTACGGCCCGGACACCACCAAGAACGCCGAAATCGGCATGCGCGCGCAGCTGTTCGATCGCAACCTGTCGTTCAACTTCAACGTCTACGACATCAAGTGGGAGGGCATCCAGGTCGATTCTGCGACGTTCTACGGCGTAACCGGGATCACCGTGAACGGCGGTGCGGCCAAGTCGCGAGGCTTCGAAACCTCGTTCCAGTTCAGGCCGGTCCCGGAACTCTCGATCCAGGGCACCTACTCGTACACGGACGCGAAGCTGACCGAGGACGTGCCGGGCATCATCACGGTACGCACCACGCCGAACAACTATGATGGCCGCCCGAAGTTCACCCAGCTCGACGCACTCGACGGCGATCGCCTGCCGGGTTCGGCCAAGAACTCGGGTAGCCTCGGCGCGACCTATACGATGCCGATGGGCGACGGGAACCTGATCGCCAACTGGACGGCGACCTACCGCGGAAGCGTCGTCTCGCGGCTCGGCTGGGATCGGGGTTATGGCGACAAGCTCAAGGGCTATGTCCTGAACCGCGCCACGATCGCGTATGAGACCGACAAGTACAGCGTCAGCCTCTTCGCGAACAACATCTTCGACAAGTACGCGGTGGTTTCCACCGGCCAGGACCGCTCGCGCATCGGCGTCAACGACGGCATCGCGGTGCGCTACTACCAGCAGACCGTGCTCAATCCGCGCACGGTCGGCATCGAAGCCCGCATAAAGTACTGACAACACGAGAGGCGCTTTCCCGAAGGGGAGAGCGCCTCTACTTTGCGGGCCTCGCGCCTCATCAACCTGCTCCGGCAGGCGATTGGGGCGCCGGCCTACTCAGCCGGCGGCAAGGCCGACGCGCAGACCAGACCGGCGTTCAATCGTTCGCCAATCGTATCCCCGATCGCGACACGGCCCATATGGGCCACCACGATCGGTGCGATGCGCCAGGCGGCGAGGCGGTCGATCAATTCGAAGGTCAGCGACGCGGCGTGGGCCATCGCGAGATGACGGCCGATCTGCGCTGCTACAGTGCTTGGACGCCGGCCGCGTTCCAACGAGGGTGACTACATGTCCACATCCGGGCGCCCCGAAACCGCAACGACTTCGACCCGGTCGAAGTCGCTCCATCGGTAGACCGCGTAGCTGATCACCCAGCACGCGACGAATATGCCGATGATGAGGAAACCAAGCGTGTTGAAATGTTCCGACAGGGCGGTGGCGGTGTCCCAGGGCCCACCGTTCAAACGGAACTTCTCGGCCAGCAGGGCGGCCGTCTGGATCGAGCCGATGACCAGCGCCACCAGCGCCGATATCGAGGTGATGGTAATGTTATAGTAGAGCTTGCGGATGGGCTTCACGAAAGCCCACTCGTAGGCGCCCAGCATGATGACGCCGTCGGCGGTGTCGACAAGCGCCATGCCCACGGCAAACAGGATAGGGAAGACGAGCAGCGTCGCCAGCGAGACACCCTCGGCGGCGTGGGCGCCGGACAGGCCCAGGATCGCTACTTCCGTGGCGGTATCGAAACCAAGCCCGAACAGGAAGCCGAGCGGCGCCATGTGCCAGCTTTTGCGCACCAGCCTGAAGACCGGGCGGAATATCCGCGCGAGGAATCCTCGCCCGGCGAGCAGCATGTCGAGGTCGTCGTCGGCATATGTGCCGCCCCGGCGGACCTGCTGGAAACGGGTCCAGACACCCTGCAGGATCACCAGGTTCATGATCGCGATGGCGAACAGGAAGCACGCCGAGACGATAGTCGCGATGACCCCTCCGGTCTGGCCAAACGCTTCGAAATCGGTGAGCGTCCCGGCGGCGAGCGCGATCGTCGTAGCCGCGATCAGCACGATTGCCGAGTGGCCGATGGCGAACCACAAACCGACCGTGATCGGACGCTGCCCGTCCTGCATGAGCTTGCGGGTCACGTTGTCTATCGCGGCGATGTGGTCGGCATCGACCGCGTGGCGCAGGCCCAGGCTCCACGCGAGCAGCGCGGTGCCGATCATCAGCGCGTCGCCGTGGAAGGCGCTGAACGCCCAGGCCCACGCCGCGGCGTTCGCGCCGAGCAGCGCCGCGAACAGGACGAGGATGCGCGGTCGCAGCCTCGGATTGACGGAGGGTCGGGTCATGCGGTGGCTCCTTGGGAAACGAGCGCCTTGCGGCGGCGGCGGCGATTGCGGGATCGGCGCAGGTCGCGGCGGACCTTCTGGATGCCCATCCATGCGCCCGTCCCGCAGATCAGCGTGACCATGGCGAGCAGCGGCAGGACCACGAGGTCCCACAGCGGACGCGCGCGAAGGCCCGGCAGGTCGAAGCTGTGGAGGCCGTTCATGAGCCAGCGGAAGCGCCTTCCGTTGGCGTCGAAAGCACGGATCAGGCGGCCGGTCGCAGGGTCGATGTAGAGGCGGGTCGCCTGCGGGTCGGCTAGCACCGCCCGCCATACCGGGAACGGCGCCGGGTTGTGGTGGGTGTAGTAATAGGCGTCCGGCTCGTGCAGCAGTTCGAGCGATGCCACGGGGGGACCGTTGGCCAGCGCCGCGCGCAGCTCCGGCTCGCCGAGCACGGATAGATTGCCGTCACCATCGATACGGCGTCGGTCGCCGTCGGTCGCCAGCACCGTGAGGAAAGTCCTGCCGCCGAGCGGCGCGGCCTCGATCCGGACGGTGCCGGCGGGTAGCCCCTCCACGTTGGCGAGCGCCTTGCGCAGGTCTCCCCAATGCAGCGGACCCGATAATCGCTCGCGCTCGGCAAAGCCCGCCATGCTGTCGAGGAAACCCCATGGGTTCATCGAGAACAGGCCGCTCGCGACCCATGTCAGCGTAAGAATGCCGAAGAACAGCCCGGCCATATGGTGCCACCACCACAGCCCGCTATAGGGTGAACCGAGCCGCCCCTCCCGGTTGCGCCGCAGGCGGGCGACGCCGATCCACAGGCCCGTCACGGTGAGGAAACAGCCCAGCAGCGAGGTCCATATCACCACCTGCGACCACAGCGCGCCGTTCTGCCGCAGTAGCGTGGGATAGAGCCAGTGCGGCACCGCGCCCAGCCATCCCCAGAACCGCTCGGCACGCGTGGTCTGCTGCACTACCTCGCCTGAACCGGCGACATAGGCCGTGGCGCCGCCTTCATAGTCGATCCGCCAGAGCGGCTGGTGGCGCCGCGCGGTCTGGACGGTCCACTGGTCGATCACGACGGGCGTTGCCGAAAGCGCCGCGCCATCGATCCCGAAGCTGGCCCCGAACGAGCGCCCCTGCGCCAGCGCTTCGGCGCGGGACAGCGGCTCGACCGGACGACCGGAGACGAGGTCGATGTTCTCCGGCGCCGCCCGCATCTGCGCGATGGGGCCTGCCGGATCAAGCGCCGGGGTCACGCGCAGGACCGTGCGCTCCCCCAGCCGCTCGATCCGCGCTGAGGACAGGATGGTATCGTCGGCGAGGCCGAGGTGGGCCCAGTCGATGCCGGCCGGCAGCCGTAGGGGCGCGAGCCCCCGCAGCTGCTCGGCCGGCTGCAACCGGGGATAGGACGAATAGATCATGACGAAGCCGGACAGGCACCAGACCGTCATGACCACGCCGACGATGATCCCCAGCCAGCGGTGGAGGAAAAGGATCGGACGCAAGGTCATTGCCCCCTCCCTCAGAACGCCAGGCCGTAGCTCATCCGCAGCGTTCGGGGCACGCCGCGCGTGAAGTAGAGGAAGCGCCCGCTGCCGTTGTCGCGCAGTGCAGATCCGAGACCCGAGGCGTAGTCCTTGTCGAAGATGTTCTCGACGTTCAGCCCGAAGCGGTGCCGCCGGGCGTCGCCATCCGGGTAGATGTGCAGGCCCGCGTCAACGACGAGGTACTGCCCGTAGTTCCGCCGTCCAAACCCGGATACCGTCCGCCAGGTGTCACCCACCCAGTTGACCGAGACGTTGGCGCCGAAGGGTATGTCGGTCGGGCGCCAGGCGATCGCGCCGCGCGCGAAATGCTCCGGTGTGCGGTCGCGCTGGAGGCCCGAGCCGGAATTGCGCGAGCGGGTGTAGGTGTAGCTCGCCGAAAGCTCCCAGCCGTCGCCGATTTTGGCGCCCAACTGCAGTTCAGCGCCGCGCACGTTCACCTTGCTGTCGACGTTGGTGTAGATGCCGTCGGGATAGGCGGGATCGTCGTAGTCGATGTCGATCAGGTTATCGATGCGCCGCGCGAAAGCCGTCGCCTTCCAGGTCACGGCTCCGCTCGCGAGCCGGCCGCCGACACTGACGTTGACGCCGAGGCTTTCCTCAGGCTCGAG
Organism: Novosphingobium sp. AP12; assembly: GCF_000281975.1. Taxonomy (GTDB): domain Bacteria; phylum Pseudomonadota; class Alphaproteobacteria; order Sphingomonadales; family Sphingomonadaceae; genus Novosphingobium. The sequence continues at coordinate 90,299 of NZ_AKKE01000009.1, read as the reverse complement.
ATTCGGGTTGCCCTTCTCGCAGCACGGATCGATCTGATAAAGCTGGGACGCGGTGGGGAGCAGGAACGAGGTCCCCCCGTTCGCCTCGAGATAAAGGTCCTCGCTCACGTCGAAGCGGCCCGAGACGTTCCAGACCGTCTTTTTCGACCCGCTGCCGTCGTTGTAGCGCAGGCCGGCCGACAGGCGCGCGCGGTCGGAGAGGTCGTCGGTGGTGCGCACCTGCAGGACGCCGGCCTGCACCTTCTCCTTGGTCTTGCCGATCAGCAGGACGTCGTCGCGGCCTTTGAAGTTCTGGAAGTCATAGCCGACCAGGTACTCCAGCCCGCGATGCGGTCGCAGCTTGACCACGGCGCTGCCGCCGAAGTCCTTGTAGCCCCAATAGGTCCCGGCCGGGTAGATCACCACCGGCTCGCCGGTCGTCAGGTCGTTGCGGATCTGGACGTAGGCGGTGTTCCAGTCGTGGTAATAACCCTTGAGGAAGAGCTGCACCGTGTCACTGCCGACATAGTCGAGGCGGATGCTGGCGATCTCCTCGTTACGATCGTTGCGGCTTTCACGCACGCGGATCGCGGAGAGGTTGTCGAGCTTGGCCTCGGTATGCTGGTACTGCAGGTTCAGCAGCAGGTCGGAATTGAAGTCGTACTGGTACTTGCCGCCGATCGACCACAGGTCGTAACCGCGCTTGCGGTCGGTCGCGCTGGGCTCCATCTCGCTGTAGGGCCGGTAGCCCTCCGAGCGATTGTGCGAACCCCAGGCGACGAAGCGATGCCTGCCCACGCTGCCCCGGACGTAGCCATCGACGTTGGTGCCCGCACGGCTGTCCACCTGCGCGTTGACCTGCCCGCCGAACTCGTCGCTGAACGAGCGGGTGACCACGTTGATGACGCCCGCCGCCGCCTGCGTGCCGTAGAACAGGCTCTCGCCGCCTTTCAGCACCTCGATCCGCTCGACCATGCTGGCGGGCAGCGTGTCGTTGGGCGAGGTGCTGCCGTAGAGCCGGTTGTTGATGCGGATGCCGTCCACCGTCCAGAGAACGTCCTGCGTGCGCGATCCCTGCAGCGAGACGTCGACGTAGCTGAACGGCCCGCTGCCCGGCATGACGTAAAGGCCCGGCACCGTCTGCAGCGCGGCGGCGACGTCGACCGCGCCCCGGTCGTCGATGTCCTGCTCGCTGACCTGGTAGAGGTCGCTGCCGTAGCGGCTGAGTTCCTGCGGCAGCGTCTCCTCGACGCTCGTGCCGGTAACGATGATGGAATCCGCGTCCTCGTCGGCCGTGGCCACGCCGGGCGCAAGCAGGAGGGCGGCGACAAGCGCCGTGTGCGAAACGTATCGTGATTGCATTGCAAATAGCCCCGTCGGCGCCAGCGAAACTGACGAGGGCTTCCGCGCGAACGGCCGGTGCACGCGCCGGACGGACGCCATGAGCGCCCGGCACATGTGCCGGTGCGGCCCTCGCCGCACATGCGTCGCTCAGACGGAGTTCCGTGCCGCAGCCATCCCCTGGACCAAGGCAAGAGCGACCATGCGCGGGCAGGTCTCCTGGCTCACGGGTCAATGCGTCGATGCACGGCCTTCCCAGGCCTCGCATGACTTAGCGTCCGGCCCAGTGGCTGGCGGCGTGGAACCTTGTCCCGCCGCACATGTGCATCGCGCTCGCCGCTTACAGTTGCAGGGACAGCCTCGGATTCGGACAAGAAGTCCTCACCGTGTTCCCTATTAAGCCCCTTGCGGGGCACCAGCGCGATCTTGCCGAAGTACTGTTGAGTGCTTCGACTGCGCCGCATGTAGACACAGGCTTTTGTAACCGCAAGACGTTCGATGCATATCGCGGCCACGGTCCGATTCCGCATCCTGCTGCAAGGCGGCGACGCCGCCCTCGGCCGCCGTAGACGGGCGCGCGTGTCCATGATTTCGGGAGGATGGAAACGCCATCCGGTAATCAAGGGAATTGCCGATGAGCCGCACAATTCTGCGGATTACGACAACTGGCGAAAAATGCTCAAGATTTCGCCGTATGGACGTGCATCGCAGCTTGTGATGTATTTTTAGGTGGCAAGGGAATGCCTGTTGCAATCGGGAAATAATATGCCGCGAATTTCGATCTGCATCCCCACTTACAATCGATCGACTTGTCTCGCAGAGCTCCTCGACAGCATCATTGCGCAGGCCACGCCCGAAGTCGAAGTCGTCGTCGCCGACGACGCGTCCCCTGACGACACGGCCGAAGTGCTGGAGCGATATCGCGACCGGATACCCGGGCTCGTCAGTTTTCGTCACCCCGTCAACGTCGGCGTCGACCGCAACATCGCCGCCGTGACCGCGCGCGCGACCGGCGATTACGTCTGGCTCATGGGAGACGACGACCGGGTGGAACGCGGCGGCGTGCGGCGCGTGCTCGCGGCGCTGGCGCAGTGGCCCGAAGCGGTTGCCGTCACTGTCGGCGTGGTCGACTACGACGTGACGATGCGCAAGATCACCGGCATAAGACAGATGCCCCGGACACAATACATCAAGGGCGCCGGACCGGCATTCAGCCGCCTCGCGGAACTGCTCGGGTACATATCCGCCACTCTCGTGAAACGCAGCCGTTGGGAAAAGGCAGCGGCCGACCCCCGGTCGGCGTCGATGGCGAACCTTTACTCGCAGGTCTTCATCGCCGGGCTGGCGGTCGGACGCGACGGCGGGTGGGGCGTGGTCCACGAACCTTGCGTGGGCTTCCGCTCCGGCAACGACCAACTCAAGCGCCGGGTCGGGTGGCTCGAGCGACTGCGGGTGGACGTGCGAGCCTACGACGAGATCGCCGGCGCCCTCTTTGCCGACGACCGCGCAGCGCAGCGGGCCATGAGCAGGCGCATCTTCGACACCCACGTGATCGCACGCGTCGTCAATGCCAAGACCGAAGGCGCCTCCTTCGGGGAGACGGTGCGCGCGGCGATGTATCTGGCCGGTCGCTACGCCTCGGTTCCGCGCTTCTGGGCGCTCGCCCTGCCGCTGCTGGTCACGCCGGGAGCGATGGTGCGGGCGGTTCGCCGTGCCTACCAGCGCACCGTCCGAACGTCCGGCACCGGCAGAGGGCGGCAGTTCCTGCTCCAGGCGCCCAGCGGTCGCTGATCGTCCGGGCCGCACTTTCGCATCGCATACAGGAGACAGCGTCATCGGCTTCTTTTCCCCCGGCACGCGGCAACCATCGCTGACCGACGATGCCGAAACACCCGGCGACTTCGGACACCTGTGGGCGATCGGCAGCGCCGGCTGCCCCGCCCCGGCCGACCGATGCCCGACCTTCGCCAGCACGACGCACCGCAGGCTGCTGGCCTACGAACCGCTCTTGCCCACGACCGACGCCATGGCACCCTACTTACGGCAGATCGACCGGTCGCGGATGTACTCGAACCAGGGGCCGCTGGTCACGGCGCTGCAAAAGCGTCTGGCGGCGCGGTTCGAACTGGCGGACGGCAGCGTCGTTGCCGCCAGTTCGGGCACCGCAGCGCTGGTCGCCGCCATCCTGGCCCATGCGGGACCGGCGCGTCCGGAACGTCCGTACGCCATCTGCCCCGCCTATACCTTCGTCGCCACCGCCGCTGCGGTCAGCCAGTGCGGTTACGAGCCCTATCTCGCCGACGTCTCCCCGGAGACATGGACGCTCGATCCCGACCGGTTGGCGGAGCACCCGATGCTCGACCGCGTGGGCGTGGTGGTGCCGGTCTGCGCCTACGGACGCCCGCTGGACGTCGAGGGGTGGGCGCGGTTCCAGCACGCCACCGGCATACGCGTCGTAATCGACGCCGCCGCCGCCGTGGAGGCGCTCGCCGACGGCAAGATGCACGGCGATGCGCGCGTGCCGCTGGCGCTGAGCTTCCATGCCACCAAGGCGTTCGGCTGCGGCGAGGGCGGCTGCGTCGTCTGGCCGGACCCGGCGCTAGCTGCGAGGACGATGCAGGCGACGAACTTCGGCTTCATGGGGTCACGAAACAGCCAGGGGGCCAGTCTCAACGGCAAGATGAGCGAATACCACGCCGCCGTCGCGCTGGCGGAGCTGGACGGCTGGGCCGGCAAGCGCGCGGACTTCGACCGCTCCACGCGCGCCTACCGCGCGGCGTTCCTGCACGAAGGGCTGCCCTCCGGAGACCTCGTCGTGCATCCGCAGATCGCGTCGAACTACATCCTCTACCGTTGCACCGACCCCGCACGCGCCGAAGATCTCCGGCGGGTACTGGAAGAGTCGGGTATCGAGGCGCGGTTCTGGTACGGCGGAGGCATGCACATGCACGACCACCTGCGCGAAGCCCGTCGGGACGCCCTGCCGGTCACCGAAGACCTGTCCCGCACCCTCCTCGGTCTGCCCATGGGCTCGCGCATGGCCGCAGCCGACATTGCCAGGGTCGTGTCAGCCCTGGCGGCAGCGCGCGGACGCGTGCAATCGGTAGAGATACCTTCCGTACGCACCCTGCCCGCGATCGCCTGACGCCGATCAAAAGGGGTATCAGGCGGGTCCGACGAGGCCCGCCGGATCATCCTACCCGAGGACTGCCGCGCATAGGGTCGCGGCCTGCTCGCTCCAGCGCCTCTCACGAGCCATGTCATGCCCGGCGGCTATCGCCTGCTCGCGTTTTGGGGAATCGCCCAAGACCTCGCGCATCGCGCGCAGGATCGATTCCACCGAGGTCGGGTCGCAGTAGGTCGCGCCCCGTCCGCAGCGCTCCCACATGGCGGGGATGTTGGAAACCACCGCCGGGCAGCCGAAATGCGGCGCCTCCACGGGAGGCAGCGGGCAGGCTTCGTACAGCGAGGGGAACAGCAGCACGCGGGCGTCCCGGTAAATCCGGGAGAGGCGCGCGGGGTCGTTGACCTGGCCGACGAAATGGATGCGGTCTGCGACGTCCGCAGGCACTTCGCGCCGAGGCTCGCGCAGCACCTTGCCCGCCGCGCCGACGAATACGAAGTGCAGACCGTCCTCGCGTGCCAGGCGAATGGCGGCGGCGAGGGTCCGGCCGAAGTTCTTGCGATGCGACAATGACCCCACATAAAGCCCGTAGCCCGGCGGCGGCAGCGCTGGCTCCGCTCCCGCGGCCGGGCCGGGAGCTGCCTCGTCTGCGCTCCATCCGCCGTTGGGTGCCACGGTGATGCGCGGCGCGCTTTCGGGGACGAGCCGCTCGAGCCGCGCCCTTTCTGTCTCGGATACCGTGAGGATGGCCCGCGCCCGTCGCATCAGCAGTGGCAGCATCAGCCTGTGACCAAGCCGATAGAGGAACTTGTAGGCTCCAGGATAGTCGAGGAACGACACATCGTGGATCATCACGGCCACGCGCGTCTTGGGGTCCAGCAGGGCGCGGGCCGGGGCACTGTTGCCCAGGCAGAGCAGCGTGCCCCCCTTCACATGGCCAGCAAGCGCCACCTGTTCCCACAACAGCCCTCTAAATCTTCCGATCGTCTCAACCCTGATGCGATTCAACGATAGACGCTGGACCCACGGGCCCGGGGGCACCAGCAAGGTGATATCGGCGCAAAGCTTTCCGTTTTCGAGCATGCGATCGATCTCGGTGGTTATCTCCCGGGCAACGCGCTGGACGCCGGTCACCTGCTGCACCAGGAAGCGGCCGTTGATGAACAGCCGGGGCTGGTCGGGAGTGGGTACGCGTTGCGATGGCCAGTCGATGAGCGGACTGGCATGCGCGGATAACTGGGTTGCCATGGTCGATCCCACCATTGCCGAATTGTTGTTAAGCCGCTTTCCATCGCTCATCCCGACTGACGCTCCAAGTACCCCATGGGATTACTCCGATTTCGCGCGCACGCGCGGGTAGCAGATGGAGCAATCACGCCGTTTTTCACGGCGGACGATCGGCTGCCGCGAAGGTCCTGGCTACCCGATAGGACTAATCCCTCAGGTACGATTGCCGCCGCGTCCGAAATGGAATTTCCTTGTGTCGCAAAACCGGAGGGCCGGTCCGTCCGGCAATGCCCGGAGCGTCATCTGGAGATACCAAGAGTGCAGCAGAACGAGGGGGCCGGACGCGGACCGATGGGGAAGCCCGTCGGCCATTCGAGAAACGCACGCTAGGTGGCGACGCTCCAGACACAGGTCAGGGCGCAGGACGTTGCGGGCGGCCATTTCGACACCGTCATCATCGGTTCCGGCTTCGGCTCGGGGTTCTTTCTCCATGAGGCGCTGAAGCATGCCCGCTCGGGCCGTGTCCTCGTCCTGGAATGGGGCGAGATCCGCAGCCATTCCGATCAGTGGGAAGACGGCAGGCAAAGCCATATCGCGCCCGGCTCCACCTACGACAACGCCGGCCCCCGCCCCTGGAACTTCACCATCGGCTTCGGCGGCGGCACCAACTGCTGGTTCGCCCAGACGCCGCGTTTCCACCCTTCCGATTTCCAGCTGCACACGCGCTACGGCGCGGGTCGCGACTGGCCGTTCACCTATGCCGATCTGGAGCCATTCTACTGCGAGGCCGAGGACGTCATGTCCATCTCGGGGGACGAGGAGATGGCCCGTGTGCTGCCTCGTTCGCGCCCGTTCCCCCAGCCACCGCACCACCCCTCCGCGCCCGACGCGCTGCTGAAGCGGGCGAGGCCGGACCTCCACTTCGTCATGCCAACCGCCCGCGCTCGGCAAGCGACCGAGACGCGCACCGCGTGCTGCGCCAACCACCGCTGCTCGCTGTGCCCGGTCGATGCGAAATTCACGGCCAACAACGGATTGATGGATGTCTTCCAGAACCCGCGCGTCAGCGTCTGCCCGGGCGCCGAGGTCACCCACCTCAACACTGCCGCCGGCGCGGTGCGCTCGGTCCGGTTCAAGTCCGGGGGGAAGGAGTACACCGTCCACGGCGACCTCTTCGTGCTGGGCGCGAATGCGATCCATTCGCCAGCGATCCTGCTCCGCTCCGGCATAGATCAGGGACCGGTCGGCAAGGGTCTGCACGAGGCCTACGGCGTCGAGGTGGAAGTCATGCTCGATGGGGTCGACAACTTCGGCGGGAGCACGATCACCACGGGGCTCGACTACGGCGCCTATGACGGGGCATTCCGCGGCAAGTCGGGTTCGGCCCTCCTCTATTTCGAGAACCGGTGGAAGTTCGGGTTCCGTCCCGAGCCCGGCAAGTGGCGCCAGACCCTGCCGATCGTTATCGTCGCCGAAGATTTGCCGAACGACGACGACGCCGTGGTACTCGGCGCCGACGGGGGTGCGAAGGTCGTCGGCGGGGAGCCCGGCGCTTATGCACTGGCCGGGGCGGAGCGGGCTTTCGCCCAGCTCCCCTCCATCCTCGCCGCCTTGCCGGTGGAGCGGATCGAGCGGCGATTGGTGCGGCCGACGGAAAGCCACCTCCAGGGGAGTTTACGCATGGGCAACGAGGCAGGTGCTTCGGTGGTCGACGCGCAGCAGGTCCATCACACCCTGCGCAATCTCGTCGTCGTCGGCTCGAGCGTGTTCCCGACATGCTCGGCAAGCAACCCCAGCCTGACGGTCGGGGCGATGTCCATCCGCTCCGCCCGGAGCGTGCTGGCGTGAGCGGGGGCGGCAGGATCAGCCGGCGGGGCGTCCTTGCCGGGATCGGCATCGCGGGACTGGGCGGCGTCGGGGCGCTCGCGGTGTTTGCGGGCACCGGCGACCAGCGCGACGCGATCCGGGCGATCCTGCACCGCCTCGTCGGCCCCTTCACCATGGCCGATGCCGATTTCAACCGCTTCGTGACGGATTTCAGCGCCGGCACCCGGGAGCTGAAATCCACGGAGGCGGACATGCTGCGGCTCCTGGAGATCGTGCCCGGAGCCCAGGCGCTCGCTCACCTCGACCACGGCCTGGCAGCGCGATCCGCCGCGTTCGACCGCAAGCTGCTCACCGAATTTGCCCTCGCCACCGGGCTGGACGGGTTCGGGAAAGCCGGGCAGCTGGAGTACCGCGGGCTGTTCCGCGACAACCCCTGCACCAACCCCTTCGCGCAGTTCGCGTGACCCGGCGCCCCCTCTTAAGGGCTAGGATGCCGCCGGGGCCCGCTCGAAGTGATGAACACTTCATAGAAATGGCGCTGTTCGGGCACCTTCCCGATACAGGCAGGCCGATTCAGGGGCCGCCCAAATACCTTCCCGAGGCGCGCTTCCGTTTTCGTATTCCTCAAAAGTTCGAGGTGGACGATGCACGATGTTTCCCCCGTCAAGCGCATGCTGCAGTACGTCAGCACGGCGGACATCGACTACCGCGATCTCGCGCCCGCCTCGCACGAGCTTACGGCGATTTATGCTCGCATGATGAACACCGGGCTGCCGGCGAACGCGCTGGCGCTTGCCATGCTGGGAGCGACCGTGAACTTCTACGATTGCTTCGACATGTCGGGCGAGCTTCCCGAACTGCTGCGCGCGCTGGCCGACAAGCTGGAGTTCGACGGGGCGGCCTGTTGAACGCGCCGTCCTGCGCGTCCTGGGCCCCGCGCCCGCCTCTACCCCTTCGGTAGCCCCCCTTTCGCGCCTCTTCGCCCTTGGGGCGCTGTCCCATACCCTCGTGGTCATGACGGCACATGATGCAGGCAACGCAAGGATCATCCATGGAAGCCGTTGACCAGCTGTCGTTCCGCCGCCCGCCCCACGATCCGCCGGCCGGCGGCGGCCCCGCGCATGGCGATGGAACCGCCGCCGCTCACCGCATCGCCATCTTCAACGTTAAGTACAGTCCCAACCTCGGCGACGGCATCATCGCCGAATGCCTCGAGGGGGAACTGCGCCGCGCCGACCCGCTCATCGATCCCGTGTCCATCGATCTTGCCGGCCGCACCGGCTTCAGCCGGCGGCATGGCCGCAGCCGCATGGGGATGCTCTCGATCATCGAGATGCTGCCGCCCCAAGTGCGGTCGGTGCTCGTGCCCGCGCTGCTGATGGTGCTGGTTCGTTTCCGCTTCGCCCCGCGCTGGCGCCGGTGGCTCGGCAAGTGCGACGGTGTCATCGTCGGCGGCGGCGCGCTGTTCCAGGACGTCGACCAGAACTTTCCGGTTAAGATCGCCCAGGGCCTGAAGCTCGCCAATGCGCGCAAGCTGCCGGTCGCCATCGCCAGCGTTGGCGTGTCCGGCGGTTGGTCGGCGGCGGGGCGAAACCGCCTCGCAGCGCGGCTGCTGGGCGCGCGTCTGGTCAGCGTTTCGGTGCGCGATGTCGATTCCGTCGCGATGTGGCGGTCGGTCATGGGTGCTCTCGGCGTCGGGGAAGCTGCTCTGGCTCCCGACCCGGGACTGCTCAGCGCACGCCAGTACGGAAGCCCTCGCAAAGCGGCTGAGACTGGCGGCATAGGGCTTTGCGTGACGGCGCCCATCGCGCTGCGCCTCCATCACGAAGGCGCCCACGATGACGGGCAGCACGAGGCGTGGATGCGCGCCGCCGCGCGAGAGCTCATGAAACTAGGCCGAGACGTCGTGATGTTCACCAACGGCAGCCCCGAGGACCGGCTGTTCCGCGACCGCCTGCAACTGGGCCTCGAGCGATATCCCGGCATCCGCTTCGCGCCCGACTTCAGCTGCCCGGAGGAACTGGCGCACGCGCTCGCGGGGTTCGACTGCGTACTGGCCCACCGGCTCCACGCCTGCATCGTCGCCTATTCCTACAAGGTGCCGACGGTGGGCTTCGCATGGGACCGCAAGCTGCGCAGCTTCTTCGAGCAGACCGGCCGGGCCGGCTTCGTCATCGACCCGCGCGAGACCAGCCCGATGCACCTCGCCGACCTCGCCTCCATCGCCATCGAACTGGGGATCGACGAGGACGTGCACGCCGACCTGGTCGGAGGTGCGGCCGGTGCGATCCATGCGCTGGCGCGAAAGCTGACGGCAGACGCCGCCGAGATGCCGATGCGACCGATGCCGGTAAAACTGGCTAGCGCTACAGCGGGAGCGGCGGCGCGATGATCGACCGCATCGTCGTCATCAACGATCTTGCGCAGCCGCGAGGCGGCGCGTCCCAGCTGGCGCTGGAATCGGCGGTCCAGTTCGCCCGGCGCGGCCTGCGCGTGACGGTCCTGTGCGGATCGGAGGGCAACGACGACCTCGTGCGCGAAGGGATCGAGGTCGTCGCGCTGGGCCAGGCGCGGTTGCTGGAGGGTAGCCGCGCGAAGGCGATGGTCCAGGGCCTCTACAACCGCTCGGCCGTAATGATGATCAGGGGCTGGATCACAGAAAACGACACGCCGCGCACCGTCTATCACGTCCACGGATGGTCGCAGGTGCTGTCGCCGGCGCTGTTCAGCGCGCTGGCGGCGGTGCGCGGGCGGACGCTGGTCCACGCGCACGATTTCTTCTTCACTTGCCCCAACGGGGCGATGTTCCATTTCGGCAAGGATGCGCCCTGCCCGGCAACGCCGATGAGCCTCTCGTGCATCACATCCGCCTGCGACCGGCGCGGCGCGGTGTCGAAGGCCTGGCGGGTGGCGCGCCAGGGCGTCCAGAACCGCGTGCTTGCGGACTACCTGCCGCCGCTGCTGCTGATCCATGGCGGCATGGCCGGCTACTTCGCCCGCTCCGGCCTGACGCCGAGCGATATGTCGGTGCTGCCCAATCCGGTGCGGCCCTTCGTGACGGAGCGCATCGCCGCCGAGCGCAATCACGGCGTCCTCTTCGTCGGCCGCATGGAAGCGACCAAGGGCATCGACCTTGCCGCCGAGGCATGCCGGCGCGCCGGTGTGAAGCTCATCGCGGTGGGTACGGGCGAGATGCTGGATGAACTCAGGCGCCGTTACCCGGAGATGGACTGGGTTGGCCGGCACCCCCCCGAGGCGGTCGGCCAGTTCGCGCGCCGGGCGCGCGTCGCCGTCATGCCGAGCCGGCACATCGAGCCCTTCGGCCTCGCCGCCGTCGAGGCCCTGTGGAGCGGACTGCCGGTGATCTCCTCGCGTGACGCGCTTATCGCGCCGGACATCGTCGCCGCCGGGGCCGGCCTGGCGGTAGACCCGAGGAACGTCGATGGGTTCGCCGCTGCCATCGGCTCGCTGTTCGACGACGACGATCGGACCCGCCGCATGAGCGAAAACGCGCAGCTGCGTACCTCCGCCCTGGCCCTGTCGCCCGAGCATTGGATCGACGCGCTGCTCGAGGGCTACGAGGGATACCTCGACGCCGGACGGGTTGGCCTCATCGCCGCCGTGCGGCGCAGTGTCGATGAGGCGGGGCGGGACCCGCAGGATGGTCCCGCGCCTTCCGTGGTCGTGCCGCTGCACGGCCGCCGCGCCGCAAGGGGAATGTAATTCATGCGCATCCACGTCGTCTTCGCCACCGTCGGCCGGGCCGAGCTTCTCGCCCGCACCGTCGATCGCATGGCCGACCAGTCCCGCCCGCCCGACGGCATCGTGGTCTCCGCGACCCGGCCCGACGACGTGCGGGGGATCGAGCAGGGCCGCGTGCGGGCCGAGGTTCTGTTCGGCGAGAAGGGCCTGTGCCGCCAGCGTAACCGGGCCTTGCGACTGCTCGCGGGGCGCAGCGACATCGTCGTCTTCTTCGACGACGATTTCGTTCCCCACAACGATTACCTCGCGGTGATCGAGGAGACGTTCGCGGCCGATGCGGGCATCGTCGGCGCGACCGGGGAACTCCTGGCGGACGGCATCCACGGGGACGAGATCCCCTTCGAGGCGGCGGCGGCGCGGCTGGATGCCCATGTCGTGCCTTCGGCTGCGTCGATCCGGCGGCGGGAAGCGCTCTACGGCTGCAACATGGCGGTGCGCCTGTCCGCCACGGAAGGCCTCTGGTTCGACGAGGCGCTGCCGCTCTATGGCTGGCAGGAGGACATCGACTATACCTACCAGCTGTCGCGGCGCGGGCGCCTGGTCGCGGGCGAACGGCTGACCGGCATTCACCTCGGCACCCGCAGCGCCCGTTCTCCCGGCAAGCGGCTCGGTTATTCGCAGGTGGCGAACCTCGTCCACCTGTGGCGCAAGGGCACGATGCAACCGAAGCTGGGGCAGCGGCTGCTGGCGCAGAACCTCGCCTCCAACGCGGTGCGCAGCCTGTTTCCCGAACCGCACATCGACCGGCGTGGCCGCCTGCTCGGCAACCTGATCGCCATCGGCGACTGGGTGACCGGCCGGATCGATCCGCGCCGCGTGGAAACGATGTGACGATGCCGCAGCCGATCTATTTCAACGGCAAGTTCTACGGCGGCGGCCTTAACGGCGTGCACCGCGTCGCCGACCGCCTCATCCGAGAATGCGACCGCGCACTGGCGCTCATGCCGCCCAACCAGCGCCCGCGGGCCTATCTCATGACTTCGGCCGATGCCAGCTGGGTGCCGCCCCTGAAGGTCATCGAACGGCGCAACTATGCCCGCACCGACCAGATCTGGGAGCAGGTAACGCTGCCGCTGGCGGCACGCGACGGCGTTCTGGTCAACCTGGCCAACCTCGCGCCGATCGCGCACCGCAACAAGATCACGATGATCCATGACGTGCAGTTCCTGTTCGCGGACTGCGGCTATCCGGCGCGCCAGCGGATCGGCTACCGCTGGCTGACGCCGCTGCTGGGCCGATCAAGCCGGGTGACGCTCACCGTGTCCGAGTTTTCGCGCCGGATGCTGGACCAGCATTCGATCTCGCCGATGGCGCGCACGCGGGTGATCGCAAACGGCGCCGACCACATCCTCGACGCCGAGGAGGACCCCGCCCTGCGCATGGCGCTGGGGCTGGAGGAACGCAGCTACGCGGTGATGTTCGGCAGCCCGAAGGGATACAAGAACAACGCTGTAGCCTTCGCCGCCTTCGCCTCGGGCGCAGCCGGCCCGACACGCCTGGTCGTGGTCGGCCCGGGCCGCGAGCAGCTCGTCACTGCGGGGCTGGCGCCGCCGCCGGGCACGGTCTTCGCCGGCCGCCCCGACGACGGCGCGCTCAAAGGCCTGCTGTCGGGCGCGCTGGGAATCCTGTTTCCCTCGCGCACCGAAGGGTTCGGACTGCCCCCGCTCGAGGCGATGCTGTGCGGCTGTCCCGTCGTCGCCAGTCCGGCGGGCGCGATCCCGGAGGCCTGCGGCGACGCCGTCCTCTACGCCGGGACCGACAGCCCCGGGGAATGGGCCGATGCGCTCGAGCGGCTGCGCAACGATCCGCAGCTGCGCGCCGACAAGATCGCGCAGGGCCGCCTGCAGGCTGCGCGCTTCACGTGGAGCGCGGCGGGCACGCGGCTCATGGACGTCATCAACCAGGTTCGAGGAGAAGCAGCGATGACGCAGACAACGGATAATAGCATGCCGGATCTCAGCGTCGACGTGGTGATCCCCACCTACAACCGGCGCGACCTGCTGCCCGCCGCGATCGCCAGCATCAAGGCGCAGACAGTGCCGGTGACGAAGATATACGTGGTCGACGACGGCTCCACCGACGGCACCATCGACTGGCTGCGCGAGGTCTGCGCGCAGGACGAGACCATCGAGCTGGTCGAGATGCAGCACGGCGGAGCCAACCGGGCGCGCAATGCCGGGATCGGACTGGCGGGGTCGCAATGGGTGGCCTTCCTCGATTCCGACGATGCCTGGGAGCCGGACAAGCTGGAGCGGCAGTTCGCCTTGCTGGATGCCCGGCCCAACCTCGTCGGCCTGTTCTGCGGCTTCCGCCTCGTCGGCGGGAACGTCGAGCTGATCCACCGCCCGCGCGACAACCCCTCGCTGCTGGACCTGCGCTGCGCCAACGCGCTGGGCAGTACCTCGGGCGCGGTGATCCGGCGCGAGGCGCTGCAGACGGCAGGCGGCTTCGATCCTCAGCTCCCCAGCTGCCAGGACTGGGACCTGTGGTTCCGCCTGCGCCATATGGGCCCGATGGGCGTCGCGCGCCTTCCGCTGGTGCGCTTCAATTGCGGCCCGCACGAGCGCATCACCACCAACATGAACAAGGTCCTCGCCGGCCACCGGGCGATATTCGCGCACCTCCTCGCCGATGTCGATCGGGCCAGCGAGCGCGCCACGATCGCCGCCCAGCACAAGCTGGTCGAAGCCGACATCAAACGCCGCTTCGGGGAAAACCGCGCCGCGCTGATGCTCATCGTCCGCTCCTTCCTGCAGGTGCCCAGCAAGCGAGCACTGGCGGTGGCATGGCGGACGGCGCGCGCCATGTGGCGCGACGGCATCCGGCGCGAACCCCAGCCCGGCCCGGCCGCGGCGGCATGAGCAAGGCCGGGGTCGCCAGGGGCGCCGCCGCGCTCGGCGTGACACGCGTGGTGACCAACCTCGCCAACCTGGCGGCGCTGGTGGTGCTGGCGCGCCTGCTCACGCCGCAGGACTTCGGCCTCGTCGCGATCTGCACGACGGTGCTGGGCATCCTGGTCGCGCTGACCGAGCTGTCCGTCGGCTCCGCCCTCGTCCAGCGCCGCGAGGTCACGCGCGAGCACATCGACAGTGCCTGGACCATGGCGCTCGTGCGCTCGGCGATGATAGCGGGAGGCTTCGCGCTGGCGGCCCAGCCGCTGGCGTGGCTCTACGGCGACGACCGGCTGGCACCGCTGTTCGTGCTCTCGGGCATCACCGGCGCGCTGAGCGGCCTGACCAATCCCCTCGTCGTGCTGCGCACGCGCGAGATGAGCTTCAAGCCGATGATCCTGCTGCAGATCGTCCAGAAGCTGTCGGCACTGGTGATCTCGATCGCCCTTGCGCTTTGGTTGCGCAATTACTGGGCGATCATCGTGGGCTCCGCGATCGGCGGCGCTCTCGGCACCATCCTGAGCTATCTCGTCGTTCCCTACCGCCCGCGCTTCACGCTCTCTCGCTCCAAGGACCTGCTGGGCTTCTCGAGCTGGCTGTTTCTCGGCCAGGCGATGAACGTGATCAACTGGCGCTTCGACCAGCTCATCATTGGCCTGTTCCTGCCGCCGGCACAGCTGGGCGCCTATTCGATGGCCGACAACATCTCCGCCATACCGAGCCGCGAGGCGACGACGCCGCTGGTCCAGACCCTGTTCCCCAGCTTCGCCCGGATGCAGGGCGACAAGGAACGGCTGCGCAGAGCCTACCAGGTCGCGCAAGGGGCCATCGGCATCGTCGCGCTGCCGGTCGCGGTAGGCTTCGCGCTGCTGGCCGAGCCGATGGTACGCGTCGCCCTCGGCCCCAAGTGGATGATCGCTGTCCCGCTGATCGAGATCATTGGCCAGTGCTACGCGATGCAGACCCTCGTCACCGGCTCGCGCCCGCTGGCCATGGCGGAAGGCGCCACGCGCGCGCTGTTCGTCCGCGACCTCTGGGGCCTGATGCTGCGTGTCCCCTGCGTGACCGCCGGGCTGGCCGGATGGGGCCTCATGGGGCTGGTCTGGGGACGCCTGCTCAGTTCGGTGGTCGGACTGGTCATCACCTCGGCGCTGGTGACCAAGCTGACCGGCCTGTCCGGCCTCGACCAGCTCCGCGCGCATCGCCGTACCATCGCTGGAGTGGCGGTGATGTCGGCCGCCGTCCTTTTGGCGGATCACGAACTGCTGAAGCTGGGCACCGGCCCCATGGCGCGGATCGCGCTGCTCGCGCCGCTCGGCGCCTTGGCCTACGTGGGCTCGCTGCACCTGCTGTGGCTGGCCAGCGGCCGCTGTGCAGGCGCCGAAGCCGAACTGCTGGGCCTGCTGCGCGGGGCGATCGCGCGGGTGCGAAAGAAGTCCGTTTCGCCGGTGGTCTCGACGGGGGTACCGTAAGGACAGGCCGCCGCCCTGAAGGACAGGACGGCGGCTGCCTTACAGCCGGGCCTGCGCCCGGCCTTCTTAGATGTTACGCGATCACCGACTTGATCGCCGCCACTGCGGGACGGGGGCTCAGGTCGTTGTTGAACAGCCCGAAGTTGGTCATTTCGCTCGTGCCCTTCCACGCGAACAGTTCGTAGATGCTGATCGTGTGGACATAGGACTGCGCCAGCGCGGCGCGCACGTCCGAGGCCAGCAGGGTCGCCTGCTGGCTTAGGCTCACGGGCGGAGAGGTGCTGTTCTTGGCGCCGCCTCCGGTGGTGCGGCCCCACTCGGTGATGACACCCTGGCTATGCTTGCCCTCGACGACCTTGGTGCGGAAGCCGGCCACCCGCGCCTTCACGTCCGACGGCGGCGTGGGATAGATGTGGGAATTGGCGAAGTCGCAGTACCGACCCTGCTGCGACTGCATGAAGTCGTTGCTGGCGATCAGCGGGATCGAGCACAGGACCGGGTCCACCTTGATGGCGGCGTGGAAGTCCTTGATGAATGCCATCAGCGCGGGTGCATTGCCGGTGCGGAAGCCCATGCGCTTGTCGGTGACGCCGTTGTAGCTCACGGGGTTGAGATCGGGCTCGTTGGGGAACTCGATCGCCCAGATGGAGCCGGGCGCGGCGACCAAGAAGGCCTTCATGTCGGCGATGCTGGTGCGGATGTCGCGCACCGAGAGCGTGAAGCAGAACTTCACGCCTTCCTTCGCCAGGCCGACGTAAGTCGCCCAGCCGGCGGTTCCGCGATAGGGCTCGCGGCAGCGCATCTTGCGTACGCCTCCCAATTTGTTAAGCGCGGGCAATATGTTGGCGAGCTTATAAGGGGAGCCGGTATCCTGCGGCCTTCCCTGGACCATGAGCCTGTTGATGGAGGATGAGGATGCGGCCTTGGCGACAGCGGGCACAAACGGTGCCGCTGCCAGCGCACCGATCAGGGTGCGCCGGGATATACTAAACGGTTTTTCGGACATGCTTTGCGATGCTCCATTGCGACTCGCAATGGGGCCTAGATGAACCCCTAAGGGTAATCACCTAGGGCAAACTTGACTTAAGGTGAGCCGTTGTTCACGCACGTTAGCTTGTGGAACTAAACAAAAGTTTAGGCGTTTACTTCGGCTTAATTTGCATCAATCCTTAATTATCATTAACTTGTATTTGAAGCAGGCGCCTGACGGCAGCGGCGTTGGCCGGCATGCACTGCCGCTGGTCGGGCCGGGGCACCAGGGCGCAGTCCCAAAGGACGAACTCGCTACGCGAGGCTGCATTGCGGATGAAGATGAACGCCGGGACGTCGCGCTGTTCCAGGGCACGCATGCGGTTGGATTCGAGCTGGGCGGCGGATTTCCAGCCGATCACCTGGCAATTCGCCTTCTGCGCGCAGCGGGACAGCGCATCCATGGCCCACCGCCCGGCGGGCACGGCCGGATCGACCGCCAGGAGAATCGCGTTTCCGCCCGCTGCGACACCGCCCGCAAGGGGCGCGGGGTGGGCGGGCACCAGAGCGGCCGCGGACGCCGCCGTCACCGGGAGGGGTGACGGACCGACGGACGGCTCCTCGCCTACGAGCGCCGCCAACTGCATCACGACCGGCTCGGGGCCGTTCAGTAGCGCGGTGGGCTTGCCGCCGCTGCGCCCGGGGAAACGGTAGAACACGTGCGCGCCCACCGACGCGATCTTGGTCAGACTGGGCGCCCAGTACGGATAGACGTAGTTCGCATGGTAATGCGTTGCCTCGCCCACCACCGGGTCGACCGCCCCCTCGAGCGCGGCCCGGGCCAGCGCGCGGGCGCGGTCCCACGCCGGCCCGCTCGGCCGGCGCGCAAGGGCACCGTCGCAGGCGAACGTGAACTGGCAGCCGGTTGCGAGTTCGGAGCCTTGGAACACCACCCCGCAGACACTCGCAGGATAGGCGCCGTGGCGCAGCCGGTTGAGCACGACCTGGATCACTGCACGCTCGCCGGCGGCATCGTCCCCCGCCTCGTACCAAGCCGCGGCGGCAAGGCAGGCGAGCGCCCTGCCCCGGTCCAGCTCCGCCCCGGCGAAGCCGAACGGACGGCCCAGTCCGGGCGCAGCGTCGAGCGGCCTTTTGAAGTTGATGAGACGGGCCGCATCGGGAGAGCCGGCGGTGTCCGCCTCCGGTGCCGCCGAACCGAACGGCGGCCGCGCGGCCGGCGCCGCCACCGGGCTCCGCATCGCGAAGGGCCGCGACGGCGGCGCCACGGCGAGGCCCGAGGAGAGGGTAAAGGAGGACAGGCTCACCGCCAGCGTCGCCGCGACCGCAAGCCGACGGACCAACCGGATCGCGCTGGACCGCACGAAGCCTTTAGGCTCCGCCGATGTCGAGGCAGCTTCGTCGTGCACCCGCGCATGATGCGCGAGGTCCGAGCCGTCGCGAAACTCCAGGAAGGGTGAGCGGCGGCGCAGAGGGGGTAGCACCTTCGGAGGAAAGCCGTGCTCGGTGCAGCTCATGTCGCGTCAGGTGACGTCTATGTCAGGTTCAGTGCCGCTCGGCGCGCAAGGTCAAGCCTGACCCGTGCGCGCTGGTCGCGGTCAAAGGAAAGCGCCGCCGCGACCAGTCCCGCAGCCCCACCGGCATCTTCGCGTCTTATGACGTTGATGGCGAAATCATCCGCGACGACACGTACCTTGCTTGTCCCATCCTCGATCGCAAGGGCCGGCGCTTCGGCGAGAACCGCGAAAATCAGCGAATGCAGGCGGTTGGTCACGACCAGCCCGGCGTCCCTGTAAAGATCCGTCAGCACCCCCAGTTCGAAGCTGTCGAACACCTGCGGATCCCGGCTGCTCCAGCGCGCAGCCAGCCTCGAGGCCGATGCCTTGTCCATGCTCTCCCGAGGATCGTGGCAGGCGATGGCGATCCGCGCTCCCGGCAACGCCACCAGGGCCGCCTCGAGCACCGCATCGAGCGCCGGCCCGTCGAGCGAGCGCCGCTCTCCCCCGTCCTCGCAGGGTGCCACGACGATCCATCGCCGCTCGCCCCCGCGCGGGATCGCCGCGTGGATGGCCGGGGTCGGCAGAAACACCATGTCGGCATTGACCGCCACCTGCTTGCCCGGCAGCAGGTCCGCCAGGTTGCGCGCCGAGACCTTGTCACGCACGTTCACCACGGAGCAGGTCCCCAGCACCACGCGCCAGAGCAGGCGCCGCAGGCGAGACCGGATCGCGCTCACGCCCAGTCCCCGCGTGATGACCCGGCCCCCGCCGATCTGGGCGCTCAGCGCTGCGATCGCCAGCCCCAGCAGCGAGGGGATCGAGACGTTGTCCCGCACCAACTGGCCGCCGCCGATGACCAGTTCCGCCCCGAAAGCCCGCCGAGCGAACGAAAGGACCCGGCGCCCCGGAACGAGTTCGCCGCCCGCCTCTCCAACCTGCCTCACGATGGCGTCCGGGAGGTCCGCCCAGCGCCGCACCGCGCCGCCGCGGCCATGGGTGAGCGCCAGGTTTTGTAGCAGCAGCTTGAGATCGCCCAAATTATGCAGATCGCCGGCAACGAAGACCTGTCGGCGCACTGCCCCCGTGGCGGCCTTGGCGACGGGTCGCGCAGACAGGTCCGGAATAGCCGTCATCCCGCCTGCAACATCCGCGATACGACGCGGCCGACCCGTGCGCGCATCCGGCTCGGCGCCAGCTTGTGGCCGATCGCCTGGACGTTGAGCGCTCCGGGCACGAGCATCTGCGGTCCCTGCAGGCTGAGGACCGGCTTGCCGGCAAGGCGGGCGATGTCGCGGGCCTGGTGCAGTTCGCTCTCGACGAACAGGGCACACGAGGACCCGCGGTAGACTTCCGCCTTGAAGCCGGCGTGCGCGCCCAGTCGGCGCCGCGTCGCCGCATCGGGAAGGTCCAGCATGCGCAGTTCGCCGTAGCGGATGCCTTGGCGCTCCAGCCAATCCTCGGTTGGCGCGCGGTACTTTTCGAGACGACTGGTCACCAGCATCGCGATCTCACGGCGGGGGCGATGGAGCGGCACGGCCTCCGCGAGGAAGCTCAGGTAGCGGGCACCATCGTCGTTCTCCGCCTCGGTCGGATCGACGCAGAGCACGCCGTCGATGTCGAAGCAGGAGCGCGAGACGATGGGATGATGCAGCACGTTCCATTCGAACACGCGCGGCTCGGGGACGGCCGCGAAGATTAGGTCGACTTCGCCTGAGCTTTCGCCTGTCCCGTAGACTGCCGCGAAAGTGATACGGCACCCGAGATGCGCCAACTTTTCGCGCGCCTCGCGCATGGATGCGCCGGTGCGGCAACTGTCGTCGATCACCAGCGCATGGACGAAACTGCCAGCCCCGGTATCCTCCCGGCGGGTGTGGCCGACACCAAGTGCCTGCCCCGCCGCGAAGCCGTCGATCTCCGCCAGCGGAAGGTTGCGGGCAAGCGCGATCATCGTCGCGGGCAGCATTCCGCTGCGCGGAATGCCGACCACCACGTCGATGTCGTGCGGCACCCGCGAGAGTCCCCGCCAGACGTCCTTGTAGAGATCGGCGATCGAACGGAAATGCATCAGGTCGTTCCTCCGGAAGCGCTGGGGCGCGATGCGGTGCTGGATGGCGCCGATTGCGGCAGTGCCCCCGAAATGCCGCGACTGACCGCCAACGAGAAGTCGGGCGTGACGACCTGGCGCGGCAGCATCCGGCGCAGGGCGAGCGCTGCGCCCGCGAACATCGCAAAGCTCGTGCCCGGATGGCTATTAGGAGAGGCGATCGCGGCGGGGACGAGTATGATGACGGCCGTGGTGGCGCACGCGCGCATCACGGCGCTTATCGCCCCGCCGCCCTGCGCGCTTCCGCCGCGGCCGTAGGCGGGCAGTTTCACGACGTTGAGCAGGTAGAGCGCGAAGGTGAGGATGCCGATCACGCCCATCGTGCCCAGGATCGCCATGAACAGGCTCGACGAGCGGAAGCTGCCCGGACCCACTCCCAGCCCCCCGGAGGCGGTGAAGGCGGTGACGCCCTGCATCGCCCAGAACAGGCGCTGCTGACCGGACGAGCTGTCGCTCTTGTCCACCGTCATGTGGAGGATCATGTCGCCGATCTTGGCCGCGCCGCCGGGCATGACCGCCAGCGCCAGCGCTGCCAGCACGACCATGGCACCGACGGCGACGGCGGCCTGTCGCAAGCGGACGGGATTGGCGCTCCCCGGCGCGATGGCCGCGCGGCCCAGGAAGAACGCCGCATAGCAGCCGAGCCCGACATAAGCCGTGCTGGACGTGCTGATGAACAGCACCGCGCCCAGTACCAGCGCCGCCGCCCCGGTGTGCCTGGCCCAGACCGAACGATACCAGCACTCGCAGTTGAAGATGAACCATCCGAGACCGAACGCTGCCCACCCCGAGGCTTCGGGAAAGAACCCATCGATGCGGTTGAATCCCTGGTAGGACTGGTCGAGCTGGGCGTAAGTCCCGTTGCGGAATAGCGCGAAGAAGCCTTCGACCGGCGTCCCCTTGGTCTGCGAAGCGACAAGCCCGCTCAGGGCATGGATCCAGGCGATCACGACCCCGCCCTTGACCAGCGCCTCGATACCGCCCGCGGTGCGCACGGCGACGTAAGTCCCCAGCGTCGCCAGCAGGGCGCCCAGCAGATACACTGCAGCGGTGATGTTCTGCGCGGTCGGCCGCAGAGGCACCGTGTCGAACAGACTGCGCGCGTCGTCGAAGCGCATCGGCGCGACGTTGATCTGGTCGGCGAAGATGCGCGGGGCGATAAACGCCGCCGCCATGCCGTAAAGCGTGAACAGCACGAGCATGAAGTTGTCCTTCACGCCCTCGGTCCACAGGCCGAAGTAGCCGCCGCTCGGCATCATCACGCGCAGGTAGACGAAGATCAGCGCGAACTGGATCGGCGGGATCGAACTGTTGCCCAGAGCCGAGACGGTCAACGCCGCCGAGCCTCCGAACAGCCCCGAGGCCATCAGGAACACCAGCATCGCCGGCATCGACCGGAACAGCAGCATGGACCCGATCATGAGTTGGAGGAGGCCGATGAATGTAAAGCTCATCCGCGCCCTCCGCGCCCGAACCACGGTGTCACGACGAGTGTCCCACCGCTGCCAGGATCTTTCGGTCGAAATGTTCGGGCGCAAACAGGTTCGACTGCGCTACCGACCGCCTGGGGTCGAATTCCGGCAACCAGCGCTCGAACCTCTCGATGCCGTCGACCAGCGAGTCGGCGGTCTGCCGCTCGAAGAACAGGCCGGTCTCGCCGGGGACGACGCTGTCGAGCACCCCGCCCCGCCCGTAGGCAAGCACCGGTCGCCCCGATGCCATCGCCTCTACCGGGACGATACCGAAATCTTCCTCCGCGGTGAAGACGAGCGCCCGTGCGCGGGCGTAAGCCTGGCGCAGTTCATTGAACCCCAGGCGCGAGACGAACCGGATATTAGGCCCGGCAATCCGCTTCAGCTTGGCGAGCATGCCGCCCTCCCCCACCATCAGCAGTGGCAGTCCGGTGCGATTGAACGCTTCCACGGCGAGGTCGGGCCGCTTGTAGGGCACCATCTGGCCGACCCACAGGTAGTGGTCGTCCACTTCCAGGCTGGGCGTGAAGATGCGCGTATCCACCGGCGGGTGGATCACCTCCGCTTCCCGGCGCCAATACTTGCGCACGCGGTCCCGGATGAACGTGCTGTTGGCGGCAATGTTGTCGACCCGGGCGCTAGAGGCGAGATCCCACTGGCGCATCCGGTGATAGATCAGCGGCATCGCTGCGCGGGCGATCGGGTTCGCGTCCTTGCGGTACAGGTGGTAGTGATCCCACAGGTAGCGCATCGGCGAATGGCAATAGCACATGTGCTGCGCATGAGGGCTGGCGATGATGCCCTTGGCCGGGCCGCTCTCGCTGCTGATGACCAGGTCGTATTCCGAAAGGTCGAGCTGCTCCAGCGCCATCGGCATGAACGGCAGGTAGTACTGGTAGAACTTCCGGGAGAACGGCAGTCCGTTGATCCAGGTGGTCGTCACCTTGGCCTGTCGGATGCGCTCGGACATGCGGCTCTCGTCGTAGACGTGCGTGAAGACGTCGGCGCCGGGAAACAGGCCCAGCAGCCGTTCGAGCACTCGCTCGCCTCCGCGCATCGAGACAAGCCAGTAGTGCACGATCGCGACCCGCGGCTCGCTGAAGCGGCCATAGGCGCCGGCAACCGTCGTCTCGGCCCTGCTCGTAAGCACGCCGGGGGTCGCGCCTGGAATCACGCGTAATATCCCTTGTACTGGCGATAGAAGTAGGACGGATCGCTATATCCGAAGAGGCGCCGACGCCGGATGTCGACCTGGTTGATGGTCACCCCCACCACGTTCACGCTTTCGCGCGGCAGCATGTTGAGGGCGGAGCGCGCCGCGCCCTGCATGGTCTTGCGCCAGCGCACCACCAGCACCGTCGCATCGGCCACGCCGGCGATTGTGCGCCCCGAGGCGATCGGCAGGATCGGCGGCAGATCGAGCACGACGTGATCGAAGCAGGCGCGCAGTTCCTCGATGAGCCGCGCGAAGGTCTCGCCGGTCAGGAGGTTGTCCCGCTCCATGTCCGAGGGCTTGATCGGCAGCACGCAGAGGCCGGACTCGCCGGTAACCAGTGCATCGGCCAGTGGCACGTTGCCTTCGAGAACCTCGATGAGGCCCGGATGATCGGACGAGAGCCGCAGGAGCCGGCTGACGCCGCGCCCGCGCAAGTCGCAGTCGACGAGGATCGTTCCGCGCCCTCCCACGGCCAGCGTCTGGGCCAGACACGAGGCTATGGTCGTCTTGCCCTCCTTGGGCAGCGCCGAGGTGATCGCGATGACTTGTGCCGGCCCGTAGACGGCGTGCTCGATCGAGGTGCGCAGCGAACGGAAGGACTCTGCAAACGCGGAGCGCGGCTCCTGGGTGATCGCCGGTACCTCGCGCCGCGACTTGCGGCTGACCGAGGCCAGCAGGGGCACCGAGCCGAGGCAACGGATGCCCAGTCCCTGCTGCACCTCATCCGCCGTCGTCACGCCCCGGAACAGGGCTTCGGCCACATAGGCGGCCGCCAAGCCGGCGCCGAGGCCGATCACCAGCGAGAGGATCATGTTCATCGGCACGTTGGGCGAGCTGGGCAGCAGCGGCACTTCCGCCAGCGAAAGCACCCGCGCGTTCGGCCGCTGGGTTCCGTCCTGGGCGACGAGCTGCTTGTAGTTGTTGAGATAGCTCTCGTACATCGCCTGCGACGACTGCGCAGCACGTTCCAGCTCGTCGAGGCCGACCATCGCGGCGTTGTTCCGCGCCAGATTGCCCCGCGCGGCCCCAAGGCTCGTGGTCAGCGAGGCAAGGCGCTGGTTCGCAACGTCGCGCTGCGCCGCGAGGTTCGCCATGATGCGGGTGATCTCGTTCTTGATGTCGCTGCGGACCTCGGCGAGTTCACTCTTCATCCGCACGAGTTCGGGATGATTGGGACCGTATCGGGCCTGAAGATTGGCGACCTGGCCGCCGACCTGCGATTCGCGTGCGCGCAGCCCCCCGATCACGCTGGAGCCCAGCGCCTCGCCCACGTCTTCGCCGGAAGATCCGGAGCGCAGTTGCGCCTGCGCCGTGCCCAGACGGGCTTCGCTTTCCGCAGCTTCCGCGCGGGCCTTGGTCACTTCCTGGTTGTAGCTGGAAATCTCCTGCTCGGTCAGCGACGCGCCCGAGGTGCTGAGCAGTCCGTTGGCGATACGATAGCGCTGCAGCCGTTCGGTGTCGGAATGGGCCTGCTGCAGCAATTGCTGCAGGCGCGGCTCGACGAGGCGGGCCGTCGCCTGATTGCTCTCGCGAGTGGACTCGACCTCGAGCTGGGTGAACTGCTGGGCGTACATGTTGGCGACCTTGGCCGCGTCCTGCCCGCTGGGCGCCTTGAAGACGACCTTCAGGGCATAACTCTCGCCGCTGCGCACGGCCGAGACGTTCGACTGGAACTGGGTCACGATCACGGCCTGCTCGGCCGTCGTCTTCCCGGCGAGGACGCCCAGCGCGCCCGCCACCCGCTGCGCGAGGTCACGCGACTTGAGCGTTTCCACTTGGGTGTCGACATAGGAGCTGTTGGGCGCCGGTCCGGCCTGGCGACCTGCCCCGGCCACTCCGCCCGGGTCCTCGGTCGGAGCCAGCAGGCTCACCGTCGCTTCGGCGGTGTAGGTGACCGGCATCGAATAGGTGATCGCAGCGCCGATCGCGACGGCGGCGGCGGTCACCATCGCGATGAGGCCCGAGCGCCGACGGAAAAACGCCATGGACCCGCTGAGGTCCACGCGGTCCCCTGCCTGCATCAGGGACTGTCCCGGGGCAAAGGCAAGATCCCGCGGGTCGGGAGCGGCACTGATAATCTGGTGTGAACTGTTCATGCTCTGCTCCTGTCGCCGGGGCGGAGGGAGATCCGCCCGGTGGAGAATTCGGAATCTTCAGATCGCCATTCTCGCGCCGATGCGCGCGGCAAGGCCGTCATATTCACGGGGATTGATGCCCGACCCCCGTTGGTGCCTGCCGCTGAAGCCGACGAACGCCGCGATGTTTTTCGTCACCGTCCGGTTGATCGTGGCTTCGCCGTGGATGCGCGATTCGCGCCGGTCGAACCCGTCGTAGTCGTTGCGGAGGAACCCGACCTCGAGCCCGACGAAGGTCCGGCTGCCGACCGCGATCGTCGCCGTGCCGATGATCGTAGACTGGAGGACCGCCGCATCGATCGCGAGAGGGCTCCGCTCGACGTTGCGTTCGCCCTTGAGTTCGAACCGGGTGCGCGGCGTCGGTGTCCAGGAGACGCTCAAGTGATAGTCGACCGCGCCAATGTCGCTCCGCCTCGGATCGTCCATTTTCTGCGTCACGTAGCCGAGCGCACCTTCAACCGTGAGCAAGTCGGTGATGCGGTAACTGAGCCCACCCACGACGGAGAAGCCTTTGGAATCCCTGCTGGAGCCCAGGTCGTAGGCAAGGTGGGTGCCCGTCAGGCGCATGAACACGCCCAGCTTCACCGATCGCCGGTAGTCGATCCGGAAAGCCAGCGCGTCACGCCTCACGTCGCGGTACGACTGGTCGATCTCGACACCGCCGAGAGACGCGTCCTTGTACTCCAGATTGCGGGTGCTCACGCTTGCCTGCCATTCGACGATCCCGCCCATCCGCGAGAGCGTCGCGCCGACTCCGGTGTCCATGTAGACGACCGGCCGGTCGGTGAAGAACTGGTCGCCGAAGGTGCCGCGGCGCTCGATCCGGCGGGCGACGCCCGTGTTTATGGCCAGGACGAAGCGGTTCGCGAAGTCGAGGCGCCCCGCCGCGTCGAATGCCCATTGGTTGCTGTCTTCCGCCGTCATGTCGAAATAGCGCCGCCCCTCGGCCGCGGCATCGAGCCGGATCTGGTGGCGCGAGAAGTCGCTTTGCACCCGCAGGCTCGGCCGGACTACCACCACGCCGTCTTCTATCTTGTCGGCGCGGTTGTAGATGTTGTCGTCGTAGCGCACGTCGAAGTTGACACGCGGAAGGGCGACGAACGAGCCCAGCCGGAAGCCGGTCGGATCAAGGCCCTCCACCACGGTTTCGGGAACTGCGACGGTCCGGTCCTGCGCTCGCGCAGCGGCTGGCAGCAGCACCGGGATGAGCGGCCCTGCAAGCCAGTACAAGGCGGTGGTCCGTCGGAGCCTGCTCAGCAATCGTTTCCCAGCCACGCCTATCAGCACGAGCCACGCCCAGTCGCCACTGCGGGTATCGTCGCGGCGAGGATGCGGGCGTCGAAGACGAGCGTGCGGGCGCGGGTGTACTTTATGTCGGCGGCGACACGCCGCCGGTAAGTCACGCTGCTGCGCCCCGAGACCTGCCACAGTCCGGTAAGGCCCGGCCGAACGGCGTAATAGTGGTGAATGTAGCGTCCGTAGCGCGGGATCTCCGCTATGACGATCGGACGCGGACCCACGATGCTCATCTCGCCGCGCAGCACGTTGAACAGTTGCGGAAGCTCGTCCAGGCTGGTCACGCGAAGGATACGCCCGATGCTGGTCACGCGCGGATCGCTGGGCAATTTGTGGTCGCGTTCCCACTGCGCCCGCAGCACCGGATCGTCGCGCAGGATCGCAGCGAGGACCTGCTGTGCATCGATCCGCATGGAGCGGAACTTGAGGCATGGGAAACATCGGCCGTTTCGCCCGACACGGCGCTGGACGAAAAGCACGGGGCCCCGGTCGTTGAGCCAGATAGCGACGGTGATGCCGATGAACAACGGCAGGAACGCGACGATCATCGCCGCCGCGAGGATGACGTCGAACGGCCGCGCGAGCGGATGATCCGGCTGCCCGAGCACATCCCAGCAATCCCATCGCGAGCGCGCGCTCCCGGCGATCGACGCCGGGCGGAGCGGGTTGCCGCCCTGGCCTGTGAGATGGGAAACGTGGGAGCGCACA
This sequence comes from Novosphingobium sp. AP12, assembly GCF_000281975.1. GTDB lineage: Bacteria > Pseudomonadota > Alphaproteobacteria > Sphingomonadales > Sphingomonadaceae > Novosphingobium. Next base: position 63,259 of record NZ_AKKE01000009.1, on the reverse strand, counting down.
TGCGCATGACGCCCATACGGATCTTCTTGAGGTGAGTACGAAACCGAGACGGAAGCGTGCTTCCGTTCCTGTACTCCTACCGAGTTTCCATACATGGAGGCTGCCCTTCTATCCGTAGCAACCGAAGGTCGCAGTCACCGAAAGACCTCGCTGCCCCGGTTCAAGGAACAGCCACAGATCGATCAGCCACGGTCAGAGTGACGGCATCCGCCCTTCACAGGCAATCGATCATAAGAATTAAATTCGGCTACCCCTTTTTGACTATCGACCCGGCGCTCCTGTTTTTCCCGCACATCATAAGGGGTATGGAACGGAAAATGTACTTGGATAGGATGATGTTGTTCCCGCCAACCAGTCGGGCCGCGCAAGCAAGGAGGGTGACTTTGCTCTGTTCCAAGTCTGTACCGCATGGACATGAACGATCAGCCGTATTTTCTGCAGCCATGGTTCGGCGCTCCGCCACATTGGTCGCATTGCTTGCGATGACGGCCACGGCCGGATGTGCGACCCAGGACTACCCGTTCGTCGACGTTTCCGAAGCCAATGCCCGCTCGATGCAGGGCACGCGTCTGGACGCCGGCGACAAGGTACGGGTGGCGGTCTTCGACGAACCCTCGCTGACCGGCGATTACGAGGTCGGCAGTTCCGGAAGCGTGACCCTGCCGCTGATTTCCGACGTGCCCGCTGCGGGCAGCACGCCCCAGCAGATGGCCGACGCGATCACCGCTAAGCTCGCGCAAGGCGGGTACGTCCTCAATCCTCGCGTTGCGGTGGACGTGATTTCGTACCGGCCGTTCTACGTCATAGGCGAGGTGGGCAAGCCGGGCGAATATACCTTCACCGGCGAGATGTCGCTGCTCCAGGGCATCGCCAAGGCGGGCGGGTTCACCACGCGTGCCAACAAGGGCACCGTCGTCGTGCGCCGCAAGAGCTGGGGCGGTGGCCGCAAGGTGCCAGTGGGCGATCCCGGCCTCATCATCATGCCAGGCGACACGATCACCGTGAACGAATCCATGCTGTGATGCGGCATTGGCACAACGGCCTGGCTCAAAAATGCGTAGTTTCAACGTGTAATGGGCGGATTGATAAAAAACCCCCATACAGAAACACGTATTTTCAGCTAACTCACTAAGTGTAATCTATATGAGTAATGATCGCGAACATTTTTGATTAATGCGATGTGCTCCTGATGTATTTTAATTATCAATTATAACAAATATGTATCGGGAACAGGGTGTCTTACATTGCGCACGTCTTGCGCCTACTTGTGCTATCCGATGGCAGGACTGACCTGGAAAGGCCGAGAAGGAAAAGCGACCGTATGCTGCGACATTGCGGTGCACGGCTGAAACTCGGAAGGTGGCCCGTTGGGAATTTCAGTCTCTATCATAAACCCCAGTCTCATTTCTCGCGAGGGGCTTCGGCGCATCGTCTCGGAGGGGGGGATCGACGTCATTTCGATGTCCTCCTGCGTAGAGGAACTGCCGGACCTCCCATCGAGGAGCGATCACCTCGTGCTGGTGGACGTGCCGAGCCTGGAGGAGCAACTCAGCGCCCTCCAGTGGCTGGTCGACCGCGAGTGCCTGAGGGGTTTGATCCTGGTCGAGAAGTTCGACCTGGCCGCGATGCTCACCTGCCTCGACAACGGCGCGCAAGGGTATGCCGTCAAGGACATGCCGTGCGACACGCTCATCGCCCTGTTGCAGCTTGCCGCGCTGGGCCACAAGGTCATGCCGCCAGATGTCGCCGACATGCTGCGGCGCGAGGACTTCAGGGTTGCCCCGCCGGAACCGCGGGAGGGACAGTCCAGCACCGCGGCCAACCTGTCCCAGCGCGAGAACGACGTCCTGTGCTGCTTGATGGCGGGCTACTCCAACAAGCACATCGCGCGAAAGCTCCTGGTCACCGAAGCGACAGTGAAGGTCCACGTCAAGGCAATCCTGCGAAAGCTCAACGTCGCCAACAGGACGCAGGCGGCGATGTGGGCCACGGCCCGCGGTCTGCCCAACTACGAACAGCGCTCGAACTTCGAGCGGGCGGACCGCAGCACGGTCTGCTGAGCGCCGCGCGCTGGTAGATGGCGTGAGGGCGCCCCGTCTGCATGAGCCCGTCGCTGCGTCCCACCCCGGTGCCTCGGTGCCGACGCGCCTGCAGATTTCGCCAGGGGCGCGCTCCGGACTTTTCTCATCAGTGGGATGATATAACGGCCTGCCGAGCACGTCGCTCGGCCTCAGGCCCGGCCTTGCGCCTTTGTTCTCCCCGCCGAAACGAGCCGGGCCGGAAAAACACGGCCCGGCCCTTTATGTCTGCCGCCCTTCTCGAAAGGCGGCTCCCGACCTTCGGCATCCGCCACCCCCCCGGATTCAGTGGGTGCAGACCTTCGGCCGGTTCGGATCGACGTGCTTGAAGATCAGGAACTTACGCTCGAACCAGTTCGAGGCGCTTGGCAAAGTGGCCGCAGTGGCGTGCTCGACCAGCCGGCCGTTGTGCGTGAAGGTCACCCATTGGTCCGGATGCCGGCGCAGGAACTCCTCGATCGCGAACATCACGCTCATGGTTCCTTCGTTCGCCGCCCGGGTGAGCGACGGGCTCGACGACGCTACGACCTGCACGATGTCCTGCTGATAGGGGAAGAGATAGGGCGGCTTCTCGAACATCAGGTGATTGGTGCTGCCGCCTTCGGTGTGAAGGTTGCTGAACATGTTGATCGAGCTTTCGGTCTTCAGGCCGACATAAGGCGAAACGCAGCTGATGAAGAACAGCGCCGGGATGATCCAGGTCCATTTCGGGGACGATTGCCGGGGGCCGGTATAGGGCAGGTACAGCATGGCAACGTAGATCATTACCGTCATCGCGATGCCGCCCACGACCGCCCAGGTCAGGATGAAGATCGAATGCAGCAGCATCAGCGCCGGGCGGCCCGGATTGGCCAGTGCCAGCAGCAGAACCACCATTGTCGCCGCCAGCAGCAGGCCGCCCGCCGGAGCCAGAATACCGATCCGGCCGAACAGGGCGCGAAGCGGCTCGACCATGTGGCGGTATACGATCTCGTAGATCTTCGCGCTGGCATCGCGCGGCATCGACAGCATGTAGAGCGCGAAGACCAGGCTGGAGAAGTCCATGTACCAGCTGTAGGCCGAGATCGGGATGATGTAGTGGAACACCAGCGCGCTGCACAGGCCGATGGCGAACCACCTGCGCCAGAACAAGGCGACGATCGCGATGCCCTCGATCACGAACGTGGACCAGATCGCCATGTACCGGCCGATCAGATTGTCCTCGAGACCGAAAGGCGCCGCCAGCGGCTTGTACAGGCCGACCGCGCAGCTTACCGTGGGATCGAGGAAGTCTGTGTTGATCTTGTGAAAGATGCCGTAGAAATACATGATCGCCAGCAGCAGGCGGGCCGGGGTGCGCAGGCTTTCGTAAAAGCGTTGGCGGTCCAGCGATCCTCTCGCCGACAGCACGCATGCGCTGAGCAGGATGCAAAGGTCGAAGGCAGTGGTTATCGTCTTGTTGTTGGAGGCCACCGGCAGGCGCACCGCGTAGAGCAGTACCGTGCAGGCGGCGAGGCCCACGAAAGCCCAGGTCTTGCGCGGGAACAGTATGGTCAACGCGCTGGCACCGACTACCGACCATGCCAGCAGAAGATAGATTATTCCCTCGCGGCCAGTGAGACCGGAGGGGTCACCGACGATGCTGAAAAGTGCGGCGACGCCCCAGCAAGGAGCTACCGCGGTCAACCCGTCGTAAGTCGGCGTGGCACGCTCTGCGGCCATTTTCTGCCATGAAAGTCGGCGGAAAAGCGGGATCGGCTGTACTGTCTGCATAAGGTCCCCCACAAGGCCCCCCGACGGTTACGATATCGATCCGTCAGTGACGCCGGACTGTCTGATCAACTTGCGGCCTCGCAACCACAGGGTCGCCCGCCGGCCAGCCTTGAGCCATGGATAGCTGAGGCGGGCGATTGTCGGCCGCGAGAAAAGCATGGCATTGAGTCTATTGAAGGCGCTGGACGACGATCCCAGCAGCGCGATCGCGTGGACCGCGTCGGAGCCGTGATATATCCGGTCACGGTAAGAAAATACCATGCCCTCGTCGAGGTCGAAGCCTTGGGCCACTATGGCGCGCGCACGCGGATCGTCACTGCGCGCATCGACCAGGTCCACAGTCCCGACACTCTCGCGCAGCTTGATCATTCGCACGTAGTTCTGGCAGAAAATACACTCGCCATCGTAGACGATCAGAGCACGGGGACTGGGGTCAGCGTCGGCCGCCGCGTTGTCGTTCACGGAACGTCCTTGCCCATCTCGCCCGGAGGATCGCGGAAACTCTCGCGATGACACTCACCATAAAACGCGCAGCCGGATACAACGGGAAGGTTCGTGAGCGCATCGAATATACCTACCAGGGTCAGCAAGCCGCTCGAAGCAACGACCAGTATCTTGAGCGGCGACATGCCATGCGTTGCGGTCTGATCTGGCAAGGCCTTATTCCCCTCGAGAAACAGGTAAGCGCAGTTTCACCGCGCCTGAACAGGTTCCCATCATTCATTGGCTATCACAACCATACCTAAGTGATTAACCCGATAGGGTAGAGCAACGAGCGCGGCATCGCGCCGCACCGAATCGCAACCATTGCAGCGCGTTGAGCCATCATATGCTTGGTTTTCCCATGCGGGCACGTTCCCATCCGTGATACTCCGGTCGCGGGGTAGGGATATGAGCGACGAAGACTGAAATAGTCGCCGGCCCACCCTTAAGGGTGACAGATCAGTCGTCTCCCCGCCCTTAGGTTGCCGCTGCAGCACAATCCCGTTGACGCGCTCCGCTGCGATGCCGGATAGACCACCGGGTCGACGGCCAGAGGGCCGCGGAAAAAGCAGGAAAACGAATGGCATTCCAGTGCACTCCCCTTCCGATGCCGGCTATGCCGCAGCGCGATCCTCGAGCAGCGGGAGTGACCCGATAATGAAGATCGCCGTTTTCGGTCTTGGTTATGTCGGTCTTTCCAATGCGGTCCTGCTGGCTCAGCACAACGAGGTGGCCGCAGTCGATATCTCCGCGGAGCGGGTAGCAATGCTGGCAGCGCGCAAGTCGCCGATCGTCGATGCGGAATTGGAGGATTTCCTCGCGACCAGTCCGCTCAACCTGACCGCCACGCTCGATCCGCAGGAGGCCCTGGCCGGCGCCGACTACGTGATCGTAGCCACGCCGACGAACTACGATCCCGAAACCAACAAGTTCGACACGTCCTCGGTGGAGGCGGTGATCCGCACCGCCACGGCCGTGAACGGCGATGCGACGATCGTGATCAAGTCGACCATCCCCGTCGGTTATGTCGAGGACGTTCGGGCACGTCTGGGTACCTCCAACATCATTTTCAGCCCCGAATTCCTGCGCGAAGGCCGGGCGCTCTACGACAACCTTCACCCCTCGCGCATCATCGTCGGCGAACGGTCGGAACGCGCGCGCATTTTCGCCGATCTGCTGCTTCAGGGCGCCGAAAGGAAGGACGTCGAAGTGCTCTTCACCGACGCCCACGAGGCCGAGGCGATCAAACTTTTTGCCAACACCTACCTCGCCATGCGCGTGGCTTTCTTCAACGAACTCGACAGCTACGCGATCGCCGGCGGCATGGACACACGCCAGATCATCGACGGCATCGGTCTCGATCCACGGATCGGCAGGCACTACAACAACCCCAGTTTCGGCTACGGCGGGTACTGCCTCCCCAAGGATACCAAGCAGTTGCTGGCGAACTACTCTGAGGTCCCGCAGAATCTGATCCGAGCGATCGTTGACGCCAATCGCACACGCAAGGATTTCCTGGCCGACCAGATCATCGCGCAAAAGCCCAGGAAGGTGGGCGTATACCGCCTCGTGATGAAGGCTGGGTCGGACAATTTTCGCCAGTCCTCGATCCAGGGCATCATGAAACGGATCAAGGCGAAGGGCATAGAGGTCGTGATTTACGAACCCGTCATGGCCGAGAGCGAATTCTATGGTTCCAAGGTCATACGAGACCTCGACGTCTTCAAGCAGGAATGCGACATCATCATCGCAAACCGCATGACAGCCCCGATCGAGGACGTGAAAGAGAAAGTCTTTACGCGCGACCTGTTCGGTTCCGATTGATCCGAGGCCAGATGTCGCGTGCGCGCACGCGCTGACCTGGATCGGGTTGAACGGGCAGTCTTCCCGATTCGCCGCCGAGTCTCCGTCACGACACAACAGCAACCTCCGGCGCCGTGCGGGTCGCACAAAGCTGCGGCCGGTTAAGCCGGTGGCGTATGTGGTCCGCCAGACGCGAGGCGAGGGCTACGATGGTTAAGGTCGGATTTGCATGGCCCCCAGTGGCAAAGATCGCGCAGCTGGACACGCAGAGATTGTCTACGCCGTGCACGCGGCAGTGGCCATCGACTACCCCATCGCGGGGGCTTTGCGACATGCGCAAGGTGGCGATATGATGGTGGGTGCCTGTCAGTTCATCACCGACGGGGCCGCTGTCGTGAACCCACTCGTCCAGCTCGACCTTTCCGCCACCGGTCCTGGTGAAATGGTCAGGCAGGAAATGTCCGAACTGTGCAGCAGTGCGGCGTTCATCGTTACCGATCCGCCAATCCACCCGCGCCTTGCGCATGCCCAGGCGGTCCCGATCTGAGGAAAGAGTGATCCGACTGTCCGGATCTGGGGTCTGTTCGAGGTCGATGAGCAGATTGATCCCGCTGACGGGGCATGCCGCATGGCGTTTCTGCCTGCCTTTGCGCCACAGGTTAGATGCTATCGAGCCCGGATCCTTCGCCTTCCGCATCAGCGCCCCTGCCCTACCGTAAGTGCGCTCCGGCCCCTCGGGCTCGGTGCTCGGGAGCGACTTGAACGCCGCCCATCCCGAATCGGGATCCGCATCGTAGGTCAAAATGACGCTGGCGTTCAGCAAGCCGCCTTCCCGCTGCGCCCGCTCTGTCAGGGCAAAGCCGGTTTCGTATTGCAGCCCGTCCCGTACGCCGAAGATCGCATGGCGATCCTGTAGAGCGAGGGGCGTTCGCGCATCGGCTTCAAGCCGACCTATACGTCCGCGTGGATGCTGCATGAAGAATCGGCCGGCCATTCCGTAGCCCGAACCGAGGCCGCCCGGCACGTCATCGGCGCTGGACAGGAAAAGGCGCGTGCCTTCGAGTCCGCCCCCGCACAGGACGAACGTGAGCGCCCTGACAACACGCTGCCTGCCGTCGAACGTGGAAATTGTGACCGCCTCGACCTGACCTCCATCCGGCGACGCATGCCATTTGGTCATATTGGCATGGAGGATCGTATCGACGTTTCCTGCGTCTTGCAGAAGCTGCCGCGACACCCCAACTGCGATAAACGCGTTTGCCGATCGGCGCGTAGCGCCACATGAAATTGCGCAGTCTGGGATCATTTGTGGCCGGCACGCCAAGCATCCGTGCGGCGTGCTAATCCTCGATCCAGGGTTCGGCAAAGCCGCAGATCAACTGCGCCGCTTTGTAGTAGGGCTCCAGATCGTCAAGATCGATCGGCCACCCCGAATGCGGCACCCATGGTCGCCTCGCCAAATCGATATCGTCGAGCATGCCGCACCTACCCGTCCATTTGGATGTGGAGCCGCCCAGCCCGCGGTAGCGACCCACGTCCATGGTCATGGCGTGGCCGGTGAAGTCCCCTTCGTACCACGACTGGGTTTTCGCTTCCGCCCCGAGCCCGCAGCTTTCGAGAAAACATACCGAAAAACGGCTCCCTGCAAGGGCCGGTGCGATCGAAATCCCGGCTGCGCCAGCACCGATGAGGTAGACATCGCACGTCACCCCCTCTTCGGGAACATCACCTTCGTGACAAGTCCATAACCGCCATCTTTCCTCCAAAGTCGGGTTGCCACTGACCTATCACGAAGGCATGCTTTTATGAAAACAGGAAGGTAGAAAATGGATGTAAATTCGGTTGTATTACCATTTGACTACTGCATTGAGTTCGGCAACGAGTAGTTACTCGCCGTACATTTTGTCAAAGGAGGTGATAATAATTCTGTATTTTTCAACAAATTACGCGTTACAGTATTTCGATACTGGTATAATGTACCGTTGCGGGAGCGCAGAGGCGGTTCTAGGTAGCGTAGATCCTCGTAGAAAAGAGAATATGTTCATCGCGACAAAGGTGGGCATACTCCCGCCGAGCCAGCATTTTGCGGCCTAAGTGGCACGCAAGATTGCAGCCGTCACAGGGACGCCCGTAGCGCAATTTGCCAAGGCGCCGGCCCATCGTTTCCGGCCCGAACAAGTCCGGACGAGCCTGCATACGAGCCTTTCGGAACTCGGCACGGACAGGGTCGACCTGCTGCTGCTGCACGAAGCCGCTCCTGCGGACGTGACCAACGATCTCCTGGCAATGCTGGAACGGCTTCGGGCGGAGGGACAGATCGGAGCTTACGGACTTGCCACCGGGCGCGGCGAGACACGGGCAATCCTGGCGCCGTACCCGGGCGTATTCGCTTTCGCTCAGGCCCCCGACAGCATCTGGCTGCGCCTGCAGGACAAGGCAGGCTTTGACGGCGTACCTGTACTCGCCACGCACTCGCCGCTTGGCGCTGCCTTTTCAGACCTCGTCAGGCGGCTTCAGAACCAGCCGGAAATGCAAGCGCGTTGGCAGGAAAGGCTCGAGATGGACAGGCTCGACGTCGGACAACTGGCCCGCCTATTCCTTGCTGAGGCGGTTGATGCAAATGGTCGCGGCCCCGTGATTTTTTCGTTGTCAAACCCCGCGAATATCCGTGCGAACATGGCGATCCTCGACAACGCTCTTCCGCATCAAAAAATCGAACAGCTGCGCGGGCTCGTCGGCGAACTGAGCTTGACGCAATAGGTTGCCACGACGCCCGGCAGGCTTGATCGCAAAGGGGTGAATCTGCTCGAGTGCTAGGCTTTCGCCGCGCTCGCGCCGCGCCAAAGCAGTCGACTTGCCGCTTCAGGTGGCTAATCGTGAGGGGGCGCCCTTCCCGCTTTGCAGCGCGATACAGGAAAGCATCCAAATCCCAGCGCCGCAAACAGCATGATGGTGGGCGCGATCAAAGCTGCCGGCCTGATCGGCTCAACGGGGACTTGCTCAGCTGCAGCGCCAGGTAACTGAGCCGAATGCAGTTGGCCAGAGAAGGGACCAGAACAATGCGCCGCAGCAGCGTGACACTTCCGAGAAGTCAGCATCCGACCATGATCGAGACACCGATATATCCGGTTTCGATGATGGTCTGGATATAGCTGTTATGGAAAGAAAAGCCCGTGCTCTCCTGCCCAAGATCGAAAAAGCGCCACAAACCGATCGCATCGGGATTCGCAGGAGTCCAGAATCCGAAATACCCCATGCCGAGCCATGGGCGCTGGACTATGATGAAATCTGTGCGGTACCAAAGGTAGGCCCGGCCGGTCAAACCCGCATCCTTGTCCGAAAGTTCCTGAACCATTGCGAGCAGCGGCTAGAAGAGCAATGCGCTCAGGACGAGGACCCCGGCCAGGGCGGCCACTCGCGCAACGTCAAGCGGCCTTAATTTGGACGCCGGATGCAAGACGCCAGCCATTCTGGTCGCCAAGAGAGCCTGGCTTCCTGTCAGGAAGCCTTGGTCGTTCGGGTCTAAAGGCCGGGCATCACGAAGGGAGTAACTTCACGCGGACACGGTGATTTGGTTGCCATCCGGACGGACGAGCCCCTGGCTTCGTGCAGGCTGGAAACAGGAAAGGGGCCGGCAGCACTGCCGGCCCGCGTTCAGATGCGTGAATGGCTCATTTCCAGGCCGTTGTGGACGAACGGAGATCCCCCATCGCCGGCAGAAGCGGCCGCTGGAAGCAAATCTTCGCCCGCGAGTATTCGGCGGAGACGGGAGTGGATCAGCCTGTGCTCGAGTATCCGTCCCATGACCCACAAAGCGAAGAAGATGCCCATGAAGACATAGGCGGTCGTCATCGAGGGTTTCCGGTTCCGCTTGCCGATCTCCTCGGCACCCTTCTTCTTCTCGGGCTTGGGAGCGCCAAGGAACTGGTCGATCGAATTCATCGGCACGTCTTCGGCCTTGATCTTCGACCTCTTCTTCGCCGCTTCCTCTTTCGCCTTCACCACTTCCGGCGGATTTCGCCATTGGTCTAGGGCCACGCCGATATGTCCGACGGCAAAGAAAAGCAACGGAGCCAGGAAGCACGCGAGCAACGCACGGCTCGTCATGTCGTAACGCAGCACGCCATCCGCGACACGCCAGGTGCCGGCGTCGAAAACCGACATCTTGTCCTGGGGCAGCTGGGCCTTCTTCGTGAAGGTCAGCGTATCGCCTTGGATCCGGTAGGTCGTGTTCTTTTCCTGCAGCAGGCTATCGAGCTTGCCGAAGGCTTCCGCAGCGGACTGGGGCGGGTCTATCGGGAAAGTTCCCTTTATCCGCCAGATCCAGTCTAAGAAACGTAGCTTCACAAAGGTATTCCTCTGGATAGGGCCCCGGCCTTCAAGGCACGCGCGCGCCGCGACACGGGCCGGCCTGACCTCGACGGTGCCGGCCCGGAGATAGCGGGGTCTTCAACTCATGCAGCCGAACGGCTTCGATTCACTCCGCCGGGATCGCGGTCATCGGCTGGCGACGGGCGAACTTTTCCTTGAGCACCTTGTAAGGCTCGGTGAAGGTATAGTGCATAGTTTCCCAGATCGACATGCGGCGGCCGCCTTCCTGGCCCAGCAGCTCGGCCTCACCGTCGCGGCAGGTGCCGTGGATGCGGTCGATGAAGATCCAGGTGCCGGAATAGTTGCTGCGGGTGCTGTCGTAGTCCTGTGCGTGGTGCAGACTGTGGTGCTCGGTGGTGTTGAAGATCTTGAACCACCACTTCGGGGTGTTGAAGCGGATGTTGCAGTGCTGGTAGCTGCTAACCGCGAGGCCGAAAGCGCCTGCCAGCAGCGCGGCGCGCGGCAGGAAGTCGAACAGGCCGCCCACGCCGAGGCCGATCAGGAAGATCTCGATCGGGTTGCCGATGCTGCCCTTCTGGACGTTCAGCTGGGTGACGAAGTGGTGCGGTGCGTGGGTGACCCACAGCGGGTACCAGTTATGCATGCCGCGGTGCATCCAGTACTGGAAGTAATCGCCGATGAACGAGATCAGGAAGGCCTGAAGCAGCAGGGGCATTCCGATGAACCAGGCAAACTTGGCCATGTCGAACGTGTCCTGGAACCAGGAGAGGATCGCGTCGCTGTTGATCGGTCCAAACACGACCCTGACCACCATCATGCCCATGGCAACATAGAAGGTGTCGCAGGCGAGCTCCTTCCAGGTGTGCTGCCAGCTCTTGTAGCGAGGGCTGATCCATTCCATGCCCAGCATCATGAACTTGACGCCGAGCCCGATCCACAGGGTGACAGAAGGTTTGATCCACGCCGCCGGCGCATAGTAATAGAAAGCCACCACCGCGAGCAGGAAGGCCGGCTGGAAATGGGTGAAGAAAGCCTGCTTGACCGGCCCACCTTGCACCCTGCCCAGGTTATCCAGTCCCATGGTGACGGGGGCGCTCACCATATAGGAGGGCTTTTCTGCCGCAACCGTTCCGCTCATTCGGAGATCCCTCGATTAAGTTTCGCAGCCGATGCTATCGGCACTCCTTGGTTGTACCTGAAACGGGGGATCATGGCGTTACGTCGTTTGACGTAGAGGCGTGCATTATGGGCTTAACTAGGGGTGTTCTTCCAGGGATCGACCCAGCATTCCCGGGCGATCCGCCGCATTTGGTAGTGCGTGGTCTCTGTGCCGGGATCAGACGATGCCGGCACCAAGACCCACGGCTTGGCGCTCCTGCGCCTTGCGATCGCGCCAGCGGCTTTCGCGGTAGACGGCGAGAACGTCCGCAGCGCCGCCCGCCTCGACGCGCGCTTTTGCGAGGATCGGGCTGACATCGACGTTGTAGGCGCGGCGCAGCGCCTGGAAGGCCATCATCGTGTCATTGGCCTCCTGCGAGAGGTGCAGCGCCTCGCGGTCCACTAGCAGCGCCTTGGCGTAGCACGAACCGATCGCCTCGGCGGAGGACAGCATGGATTCGATCGGGTCAGTCACGTTGTGCGACTGGTCGATCATGTACGCTGGCCTGAAGCCGTCGCGCGGGCTGAGTTCCGCCTCGACGAGTTCGTTGAACACCAGGAACAACTGGTGCGGGTTGATCGTGCCGGAATCGAGGTCGTCGTCGCCGTACTTGCTGTCGTTGAAGTGGAAGCCGCCGAGCTTTCCGAAGCGGTGCAGGCGCGCCACGATCTGCTCGATGTTGACGTTGGGCGCATGGTGGCCGAGATCGACGAGGCACTTGGCCTTGGGCCCCAGTTCCTGCGCGGCGAGGATCGAGGAGCCCCAGTCGCTGATGACGGTGGAGTAGAACGCCGGCTCGAACATCTTGTGTTCCAGCAGCATGCGCCAGTCGTCCGGCAGCGCCGCGTAGACCTGGGACGCCGCGTCCAGATAGCGGTCGAGGCTGCGGCCTAAATCCTGCTGGCCGGGGAAATTGGTCCCGTCACCCACCCAGACGGTGAGGTCGGTGGAGCCGAGCTGGCGGCCGATCTCTATGCATTCGATGTTGTGCTCCACCGCCTGCTGGCGGGTCGCCTCGATCGTCGAGGACAACGAACCTGTGGCGTAGCTCTGCGCCTGGCCCTTCTGGTCCTGGAAGGTGTTTGAGTTCACCGCGTCGAAACCGAGGCCGAGAGTGGCGGCTTCCTCGCGCAAGGCGCCATAATCGCTGACCTTGTCCCACGGGAAATGCGGGCTGACACGCGGCGTGGCGCGCGAAAGCTGGTTGATGACGGCGCAGTCCTCCAGCTTCTCGTGGATGTTGGTCGGCTCGCCGGGGATCGGGAACTTGGCGAAGCGAGTGCCACCCCGGCCCGCGCCCCAGCTGGGCACGGCGACGGAAAAGCCCGCGACCTTGTCCTTTACCGCGTCGATGGCGATGCCAGAGCGTTCCAGCTTGCGGCCCAGCGCTGCGTATTCGTCGTCGAGCGCCTCGGCCGCACGGGCATTGGCCTCGGCGATCAGTTCGGCGGAAATCGGCAATGTCGGCATTGTTCTTATCCTCTCCCGTCGACCTTCAGCGCGTGAACGCCTGCGCGTTCCCTGCGTCGACGTTTATCATGTTGCCGGTCGACTTCGCGGATTGGTCGCCCGCCAGGAAGTAGACGGCTTCGGCGATGTCGCTCGGCAGCACGTCGCGCTTGAGCATGGAACGCTGGCGGTAGTGTTCCTCCAGTTCCTTGCCGGAGTCGATGCCGTGAGCACCGGCGCGTTCCTTGCGCCAGTCGCCGTCCCAGATGCGGCTGCCCTTGATGACGGCGTCAGGATTGACGACGTTGACGCGGATGCCGTGCGGAGCGCCCTCCAGCGCCAGGCAGCGCGCGAGATGGTTGGCGGCCGCCTTGGCCGAGGCATAGGCACTAGCGTTGGTCGCCGCCGCCACGCCGTTCTTCGATCCGATGAAGACGACGCTGGTGCCGCCCTGCTCCTTCATGCCCTTGAGCAGCGGCCAGGCTGCGCGGCTGGTGAGGAAGTAGCCCTGCGCCAGAACCTCGTAGTTGCGGTTCCACAGTTCGAGCGTTGTTTCCTCTAGCGGCGCGGATGACGCGATGCCCGCGTTGGCGACGAGGATATCGAGACCGCCGAATTCGCGAGCAGCGGCGGCGAAGGCCTCGGCTACCTGCGCCTCGTCCGTCACGTCGCAGACCACCGCGCGCACGACGTCCTTGCCGAATTGCTTTGCGAAACCGGCGTGTACCTCCTCGATCGCCGCCGCGTCGCGGTCGGCCAGCATGACGCAGGCGCCGTCTGCCATCAGCCGTGCCGCGCTCGCCGCGCCGATGCCGCCGGCCCCGCCTGTAACGAGCGCCACGCGACCGACCAGAGGCCTCGGCGCGGGCATGCGCTGCAGCTTGGCTTCCTCGAGTAGCCAGTACTCGATGTCGAAGGCTTCCTGTTCGTCAAGCGCGATGTAATCGCCGATCGCCTCAGCACCGCGCATGACGTTGATCGCGTTACCGTAAAATTCACCCGCGAGGCGCGCGGTGGTCTTGTCGGTCGCAAAGGTCATACGTCCGACGCCAGGCACCAGCACCACGACGGGATTCGGATCGCGCATCGCGGGTGAATTTGTCCGGGAACTGCGCTCGTAATAGGACGCGTACATCGCGCGGTAGTCGGTGACCTTCATGGCGAGGTAGGTGTCGTCTAGGACACGTTCAGGATCGAGCGTCAGCGGCGCGATCTTGGTGCGCAGGAAGTGGTCCGGGCACGAGGTTCCAAGGTCCGCAAGCCGCTGGAAATCCACGGAGTTAACGAATTCCAAGGCCTCGGCGTCATCCGAGAAATGCCCAACCTTGCGCCGCGCACCCGTCATCAACGAACGCAGGCGCGGCATGAGGTGGGCGGCGGTAGCGGCACGTTCCGCGGAGGCTGTGTCGGGGAACGAGGCGCCGCCAAAGGCCGGTTTGCCGGCGAGCTTCGAATTGAGGTGGTTCGCCGCATCGGCAATGAGTTCCACCGTATGCTCGTAGCAGGCGCGCGCGCTGTCGGCCCAGCAGATGATGCCGTGGCCCGCCAGCATGACGCCCTCGACCTGCGGGTTGGCGGCCACGTAGTCGCGCAGTTGGACGCCGAGCGTATAGCCCGGGCGCTTCCACGGCAGCCAGCCGATCCGTCCGCCCCAGATAGCCTGAGTGGCCGCTTCACCGCCGGAACTGGCGGCCAGCGCAATGATCGCGTCCGGGTGAACGTGATCGACGTGCGCAAACGGCAGCAACGAATGCAGCGGCGTGTCGATCGAGGCCGCGCGGCCGTTCAGGTTGAAGGTGCAGTGCGGAAGATAGCCGACCATCTCATCGTCGTCGTCAGGCCCGCCATAGTGCTGTTCAAGAGAGAGGAGCTTGTGCTGATACAGCGTCGCGAAGCCGTCCAGCTTCATCGAACCGATGTCACCCCCCGAACCCTTGACCCACAGCACCTCGACCTTTTCGCCGGTGAGCGGGTCCACTTCCTCCAGCTTGGCGGAGGTGTTGCCACCGCCGAAGTTGGTGACCGTTAGGTCCGAACCGAGCAGGTTGGAGCGGTACAACAGCTGTTGCGGAAGACTGAGCGTGGCCGCCACCGATTCGTCCCAGCGACTGGTCGGCACGGCAAAGGGAATCGCGGGTGCGGAGGCTGTTTCGGCAGCGGTGGTCGTTTCGGGGAGAATGATCGTGTCCATGTCCGTCGTCTAACATTGCCCCTTTTCAGATTCAATCTGATTCGATACTAAGCAATCATATTCAATCAAACGAATGCCGTGCGCAGACATGGTTCATCGGGAATGGGCTGAGAGAATGGCCGCAGCAGGCGTCTTCATAGTCGTCGATATTGGCAAGACCCTGAGCAAGGTGACGCTGTGGACGCGCGCCGGGCAGATGGTCGACCGGAAGGTGCGCCCCAATAGTGCGTGCGAAAAGGATGGCGTGCGCTGCCTCGATGCGGACGGGATCGGCGATTGGCTGCGTGCGGCGCTGCGCGATTGGGCGGGCCATCCGGTCGAGGCGATCGTCCCGGTCGCGCACGGCGCTGGATTTGCAGCGCTGGGCGGCAACGGTGGTGGAGACGCCCTGGTGTTCGCGCCGCTCGACTACGAGCAGGCGATCCCGGCCGAGGTCATGGCCGCATACCGCGCCGAGCGTGATCCCTTCGCGATCACCGGTTCTCCGGCCCTGCCGGAAGGGCTGAACCTTGGAGCGCAGGTGTACTGGATGACGCAGCGTCATCCCGAGGCGATGGCGGACGCCACGCTGCTGCCCTGGGCGCAGTACTGGGCCTGGTTCCTCACGGGACGCGCGGTCAGCGAAGTGACGAGCCTGGGCTGTCATACCGACCTGTGGTCTCCCGCCGAAGCGCGCTTCTCCCCGATGGCGCGCCGGCTGGGCTGGGCCGACCGGTTCGCGCCGGTGGTACTGGCAAGTGACGTGGTCGGAACGCTGCGCCCCGACCTCGCAGCCGAGACCGGCCTTCCGCCGGGCGCGCAAGTGCTTGCAGGGCTTCACGATTCCAACGCCGCGCTGCTCGCCGCCCGCGGTTTGGCCGAGATCGCGGACGCGGAAGCGACGATCCTGTCCACCGGCACCTGGTTCGTGTCGATGCGGCTGGCACGCGAAGCGGTTCCCATCACCGACCTGCCGGAGGGGCGTGACACGCTGGTCAACGTCGATGTCCTGGGCCGCCCCGTGCCCTCCGCGCGGTTCATGGGCGGTCGCGAGATCGAGACGATCATCCAGCTCGACACCCGCCGCATCGACATCCGGCCCGACCAGCCCAAGCTGATGGACGAAGTACCCGCGCTGCTGCGGCGCCGCACCATGATGATGCCGACGCTGGCCCCCGGTTTCGGCCCCTTCCCCGCCGGCGACGCGCGGTGGGTCAACGCCCCGGTCGAGTGGCAGGGCACCTGGTACGCGCGGCGCGCGGCCGTGTGCCTCTATGCGGCGCTGGTCGCCGATACCGCGCTCGACCTCATCGGATCGAAGGACAGGCTGCTGATCGAGGGCCGCTTTGCCGAGGCCGAAGTCTTCGTGCGCGCCCTCGCCGCGCTCAGGCCCAAAACGGAGGTCTTCGTCGCCAATGCGCACAACAATGTCTCGTTCGGAGCGCTGAGGCTCATCGACCCTGGACTGAAAGCCGATGGCGCCTTGCGCCGGGTCGAACCGCTGGCAGGCGATCTCGACAGCTACCGGGCGAGATGGCGCGATGCGGCGATGAGCATACCTGCGTGACCAGAACAAGATAATCGAGAGGACGTGATACCGATGGGGGGCAATCCGGCGCTTGGCGTCATCTTCCACTGGATCGGGGGTTTCGCCTCGGCCAGCTTCTACGTGCCTTACAAGCGCATCCGGCTTTGGTCCTGGGAGATCTTCTGGCTGGTGGGCGGCGTCTTCTCGTGGCTGATCGCGCCGTGGATCTTCGCCAGCCTGCGCACCGAAGACCTGCTGGGCGTGCTCGGCGCCGCTCCGCGCGGTACGCTGCTGTGGTGCTGGTTCTGGGGTGCGATGTGGGGCTTCGGTGGCCTCACCTTCGGGCTGACGATGCGTTATCTGGGGCTTTCGCTCGGAATGGCCGTCGCGCTGGGGCTGACCACCGTGATCGGCACCATGGGGCCGCCGATCTTCCGAGGCACACTTGGAGAGATCGCCTCCCGCCTCAGCGGCAAGCTTACCCTGCTGGGCATCGTGGTGACTCTGATCGGCATCGTCGTCGTCGCGCTGGCGGGCCGTGCGAAGGACAGCGATCTGGCCGGGCATGCGTCCGAAGGCGTGGCCGAGTTCGACTTGCGCAAGGGCCTGCTGATCGCGGTCTTCTCGGGCGTGATGTCGGGCTGCTTCGCATGGGGACTGGACGCAGGGCAGCCGATCCGCGACCTGACGCTGGCAGCCGGAACCGACCCTTTGAACCAGGGCTTGCCGGTACTTTGCGTAGTGCTGGCGGGTGGGCTGACCACCAATGCGATCTGGTGCGCCCTGTTGATCAAGCGCAATCGCAGCTTCGCCCAGTTGCTTGGCGCCTCCACCGAACCGGCGTCGGGCCGCGCGCCGCTGCTCGCCAACTACCTGCTGGCGGCGATGGGCGGCACGCTCTGGTACTTCCAGTTCTTCTTCTACACGATGGGCGAGAGCCAGATGGGCCGCTACGGCTTCTCCTCGTGGACGCTGCACATGGCCTCGATCATCCTGTTTTCGACGCTCTGGGGCTTCGCGCTCAAGGAGTGGAAAGGCGCTGGCCGGCGCACCCGCGCGCTGGTGTTCCTGGGCATCGGGCTGCTGGTCGGATCGACGGTCATCATCGGGGCGGGCAACATGCTCGAAACTGGCGCTTACCACTGAATTGAGCGGCGATGATGGATTTTGATCGAAACACGGTCCATAGGCCTCGAACACGCAGTACCAAGGACCCCGATGCACTCGACCGAGCGTGAACGCCTGATCCTGGAAGCGGTGAGCGACACCGGCTTCGTGAGCTACCGCGCTCTCGAAGCCCGGCTCGGCGCCTCTCCCGCGACGATCCGGCGCGACCTGACGCGGCTTGAAGAAGGCGGGCGCATCCTGCGCGTCCACGGCGGCGCGCGGTTGCCGGAGGACAGGCCGGCGGCGCCTCAGGGGCTGTCCGGGACGCCGTTCGAGCAGTCCATAACACTCAACCTCCCCGCCAAGCAGGCGATCGGGCGCGCCGCCGCCGAGCTGTGCCACCCCGGGGAGGGCATCATGATCGACGGGGGCACGACCACCCTGCAGATGTGCCCGCACCTGGCCGGGCTGGAATGCCAGGTGCTGACCAATTCGCTGCACATCGTCGACGCCCTGCTGCCCCAACCGGGCACGCGGGTGCTGCTGCCTTCCGGCACGGTGTTCCGCGAGCAGAACATCATCCTTGCGCCCGCCGGAGAGGAATCCATGCCGCGCTTCCATGCGCCCAAGCTGTTCATGGGTGCCGCCGCAGTAGGCCCTCAGGGGGTGATGCAGCAGGACGTCATCCTCGTGGCCGCCGAGCGCCGCTTCATGGACCGGGCGGAGGAAGTCATCCTGCTGGTGGACAGCAGCAAGTTCACGTCATCCTCAGGGGCGATCGTGTGCGGGCTGGAGGAAGTCGGCACCGTGGTCACCGACAGCGGGATTCCGCCCGACATGGCCGACCGGCTGCGCTCGCTCGGCCTGAGGCTGGTGATCGCTTGAGCGGTCAGCGGCGCGGCTTCACGGTCACGATCGCGCGCCGATAGCTGGTGAGCGCGGGTGTGCCCTTGTCGCGCGCCTCCAGGATGATGTGGAAGCGGGTGGGCTCGCTCACCTCGGGGACGACGAAGCGGGTCTCCTGCGGGTCTCCGCGCTGGAGTTCGACGCGGGGGTTGCGGTTGACCGCCTCGGCCTCGCGGTACTGCCACCAGTTGTAGTCCACCGCGTCGCCATCGGGATCGCGTGAGCCAGACGCGGACAGGCGCACTGTCTGGCCGGGACTGGCGGCGATCTCGACCGTCGCGGTGCCATCCCTGCCGTTCAGAACGAGTTGCGGCGCGTGGTTGGCGCCCTTGAACGCGGACTGCACCGTCCACTGGATGCGCGCGGCGAAGTCGTTCTGGAACGCCTCGCGCCAGCGCCAGATGGTCGCCTTGTTGGTCTGGCGCGGCTTGCCGTCGGTGCCGGCGACGAGATCGCTGGTATCGGTCCAGATGCCGTCCCACTCGGAGACCTTGCCGTAGCGCCCGCCCCAGCTGCCGTAATCGGGATGCTCGGGATCGCCGAGGCCGTTCGAGACGAGGTAGAGGAAGCTGGGCGTGTCTCCCTCCATGATGAATTCGTAGTTCGGATAGAGCGCGCCGAGCGGGCCGATCTGGACGTTCTCGCGCAGCCATTCCTTCGAGACGGTCGTAAAGTCCGGGCCGTCGAAATAGTACATCCGGTCGCCCGAGATACCACCCCAGGTCGAGAGGTTGTAGTGCCGGTGCGCGGTCAGGCTGACGATCCAGAACACGTCGGGGAACTGGCGGCGCACCCACGGCCCGGCGTTGTCCTGGTCGGAGATCGAGTAGACGCGCAGCTTCGCGGCGAGCCTTGCTACCTCTTCCGGCGGCCGTGTCTCGCGCAGCGACCACAGCGCCTGGGCGAGATCGACCGCGCCGCCCCAGACGCAGATCCACACCGGCCGCGGATCCGGGCTATCGAGCGCGGCGACGATGCTGCGCGAACCCTCGGTGTCCTTGCCCACCCCGACGCCCGCCATGCCGTATTCGGGCCGTCCGGGCCGTACCCGCGCGCGCAGGTCGGCGGCGGAAGGCCAGTCCTTCGCGTGGGCGCGAAGGTTGGGGAGCACGGTCTCGTAGGCATCGATGCGCTTGAGGATCTGTTCGGGGTGGACCGAATCCTTCAGGTGCCGCGAGGTCGAGGGCACCAGCGCCTCGACGTCGAACTCATTGGTGTAGAGCAGGAACCGCACCATCGATTCCATGTCGTCTGGGTCCGACCCCACGTCGGTCAGGACGATCACGCGGGGCTTGGCGGTGACCGCCTGCGCCATCGGCGTGGTCGCTGCCATCGCCGGCGATCCCGGCGCCGCCAGCACGAGCAGGGCTGGGGCCAGGCGCTTCATGAACATACGTATTCCTTGGGTTGAGCGAGGGACCAGGGCGGCAGGCCCCAGTCCCTCGCCAATGGCCGTCAGAAGCGGACGCGCACGCCGCCCGAGAAGCGGCGACCGGTCTTGCGGTACTCCTTGGTGCGGTCCGTGCTCACCGAGTAGATGAACTCCTTCGCGTCGTTGAGATTGAGCGCGTCCGCGAAGACGGTGAACTGCGGCGTCACCTCGTAGGACAGGCCCGCATCGAGCTGACCATAGGAGTCGAAGTACTCCGGCTCGCCGTTGCGGCCCGAGGCGACCTGCAGGAAGTTGTCGCGCCAGGTATAGGCGATGCGCGCCTGCACCCCGTACTTCTCGTAGAACCCGACGAGGCTGTACGACCTCTTGGAAAGCCCCTCGAGCCCGTAGGAAACGCCGGCGACCTGGTTGGTGTAGTTGGCATTCGACTTGGTGTAGTTGAAGCTGGTCTGCACGCCGAGGCCGTCGAACGGCGAAGGCAGGGTCGTGAACGCCTGGCGGTAGCCGAGTTCGAAGCCCTTCACCGTCGCGCCCTTGCCGTTGTCGGGCACGGTGACCTGGAAGGTCACCTGGTCGACCAGCTGCGGAGTGGTCACCAGCGTCACGAACGAGTCGATCTTCTTGTAGAACACCGCGGCGGAAAGCAGCGCGTTGCCGGTGAAGTACCACTCGATATCGCCCTCGACCTGCTTGGCGCGGAACGGCTGGAGGTTGGGGTTACCACGGCTGATCGTCTCGTTGCCGGGGTTGGTCTGGATCGACTGACGCGGCGACAGGTCGGTCAGCGTCGGGCGTGTCATCACCTTGGAGGCGGACAGGCGCAGGATCAGTTCGTTGGTCGCCTCCAGCTTGATGTTCACCGAGGGCAACCAGTCATGGTACTTGCCCTTGAAACCCACCGGCACGACTGGCGAGACGACGATGATGTTCTGCCCCTGCCCGTTGGGCTGGGCGCTGAGGACGGTGCGCGATGCGCCGTTCGAGGTATACTCGGTGCCTTCGTAGCGCACGCCGGCATTGATGGTCAGCGGCATCGAGCCAACGTCCGTCGTGAAGTTGGCCATGGCGTAGCCGATCTTCACCTTCTCATCGACGACCGACGAGGCCGAGGGTGAGAATACCGCCGGGTTGAACGCCTTTCCATCCGCCGCGGCGAACTGGTCAATCACGCCCACGAGCTGCTGCGGGCTGTAGATCACCCAGTCGTGGATGATGTTGTCCGGCCCGCCGCCCTGGAAGAAGTTGCGATTGGTCGGGCTGAACAGCGCGGCCGGCAGCACGCGGTCGGAACCGCAGTAGGCGCACTGTTCGCCGAAGGGCATCTCGTCGCCGGTCAGCGTCTTGGTGCGCCGTGAGTACATGGCACCCGCGAACAGCTTCAGATTCGAAGTGGCTTCCCACTCGTTGTCGAAACGGTACTCCTCGATCTTGTCGTCGACGTCGGTGCCGCCGCCCCAGATGTAGTAGTGCGCGGTGATGCCGTTCGGGTTGGTAGCCGCGTTGGGATAGTTCGGGCTGGTGAAGCCGTATTCGTAGATCGGGCTGCCCGAGCGGCGATCGAAGAACAGGTCGATGTTCTTACGACGGATCGTGGTGAAGAGGTTGTCCTCCTTGCCGCGCCGCTCTGCCTTGGAACGCGATGCGTCGAAGCTCATCTTGAGCGTTTCGGTGGGCTTCCATTCGACGTTGGCGCCGAACTGGTTGGTCATGACCCTGCGGTGGTCGTACTGCAGGATCTGGTCGACAAAGCCGCCCTGGTAGCGTTGGTAGACCGCCTCGTTGCCTTCGACCACCTGCTCCACCAGCGTGCCGCCGGAGAAGTCGTAGGCAAGGCCGGTCTGCTGCTCGCGGAAATCGGCCTTAGAATACAGGCCGTCAACCGACAGGGTCAGCGTGTCGGTGGGCCGGAACTGGAGCGAGCCAGAGAAGCCGTAGCGCTCGAGGCTGCGCTCGAAGAAGAACGGCGACAGGTTCGACGGCATCGAGACACGGCTGAACGGTGCGACGTTCGGCCCGATGCGCGCGCCCGGAACGCCGCCGGCAGCGTAGTAGGAGTCGGTGCTCGAACGCTTCACGTGGCCCGCGCCGATGGTGAACTCGTCGTTGCGGGTGTCGCGCTTGGTGTAGACGCCCGACACCGAGATGCCGATGGTCTTGTCGGCATTGCGCCACGAGGCGACACCGGAAACCTCGGGATTGAACTTGTCCGCAAGTTCCGCCCACATCTGCCCGGCCGAGGCGCTGATGGCGAACTCATCCTTCTGGTCGATCGCGCGCAGGGTCTTCACGTCGACGGTGGCGCCGATCGAGGCGCCGTTGATGTTGGCCTGGGGTGATTTGTAGACATCGGCGCCCGAGATGATCTCGGAAGGCATGACGTCGAACGAGAATTCGCGACCGTTGTTGTCGGTCGCGAGCGTGCGGGCGTTGACGGTCACCGCATTGAACTTCGGCCCGAAGCCGCGCACGGTGATGTAGCGGCCCTCGCCGCGGTTGCGCTCGATGGTGACGCCGGCGATGCGCTGCAGCGATTCCGCGACGTTCTGGTCTGGCAGCTTGCCAAGGTCTTCGGCGACGATCGAGTCCACCACCGCGATGGAATCGCGCTTGATGTCGATCGCCACCTTCTGGCTGGCGCGGATGCCCGCGACGATGATGACGTTCTCGGCCTCGCTGTCAGCGGCCTCCGAAGCGCCCTGGCCGCCTACGGCCTCTTGCGCGTTCGCGGACGTTGCCAGCGCTAGCACCGATGCAGCTGAAAAAAGCAGCGCCGTCTTGGCCGCGCTGCGAAGGCTTCCCTCGTTGGACATCTCGACTCTCCCTCGAAATTCTTTGTCGGCGTTATGGCCGGCTAAAGTTATTGTGTCAAATTACATCATACATATTATGAATTATCGGACCGACTTGATCGGCAGAACGCACAGCGCAGAGCCGAGGACGAAGACGACAGCGGCGATGAAGATCGCCCGGTAGTCGCCGCCGAAGATTCCAAGCAGGACGGCGGCCATCACCGGACTGATGATCTGCGGGATGTTCACGGCGGTGGTGAGGACGCCAAGGTCCTTGCCCTCGTCGCCGAGCGCCGCTTTAGGTAGCACCTGGGTCATGAGTGCCATGTCGATCGACATGAACATGCCGTACCCCACGCCGATGACGGCCGCGTAGACCCACATTCCGGCCATCGAGGGCGCGATCAGCGGCGCCACCATCGCCCCGCCCATGATGAGGCTGCCGCCGACGACGAAGGGCTTGCGCCGCTGGATCCGGTCGGACAGCCAGCCCGACGCCAGCGACGACACCACGAGGCACACCAGCGTTACCATGGCCATGTTGGCGATGGCGAGGTTCGAGGCATCGTCCCCCAGCCCCACGTAGTCGCGCAGGATGTACAGGAGATAGGCGGCGACCGCCTGATATCCCATGTAGATCGTGAACCGGCTTGCGAAGGCCCAGGCGAAATCGGGATGCTCGCGGGGGCTGATCCAGAAGCTCTGGAAGAACGTGGGCCAATGGATCGGACGGCGCGGCAGCGCGTCGCTCGGTGGCTCGCGGTTGAGCGCCACGAAGGCCACGCAGGAGACCGCAATGGCGCCCGCGAAGAGGCCGTAGGCCAGCATCCGCTCGGAGGCGAGGTAGCCTGCCACCACGGTGCCTGCGGTGAGCCCGGCGGTCATCCCGGCGCCGACGATGCCCGAGACACTGCCGCGCGTCTCGGGCGCGAAGCGATCGGCAATCAGCGTCGTCATCGCCGGCTGCATCGCGTTGTAAGCGACCGCCGCCATGACCCAGAGTACCATGAGCGACCAGAACCCGGTCATCCACGAAACCCCGAACAGCGAGGCCGAACCGACCAGCGAGCCGATCGCGATCCAGGGCGAGCGCCGCCCCCAGCGGCTGCGCGTGCGGTCGGACAAGGCCCCGGCGATGGGCGTCGCCAGCGTCGAGAAGATCGACGTGATCGCGAACAGCAGCGCGAGGTTGTTCTCCTTCGACGCGGGCGAGAGTTCGGCTATCTGGTTAGGCAGCAGCACGCCCAGCACGCCGCTGTAGAGGCCCATGAGCAGAAAGAAGTTGACCATCAGCGAGAGCTGGAGCCGCCAGCGCGCCCGGCCCGTGATCCACGCCTGTTCGGATACGCCGCCGTGCATCATTCCGAAGCCCGCCGCGTCTCGGGCACGAGGCGAAGCCCCGCGCCCGCCGGGCGGCGATGCGGGCCGCCGCGTTCGCCCCAGCCGGTCGCAGCGGCGGACCTCGCGACCGCCGCCTCGTCGATCTCGATGCCCAGCCCCGGCCGGTCGCCCAGCACGATGCCGCCATCGGCGATCTGCTGGTCGACCGCGAAGCCGGTCGGGAAGGCGAAGTCCTGCACCTCGATGCCGATCATGTTTGGCACGGCCGCCGCAGCATGGGCGACCGGGTTGGCGTTGTAGGCCACCGGCGAGACCGGCAGGCCCCGCGCATGAGCAGCCATCGCCACTCGCAGGAAATGGGTGATACCCCAGACGCTGCCCGTCTGCACGATATCGACCGCGCCGGCGTCGAACAGCGGCGCGTATTGCTCCAGCCCGGTGAGGTTCTCGCCGGTCGCGACCGCCGTCCTGGCGGCGCGCGATATCTGGGCGTGGCCCGGAGCGTCCCAGCGTCGGACCGGTTCCTCGATCCACGTGAGGTCGATATGCTTCTCGATCTCGGCAAGGTGACGGATCGCCTGCTTGGTATTCCACGCCTCGTTCACGTCGAGCATCAGCGCGGGGCGCGTCGTGTTGCGCGAGAGGATGCCGCGCACGGTTTCGAGCCGCGCTATGTCGCGGTCGAGGTCCCGGCCGCCTTTGATCTTGGCCGCGGTGAACCCCCGTTCGGCCCATTCAGTGTAGTGCTCGGCGAAAGCCTCGTCCTCCAGCCCGTAGCACAAGCCCGAGGCGTAACCCGGCACAAAGCCGTCGCCGGCGCCCAGGGTGCGCCATAGCGGCTCGTCGGCCATCTTGGCCTTCAGGTCCCACAGCGCCATGTCGATCGCGGCGATCGTCCCGTAAGTCGCTCCGGCATGTCCGCTCTTGAAAACATGCGACAGCATCGAATCATAAAGCGTGGAAACCGCGCGTGGGTCTGCTCCGTCCACGGCCGGGAAGATGCGGTCGATTTCGCGGTGCGCGCCCAGCCCGATGCCGGTCAGTCCACCATCGGTCTCGACCAGCAGGACGGGCACTTCGGTGATCCCCGATTCGACGATGCCGTTGACGTCGCCCACGGGCCGTCGCCAGTCATGGAATGCGGTAAGGCTGCGGTAGCCTGTGATCTTCATCCGGGAATCCTCTACCCCAAGCCCTGTTCGTAATTCATATTATGTATGATCTATGTCGTTTGACAAGCCTTGACGCGCTCCGTGATGTGGGTTCAGCGTAAATCAGGCGCCAACGATGCGCATCACCATGGACTAAGGGTACGGAAAAGCATGCAGGATAGGGTTGTCGGCCTGGGAGCCCCCGCAAAGACGCGGCGGCGTCCGCGCCTTGCGGAAGCGGTGGTCGAGGAACTGGTCAATGCCATCGTTACCGAGGTCTATCCGGCGGGCGCTTCCCTGCCCCCCGAGAACATGCTTTGCGACCATTTCGGTGTCAGCCGCACCGTTGTGCGGGAAGCCACCACTGCCCTGACCGAGAAGGGCCTCGTCGTCTCGCTGCAGGGGCGCGGCACAATCGTGCGCGAACAGAGTACCTGGAATCTCCTCGATCCGATGATCTTGGCCGCATTGTTCCGGCGCGAGGATGGGCTCGCCTATCTCGACAACCTGTCGGAGATCCGCTCCTCGCTGGAAGCCTCGATGGCCGGCAAGGCAGCCAAACGCGCGACGGTGGAAAGCCGGGCCGAGTTGAAGGCTCAGATCGAAAAGCTGGAAGCCTTGATCGAAACCCCCGCCGCCTATGTCCATGAGGACGTGAATTTCCACGACGTCATCATGCGCATGTCGGGCGACCGGCTCAGCAAGGCGATCATCGATGGAATCCAGTCCCGCGCGCTCAACACGCACGGGTATTCGGGCACTCTCAACGTCGAACACGTTCGCAATACCCATGCTGCCCATCTCAAGGTGTACCAGGCCATCGTCGATGGCAACGCCGATGGCGCAGCGAGAGCCATGCGCGAACATATCGAATCGTCGTGGGCAAGGCGCCGGGCAAGCGGCCCCCAAAGCTGAAGAAATCGTCCGGAGCCGCCTAAGGCTGCTCCGATAACGCGTAGATCCGCTCCATCTCCACCCAAGTCGTGGCCGGCGAGAAGGGTAGCGGGCGCTGGAACGTGCGCATCAGCGCATCCCACGCCTGCACTTCGGGGTTCGCCGCATCCCGCGCCGCCTTGCCCTCGGCATCGGCCGCCATGGCCGCATCCTGCTCCATCACCATGAACATCCGGTCGCCGACCATCCATATCTGGAGGTCAAGCACGCCGTCCGCGCGTATGGCCTCGGTCACCGCGGCGGGAGGCCCACCCGCCGCGTGCCAGGCCCGGTAGCGCGCGATCATCTCCGGCTGATCTACCAGGTCCACGGCGAAGCATCGCCGCACGATTGTGCTCATTCCATTCTCCACGGTTGACGCCTACCGCCTCCTTACGTATTCATCATACGTCTTACAAGATGGAGGGGGTAGGCATGGCCTTGCTGTATGGCGCGCAGATGTCGAAAAGACACCTCGCCGAGCGTACCGGATCATTGTCGCAGTTCGCCGGCGTGCGCCTCATGACGCTGGGCGACGGCGTCGAGCGCGGCGTGAGACTGCTGGAATTCCGCACCGGATCTGGCCTGCGTTTCACGGTGCTGGTCGACCGGGCCATGGACATCGCTGAGTGTGACCACGCGGGCCGCGCCGTGGGCTGGCATTCGCCTTCGGGCTTCCGCAATCCCGCGCTGCACGACTACGAGGGCGAAGGCGGCCTCGGCTGGTTCCGCTCCATGTCGGGCCTGAACATCACCTGCGGCCTCGACCACATCCTGTTCATGCACGACGACCCGGCAGGGCACTACAACTACGGCCCGCGTGAGGTCGTCTCCTCGTCGCTCCATGGCCGTGTCGGCACCATCCCAGCGCAGCTGACCGGCTACGGCGAGCGGTGGGAAGGCGATGCCTGCACCTTCTGGGCCGAGGGGATCGTGCGCCAGTCGACCGTCTTCGGTGAGGACCTGCATCTCATCCGCCGCATCGAGGCCGACCTAGGCGGCGATGAAATTCGCATGACCGACCGCGTGGTCAACCACGGCTTCTACACGACGCCGCACATGTTCTGCTACCATATCAACGTGGGCCACCCCGTCGTGGCGGAGGGAGCGCGCTACGTCGCGCCGGTGCGCGAGGTGCTCTGGGCCGCGCACGCCGACGATTACGAAAGGCAGGGCGTCGGCTATCGCACCCTGCCCGCGCCAATCGTCAATTTCCACGAACAGGTCTGGCAACACGACATGGCCGCCGACGCGGCAGCCCGGGTCGAAGTCGCCATCGTCAACGAGGCGATCGGCTTCGGTTTCTCGGTGGTCACCCGCAAGGACCAGTTTCCCTGCATGTTCGAATGGCAAAACCTCCACGCCGGCCATTACGCGGTCGGGATCGAGCCTGCGACCAACCATGTCCTCGGCAAGGATTTCGCCCGCGAGCGCGGCGAACTCATCCTGCTCGAACATGGCGAGGAGCGCCGTTACGACACCGTCCTGCGCGTGCTGCCGGATGCCGAAGCGGTCTCCGCTGCCGTGACGCGGATCGAGGGCGCCGCCCTCCAGCCGCAGGACGAGTTCCCCGGCCCCACCGGCAACTACCCGGCAA
This sequence comes from Novosphingobium sp. AP12, assembly GCF_000281975.1. Classification (GTDB taxonomy): domain Bacteria; phylum Pseudomonadota; class Alphaproteobacteria; order Sphingomonadales; family Sphingomonadaceae; genus Novosphingobium. The sequence goes on along the minus strand of NZ_AKKE01000009.1, from coordinate 35,288 downwards.
TCGGAGCAGCCGCATGAAGAGCCGCACCGTACTCTACACCGGAGCGGCAGGCGGGCTCGGCCTCGACACCACGCTGCTGCTGATCGAGCGCGGTGCGCACGTCATCGCGCTGGACAATGACGACGCGAAGATCGCCAACCTCCTGACCGCATCCGAAGGGCGAGGGCCGGGCCGGCTTACCGTCTCGCACACCGATCTGGCCGACCTCGCGGCCTTGCGCCCCACGCTGGACGCGCTGGCGGAGAGCCACGGCGGCATCGACGTCGTCATCAACAATGCGGCGGTCTACCCCTCGAAACCGTTCGAGGACTACACCATCGATGAGCACCAGTTCGTCCAGCGCATCAATGTCGATGCCGGGATAGTCGCGGTCCAGGCCGCACTGCCGGGCATGCGCGCGAAGGGCTTCGGGCGGATCGTCAACATCTCCAGCATCACCATCTCGGGCGGCTGGGCGAACCTGTCCCCATACGTTGCGTCCAAGGGTGCGCTGATCGGCCTGACCCGCGCCTGGGCGCGCGAGTTCGGCCAATGGGGCGTGACAGTCAACGCCATCGCGCCCGGCGCCTTCCCTACCGACGCTGAGAAGATCCACCCAGATCCCGAGGGCTACGACCGCATGGTGCTGGACGCCCAGTCGATCAAGCGGCGCGGCACCGCGTCCGACATCGCCCACGCCATCGCCTTCTTCGCCGCCGACGAGGCGGGTTTCATCACCGGACAGACGCTGCACGTCAACGGCGGCTGGACCATGTCCTGAAGGACCAGAGAATGACAATCCTCAAAGGAATTCGCGTGCTCGACTGCTCTATCGCCATGGCTGGGCCCTTCGCCGCCCAGCGCCTCGGCGACATGGGCGCGGACGTGGTCAAGGTCGAGCCGACCAGCGGCGAATGGCAGCGCCATGCCTCGGCCGGCGGAGCGACGGGCAACAGCATCAACGTCTCGTTTCTCTCGCTCAACCGCAACAAGCGCTCGCTGGCGATCGACCTCAAGTCGGCCGAGGGCAAGGCGGTGCTGCTCGACCTGGTTAAGGACGCCGACGTCTTCCTGCAGAACTACCGCCCCGGCGTGGCGGCGCGCCTCGGCGTTGATTACGCGACGCTGAGCGCGATCAATCCCCGCCTCATCTACGTCTCGATGTCCGGCTACGGCGAGGACGGGCCCTATCGCATGCTGCCAGGGCAGGATCTGCTGCTGCAGGGCATGTCGGGCGCGATGCTTTCGGCGGGGAGCGAGGGCACGCCGCCCGCTCCCGCCGGCCAGTACCTCGTCGACGCCATCGCCGCCTACAGCGCCTTCGAAGGTGCGCTCGCCGCGCTGTTCCACCGCGAACGTACCGGCGAAGGCCAGCTCGTGCAGGTCAACATGCTCGACGCCATCACCACGATCCAGATGCAGGAACTGTCGGTCTTCACCGTCGGCGGCAAGCCGCAGACCCGCTCGGCCGAACCCCACGCGCACAGCTACATCCGCGCGCCCTACGGCGTGTTCGAAACCGCCGACAGCTATATGACGCTGGCGATGGCCCGCTTCGAGACGCTGGCGCGCGAACTCGACGACCCGTTCTTCGCCGGCATGGAGGAGGAACGCGAAGGCTGGACCCAGCGCGACGCCATCTTCGCCCGCCTGCGCGAACACCTGATCCGCAAGCCAACCGCGCACTGGCTCGACAAGTTCCGCGCCGCCGACATCTGGTGCGGCCCCGTCTACGGCTACGCCGATCTCGTCGACGATCCGCAGATCAAGCACAACGGTACGTTCGTGGAGTACGACCACCCCACCGAAGGCCGCGTGAAAGTGCCGGGCTTCCCCATCCGTTTCTCGCGCACGCCTTCGGCGATCACCCGCGGCGCGCCGCTGGTGGGCGAGCACAGTGCGGACATCCTGCGCGAAAGCGGCCGCAGCGCGGAGGAGATCGCGCAGTTGATCGAGTCCGGCGTGGTGCGCCAGCACGCATGAGCGCGCCTGCCTATCGCGGCCTCACCTGGGACCACCCGCGCGGCTACCGCGCGCTGGAGGCCGCCGCCGAAACCATCGCGCCCGGACACGGCCTGTCGATCGCATGGGACCGCCACCCCCTCGAAGGGTTCGAATCCCACCCCATCGCCGACCTGGCCGAGCGCTACGACCTCATCGTTCTCGACCACCCGCATGTCGGCGAGGCGGTCGCGCACGGCAGTCTGGTTCCGATGGAAGATGTGATGGGCGAGGCCATGGTCACCGGCCTCGATGCCTCGGCGATCGGACCGTCGCTATCGAGCTATCGCTATGGCGAACGCCACTGGGCGCTGCCGCTCGACGCCGCGAGCCAGGTCATGGCCTACGCCCCCGCGCGCGTCGAAACCCCGCCGGAGACCTGGGCCGAGATAGCCGACCTCGCTAGCCGCGAGCCGGTGGCGCTGTCCTTGTCCGGCCCGCATGCGGCGCTGACGTTCCAGTCCATCGTCGCCTCGCTCCATGCCGGCGCGCGGCCGGAAAACGCCTTCGTCGATCCACACGTCGGCCGCGAAGCCTACGATCTCATGGCCGCATTGACCGGCGAGGCCACCCGCGCCCGGATCACCCAGAACCCCATCGCGCTACTGGACGCCCTCGCGCGCGGCGAAGACCTTGCGCTGGTGCCGCTGGTCTACGGCTACGTGAACTATGCGAAGGACGGCGTCGCCTTTGCCGACGCGCCGCGTGGCCCCGCCGGGATCGGCTCGATCCTAGGCGGCACCGGCATCGCCGTCTCGCGCCGCTGCGAGATCACCGACGAACTGCGCGCGCATCTTTCCTGGCTCATGAGCGAGGAGGCCCAAACCCGCTTCATCCCCGCCCACGAAGGCCAGCCGGCGCTGCGCGGCGCCTGGGCCGATCCCGCCGTCGATGCCGAGTGGGGCGGGTTCTACGCCGCCACCCGCGCCACGCTGGAAACGGCCTCGCTGCGACCGCGCCACGACGGTGCCATCGCCTTCCAGACCGAAGCCTCCGCACGCCTGCGCGACGGGCTGCTTGCGGGGGAACCCGCCGCGCTCGTCCTCGCCGGGGTCGAGGCCGCCTTCACCCGCCATTACATCAGGGGAACCGAGACATGAGCGCCAACCTGCGCTTCGACATCGCCGAGCACGTCGCCACCATCGTGCTCGACCGCCCGGAAAAGCTTAACGCCATGACCCCGGACATGGCAGCCGCGCTCGTCGCGGCCGTGACTACCTGCAACACCTCCGACGACGTGCGCGTGGTCATCGTCACCGGCGCGGGCGAGAAGGCGTTCAGTGCCGGCTCGGACATCTCGACGCTCGACGCCTATGCAACGCCCTGGGACTTCCGCAACCGGCAGGACTATTGCGACGCCCTGCGAGCCTGCCGCAAGCCGGTGATCGCCGCGATCAACGGCTATGCGCTGGGCGGCGGGCTAGAGACGGCGATGGCCTGCGACATCCGCATCGCGTCCAGCAACGCCCGCTTCGCCGCTCCCGAGATCAAGCTGGGCTGGATCGGCGGCGGCGGAATGGCCGTGGGCCTTGCCCACTCGGTCGGCATGTCGAACGCGGCGCTGATGCTTTACACCGGCGAGATGGTCGACGCCTCCCGCGCCGAAGCGTGGGGCCTCGTCAGCGAGGTCACCGAGTTCGATGCCCTGCTCCCCCGCGCACGCGAGATCGCAGCTCAGATCGCCGCGCGTGCGCCGATCGCGGCGGAAACCGCCAAGCTCAACCTGCGCGCGGCGCACCAGATGCCCTACGACAAGGCCATCGAATACGAACGCGACCTGCAGGCCATCTGTTTCGGCACCGCCGACGCCTCCGAGGGCCGGGCCGCCTTCGCCGAGCGCCGCGCGCCCGTGTTCGGGAGGCGCTGAGCCATGGACCTTTCGACCGCAGCCATCCTCCCCACCGATCCGGGCGCCTTGCTGTTCGGCCGCGTCTGGCGTCCCGACGTCGATGGCCCCTCGCTGGTGCGCGTCGACGGCGACCGCCTGGTCGACGTCAGCGCCGTATTCCCGACCGCGCACGACTTGTGCGAAGAGCCCGATCCGGCCGTTGCCCTGCGTGATGCGCAGGGCGAAGACCTCGGCCCGCTCGCTCCGATCATCGCCAACAGCGACCCGGCAAAGCGCGATCGCGGGCAGCCGTCGCTGCTTTCGCCCATAGACCTCCAGGCGGTGAAGGCGGCGGGCGTGACGTTCGTCACCTCGATGCTCGAGCGCGTGATCGAGGAGCGCGCACGCGGCAATCCCGAGGCGGCCGTGGGCATCCGCGCGCAGGTCCGCGACCTCGTCGGCGACGACCTGCGCGCGCTGCGCCCCGGCTCGCCCGAGGCCATGGCGCTCAAGCAGGCGCTGATCGATGCCGGGGCCTGGAGCCAGTACCTGGAGGTCGGCATCGGCCCCGACGCCGAGATCTTCACCAAGGCGCAGCCGATGGCGAGCGTCGGCGCCGGCCAGGAGATCGGCGTCCATCCCGCCTCGACCTGGAATAATCCGGAGCCCGAGGTCGTACTGGTTCTCGCGTCGGACGGCCGAATCGTCGGCGCGACGCTGGGCAACGACGTCAACCTTCGCGACGTCGAAGGACGCTCCGCACTTCTGCTCGGCAGGGCCAAGGACAATAATGCCGCCGCCGCTGTGGGGCCGTTCGTGCGCCTGTTCGACGGGGCGTTTGACCTCGCCGCGGTCGAGACCCTAAGCCTGACGCTGACAGTGACGGGCGAGGACGGCTTCGTGATGCAGGGAAGTTCGGAAATGCGCGAGATCAGCCGGGCTCCGGCGGACCTCGCGGCGCAGGTGTGCAACACGCATCACCGCTATCCGGACGGCCTGGTCCTGTTCCTCGGCACGCTGTTCGCGCCGACGCAGGACCGGGACGAGCCGGGGCACGGCTTCACCCACAAGGTAGGCGACGTGGTGCGGATTTCCGCCGGTCCGCTGGGCGCGCTGGTCAACCGCGTTACCGATACCGACCGCTGCGAGCCTTGGAATTTCGGCGCCGGCGCCCTGATGCGCAACCTCGCGAGGCGCGGGCTGCTGTGAGTACGAAGCCGAAAGTCTTCCTCACCCGCCGCTGGCCGGACGCCGTGGAAGCCCGCCTTTCCGCTTGCTACGACGTGACCCTGAACGACACCGACACGCCCCTGGACGGCGCAGAGCTTGCCCTTGCGATGCGCGAACACGACGCCCTGTGCCCCACCGTCACAGACCGCATCACCCGCGCCGTCCTTGCGGTCGACGATCGCCGCGCGCGCATCATCGGCAACTACGGCGCGGGCTTCGAGCACATCGACCTGGCCGCGTCGCGCAAGCTTGGCATTGCTGTCACCAACACTCCCGACGTGCTGACCGAGGCCACCGCCGACATTGCCATGACCCTGCTGCTCATGGCCAGCCGCCGTGCCGGTGAGGGCGAGCGCGAACTGCGCAGCGGCACGTGGACGGGCTGGCGGCCGACCCACCTCGTCGGGCAGTCGCTGTCGGGCAAACTGCTGGGCCTCGTCGGCTTCGGCCGTATCGCGCGGGCGACGGCGAAGCGAGCGGAGGCTTTCGGCATGCGCATCGCCTATCACAGCCGCCGCCCCGCGCCGGACATGCCTCAGCACGCCTATTTCCCCGACCTTGGCGCTCTGACCGAGCAGGCAGACATGCTGTCCCTCCACGCTCCCGGAGGCGCCGAGACGCGGCACATGGTCGATGCCGCGCTGCTCGCCCGGATGCCCACCCATGCCGTGCTGGTGAACACGGGGCGCGGCACCCTGATAGACGAAGCGGCGCTGGCCGAGGCGCTAGCGGCCCGCCGGATCGCGGCGGCGGGCCTCGACGTCTACGAGGCCGAGCCGAACGTCCATCCCGCGCTCATGTCCCTGCCCAACGTCGTGCTGCTGCCGCATCTCGGCAGCGCCACGATCGAGGCGCGCACCGCGATGGGCATGAAGGTCGCCGACAACCTCGACCGGTTCTTTGCCGGGGAACCGCTGCTTGACCCGGTCCTCTGACCGCGTCACCGCCGCCGTCAGGGGCTGGCTGGAGGAGCCGCGAAGCGGCCCGCTGGTGCTGGGCCTGTGCGGGTCGCAGGGGTCCGGCAAGTCAACGCTGGCCGGAGACCTCAAGACCCGGATGGAGGCGCAGGGCCGCCGCGCCGCGATCCTCTCGCTCGACGACCTCTACCTCGGCCGCGCCGCCCGTGTCGAACTGGCGCGCGACGTCCACCCGCTGTTCGCCACGCGCGGCGTGCCCGGCACGCACGACGCGGCGCATGGCGCTGCCCTGCTCGACGCCGTCGGCGCGGGCGAGCCCGTCATCATGCCCCGCTTCGACAAGGCCCGTGACGAGCCCGCGAACGCCGGAGAGGCCGTTCCCGGCAGTCTCGACCTGCTCATCTTCGAGGGCTGGTGCGTCGGTGCCCGCCCTCAGCAGGCGGACGCGCTGGCCGTGCCGGTCAACGCCCTTGAACGCGATGAGGACCCGGACGGGATCTGGCGCAGCCACGTCAATGCCCTGCTGCACGGCCCTTACGCCCACCTTAATGCTCGCATAGACCGCCTCGTCCTGCTCGCCGCGCCCGGCTTTGAGGTGGTGCGCGGCTGGCGCGGGCAGCAGGAGGACGCATTGCGTGCCAGCACCACCGACGCTCAGACCCGCGTCATGGACGAAACCGCGCTCGATCGTTTTGTGCAGCATTACGAACGGCTTACCCGCTACATCCTTGCCGAGATGCCCGGCCGGGCCGACCTCGTGCTCCGTCTCGCCCCCGACCGCAGCCTCAGGGACATTCCATGATCGTATCCTCCCCGCTCGACTTTCGCGAGGCCGCCCGCCGCCGCCTGCCGCCGTTCCTGTTCGACTACGTCGACGGCGGCGCCTTCTCGGAGGAAACGATGGAGGCCAACCGCAGCGCGCTGAAATCGGTGCGGCCGCGCCAGCGGGTGCTGCGCGACGTGTCGGCGCTCAGCCTCGAAACCGAAATCCTGGGCGAAGCCATGGCGATGCCCGTCCTCCTCGCCCCGATCGGCCTTGGCGGCATGATGCGGCGGCGCGGCGAGTTGCAGGTCGCCCGGGCGGCGCGCAAGGCGAACGTGCCCTACATCCTCTCCACCGTCAGCGTCTGCCCGCTGGCCGACGTGATCGCCGCCAGCGGCGCGCCGATCTGGTTCCAGCTCTACGTGCTCAAGGATCGCGGCTTCATGCGGCACGCGCTGGAGCGGGCACAGGCGATGGGCGTGACCAAGCTGGTCTTCACCGTCGACATGCCGCTGCCCGGCGCGCGCTACCGTGATGCCCATTCTGGCATGAGCGGCCCCGCCGCGCCGATGCGCCGGATGCTCCAGGCTGTGACGCATCCTCGCTGGGCCTGGGACGTGGGGCTGCTGGGCCGCCCGCACGATCTCGGCAACATCTCTCACTACCGGGAAAAACCCACCGACCTTGCCGACTACATCGGCTGGCTGGGCGAGAACTTCGACCCGTCTATCACCTGGTCCGACCTCGAATGGATCCGCGATTTCTGGCAAGGGCAGATGATCGTCAAGGGCCTGCTCGATCCTGCCGACGCGCGCGACGCGGTGCGGCTCGGCGCGGACGGGGTGATCGTCTCCAACCACGGCGGCCGCCAGCTCGACGGTACGCTCTCCACCGCCGAGGCTCTTCCCGCCATCGCCGATGCAGTCGGCGACCAGCTGACGGTGCTGGTCGACGGCGGCGTGCGCACTGGCCTCGACGTCGTGCGCATGCTGGCGCTCGGCGCGCGAGGCGTGCTGCTGGGCCGTGCTTATATCTACGCACTGGCGGCGGGCGGTGAAGACGGCGTGGCCAAGCTGCTCGACCTGATCGCGCAGGGCATGAAGCTGACCATGGCGTTGAGCGGCGTGACCTCTGTGAAGGACATCGGGAGCGACATGCTGGTGTGAAGTGGCGTCTGACCTATCAGCACACTCCTTTCCGAAGATGACCAAGGTCGCTCTTGGCATCCGCCTAAGACTTATGTAATACGTCATACAACATAAGTCTTAGGGAGCAGGAATTGAACCGCGTGATCGAACGGGCGGAGTTCAGCCGCCGCGCCATGACGTTGGGCATGGGCGCGGCTTTCGCGATGAGCGCCGCGCCGGTACGCGCTGCCGGGTCCCTCTCCGGCTTCCACGACGTCCGCGACCAGGGCGCCAGAGGCGACGGCACAGCGATCGATTCCGACGCCTTCAACCGCGCCATCGCCGCCGCCGGCGACGCCGGGGGCGGCACGGTCGTCGTGCCTCCAGGCCATTACCTGTGCTTTTCGATCCGCCTGCGCAGCCACGTCACCTTGCTGCTGATGCCGGGCAGCGTGATCGAGGCTGCCGATCCGCGCCGCCACAAGGGCGCCTACGACCTGCCCGAAGGCGTCTACGAGGAGCAATACATCGACTATGGCGTCGCCCATTTTCGCAATGCGCTCATCTATGGCATCGACCTGACCGATGTGGCCATCATCGGCCGCGGGATGATCCACGGCCTCGGCCTCGACCGCGAGGGACCGGCACCGCGCTGGCACGGGATCGCCGGCTGGAAGTCGCCGGAGGAACAGGGCCTGTCCGCCGACGCCGCGCGCCGCGCCATCCCGCGCGAGATGGCCTACGAAGGGCGCGGCAACAAGGCGGTGGCACTCAAGCGCTGCCGCAACGTCCTGTTGCGCGACTTCACGATCCTGCAGGGCGGCCACTTCGCCTGCTACGTGCTGGGATCGCGCAATGTGACGATCGACAACCTCACCGTCGACACCGACCGCGACGGCATCGACATCGACTGCTGCCGCGACGTGCGCGTGACGGCCTGCGTGGTCAACGCGCCCAAGGACGACGCCATCGTGCTCAAGAGCAGCTACGCGCTGAACGAGCCGGTGTTTTGCGAGGAAGTCTCTGTGATCGGCTGCAAGACCAGCGGCTACGACCTAGGATCGCTGGTGGACGGCACCTATCGGCCCTCGCCCTACCGCTCTGTGGACGACGTGGGCGTGCTGGGCCGGATCAAGCTGGGCACCGACTCCGCCACGGGGTTCCGCAATATCCTGATCGCGGACTGCACCTGCGACAACACGCGCGGGCTGCAGCTGGGCGCGATCGACGGCGGCGTGCTGGAGGACGTGACCTTCCGCGACATCAACCTGCGCAATCCGGTCAACCATCCGATCTTCGTGCGCCTCGCTGCGCGCAACCGCGCGCCGGTGGGGACCGGCCCGTCCCGGGTGCGGCGGGTGCGCTTCTCCGGCATCAATGTCTCGGGCGCGCCGGGCCCCTACGCCTGTGGTATCGTCGGCAATCCCGGTCAGCCGGTCGAGGATGTGACCCTCTCCGACGTACATGTCCGATCGGCCGGCGGCGGCACGGCCGAGGACGCCGCACGGTCGATCCCGGAACGCCCTGCCTCCAGCCTCGAGCCGAGCTTCATGGGCACGTTCCCGGCGCACGGCCTCTACGTGCGCCACGCCCGCAACGTGGTGCTGAAGGACGTCACCTTCGGCGTCGCCGCGCCCGACGCGCGTCCGGCCGTGGTGTTCGACGACGTGGCCGGCGCGGTGGTCGACGGCCTGCGCTCCACCCGCGACCGCAGCGATGCGGTCCGCTCCACCGCCAGCAGCGGCATCGCCATCGGCGACGTCACCAAACTTTCCTAAGGGTTTCCCCGATGCTTCTGCGACCTTTCCTCGCCGCCCTGCTCGCTTCCGCGCCCCTGCCGGTCCTGGCCGCCAGCGAGCGCCCGCTGACGGAAGGCTGGCACTTCGTGAAGGCCGACGCCGCCGGCGCCGAGGCTCCCGCCTTCGACGACCGCGCATGGCAGGTCGTCTCGGTCCCGCACACCTACAACGCCGCCGATTCCGGCATCGGCGGCGCGAAGGCGCGCGGCGAGCCGGAGGGCGTCTACTACCGCGGTCCGGCGTGGTATCGCCTGAACTTCCAGGGCCGCCCCGAGGTCGGGAAACGCTATCTGATCGACTTCGCCGGTGTTTCGCTCAAGGCCGAAGTCTGGCTGAACGGTAAGCGCCTTGGTGCGCACCAGGGAGGCTACGGCGCGTTCCGATTCGATGCCACGGACGCGCTGCGCGACGGCCCCAACCTGCTCGCGGTGCGAGTGGACAATGCGCGCGACACGCAGATCGCGCCGCTCAATGGGGACTTCAACGTTTTCGGCGGCCTGGCCCGCCCGGTCGCCCTGATCGAGGAGGACGGCCTCGCGTTCGATCGCCTCGACCACGCGGGACCGGGCGTACAGGCCCGCACCACGGCGCTGAAGGGGCGCGACGCGGCGGTAGCGTTGTCGGTATCCTTAAACAACGACCGCAGCGCGCCGGCCAACTTCGCCGTCGCCAGTCGTATCCTCGACGCATCGGGCAAGGTGGTCGCGCGGGCTGCCCGGCCGATGCAACTGGCGGCGGGCGCGACCGGCAAGCTCGACCAGTCCCTCGCCCTGCGCAATGCGCGGTTGTGGCAGGGCGTTAAGGCACCGTACCTCTACCGCGTCGTCACTGACATCACCGAGAACGGCCGCTTGGTCGACAGTACGAGCGTGCCCCTGGGCGTGCGTACGGTCGCGGTCCGTAAGGACGGCACGTTCCTGCTCAACGGCGCGCCCTACCCGCTGCATGGGGTGAACCTCCAGCTTCCAACGCGCTTCGGGCGGGGGCCGGTGGTGACCGACGCCGAGATCGACGAGGACCTCGGCCTGTTCGCCGAGATGGGCGCCACGGGCCTGCGCCTCGCCCACATGCAGCACCCGAGCCGTGTCTACGAGCGGGCCGACGAACTCGGCTTGCTGGTGCTCACCGAAGTGCCGCTGATCGACGACCACGATCCTTCCGACGCCTTTCGAGAGAACCTCGTCGAGCAGATGCGGGAGCTTATCACGCAGACCGGCAACCACCCGTCCGTGGCGCTGTGGGGCATCGGCAACGAAATCCGCAAGTCGGACGCGGCCTCCAACCGCATCCTCACTGAACTGCAGGCGACCGCTAAGACGCTCGACCCGACGCGGCCGACGACTTACGCACACTGCTGCCTCGAAGACGGCGACCCCATCGCCCAGCACAGCGACACGGTGTCCTACAACCGCTACTTCGGGTGGTACTGGACCAAGTCGGAGGATATCGGCCCTTGGGCGGACGAACTCCACGCCAAGCTGCCCACTCGCCCCATCGGCGTCAGCGAATACGGCGCGGGTGCCAGCGTGCTGCACCAGGAAGACCCGGTCATGAAACGCCCGGAATCCAACGGTTACTGGCACCCGGAACAGTACCAGACCGACTTCCACGTCAAGCACTGGCGCGAGATGAAGAAGCGGCCGTTCCTGTGGTCCACCTTCGTGTGGGTCGGCATCGACTACCCCTCGTTCAAACGCAACGAGGGGGACCGCCCGGCGATCAACGACAAGGGGCTCGTCACCGAGGACCGCAAGGTGCGCAAGGACGCATGGTACTGGTACCAGGCGAACTGGTCGGACACGCCCATGCTGCACATCGCCAGCCGCCGCGACGTGAACAAGCGTACGCAGCAGGTTGTGGCACAGGTGTTCACCAACCGTGCGGAGGTGGAGATGCGCCTGAACGGCGCGGCATGGACCAAGGTGCCGGTGGAGGACCACATCGCCGCCTGGACCATCGACCTCGCGCCGGGCACGAACCGGGTGGAAGCGCGCTCGGGTGCGCTCGGCGATGCGGTGGAATGGAACTGGGTGACGCGGCCCTGACTACCCGAGCATTGCGAGAGCAGTTCCGCTGCGCTCGCAATGCCGGAGCTATTTGTCTCTATCCCGCGGTGAAATGATACTCGCCCGAACCGACTTCCACCACGAAGCGGTCACCGCGCACGCCGCCGACATCGATCCCCGGCGCGCCCATGACCGGCCGGCCACCCTCGCGCACCGCCTCTGAGGACCGTGCTGGCAGGCACACCTGCGCGCGCGAGTTGGCCGGCACCACGATCCGCGCCTCGAAGCGTCCGGCCGCGAACGTCCAGTCGGTGACAATGCGCCCCAGTACGCTGTCGTAGCTCGCCCCGCCGCGCGGCAGGCGCGGGTCGAGCACCGGGTCGAAGCGCCACTTGAGGAAGCCGGCGTCCAGCGGGTCTATCCCGGCGATGCGGCGGAACACGAAGCCCGTCACCGCGCCTAGCGCATAGTGGTTGTACGAGTTCATCGACGGGTCCGCCATGTCGGCGTTCCAGCGCTCCCAGATCGTCGTCGCGCCCTTGGCGATCATGTAGCCCCAGGACGGGAACGCCGTGCGCAGCAGCAGGTCGTAGACCAGCCTATGCTCGCCTTGTTCCGCCAGTGCATCGAGGCTGAAGGGAGTGCCGAGGAACCCAGTGGACAGCAGCGTGCCGCGCCGCCGGATGTCGGCCACCAGCTTCGCCGTCGCCGCCGCGCGTAAGTTCTCGGGCACCAGCCCGAAGCGCAGCGCTAGGATATACCCGCATTGCGATCCGTTGCCGAGGCTGCCGTCGGGCCTCACGAATGCTGCGGCGAATGCTCCAGCAATTTCCTTTGACAGCTGCTCGTATCGCTCCGCTTCCGGCTGGCGCTTCGCCCCGCGCGCCATCTGCGCCATCGCGTCGGCCGAGCGTTTCCACATGGCCGTAGCGATGAGGTCCTTGGGCGTGGTCTCGTCGCCCGGTTCCTTGGCGTCGAGAGCGACCCAGTCGCCGTAGTCGTAGCCGCGCAAGGCACGCCAGACGTGGTCCGGGTTGTTGTCGGCGATGAAGCGCATGTAGCGGGTCATCGCCGACCAGTTGCGCTCGACGATGGAGGTGTCGCCGTAGCGCTGCCAGACCGTCCACGGCAGGATCACCCCCGCATCCGCCCAGCCGGGCGAGGCGCCGAGCAACTGGTCGCGCCAGCCCGAAGGCGCATAGTCCGGAAACTCTCCGCGCTCCCCTTGCGCGTCGCGCATGTCGCCCATGAAGCGGCGGGTGAAGGGGCCGACATCCATCGTGAAGGCCGCCGCGTCCCAGAACACGTTGGCGTCGCCAGTCCAGCCAAGACGCTCGTCGCGCTGCGGGCAATCGGTGGGGACGCCGAAGAAGTTGGAGCGCTGGCTCCAGCGGCTGTTCTGCCACAGGCCCTGGATGATCCGGTTCTCGATCAGCGGGCGGCCGGTCTCGGGCAAGGCGCTGGAGACGACGATGCCCGCGACTGCGGCCGCCGTGGGCGCGCGGCCGAGCCCGCTGACCTCGACATAGCGGAAGCCGAAATAGGTGAGGTGCGGTTGGTACGTCTCGCCAGCCGGATCGCCGCGCAGGGTGTAGAGACAGGCGCAGCGCGCCGAGCGCAAGTTGGCCTGGTCGACGCGGCCGTCCGGCCCGAGGATCTCGGCGAACTTCAGCGATACCTGCTGCCCCGCCGTTCCGGTGGCCTTCAGTTCCACCCAGCCCGCGAAGTTCTGCCCGAAATCGACGACGTGCCGGTCGCCGTCGAAGCTGATGATCGACTTCGCAGCCATGCGCTCGATCGGGCGCAGCGGCGGGCCGACGTGAGCCACGAGCGCGCAGGGCGGGGTCTTGCCGATGCGGGCGGGCACCCAGCCCTTCCCCCGGAAACCGGGGCTCGACCAGCCGGGCTGTTCCAGGCGGGCGTCGTAGTCCTCGCCGTAGTAGATTTCGGCCTGGGTCACCGGGCTTTCGGTGTGCAGCTGCCAGTCCTTGTCCGTCACCACGAGCGAGCGGGTGCCGTCCGTGTGCTCGATCTCCAGCTGCGCGAACAGCCGCAGCGGCGGATCACCGAAGGCATAGCGCCCGGCCGGCGCGTGATAGCTGCCGTACCAGCCCTCGCCCAGCATCGCGCCGATGGCGTTGGGACCGGAGCGCAGCAGCGCGGTCACGTCATACGTGCGGTAAAGGGCGGTCAGGCGGAAATCGCTGCTTTCGGGCGCGAGGCAGACGTCGCTGATGCGCTGGCCGTTGATCTCGGCCACGTAAGCGCCGAGCGCCGTCATGCGCAGGCGCGCCTGGCGCACCGGCTTGGCAACCTTGAACTCACGCCGCAACATGTAGGCGCCGCTGCGCGGCCAGGCCTGCGGCTGGTCGGCGGAGCGGGCCGCCTGCTCCCAGCGCGCATCGTCGAAAGACACGGCAGACCAGCCGTCGGGGGCATGGACGGAGGTGCGCATCGTCCCGCTGGTGATGCGCCGGTCGCCGGCGCGGATCATTGCCGTGGCGGCGATCTCGTGGATCTTGGGGCCGTTGAACCCGCGCGGGTTTTCCACTCGGAAGCCGAGCACATGGTGGCCCGCCTCGAGGCGGCGCGTGGTCACTGCCACCGGGTCGATGCCGAAGCGCTTGAAGCCGACCGGGACCTCGACTTGCGCGCCGTCGAGCCAGAGCGTCGACTTGAAGTTGGCGGCGGTGAACAGCGTCACTTCCTCCGCCTTGGCGAGGTCGAAGGCCATGCGGAAGAAGCGTGGGCTTTCGTCCTGCGTGCGATCGCCGCGCATCCAGACGAGACCTGCGGCGCGGTCCGCCCGTTCGAGGTCCGTCTGCGCCTCGATCCATTGCGCCTGCCAGTCCGCCTTGTCGAGAAGCCCTATCTCGAAGCTCGCGACGGGGCTGGTTGCCCGCGCGCCGGCGTCGTCCCGCACGAGTACGCGCCAGTAGACCTTCTGCCGCGACTTGAGCGGCGCGCCGAGCCAACCCATGTCCATGCTACGCTGGGTGAGCACTTCGCCCGCGTGCCATAGGTCGGGCGTTCCCGCCTCCAGCAACGCCAGGGACGAGGCCGCCTGCACTTCGCAGCGCGCCTGCGTCACGCCGCGCCGCTCGCTTTCCAGCCGCCACGACAGGCGCACGTCCTGCTGGTCCAGGCCGATGGGATCGACCAGGGACTCAGCGCGCAGATCGACGATACGCAGCGGCGCCGCCTCCTGTGCCAGCGCCGAGTGCAGCGGCACCCCGGCAGCGGCGCCCAGAGCGCCCGCACCCTTGAGCAGTGTGCGGCGATCGAGCCCGGTCACTTGCGCACCCCGGCGCCGTCGATCACGGCCTGTGCCTCGGGGGGCCAGTTGCGGTCAGCCACCAGCGGGTTGTCTTTCGCGGTATTGCCGATCTCTTCCAGCCAGCGCCCCCCCGTGGTGTTGACGGTATGCCAGTTGCCGGTCGCCACGTTGTCGGTGGAGATGCGGCGCTTGTACATGGCTCCGGCGGTGTTGATGTTGAGCCACTTGCCGCCGGTCTCGACGACGTTGCCGGTGATCTTGAAGTGCTTCGATCCCTCGTCGAGATAGATCGCGATCCTGTTGCCGATGTCGAAGATGTGGTTGCCGCGGATCACCGAGCCGGGATTGGCCGAGAGGTTGTAGATCGCCCCGCCGTCCATGAACCAAGTCTTCACGCCGTGGATGCGGTTGCCCTCGACCACCGTGTCGCGCAGCGTCGTGGGGGTGGTGAACTTCGTGTTGTGGACGTAGCCGTGCGCGTTCTCGTCGTAGTTCGGATTGCCGCCCGCGTCGTTGTAGCCCCAGCCCCAGCCGACGGCGATGCCGTCGTACGGCGCATCGCTGACGTCGTTGTGCGCGATGCGCGTGCCGGTGATGTAGGTGGTCAGGATCGCCGCATTGTCCTTGTAGTCCTGGCTGACGGTGACGATGGTGTTGTCCTCGATCGCGATGTCGCGGTTGACAAGCTTGGGGTCATCCGGGTGATGCGCCTCGATCCGCACGCCTCCCGCCATGACCGCGCTGCCCGACAGCACGGCAAAGCGGTTGCGGGTGACGCGCACGCCCTGCGTCGCGAGCCCAACGCCCGAAAGATTGGCATTGGCATCGTTGCCGATGCCGAGCGCCACCTGCCCCAATTGCGAGAACGTGTTGTCCGCGAAGGTCACGTCGCGCGCGGCGGAGACCTGCACGGCGGCGGGCATCTGGTGCCATTTCTGGCGCATGGATTCGAACTCCACGCAGCCCCAGCCGCAGCTCTGCCAGGCATCGGCGGGGCGGATCGACGTGGTTTCGTAAAGGAACGCGCCGCTCTGCTGGTTGGCATAGCCGGTGGGGCGTGACGGGCCCAGCCAGCTCGTATGCGAGAAGCGCAAGCCCTCGAACCGCAGCCGCTCGACCGGCGCATCCGGCGTACCGGCGATGGAGACGAGCGCCTCGAGACGGGGCATGATCACCTCGCGCCCGGCGATGTCCTCGTCCAGCCTCATGCGCAGGTAGAGCTTACCCGCCTGCGGGTCGATCACCCACTGGTAGGGGCGCGAGTGCCACTCGTTCGCCTTGCCCACGAACTCGAGCGCGCCCGAAAGGAACAGGCGGCTGTCGTCGGGGAAGATCGGCTTGGAGATCGTGTCGTAGCCCCAGGTGTTGTTGTCCCAGGCGGGCTGCTGCATCGTGACGTGCTTGCCCTCGATCCCCTTCACCGGCGAAATGCGGTCGGTGAAGAAGCCGGTCGCCTCCATTTCGACGCGGTCCGGGCGCGCGAGCGTGGAAAGCCAGTCGAGCTTAGGGTTGACCATCGTAAAGCCCTGCGCGTCGAACTTCAGGTCGGCGGCGCGGATTTCCACCCACGGGCGCTCGGCCAGCGTTCCGTCGACCCAGACCTGCCGGGTGTCGAGGCCCTTGGGCACGTCGGCCACCCAGATGCGGCGCTCCTCGTCGTAGGGCTTGAACCCCGTCACCGCCATGCCGCCCGATATCGTCGGATGCGTGCCTTCGGCCGCCTTCCACGTGACCGCATGGCCGCCCAGGCCCCCGTCCGCGCGGCGGAACGACAGCGGCGCGTCCAGCCGATAGGTCCCCTCGCCGAGCAGCACCGTCACGTCGGCCCTGGCATTGCTGCGCCGGACCAGCGCCTGCGCGCGGGGGAGCGAGCGGACGGGCCGAGCTGCGGTGCCGGGGTTGCGGTCGTCGCCCTCGGGGGAAACGTGAACCTCGACGGCGCGCTCCTGCGCCATGGCCGGCATGGCGCTGACACCCGCCGCCAGAAAAGCCAGGCGGCGCGCGATACGGCGGACCTCTATCATTTCGCTCTCCCTTATTTTTTATGTAAGCTCAGCTGGTCCAGCCGCCATCGATCACATGGATCGCGCCGGTGGTGAAGGCGGACTCGTCGGACGCGAGATAGACCGCTAGCGCCGCCAGTTCCGCCGGACGCCCGAACCGGCCCATCGCCTGCCGGGCGGTGAACTCGGCATAGGCCTTCTCGAAGTCGCCGGTGTCGCGCAATCGCTGGAGCAGGGAGGGCGTTTCCACCGTGCCCGGGCAGATCGCGTTGCAGCGAATACCGTGGGTGACGAAGTCCCCCGCGACCGACTTGGTGAGGCCGATCACCGCCGCCTTGGTGGTCGAATAGGCAAAGCGGTTGGGCACCGCCTTCACGCTCGATGCCACCGACGACATGTTGATGATCGAGCCGCGCCCGAGCGCGAGCATGTTGGGCAGCACCGCGCGGATCATGCGGTACTGCGCGGTCACGTTGAGCGTATTGGAAAACGCCCAAGCATCCTCGTCGCAGTCGAGAATGGTGCCCGGGTGGACGAAGCCCGCGCAGTTGAACAGCACGTCGATTTCAGGATGCGCCGCCGCTGCGGCCTGCACGGCTTCCGGGTCGGTCACGTCTAGAACCAGCGTCTCGGCGCCTTCGAAATCGGCCAGCACGTCGGCGCGGATATCGGTAGCGATGACTCGGGCACCCTCGCGTAGGAAAGCCTCCGCGCTGGCCCGGCCGATCCCCTGTCCGGCAGCCGTGACCAGTGCGGTCTTGCCAGCTAAACGCCCCATACCCTCTCCATCATTACATAATACGTATTATGAATTAAGCGCATGGGGCAGTCGCTGTCAATCGTAGGCGACGAACTCCTGCCGCTGTTCGCCCAGTTTCTCGATGCCGAGCGTCACGACGTCGCCGGCCTTGAGATACCAGGGCTCAGGTTTCTGACCGAGGCCCACGCCCGGGGGAGTGCCGGTGGTGATGACGTCGCCCGGCAGCAGCGTCATGATCTGGCTGAGGTACGAGACGATCTGCGCGACGGTGAAGATCATCGTCGAGGAACTACCGTTCTGCACGCGCTTGCCGTTGACCTCCAGCCACATGCCGAGCGCCTGTGGGTCACCCACCTCGTCAGCCGTGACCAGCCAAGGGCCGATCGGACCGAAGCCAGGGAAGCCCTTGCCCTTGTCCCAGGTAGCGCCGCGCTCCTGCTGCCACTCGCGTTCCGACACGTCGTTGATGACGCAGTAGCCTGCAACGTGTTCCAGCGCCGAGGCTTCGTCGACATTGTACGCCTCGGTGCCGATGACGACGCCTAGTTCCACTTCCCAATCGGTCTTTCGCGAACCGCGGGGAATCGTCACCGGGTCGTTCGGCCCCTGGATGCAGCTGACCCACTTGTTGAACACCACCGGTTCCTCGGGGATCGGCAGGTTCGATTCGGCCGCATGGTCCGCATAATTGAGGCCGATAGCCACGAACTGGCGCGTTCCCACCACGCAGGGGCCGTGCCGCACCGGTCCTTCGACCAGCGGCAGCGAAGCCGGGTCGATCCCCGCGAGGCGTGCAAGACCCGCGGGCCCGATGGCCACCGGATCGATATCGGCCACATGGGCGGAAAGATCGCGGATGGCGCCATCGGCATCGATCATCGCGGGGCGCTCGTTTCCAGCTTCCCCGACCCGGCACAGTTTCATTCGTGGCATCCTTTCATCTAAATCTGCCTGCAGCATAGACAGCTGCATTCGATGTTGTATGATGTCGTATGTTTACCTCCGGCGCAAGGTCGGAAGCGTCGGGAGAGCGCATGGCTGAGCGGGACGAAATCATCCGGCATACCGGCCGAAAAAGTGAGCCCGCGGCATGAGCCGGCCACGCGTCCTCGATTCGCACCAGCACTTCTGGCGCATCGACGCACCGGAATGCGCGTGGCCGGATGCGGCCTGGCCGTTGCTCCATCGCGACTTTCTTCCTGCGGACCTTGCCGCCGCCACATCAGGCTTGGATCTTGCTGGCACGGTGCTCGTCCAGTCGCAACCCGACGATCGCGACACCGACTGGATCTTTGACCTCGCCGCCGATGAGTCCATGGTGCTGGGGATAGTGGCCTGGGCCGCGCTCGAAGCACCGGATGCGGCGGCGCGCATCGCAGCACTGGCCGGTCGCCCTGGGTGCCTTGGCGTGCGGCCCATGCTGCAGGGCATCAAGGACAGCGAATGGATCCTGCGCGACGAACTGGCTCTGGCGATACATGCCCTGCTCGCACATGGCCTGCGCTTCGACGCGCTCGTCGAACCCCGCCACCTGCCCGCCCTTGCCCGCTTCGCGCAAAGATGGCCGCAGCTGCCGATCGTCATCGACCATGCTGGCAAGCCCGATGCGGCGAACTTGGCCCAGGAACCGTGGCGCAGTGATCTTGCTGCTCTCTCACGCCTGCCGAACGTCTGGTGCAAACTCTCCGGCCTGCGCACCCAGCAGGCGCAGGGCCAGGATGTGGCCGCGCTTGCACCTTATGTCCGGCACGTGCTGGACCTCTTCGGCGCACGCACGATGTGGGGCAGCGACTGGCCCGTGTTGGTGCATATGGGCGACAGCTATGCAGACTGGATCGACGATACACTCGCACTGGCCGGCGCCATGACAGCTGCCGACAAACACCGCCTGTTCGAAGGCGCCGCCCGCGAATTCTACGGATTGAACTGAAAATGGCGGAGCAACTCTTTGCGGGAAAGCTGGGCTTCGGCTCCGCAGCGATCGGCAATCTCTATCGCGCGATTTCGGATGCGGATGCCTTCGCGGTCATCGACGCCGCATGGGCGGCAGGCCTGAGATATTTCGACACGGCGCCGCACTACGGCTTCGGCCTGAGCGAGAAGCGCCTCGGCGACGCGCTGGCCTTGTTGGACCCGGCAGGCGAGGCGGTCATCTCCACAAAAGTCGGCCGCCGCCTCGATCCCGCCCCGAACGCTGATCTGATGACCGTCCGCCAAGGCTTCGTTTCGCCCGAGCCCTTCGAAAGCGTGTTCGACTACGGTTACGATGCCGTAATGCGCTCGCACGAGGCGAGCCTGAAGCGCCTACGCCGCGACCGGGTGGACATCCTGCTGGCGCACGACATCGGCAGCTACGCCCATGGCGACGCCCACGCCAAACGGATGCAGGAGTTCCTCGGCGGCGGCCTGCGCGCCATGCAGGAACTGCGCGCCAGCGGCGCGGTCGGCGCTATCGGTCTCGGCGTCAACGAGACTGCAGTGTGCGAAGAAGTGCTCGGCCATGCCGAACTCGACATGATCCTGCTCGCCGGGCGCTACACACTGCTCGAGCAATCGCCGCTCGACAGTCTCTTCCCGCTCTGTGAGAAACGGGGCGTTCGCATAATAGCTGGGGCTCCGTTCAATTCCGGCATTCTAGCACGGGGAGTGCGCAATAGCCCGCCAGCGCCATACGAGTACGGATCGCCCTCCGCCGAAGTGATCGACCGCGTCGGCCGCATCGAAGACCTGTGCCTGGACTTCGGCGTACCGATAGCCGCTGCCGCACTCCAGTTCCCCATCCGTCATGCTCTTGTCGATGCCGTGATCCCCGGCATCGCGACGACGGCCGAACTGCAAGCCGCACAAGACTTGATAGCTTTTCCGATCACAGAAGATTTCTGGAACGCCCTTGCATCCGCCTGCCTGATAGATGCGCGAGCATCCTCTCCAGCATCGTTCCAGGAGCATGGAGAGCAGCTTCGCGCTTCTGTACACGGAACCCGTCCTTGCAACTCCTGAAGGCGGATATGGCCGAGCGTGAGGTCAGGTCCATCTCCTATCAGATCTAGGCAGCCCGCTTCCCAGCTTGAGCAGGAAAAGACTGCGAACCATTCCGGCCAGCGGGCCGAGCGTCTGCTGCGTCGCGACCTCCTCATCCTCGATGAGCTGGGCCATTAAGCGTCAGCCCATCCGTCGGGGCCATGCTCGTCCATCATTCTGTGCTGCCATTGAATCAAACCACCCCGCTTTCGGCAGCCGCTCGATATATCGCTGCCGGGATCATCGATCTGCGCGCGGTTCCCAAAAGCCGCCGGCGAAGCCGATCTTCATAGGCACGCATGTTTTCTTGGCCGGACAGGCATCTGGGTCGCTTGACCGGATTTATCTACCGAACTAGTTGAGATAGCTCATGACCACCAGAACCCCGGGTCGATTGCGCGCTGCGTCGGGCGGTGACTAGGCAAGGTTCTTCGCCATCGCAGAGTTCACCCTCGCCATGCATTCCTCATCTCGAGCGAAACGCTCCGCACTCAGGCAATCATACCGCAACCACGGACTTATCGTTGCCGATTGTCTCTGGACCGAGCGTATGAGTTCGATCGTCGGAGGGCTTTCATCGTGATTTCCACCCCCGAGGCTTCGACGAATGGAACCACAGCCGTCACCGAAGGCGATTTCTGGGAAGTCGGCGGCATCGTCCGTGAACTTGCGCAGATCCGCCGCGACTGGAGGGAGACGAATACCCACCATGCGGAGTACGGAGTGGAGAGTTTCCCCTCCCGCGTCCGGCTGGCCAAAGTGACCGAAGAGCTGTGCGGGGCGTTGTTCCCCCTCCGCCTTGGCCCCGACTTCGTGCGCCTGCACAACGAAGACCTGTTCGTCACCCAGACGCTCCAGATCGCGCTGAGCCGGTTGCACGCACAGCTGAGGCTCGAACTCAACTACACACTCGACGAAGGCGATGGCGAGACCATCGAAGAGGGTGCGACGCGCATGGTCCTCTCGTTATCCCGCCAGTTGCCGGACATCCGCCGCCTGCTCGACATCGACATCGAGGCCGCGTTCCGGGGCGACCCCTCGGCGCGCAGCCTGGACGAGGTGCTGATCTGCTACCCAGGCCTGCTGGCGATCATCCACTACCGGCTGGCCCACGCGCTCCATCTGGAGGGTGCGCCGCTGGTGGCGCGCATCATCTCGGAGATTGCGCACGGAAGCACGGGGATCGACATCCATCCCGGTGCCCGGATCGGCAAAGGCTTGTTCATCGACCATGGCACCGGCGTCGTCATCGGCGAAACCGCGATCATCGGTGACAACGTGCGCATCTACCAGGGCGTGACGCTGGGTGCGAAAAACTTCCCGGCCGGGCCGTCGGGCGCGCTCATCAAGGCGTTGCCGCGCCATCCCGTGATCGAAAACGACGTGGTGATCTACGCCGGGGCGACGATTCTGGGCCGCGTCACCATCGGCGCGGGATCGGAGATCGGCGGCAACGTCTGGCTGACGCACGACGTCGCCCCGTTCAGCCGCGTGTTCCAGGCCCGTGAGCAGAACCTGGTCATCAGCCCCCAAGGCGACCGCGGATCGCCGGCCTGACCGCCGGCGTTCGAAGGAAAGCGCATGACCCCGAAAACCTCGCCGCGTCGCGGCCATCTCCCCAGCTTCGGGACTCAAGTCATCCTGGGCATGCTGCTGGGCCTCGTGGCGGGCCTCGTCGTCAAAGGCCTCGATCCGACCGGCGCCGTAACGACGGCAGCGACCGCGACGTTCCATACGGTCGCGCAGGTGTTCGTGCAGTTGCTGCGCACCCTCGTGCCGCCGCTGGTATTCACCGCGATCGTCGCCTCGGTGGCGGCTATCCGCGGGCTCGACAATGCGGTGCGATTGGTGGCCCATACACTCGTGTGGTTCGCGATCACCGCGCTGATCGCGGTGGTGGTCGGAATCGCGCTGGGTCTGATGATCCAGCCGGGCCTCCACGCCGGTGTGGCTGCCGAGGCGGCGCAGGCACCGGGAGCGGTCGGCGGCTGGCTCGACTTCCTCAAGGGTCTGGTGCCCGCGAACTACCTCGGCATCGGCGCCGTGACGAAGATCGCAGACGGCGCGGCCATCACCAGCGTATCTTTCAACGTGCTGCAGATCATCGTGGCAGCAGTCGCCGTAGGCGCCGCGGCGGTGAAGGTGGGTACGAAGGCCGAGCCGTTCCTGGTGTTCATGACGTCGGCCAATCAGGTGCTGCGCCAGCTGCTGCGCTGGCTGATCGCGCTGACGCCGGTGGGCTCCGCCGCGCTGATCGCCGATGCAGTGGTCAATTACGGCTGGGACGCGCTATCGGCGCTCGGCGCCTTTGCGGGAGCGGTGTATCTGGGGCTTGGGCTCGTGTTGCTGGGCGTCTATCCGGCCTTGCTGCTGATCCACCGTCTCGACCCGTTCCGCTTCTTCGCCGTGGCCTGGCCGGCGATCCAGCTGGGTTTCCTTTCCCGCTCGTCGGTCGGGACGATGCCGGTCACCGAGGAGGTCACCGAGCGGCTCGGCGTGCCGCATTCGTATGCCGCTTTCGCGGTGCCACTGGGGTCCACGACCAAGATGGACGGCTGCGCGGCGATCTATCCGGCGATCTCGGCCATCTTCGTCGCGCAGTTCTATGGCGTCACCCTGCATCCTTCGGACTATGCGCTGATCGCGATCGTCAGCGTGCTGGGATCGGCCGCCACCGCTGGCCTGACCGGCGCCGTCGTCATGCTTACACTCACGCTTTCGACGCTGGGATTACCTCTCGAAGGGGCGGGGCTCCTGCTGGCGATCGATCCCATCCTCGATATGGGGCGCACCGCGGTGAACGTCGCTGGACAAGTGCTGGTCCCGCTGATCGTCGCAAAGCGACTTGGGTTGACGGAGGCGAGCCGCAGTCTCGTAGCGTCAAATAAGCAAATAAATGAACATATTCGATAAACTTATGAGACATGCCGCATCGCCGCATGCGATCTTGCGTAACCTCGAGCGGGCTACCGAGGGTGAGCACGCAAGCAACGGCCACAGTCGCCGCCGGGTCTCGCAGAAAAGCCGTGTTCAGGTGTCGCCGCGCCAGCCCTCAGCGGGTTCGCGGCATGAGGAGAAAGTCATGAGGTTCACGAATGTCCTGGCACTCGCCGCCGTGTCGACCGCCGCTCTCGCACAGGCGCAGGTCGCCTGCGCGCAGGAAGCGGCTTCGGATGCGGGCAGCGATAGTGAGATCGTCGTTACCGGCAGCCGGGCGCAGGGGCGCTCCAAGCTCGACACTTCTTCCCCGGTGGACGTCGTGACCGCGCAGGATCTGAGGCAGCAGGGCACCACCGAACTCGCCACCGCGCTTGCCAACACGGTGCCCTCGATCAGCTTCCCGCGTCCGTCGGCCACCGACGGCACCGACGCGATCCGGCCCGCCACCCTGCGCGGTATGGGGCCGGACCAGACCCTCGTGCTGATCAACGGCGTACGCGCGCACACTTCCGCCTCCCTCAACGTCAATGGTTCGGTGGGGCGCGGCTCGGCGGCAGTCGACCTCAACACCATTCCCGCCACCGCACTGGCCTCGATCGAGGTCCTGCGGGACGGCGCTTCAGCTCAGTACGGGTCCGACGCCATCGCCGGCGTCGTGAACCTGCGCTTGCGAGAAGCCGACCACGGCGGCGGCGCGAGCGTCACCTACGGCATCTACGACACCCAGATCGACACCGCGCGCGACAGCCGGCATGTCACGGGGGAAAGCACCGTGACCGCCTCTGGGTGGCAGGGCATCAAGCTGGGTGGCGACGGGTTCCTGACCGTCTCGGGCGAATACACGCACCGCAACCCGACAAGCCGCGGCGACGTCGACCCACGCCTCGCCACGCCCGTCGTCGACAACCGCTTCGGCGACCCGGCGGTGGAGAGCTACTCGGTCTACGCCAATGCAGCCAAGCCGCTGGGCGAGACGTGGGAGGTCTACGGCTTCGGCGGTTACCAGTATCGCGATTCCAGCTCGGCCGCATTCCCCCGTCTGGACTCGGCGGCAGCGGCATTCGGGCTGGACGGCTTCCTGCCCAAGATCAACACCCGCTCCAAGGACCTGACCGTCACCGGCGGCCTGCGCGGCGAGATCGCCGGGTGGAAGACCGACATCAACGTCAGCTACGGCCGCAATCGTATCGACTACCGGACCCTCGATTCCGCCAACTACACTTACGGCGCGGCGAGCCAGACCGAATTCTACGACGGCGCATCGATCTACGACCAATGGGTGGCGGGAGTGGACTTCTCCAGGCAGTTCGACGTGTTCCAGTCGCTCAACGTGGCCTGGGGCGTCGAAGGCCGCCGCGAAAGCTACGAGATCAAGGCTGGCGAACCCGCCTCCTACGGCTACGGCACCGCCTTCCCGGCCGCGACGCCGGGTGCGCAGGGGTTCCCTGGCTTCTCGACGCTGAACGAAGTCAGTGAACATCGCCAGAACGGGTCGATCTACCTCGACCTCGAGGCGCAAGTGACCGACAAGCTGCTGGTCGGCCTCGCCGGTCGCGGCGAGGACTATTCGGACTTCGGCACCACCGGCACCGGCAAGCTGTCCCTGCGCTATGACTTCAGCCCCGCCTTCGCGATCCGGGGCACCGCCTCCACCGGCTTCCGCGCGCCGAGCCTGATCCAGCAGTATTACACCTCGATCACCTCGGTCATCCAGAACGGCAACCAGATCGTCACCGGCACATATCCCGCCACGTCGGCGACGGCAGCCGCTCTCGGCGGCAAGGCGCTGGAGCCTGAAAAGTCGACCAACCTGTCGGCCGGGTTCGTCGTGCGGGGCGGCGGATTCTCGCTGACCGTCGACGGCTATCGCATCCACGTGCGCAACCAGATCGGCCTGTCGGAGAATATCCCAGTGACGACGATCCCCGGCGTCTCCGCCGCGCGCTTCTTCCTCAACGGGCTGGCCAGCACCACCAGGGGCATCGACGCGGTCGCCAATTACAAGCTCGTGACGGACGGCGCGGGCACCTTCGACTTCACGGTGGCAGGCAACGTCAACGACATCAAGATCACCAAGGTGCCGACCAGCCCGCTCTCGACCCTCTTCGCGCGCAGCCGTATCCTCACCATCGAGGAAGGCACTCCCGGCGAGAAGGTCTCGGGGACACTGGCATGGACGGGCGCATCGCTGGGCGCGACGGCGCGGGTCACCTACTACGGCAACGTGCTGCAGCCTGGTACGGTCGCCACCAGCGACATCGGAACTGGCAGCCGCGCTATCACGGATCTCGAACTTCGCTACCAGCCGGAGAGCGCCTTCAATCTGGCACTGGGCGCGAACAACCTGTTTGACGTCTATCCTAGGAGGGTACCTGCCTCGCTCAACACCACGGGTGTGACCGGCTTCCCGTATTACTCACCGTATGGCTTCAACGGGCGCTACCTGTATGTCCGTGCTGGCCTGACCTGGTGACGATCCCGTCCGGCCGCGCCGCCGACCTGTGCTGGCGTGGCGCTAGACCTACCGGTATGCCTGGCAGGGAAGGACGGGCTCGTCTTGCAGTGTCCGGGGCGGAGTGTTGATGCAATGTACCGGACGCCCTTGCAATTGAAGCGTCGAGCCCGAGGGTCAGCGGTCTCAGCAGAGGTACCACAAGGATGGGCACATCGCGCTGTGGGTCGAGGTCGGACAAGGCGACCTGCCCCTTGCCTGCCCCGCCTCGAAGTCCTGCTGCGCCATCACCCGTCAAATACGACAAGCATCGATACAAGCGCCGCAATCTTGTTGATATCATGTTCGGCCGGCTCAAGGATTGGCGCCGCTTCGCAACGCGATACGATTGCCGCCCCCGCCTCTGGTCCGTCCTCGCCTTGGCAGCCACCGCAATCTTCTGGCTATGATCAGTCAGCCCTTTGCCCAACGCGTTGAGCCTAGCGACATCGGTCGATCCGGCTTTGCCGCTCGCCTGCGATGCCCGGCCAAATCTGGGAAATGGCCGGGCAGCTCAAGATTTAGAAGCGGTAGCGCAGGGTGCCGAAGATGTTGCGTTCGGCTCCAATGAAGCAGTCGCCGCGCGCCAGGCAGGCTGCGTAGAACTTCTTGTTTGTGAGGTTGTTCGCATTGATCGCGAAGGACCATGCATCTCGCCGAACCTCGACGAGAGCATCGAAAAGAGTAACGTCCGGGGTGATGATGGTGCCATCCGGTGCCTGGGTGCTGCCGACCCACGCAAGCCCGTAGGACTTGCTCTCGCCGACATACCGCACGCCGCCGCCCAGGCGCAACTGCCAGCCCGACAGGTCCCGGATGGTCTTGCCGAGCCACGCCGAGGCCATGTTCTTCGCCAGGTTGTCCACCGGCGTGCCGTTGGCGTTGCGGGCCTTGGTGAAGCTGTAGTTCAGGCGCAGCTCGAAGTCCTCTGGCAATACCCGGCTCGCTTCCAGCTCGTAGCCCTTCGAGATGACCTCGCCCGCCTGGATCGACGCGGTGGGGAAGGGATCGGTCGGGTTGGGATTGGGGTTGGTGATCAGGCGATTGCGGTCCTTGATGTGAAACGCGGTGGCGTTGACCAGGGTGTACTGGTCGGGCGCCCACTTGACGCCGCCTTCCAGCTGGCGGCCGAATTGCGGTACATAGGGATTGCCTTGGGGATCGTTGCCGGTGATCGGCAGGAAGCTCTCCGTGTAGCTGAAGAAGGGCGAGATGCCCCAGCCCAGCTCGCCGATGATCCCCGCTCGGAAGGTGGTCGCCTTGTCCTTGGTGTCGGCGCGGCCGAGCGCCTTGGTGGTCACGTCGTCGTGGCGCAGCCCGACGACCACCGAGACGCGGTCCCAGAATCGGATTTGGTCCTGTGCGTAGAAGCCGAGCTGGCTCTGCTGGGGCTGGGTGACCGTGGTGGTCGCCGCCAGCGTCGGCATGTCGTAGCGGCGCGGGTCGGTCGGATCGTAGAGGTCGATCACGTTGACGCCGTTGGCGAACGTGCCCGCCGCCAGCGGCGTCGACGACCGATCGATCTTGTTCCAGCTGTAGTCGACGCCGGCGAGCAGAAGGTGCTCGACCTGCGCGCCGGTGTTGAAGCGCCACTGCACGTTGTTGTCGGTGCTGAAGATCTTCATCCGCGCAAAGGTCTGGTTGCCTGACAGACGGATGCTCCGCCCGTCAGCGCCGTAGGGATTGCGCGGGTTGGAATAGCTGTTGGGATACTGCGAGAAGTAATCGACGTGACTGTCGATGTAGCGCGCCTTCAGGCTCAGCTTCACCGTGTCGCCCAAGCGCTGCTCGACGATGCCAGTGCCCTGCAGCAGACGGCCGTCGTAGCGGTCGAAGCCGGGCGTGCCCGGGAAGGTGTCGTTCGGCAGCTGCCCGGCAACCGGGTTCTCGAACAAGGTGCCGATCAGCGGCAGGAAGGTCGATTGGGATCCGCCATCGTCCTCCTGGTAAAGGCCGAGCAAGGTCACGTCGGTCGAGGGGCCGGGCCGCCACTTGATCGACGGCGCGACCATCACGCGGTCGTCGCTGACATGGTCGACCTGCGTGCCGGAATCGCGCACCCGTCCGACAATGCGGGCGGCGATGGTGTCGGTCAGCGGGCCGGTGAGGTCGGCCATGACTTCCTTGCGGTCGAATGAACCATAGACGATCGCCGCATCGCCGTGCCTCTCGAACTCCGGCATCTTGGAGACGAGGTTGAAGATGCCGCCGATCGAGCTTTGGCCGAACAGCACCGAGGCTGGGCCGCGCACCACTTCGATGCGCGAGAAGTTATATGGGTCGGCGCGGATGCTGGCGTAGCTGTCGTAAACGTCGCGCATGCCGTCGCGGAACTGTAGCGGGGAGGTGCCGCGGATGCGGTTACTGTCGACGCGCCCGTCCGTGCCGTAGGTGTTAGCCTGGACGCCCGACACATAGCGGAAGGTGTCTGCGACCGAGATCGCACCCTGCGAGATGTAGGTCTCGGCATCGATGATGGTGATGGGCTGCGGCGTCTCGATCAGCGGGGTGTCGGTCTTGGTGCCAGCGGACGTCTTTTCGAGAGCGCCGGTGACGACGATGGGGTCGGTGTCGTCCTTGTCGTCCTCGGCCCAGGCGGGGCTTGCGTTGATTGCGGCCAATGCCAGTCCACATGCTGTCCAGGATATATGGTTCATGCTGCCCCCTCGTCGGTTCCGTCCGTACAATGCAACGACCGCCTAACGATAATGCTAGTGATTGTCATTAGTGATATGCGCACTGACTGATTTTGTCGGACTGGCTCGCGCTTTGCGCGCAGCAGCCTTCCATCGACTTGACCTACACGCCAATTTCCCCTCACCACTTCCACGTTTGTATGATGTCTTTTGCGACCTAGGGTCGCATGAGGGGCCGGTTGATGCCCGTCGGCTGTCCGCAGGACGGATAACCTGCATCGGCGATGAAGCGCGCGGGCGCCTTTCCAGCAAACTTCCGATCGCGGACGGAAAGTGACGCCGTTCACAACAAATTGCCGCCTTGGCGGGCGAAGGAGGTTGCATGACTGCTTTGATCAACGAGCCTGGCGTGCGCGAGGCGATGCCGCTGCTGGCGTCCAATGAAGGTGTATGGGAAGGCTGGTACCGTTACTACGATGCTAAGACCGGGGAATTGACCGATCAGCATCGCTCGCGGCTGATCTGCCGCCTGTTCAGCAAGGACGGCGTCGATCACTACCACCAGACGAACCACTACTACTGGGACGACGGCCGCGCTGAAGTGCGCGATTTCCCGGCGATCTACCGGGATGGCCGCATCTGGTGGGACAACGACCTGATCAAGGGGTGGGCAGCCGCCATGCAGCCCGATGACTTCAACCGTTCGACGTGCCTCAACTGGACCCGCCACGACGAGCCGGGCATCTACCTCTACGAAATGATCCAGAACAACGACGAGCGCACGAACCGCGCACGAACCTGGCAGTGGTTCCGCGACGGCAAATGCTACCAGCGCACCCTGATCGACGAGGTCTTCGTGACTCGCGACTGGAAGAACTGGTCCGACGAAAGCGCACCCGACATCTGACGGCGAGCCACGCTCCTGCCGGATTTCAACCGGCAGGAGCGCATTTGTTATGTGCCGACGAGCGTGACGGTAATGTCCGCGAGCCCTTCGCGCAGGACCTTCGCCGAACTGTATTCAGGCGAATTCCAGAATGCGAGCGCAGCCGCGCGGTCGGGCCATTCGGAAACCACGATCGAGCCGCCATCCTTGCCCTCGCCTTCCAGAACAGTTCCGCCGGGCGCACGCACGACGTAAGTCCCGCCGTAACTGATCAGCGCAT
Organism: Novosphingobium sp. AP12; assembly: GCF_000281975.1. Taxonomy (GTDB): domain Bacteria; phylum Pseudomonadota; class Alphaproteobacteria; order Sphingomonadales; family Sphingomonadaceae; genus Novosphingobium. The sequence continues at coordinate 5,344 of NZ_AKKE01000009.1, read as the reverse complement.
CGGCGGCTGCCTGAGCATAACCGCAGGACATGAAAGCCTCGCGATCCTTGAGGTGGGCGGTGACGACTAGCCAGGCGGCCATGAAATTCTTCTCCTTGTCGATGTTTGCGATCGTGGTTCGATAGTCCAACCAACGTGTACGGCGCGGCCAGTGCCGACCTCGGCCTATCCGCTGTGCGGATGCCCTCGGACCAACGCTGGGAATGCGGCGGCGGAACAGGCTCCCTGCATTGCAGCGTATTTCATGGAGGCAAATTTGCAGGCAAACCGGATCGAAAAGGTCTCCGGGGGACATCCCCACGCCGCCGCGTCGGCGGGGCAGGGTGAGTTCGCGCGCGGCTGGACGATCCTGCTGGCATCGCTGATTGGTATCGGTAGCGGGCTGGTTTCGTTGCCATTCTATACGTTCGGCATTTTTGCGCCGCATCTGGCGCATGACTTCGGATGGTCCATGGGCGAGATCATGGCCGGGCTGACGATAACGACGCTCGCCCTTCTGGTCGCCGCACCGATGGCCGGGCTTCTCTGCGAGCGCTACGGCGCCCGGCCGGTCGCCGCCTGCTCGCTCGCACTGTTCGGGCTGTCGTATATCTCGCTCGCCACGCTCGACGGATCGCTGACCCAATACTACGTCACCTGGGCGGTGGCCTCCGCCGTCGGCGCGGGCAGCCTGCCGATCACCTTCACCCGTACGGTTAACCGCTGGTTCGACCGGCACCGGGGGCTGGCGCTGGGCATCGCCATGATGGGCACGGGCCTGTTCGGCATCGCCTGCAAGCCGATCCTGGCTTGGGTGATCGCAGACTACGGCTGGCGCACGGCCTATGCCGCTCTCGGCGCCCTGCCGCTGCTGGTCGCGGCGCCGATTACCCTGCTGCTGTTCCGCGACCCCACCACTGCCGACGCCGGGTCCACCTCCACTCCCCTTACACCGCTGACCGGCTTTTCCCGCGGAGAGTCGCTGCGCCAATGGCGCTTCTGGCTGATCGCCCTATTGCTGATACCGCTGTCCTTCGCGCTGGCCGGTACGCCGCCTAACCTCGAGTCCATCTTGGGGGACAGGGGGCTCGATCCGGCGACGATCATCAGGCTGACGCCGCTGGTCGGCCTTGCCTCCATCACCGGGCGGCTGGCAGGCGGCTTCCTTCTCGACCGCTTCTGGGCGCCAGCCGTGGCTTTCGTCATTCTGAGCGTGCCGATCGCATCCTGCCTGATCCTGTCAGCGGGAAATCTGCAACCCGCCACCGCCGGCATCGCAATCTTCCTCATCGGCTTCGCACTGGGCGTCGAGTTCGACGTTGTCGCTTATCTCACCGCGAAATATTTCGGCATGCGCTCCTACGCCGCGATCTATGGGCTGTTCTACGTCTGCTTCACTATAGGCGCAGGCTTCGCGCCGCTCGTCTTCGGGATGATTCGCGACGCGGCCCACGACTTCTCGCCTGCACTCCTGACCTGTGCGGTCATCCTCCCGATCAGTGCCGCCGGCTTCCTGTTTCTGGGCCGTTACCCGCGGTTTTCCTGAGGTTTCAGATTCTGAGTCAATCATTTGACTTATTGTTATATGAATATAACAATATCGTTCGGCGAATGGTCGCCATTCCATGAGGGAATCGCCATGACCGACTACCGACTGCTCCTTTCCACGATATTCGTACCGCTCAGCCTCGTCGCCATCCAAGCCGAGGCGCAGGCACAGGAAGCACCCGCACAAACCGGCACCGAGACCGGCGGGCTGGAAGACATCGTCGTCACCACGCAGCGCCGGCAGGAAAAGCTGCAGGACGTGCCGGTCACCGTCACTGCATTCAACGATGCGATGCTCGAACGCCTCAATGTGCAGGACGCGATCTCTACCTCGAAATTCGTGCCCGGCATGGTTTCGCAGCACAATGCAGGCCTAGCCTCGGCAAACGCCTATTATCTGCGCGGCCTCGGCAACAGCCAGTCGACTCCGACCTTCGATGCGCCGGTCACCACGTATGTGGACGACGTCTACATCGCCCGCCAGAACGCCAACAACTACGCCTTCTTCGACACCGAGCGAGTGGAAGTGATGCGCGGCCCGCAGGGCACGCTGTTCGGCCGCAACACCACCGGCGGCGCCATCAACGTCATCATGCGCAAGCCCTCAGATACGGCCGGCATGAAGATGGAGGTGACCGGAGGCTCCTATGAGCGCTACACGGTCAAGGCCTCCGCCGACCTGCCGCTCTCCGACCAGATCCTCACCAAGCTCTCGGGCTACGTGGTTCAGGACCGCGGTTATCTCAAGAACATCACCACCGGTGAATGGCTCAACGGCGAGAGCAGCTACGGCCTGCGCGGCGATGTTCGCCTGCTACCGACCGATCGGCTGACGATCGACCTTTCCGGCGAATTCACCCGTAATTCGGGTACGTATGCGGGCATGCGCAACGTGCCTGGGGACAATCCTTACGTCGCGGGCGCCACGACCCGCCCGGTCTTCTACGAGAGCGCGTCCGGCCTGGCATCCACGAGCTGCGACGGCAACAACGCCCAGAACCTGCTCGCCACCCAGAAGGGCAACTGCAACCTTTCCGATAACGTCGCGGTGAGCGCGAACGTCAACTACGATCTCGACAACGGGTCGCTGACCTACATCTTCGGCTACCGGCATCTCGACCAGGGATACATCACCGAATACAGCGCCAGCGCAGTCAACAAGTACGCCGGCTACATCATCACCGACAACGGCACGCACGAACAGTGGTCTCATGAGCTGAAGTACAACACCGACCTGCTGGGCGACCGTGTGCACCTCGTTGCCGGACTGTTCTATCTCAAGGAAGAGTCGGACGACCGTCAGACGAGCTTCTCGGGCGGCACAACTGCATTCCGGCTGATCCAGGACCAGCACCTGCTGCCGCAGACCGAGACCGGCGCAATCTACGCACAGGCTGATTTCGATCTGACCGACCAGCTTACCCTGACCGCTGGCGGACGCTACACGATCGAGACCAAGAAGGTCGATTACCTCGCTTCCGAGGAATTCCCCGGCTTCGGTTACGACAGCGCGGACGTCGCCGCCTTCGGCATTCCGCTCAAGCGCACATATCGGAAGTTCACGCCACGCGTGGCCGTGAACTACAAGATCAACCCCGACGTGATGGTCTTCGCCTCCGCGACCAATGGCTTCAAGTCAGGTGGTTGGAACGGGGGCTCTGCGGCCCCCTTCAATGCGGTGCTGTTCGACCCGGAGAAGACTTGGTCATTCGAAGGCGGCGTCAAGTCGGAGCTGTTCGGCCGCAAACTGCGCTTCAACGCCACCGGCTATTTCGCACGAACCAAGGACCTGCAGGTCACTGCCGCCATCCCGAGCCCGATCACCGGCACGATCGCGCAGCTTCCCTTCAATGCCGGAACGTTCGAGGCCTACGGCATCGAAATCGAGAGCACCGCCAAGTTCGGCAATTTCAGCCTCTTCGCCAACCCCTCGCTGATGCACGGAGAGTATACCTACATCGTGCCGACTTCGACCACGCTCACCACTGCCTTCAAGCCGGTGCGCGTGCCGACCTTCCAGTTCAGCGGCGGCGCGGCTTACGACCAACCGGTGGAAGCGCTCGATGGTTCGCTGGGCGCCTCGGTCACGTGGCGCCACAATTCGCCCTATTGGGTGGCGGTGCTCAATACCACGACGACGCAGACCGAGGACTACGTCGATGCGGCGATCAGCTACAAGACCATGGATGAGAAGATCAAGATCGCGTTCGAGGTGTCCAACCTCACCGACCAGAAGACGGTGACCGCGAACTTCCTCTCGCTCTTCCCTGGAGATCCGCGCCGCTACACTGTGCGCCTGAAGTTCGAGATCTGACGCTGAGTGAACCGGCGCGGTGTCCGCAGGTCGGACAGGATTGTCCTCCCAGCGGACACCGCGCCGGTCTGACGCTCCTATCGCGGGGCGCCCTCCCACGGACAAGAGGTATACCATGAGCATCGTCGGCACCCGGATGGTCAGCGACGGCAAGACCGCGCGGCAGATCTTCGAGGAAGTCATGGCGAATCCCGCCCGCACGAAGTTCGGGTTCGGCGAGAAACTGGCGGTCGTGAACGTCGACTTCCAGAACGCCTATACCCGGATCGACGAGTTCAAGACGGCCTATGAGACCGATCCGCGCCAGATCGAACACACCAACACGATCTCCGCCCTCGCGCGCGCCAAGGGCATGCCGGTGATCTGGACCCACGTCGCCTATGCCGATGATGCCAGCGATGCGGGCGTCTGGGGCACGCGCACGAACACCCCGGACTCGCTCCAGAACATCAAGTACGAAAGCCGCCGCCACGCCTTCGACGACCGCTGCGAGATCGATGCCTCCGACATGATCTACACCAAGCGCATGCCCTCGGCCTTCTTCGAAACGCCGCTGCAAAGCCTGCTGGTCTGGCACAAGGTCGATACCCTGATTATCACCGGCGGCTCCACCTCGGGCTGTATCCGCGCCACCGCCGTCGACAGCCTGAGCCGTGGCTACCGCACCATCGTCCCCATCGAGACCTGCGCCGACAAGCACGAGAGCTACCACTTTGCCAACCTCACCGACCTGCAGCTCAAATATGCCGACGTGGAGCCGGTGCAGACCGTAATCGACTGGCTGGAGGCCCACTGATGCAGGAGGGACAAGCCGATCCCGGGCTCTACGACTTCGCGCCCTATCGCGGCCGCGTGCCGTTTTCATGGCCGGGCGACAAGAAGGTCGCCGTCTGGGTCTCGCCCAATCTCGAATATTACGAGATCGATCCGCCCGCGAACCCGCACCGCAAGTCGTGGACGAAGCCGCATCCGGACGTCGTCGGCTATTCCCACCGCGACCACGCCAACCGCGTTGGTCACTGGCGCATGGCCGAAGTCATGAGCAAGCGCGGGTTCCCCGGTTCGGTCAGCCTTTCGGTGGCACTGTGCCAGCACCACCCGGAAGTGGTGGCGGACGCCAATGCACGCGGCTGGGAATTCTTCAGCCACGGCATCTACAACACCCGTTATTCCTACGGCATGGACGAGGCGCAGGAGCGCGCCATCATCGAGGATTCGATCCGCACCGTGCGCGAGGCCACCGGCCAGACGATCCGCGGCTGGCTCGCCCCCGCGCTCACCCATACCCCGCGCACTCTGGACCTCATCGCTGAATACGGGCTCGACTATACCTGCGACCTCTACCACGACGACCAGCCCCAGCGCGTGAACACGACCAGCGGCGACCTGATCTCGATGCCCTACAGCCTGGAGGTCAACGACCACTACGGCTTCTTCATCTACAACATGAGTCCGCGCGAGTACGCGCAGACGCTGATCCGCCAGTACGAACGGCTCCCCCCC
>NZ_AKKE01000008.1 GCF_000281975.1 Novosphingobium sp. AP12 | reverse complement strand
AACGCCGTGCCCGGCACACAAAGAAGGGGCCGGCGCTTTCGGCGCCGACCCCTTCCCCGATCCCGCTTCCTGCGGAAGTCCTGGTTACTTCGCCGCGTTGACGTCGTCGGTCGTCACCGGAGTGATCTTGATTTCGACGCGGCGGTTGAGCGCGCGGCCCTCTGCCGAGGTGTTGTCGGCCACCGGGTGATCCTTGCCCATGCCCTGCGTCTGGATACGCGAGGATGAGACGCCGCGCGTGATGAGGTAGCGACCCACCGCGTCGGCGCGGCGCTTGGACAGGTCCATGTTGTAGGCCGCCGAGCCAGTCGAATCGGTGTGGCCGTACACGTCGATGAGGCTGTTGGGATACTGCACCATCGACTGCGCGACCTTGTCGAGCGAAGCCTGGAACGACGGGCTGATCTGCGTCGAATCGACCGCGAAGGTCACGTCCGGCAGGTTGACGAGGATGCCGTCGCCTTCCTGGCTGACGTCGATGCCCGAGCCTGCGGTCTGTTCCTTCAGCTCCTTGATCTGCTTGTCCATCTGGTAGCCGACGACGCCGCCAGCGACGCCGCCGATGCCCGCGCCGACGATGCGCGCGGTCTTGCCGCCAATGACGCTGCCCAAGAGGTAGCCGAGACCCGCACCGCCGACACCGCCGATCGCGGTGCGCGAAACCTTCTTCTCACCCGTGTTCGGATCGGTGACGCAGGCGGAAACGGTCACCAGCGCGAAAACCGCGGCGGCCGACGTGATCAGGCGCGACTTGTTCATCTAGGAGGCCCTTCCTCTGTTGTGCCCTTGCAAGGCATCTGTGTGTGATAGTGGACATGAATGGCAAATGGATGATGCCCGCTCAACCCTTATCGTGCGCTTGTGTTCCCAGAGCTCACAACCCAGCCCAAGGCATGCAAAGTATTGCAACTCGTCACGGACGCTTCGCACGTGCCGCAATCTCTGCTAGCGATTGGTCATTGTGACGCCCTTTCCCTGGACTGACCTCCTCACCATCGCCGGCCTGATCCTGATCAACGGCCTGTTCTCGATGTCCGAACTGGCCATCGTTTCCGCGCGCGCACCGCGCCTTCGGGCCTTGGCCGACAAGGGGAGCCGTGCGGCGCAGACCGCGCTAGACCTCGCCGCAGATCCCGGCCGCTTCCTCTCGACCGTGCAGATCGGCATCACCCTGATCGGCATCATTGCCGGCGCCTACTCGGGCTCCAGCCTCGGCGGCCCGGTCGGCGAGCGGCTTGCTGCACTGGGCCTGCCCGTCCGGTTCGCCGGAGAGGCGGGCTTCGCGCTCGTCATCATGGCCACGACTTATGCCAGCGTCGTCGTCGGCGAACTGGTGCCCAAGCAGCTGGCCTTGCGCATGGCCGAACCGGTGGCGCTGGTCATGGCCCGGCCGATGAGCATCCTGGCGACCATCATGGGTCCGTTCGTCTGGCTGCTCGACCGCTCCTCCGCCCTCATCCTGCGGCTGTTCTCGATCCGGCGCGGCGATTCCGAGCAGCTCACGGCCGAGGAACTGCATATGATCTTCGCCGAGGCGACCCGCTCGGGCGTCATCGAGGAAGAGGAACGCGCGATGATGACCGGCATCATGCGCCTCGCCGACCGCCCCGTGCGCGAGCTGATGACGCCGCGAAACCAGATCGACTGGATCGACGTCGACGCCGACGAGACTCAGCTGCGCGCCAAGATCGAGGCCTCCCCGCACTCGCTGCTGCCCGTGGTGGGCGACGGCACACCCGACAACATCGTCGGCATCCTCAAGGTCCGCGAAGTGCTCGCCTGCCTCGTCGCCGGCCGCCCGGTCGACGTGCGCGCGATGATGCGAAGGGCCGAGGTCATCCCCGACCAGCTCGACGCCATGGACGCGCTGCGCAAGCTGCAGACCGCCGAAGTGGCCATGGCGGTGGTCCACGACGAGTACGGCCATCTCGAAGGCCTCGTCACGCCTTCGGACGTGCTGGCAGCGCTGGCGGGCACCTTCGTCGCGCACCAGGACGAAGGCGACGAGCCGATGGTGGTGGAGCGCGAGGACGGTTCGCTGCTGGTATCCGGCGCCATGCCCGCCGATTCGCTCGCCGACCGCCTCGGCATGACCCTCCCCGACGACCGCGAATTCGCGACGCTGGCGGGCTATGTCCTCGCCGTCCTCAAGAAGGTCCCGCGCGAGGGCGAGCACTTCTCCGAGCAGGGCTGGCGCTTCGAAGTCGTTGACATGGACGGGCTCAAGATCGACAAGATCCTGGTGAGCTCCGACGTGGTCGACGATGCCGGCGACGGCGTCAGCGGCGAGGGCTGATCGCCGCTCCGCGCGCCCACGAAAAAGGCCGGACTTTCGCCCGGCCTTTTTCGTCACTTCATTTCGAAACCCTCAGGCTCCGACGCCGGCGCCCGCTTTGCCGCCGACCGAGGTCTGTGCATCACGGCCGTCGCCCTCGGGCGCTGCGAGGATGGCGCGGGTGATCTGGCCCTTGGCGACGGTGTAGGTCCCCGGGTCACCCACGGTGGAGCGGATCGCCGGGTCCGACGTACCGGCGAGGCCGAGCGTGGTCTTCTCGATGTCGCTGCGGGCCTGCGGGCCACCGAACAGCGCGTCGAGCGTCTGCTGCTGGAGCGATTCATCGGCGGGGCGCGGCTGGCCTTCCTTCGGAGGGCTCAGCGAGAAGTCGGGCGGCACGACCAGCGGGGTCTGGCGCTGGACCGCGAACTCGTCGGGACGGGCGCGGTTGAACAGCCCGGTGCTGCCGCAGGCCGACAGCATCACGGCGCCGGTCGCGACGAGGAGGAGAGCACCGGTTTTCTTCATGCGCATCAATTCAACTCGCATTCTTTTGAGCCTCGGGGGCGGGTTCCGCCGCTGAATCGGGCTTTTCGCGCGAAAGCAGGGATCGGGCAAGGATTATCAGGACGCCGATGGTGATGGCCGCATCGGCGAGATTGAAAATGAGAAACGGGCGAAAACCGCCGATGTGGAGGTCCGCGTAGTCTACCACATAGCCCACCGAATACCGGTCGCGGATGTTGCCCGCGGCCCCGCCCAGCACCAGTCCCAGCGCTGCGATGTCGGGCATCTTGCGTTCGCGCAGCAGCCAGACGAGCACGAAGGCGGCGATCGCGGCGGTCATCGCCACCAGCGCCCAGCGCGCCTCGGGCGAGCCGGCGGTGAACAGGCCGAGCGAGACGCCGAAGTTCTGCGTCCAGGTCAGGTTGAAGAACGGCAGGATATAGATCTGCTGCACCTCGTTCAGGCGCAGCCCGCCGACGACCCAGGCCTTGATGCCGACGTCGACCGCGAAGACGATCGCCGCGATCAGCAGGCCGATCAGGCGCTTCCGCCAGGGGTTACCGGCGATCACGCCTGCGGCTCCATTTCGCCCACGACGTCCTCGCAGCGGTCGCACAGGTCGCCGTCCACGGTCACTTCGGGGAGGTGGCGCCAGCAGCGGCCGCACTTGTGGTCATGGGAGGGAGTGACGCTCACGTCCTCCGCTTGCCCGCGCGCGACTTTCGCGGTGATGAACAGTTCGGCCAGATCCGCCTCGGGAGCCGAGGCCGGCACGGTGACCTGCGCGGCCAGGCTGGAGCCGATGACCTTCTCGCGGCGCAGCGGCTCGATCGCCTCGGTGACGGCCGCGCGCAAAGCGCGAAGCTCGGCCCAGCGGTCGAGGTCCGCCTCGGCAACCGGCACCTCCGGCCATTCGAGCAGGTGGACGCTGCCGCCGTCCGGGTAACGCGACCCCCAGGTTTCCTCGGCGGTGAAGACGATCACCGGCGCGGCGTAGCGGATCAATGCGTGGAACAGCGTGTCGAGCACGGTGCGGTAGGCGCGTCGCTTCGGGTCCGTGGGCGCATCGCAGTAGAGGCAGTCCTTGCGGATATCGAAGAAGAACGCCGAGAGGTCCTCGTTGCAGAAGTCGAGCAGCGCGCGGACGTAGGTGTTGAAGTCGAAGGCGTCGATCGCGGTGCGCAGCGTCGTGTCGAGCTTGCCCAGCAGCGCCAGCACGTAGCGCTCAAGTTCGGGCATTTCGGCCACGTCCACGCGCTCGGCCTCGTCGAAGCCGTCGAGTGCACCGAGCAGGTAGCGCAGGGTGTTGCGCAGCTTGCGGTACTGGTCGGCGACGCCCTTGAGAATCTCGTCGCCGATGCGGTGGTCTTCGGTGAAGTCGACCGAGAGCGCCCAGAGCCGGATGATGTCGGCGCCGTTGGTCTCCATGACCTTGAGCGGGCTGATCGTGTTGCCCAGCGACTTCGACATTTTGAAGCCCTTGGCGTCCATCGTGAAGCCGTGGGTCAGGACCGCCTTGTAGGGCGCATGGCCGCGCGTGGCGCAGGATTCGAGCAGCGAGGACTGGAACCAGCCGCGATGCTGGTCGGAGCCTTCGAGATAGAGGTCGGCCTTGGGGCCCTGATAGCCTTCGGGGCGCAGGAGGTCGGGCCAGCGGCCCGATTCGAGCACGAAGGCATGGGTCGAGCCCGAATCGAACCAGACATCGAGAATATCGACGACGCGCTCGTAGTCCTCGGCGGCGTATTCGTTGCCGAGCAGGTCCTGCGCGGCCTCGTCCGACCAGGCATCGACGCCCTTCGCCAGCACGGCGGCAAGGATGCGGTCGTTGACCGCCTCATCGACGAGGAATTCGCCGGACTTGCGGTTCACGAACAGGGTGATCGGCACGCCCCAGGCGCGCTGGCGCGAGAGCACCCAGTCGGGGCGCCCCTCGACCATCGCACCGATGCGGTTGCGGCCCTTGTCGGGGACGAAGCGGGTCTCGGCGATCGCCTCCAGCGCGGCGGCGCGCAGGGTGGGCGCCGAGCACAGTTCTTCCTCGACCGGATCGACCGCACCGCCCTCGTTCTCCCAGCGCGTGTCGGCGCGGCTCTTGGGCGAGATATGGGTCATCACCTTGTCCATCGGCACGAACCACTGCGGGGTGCAGCGGTAGATGACCTTGGCCTTGGAGCGCCACGAGTGCGGGTAGGAATGCTTGTAGTCCGCAGAGGCCGCGAGCAGCCCGCCCGCTTCGCGCAGGTCGGTGCAGATCGGGCCGTCGGGGGCGTTGAACTTGGGGTTGATGACCGAGCCCTGCCCGGCCAGCCAGAGCCAGTCCTCGCGGTACTTGCCATCGGCCTCGACCACAAACTTGGGGCCAATGCCGTTGGCCTTGCAGAGGTCGAAGTCGTCCTCGCCGTGGTCGGGCGCCATGTGCACGAGGCCGGTGCCGCTCTCGGTGGTGACGAAGTCGCCGGGCAGGAACGGACGCGGCTCGGCGAAGAAGCCGCCGAGGTGGTGCATGGGATGGCGCGCGACGGTTCCGGCGAGTTCGGAGCCCTTGTAAGCGCCGAACTCGTCCCAGCTGGTTACCCCGAAACGCTTGGCGATTTCGGGCAGCAGCTGACGGGCGACGATGAGCTTCTTGTTGAGAAGGTTTGCACCGTTTTCAAACGAAGCGTCGGTGAGTTCTCGACCCCACGCGCCTTCGACGAGAACGTACTCAACCTCTGGCCCATAGGCGAGCGCCTGGTTCACCGGGATCGTCCAGGGCGTCGTCGTCCAGATCACCGCATGGGCGCCGACCAGCTCGGGCACCGCCGATTCGACGATCTCGAACGCCACGTCGATCTGGGTCGAGGTGATGTCCTCGTACTCGACCTCGGCTTCGGCCAGCGCGGTCTTTTCGACCGGGCTCCACATCACCGGCTTGGCGCCGCGATAGAGCATGCCGTTAGCCGCGAACTTGAGCAGTTCGCCGACGATGGTGGCCTCCGCCTGGAAGTCCATCGTCAGGTAGGGGTTGTCCCAGTCGCCGTTGATGCCGAGGCGCTTGAGCTGCTCGCGCTGCACGTTGACCCAGTTCTGGGCATAGGCGCGGCATTCGGCGCGGAATTCCTCGGCAGGAACCTCGTCCTTGTTCTTCTTCTTCTTGCGGTACTCTTCCTCGACCTTCCACTCGATGGGCAGGCCGTGGCAGTCCCAGCCGGGAACGTAGGGCGCGTCCTTGCCCAGCAGCGTCTGCGTGCGCACCACCATGTCCTTGAGGATGTGGTTGAGCGCATGGCCGATGTGCATGTCGCCGTTTGCATAGGGCGGGCCGTCGTGGAGGATGAACTTTTCGCGCCCCGCGCGGGCCTCGCGGGTCTTGCGGTAAATATTGTCGGCCTGCCAGCGCGCGAGAATGCCCGGCTCCTTCTGGGGAAGCCCGGCCTTCATGGGGAAATCGGTCTTCGGCAGGAAGACGGTTGCTCTGTAATCGCGCTGTTCGGTCATGACGGGACGCGCACTAGAGCAAATGCGGGTTTGTTGGAAGTGTGGGCAGACCGATTACAGCTTCGCAAGCAGTTCCCGTGCGCGGTCGCAGTCCCAGCCCATCTGCTCGATCAGCGCGTCCAGCGAATCGAACTTCGCCTCGGGGCGCAGGAAGTGGTGGAAGGCCACCTCGATCTCTTGGCCGTAGAGGTCGCCCGCGAAGTCGAAGAAATGCGGTTCGAGCAGTTCCTTGGGCGGGTCGAAGGTCGGGCGGATGCCGATGTTGGCGGCGCCGGTGAGCACGCGGCCGTCGGGCATGCGGCCGGTCACCGCGTAGATTCCGTAGAGCGGGCGCAGGTAGTTCGCCATGTCAAGGTTGGCGGTGGGGAAGCCGATGGTGCGGCCCAGCTTGTCGCCGTGCTGCACCCGGCCCCGGATGGCGAAAGGACGGGTCAGCAGGCGCGCCGCCGTCTCGCAGTCGCCCGACTTGAGCGCGTCGCGGATGCGGCTGGAGGAGATGGTGCCCTGCTCGTCGCTCACCGGGCCGACAGTGCGGCCTTCGAGGCCGTGCCGGGCGCCGACTTCGCTCAGGACGCGCGGGTTGCCGCCGCGCGCGCGGCCGAAGGTGAAGTCGTCACCCGTTACGACACCGGCCGCGCCCATGTGGCGCACCAGCATTTCCTCGACCCAGTGGTCGGCGGGCATCGCCGCCATCGCCGCATCGAAATGCAGCACCAGCATGGCGTCGGCTCCGGCGGCGGCGAACAATTCCTGCCGCTGGTCGAGCGTGGTGAGGCGAAAAGGCTCGGCGTCGGGCTTGAAGTGGCGGACCGGGTGCGGATCGAAGGTGGCGACGATGGCCGGGCGGCCCTCGGCCTTCGCCCAGCGGATCGCCTCGCCCACGACGGCCTGGTGGCCCTGGTGGAACCCGTCGAAGTTACCCAGCGCCAGCACGGCGCCGCGCAGCGAATCGGGAACAGGCAGGCGGTTGTCGAGGCGAATCATCGGTGACAGGGCCTATAGGGCGCGCGCGAGCGTCACGAAAGCGTGCGCCGGATGGGAACCGTCCGCCTGATGCTCGTCGCGCGCGGTCTCGTGCCATTCGGTGGCGAGCGGAGGCATGTAGGTGTCGCCCTCGTAATCGGCGTGGACTTCGGTCAGTTCGACCCGATCGGCGCGCCCGAGGAACAGCGCGTAGATCTCGGCGCCGCCGATCACGGCCACCTCACCGTCACCGGCCATGGCGATGGCTTCGGCCACCGAATGGGCAGCCTCGGCGCCCGGCGCGCTCCATGCCGCATCGCGGGTGAGCACGATGTGGCGGCGGCCCGGGAGCGGCGAGGGGAAGCTGTCGAAAGTCTTGCGGCCCATGATCATCGGCTTGCCCATGGTCAGCGCCTTGAATCGCCGGAGATCGGCGGGCAGGCGCCAGGGCAGCGTGCCGTCACGGCCGATCGTGCCGTTCGCCGCGCGGGCGTAGATGAGGAAGATGTCCTGTGCCACGCCCCTGCCGCCTCAGTCCAACGTCAGCCGGGTGACGTGGCCCATCTTGCGGCCGGGCCGCGCTGCGGCCTTGCCGTAGAGGTGGAGATGGTTGGCGGGGTCAGCGAGGATCGCCGGCCAGTCGTGCGCGTCGTCGCCGATGAGGTTGCGCATCTCCACAGCTTTCGCGGCCATGCCCGTGCCACCCAGCGGCAGCCCGCAGATGGCGCGGACGTGGTTCTCGAACTGCGAGGTGACCGCGCCTTCGATGGTCCAGTGGCCCGAGTTGTGGACGCGCGGGGCCATCTCGTTGAACACCGGGCCGTCCTCGGTCGCGAAGAACTCCAGCGTCAGCACGCCGACGTAATCGAGCGCCTTGGCGACCTTTGCGGCCAGTTCGCGCGCGGCCGGGACCTGCGCAAGCAGCGCGCCCGGCGCGGGCAGCGTGCTGAGCGCAAGGATGCCGCTTTCGTGGACGTTGTGCGCCGAATCGAAGAAGCGGATGTCGCCGTCCGCGCCCCGGCACAGGATCACCGAGAACTCGGCGAAGAAAGTGACGAAGCCTTCGTAGACCAGCGGAACGTCCGGCAGCTTGAGCGCTTCGGCGTCGGCCTCGGACATGATGCGCCACTGGCCCTTGCCGTCATAGCCGTCGCGCCGGGTCTTGAGGATTCCGGGCATGCCGATCGCAGCGATGGCGGCGGCGAGGTCGGCGGCGCTGTCGACCGGGGCGAAGGGCGCTGGGATACCGCCCAGATCGCTGACGAAGCGCTTCTCGTTCAGCCGGTCCTGCGCCGTCTCCAGCGCGCGGGCGTGGGCGAGCAGCGGCGTGTCGCCCAGCGCCGCGAGCGGCGCGACGGGGACGTTCTCGAACTCGTAGGTGACGACGGCGCAGTCGGCGGCGAAGCGGGCCATGGCCTCGGCGTCGTCCCAGGGCGCGCAGGTGAACTGGGCGCAGACGTCGGCGGCGATGGAGTCGGCCTCTGGCGCGTAGACGTGGCAGCGGTAGCCGAGCTGCGCGGCGGCCACGGCGATCATCCGGCCGAGCTGGCCGCCGCCGAGAATGCCGATGGTTTCGCCGGGGGGGATCATCATGCCTCGATCAGTATCCGTATGAGGGTCAGGCCGGACGCTCGGCGACGCTCGCCGTCTGCGCTGCGCGGAAGTCCTTGAGCCGGCCGGCCAGCGCCTCGTCCGAAGTCGCCAGGATGGCGGCGGCGAGCAAGCCTGCATTGGCAGCCCCAGCCTCGCCGATTGCCAGCGTGCCGACCGGGATCCCGGCGGGCATCTGGACGATCGAAAGCAGACTGTCCTGCCCCGACAGCGCCTTTGACTGCACCGGCACGCCCAGCACCGGCAGATGCGTCATCGAGGCGACCATGCCGGGCAGGTGGGCGGCGCCCCCGGCCCCGGCGACGATCACCTTGAAGCCTTCGGCCTCGGCGCCCTTGGCGAAGTCCACCAGCCGCTCGGGCGTGCGGTGCGCCGAGACGATCCGCGCATCCCAGGCGACACCCAGTTTGTCGAGCATCTCGGCGGCCTTGATCATGGTCGGCCAGTCGGACTGGCTGCCCATGACGATAGCGACGGGAACCGTCTCAGCCACCTATCAACGCTCCGAAAGGTAGTAGCGGTCGAGCACGACGAGATCGTTGTCGAGCTCGTAGACGATCGGCTGGCCGGTCGGAATCTCTAGGCCGGTAATCTCGTCGTCGGAGATGCCCGAAAGATGCTTGACTAGCGCACGCAAGGAATTGCCGTGCGCAGCGACCAGCACGGTCGAACCGGCGTGAAGGTGCGGCACGATCGAGCCCTGATAGTAAGGCAGCACGCGCGCGATGGTGTCCTTGAGGCTTTCGGTCATCGGCGTCTCGATGCCGGCGTAGCGCGGGTCGGCCGAGAGATCGAACTCGGTGCCCTTGCCCATGACAGGCGGCGGGACGTCGAAGCTGCGGCGCCAGATCTTGACCTGGTCCTCGCCGTGCTTGGCCGCGGTCTCGGCCTTGTCGAGCCCGGTGAGGCCGCCGTAGTGGCGTTCGTTCAGGCGCCAGTCCTTGGTCTCGGGGATCCACAGGATGCCGGCGGCTTCGAGCGCGAAATGCAGCGTCTTGATCGCGCGGGTCTGCAGCGAGGTGAAGGCGACGTCGGGCAGCAAGCCCTTGTCCCTGAGCAGTTCACCGGCGGCGCGGGCCTCGGCCTCGCCCTTCTCGGTGACGTCCACGTCCCACCAGCCGGTGAAGCGGTTTTCGAGGTTCCATTGGCTCTGGCCGTGGCGGAGAAGGATCAGGCGAGGCAAGGCGTAGCTCCCTTTGCTGGCGACGCGCGGGCGCCGCTGGTCGATCAACTGCTGGCGCAGCCCCTAGCTTTCCGGGGACGCTTTGGGAAGCCTGACCGATTCGCTATCGTCATCGGGGTGAAGTTCCGCGGCGGCGCTGCGCGACTGCGCCTTTCTGCGGCGCAGGTTCTCGCGCAGGTTCGCGGCCAGCCGGTCCTCGCGGCTCAGCTTTTCCGCCGCCTTGAAAGCCTTCCGGGATGCCGCTCGATCGTCGTTCATGACCAGCGGAATGCCGCCGCGCTCGAAAAAGCGCAAGCGGCGCTTGACAAGCGGCGCGGCCACGGACAATAGCGCGGCCCTGCCCCGGGTGACCGGGACATGCCCCGCCGCCGGGGCCGGAACGGCGCTGCTGTAGCTCAGTGGTAGAGCGCGTCATTGGTAATGACGAGGTCGGGAGTTCAATCCTCCCTAGCAGCACCATTCTCCCCCCATCGCTCGACGACATCGAAACACCGCGTCGTCCCGACTTGGCGGGGACCGCTGGTACTCTTGAGGCGCGAGCCTGCGGGTGACGCGCTGCGGCATAGCGCCCCGCAATGAAGTGCGGTCTAACGGCAGTCCCGGTCAGGCCAGGTACGACGCGGGAAATGGACGGCGCCCTGCTGTCATCAAACCGTCATCGCATTAGCACCGGACTGTCACGAAACATCCCTAGGGGCCCCTGCAAGACTTACAACGTCGGTACAGGGAATCTCTCCAGACATGACTCGTTCGATCCAGCTCCTCGCCGGGCTGCTCGCCTCGGCCTCGTTTGCCACCCTCGCCCACGCCGGTGAGGTTGCCGGCCACGTCAACGACGCCACCGGAGCGCGGGGCCTGCAGTCCGCCGCAGTGCGCATCGTCGAACTGAATCGCACTGCAGAGACCGATCGCGCCGGCACCTACGTGTTCGGCGACGTGCCCGCTGGCACCTATACGCTGGAGGCGCGCTACGTCGGCGCCGAGGTCACCACCCAGACCGTCACGGTCGCGGCGACCGGCACCGTCTCCACCGACTTCAATCTTGGCGCGGTCGGCGGCGGCGACATTCTCGTCACCGGCCAGACCGCCAACCTGACCAGCGCCCTGTCGCGCCAGAAGGCCGCAGACGGCATCGAATCGGTCCTGACCCGCGATGCGGTCGGCCAGTTCCCCGACCAGAACGTCGCCGAATCGCTGCGCCGCCTGCCCGGCGTCAACATCCTCAACGACCAGGGCGAAGGCCGCTTCGTCTCGGTGCGCGGCCTCGACCCCGACCTCAACGGCACCTCGCTCAACGGGGTGCGCCTGCCCGCACCCGAATCCGACGCCCGCTCGGTCGCGCTCGACGTGGTGTCCTCCGACACCATCGAATCGATCGAAGTGAAGAAGAGCTTCACCCCCGACATGGACGGCGACTTCATCGGCGCCTCGGTCGAGATCAACACCGTCAGCGCCTTCGATTCGAAGAAGAACCGCTACTCAGTCACCGCCGAGGGCAGCTGGAACGACTACTCGGGCAAGGTGACCCCGAAGGGCGCCTTCGACTTCACCCAGAAGCTGGGCGACGACTTCGGCATCGCCGGCTCGGTCAGCTACTACAAGCGCAAGTTCGAGACCGACAACGTCGAGACCGGCGGCTGGCACACCAACGACGACGGCCAGGCCTGGGCCGACTCGGTCGAGTACCGCGACTACGACGTCGAGCGCACCCGCATCAACGCGGCGCTCTCGGCCGACTGGCGTGTGTCGGACACGACCAAGGCCTACGTTCGCGGGAACTGGGCGCAGTTCGACGACCACGAATATCGCCGCCGCACTACGCTCGACTTCGGCGACTTCGAGGATGACGGCCCGACCGCGATCACCGACACCAGCGCAACGTTCAATGGCGCCGACGAGCGCATCACCGTCGAGCGCGACCTCAAGGACCGCTTCGAGCGCCAGCGCATCCGCTCGGTCTCGATCGGCAGCGACACCGACACCGGCACCTGGAAGTTCAATTGGCAGGGCAGCTACGCCAAGTCGACCGAGTACGAGAACGGCTCGATCGACCCGACCTCGTTCCGCGCGCGCTTCCGTTCGGGCACCGTCGTCGCCATCGACAACAGCAAGACCTATTACCCGACCTATTCGGTCACCAGCGGTGCCGACAGCTTCAACGATGCGTCGGAATACGAGTTCGACAAGGCCGAGCTGACCACCCTGTCCGACAGCCAGGACGAGGAATGGGCGCTCAAGGCCGACCTCGCCCGCACTTTCGCCGGCAGCGACGGCGACTTCACGGTGCAGGCCGGCGCCAAGGCGCGCTGGCGCAAGAAGTCCTACGACTTCAACATGTCGTACCTCGATCTGGCCGACGGCGCCGATTACACGCTCGCCGACGTGCTGGGCAAGCAGACCTACCGCCTGATCGATATGGGCCCCGTCTCCAGCAAGACCGGCCCGCGCGACTTCCTCGACGCCAACCCCGACGCCTTCGAGGTCAACTCCTACGAGAGCGGCGTGGCTTCGGCCTCGGACGACTATTCGGTGCGCGAGGACATCCTTGCAGGCTACGCACTGGCGCGCTGGGACAGCTCGACCCTGCGCGTCATCGGCGGCGTGCGCATGGAGCGCACCAAGAACGAACTGAACGGCAACCTCGTCACCGACCTCGAGGAGGAAGAGGACTTCACCGTCGAGCAGGTGCAGTACAAGCGTAGCTACACCAACTGGCTGCCAAGCCTGACGCTGCGCTACAGCCCCGAGCAGAGCGTCGTAGCCCGCCTTGCCGGCTATAAGACGGTCGTGCGCCCCAAGTTCTCTCAGCTCGCGCCGCGCTACACCGTGAACGAGGACAACGAGGCCGAATTCGGCAATCCGAACCTCAAGCCCTACCAGGCCTGGAACTTCGACGCCGATTTCGAATACTACTTCGCCAACAACGGCGCGATTTCGGTCGGCGGCTTCTACAAGTCGGTGAAGGACTACACCTACGAGCAGGTGCTGCGTGACGGTGCCGTGGTCGACGGCGTCGCCTACGATCAGGTGACCATCCCCGTGAATGGCGAGACCGCCGACATCGCGGGCGTGGAAGTCAGCTACAGCCAGGTCTTCTCGATGCTGCCGGCGCCGTTCGACGGCCTGCTGGCCCAGCTCAACTACACGTACACTTACGCGCGCGGAACCGTGCTGCAGGAGGGCGAGGACGCCGCCGGCAACACGATCGACATCGAGCGCCGCATCAATCTGCCCAGTTCGTCGAAGAACACCTTCAACGTCGTCGTCGGCTACGAGAAGGGTCCGGTTTCGCTCCGCGCGGCCGGCACCTTCCGCGACAAGTATCTCGACGAGGTCGGAGGCGACAGCGAGGAAGACCGCGTCGTCAACCAGCACTTCCAGCTGGACCTCTCGGCCAAGTATAAGGTGACCGACAACATCCGCCTCTTCGCCGATTGGGTGAACGTGAACAACGCCAAGTACTTCGCCTATCAGAACCTGTCGGGTGCCAAGCGCGTGCTGCAGTACGAGGAATACGGCTCGACCGTGAAATTCGGCGCACGGGTGTCGTTCTGATGCGTATTCGGACCATGGCAAAGCTGGGTTCAGGAGCATTGCTCCCGGCCCTGCTTCTCGCAGGCTGCGCGGCGACCGACACCGGTGTTTCACGTGAAACCGAAGCGCCCCGCCCCCGCTATCCCGCCATCGACGTGCCCGCCCAGACTGAGACGGTCCCGGTGGGCACCGGCAATGCGGACGCCGCCGACGACCCGGCGATCTGGCGCAACGCCGCCAACCCCGCCGCCAGCCTCGTGCTGGGGACGGACAAGAAGGCGGGCCTCTACGTCTACGGCCTCGACGGCCAGGTGCGCGACTTTGCACCCGCAGGAGCGCTCAACAACGCGGATCTGCGCGAAGTGCGGATGGCCGACGGTTCGACCCGCATCCTCGTGGCGGCAAGCGACCGCACGGACCGCGCCGAGCCGCGCATCGCCCTGTTCGGCCTCGACGGCGCGACCGGCAAGCTGATCGCGCTGGGGGCCGAAAGCTTCCTTAAGCCCGGTCACGCCCCAGCCGAGGCCTATGGCTTCTGCATGGGCGCGCCCCTCGCCTCGGGCGAACTGGCGCGCGCCTATGTCGTGCTCAAGGACGGCACCGTCGCCGAAAGCCGCCTCGTCGAGCGCGGCGGCAAGGTTGCGGCCGAGCACCTGCGCGACGTGAAGTTCGCCACCCAGTCCGAGGGCTGCGTGGTCGATGACGTGACCAAGACGCTTTACGTCGCCGAGGAAGACGTCGCGATCTGGAAGGTCCCGCTCTCGGGCACCACCCTCACCGCGCAGAGCTACGCCAAGGTGGGCAAGGCGGACGGCCTTGTCGACGACATCGAGGGGCTCGCCATCGCGCGCCAGGCAGACGGCCGCGCCTGGCTGGTCGCCTCAAGCCAGGGCGACAACGCCTATGCGCTGTTCGACCTCGCCACCGGCAAGACGGCGGGCCGGTTCCGCATCAACGGCGGCGCGCTCGGCGGCACCAGCGACACCGACGGCATCGAAGTGATCCTCGGCGATTTCGGCCCGGCCTTCCCCGAGGGCCTGTTCGTCGCCCAGGACGGCTACAACGCACCGAAGGCGCAGAACTTCAAGATGCTGTCCTGGCGCGCGATCCGCACGGCGCTGGGCATAAAGTAGAAGAGCCGGAGCCGTTGTCCTGCCGCCATCCGCTTGTGAGTCGCGGTACGGATGCGGTAAGGGCGACGGCATGGTGAGGGAATCGAATCGGGTGAAGCGGATACGGACACTGAGCGTCCTCGTGGCGCTGGTGGGCGCCGCCGCGCCCGCCCTTGCCCACGCGGACGTCCTGCAGATCGGCGAGGCCGGGGCCGAGTGGGTCGCCGGCGGCCCCACCTCGCTTGCGATGCCCGATCTCGCGCAGGTGGATCCGGCCTCCGGCGTCGCCTTCATCGGCACCACCGTAGCGACGGCACCGGCCGAGGTCGCCGAGACGCCGCTCGCCGTCGATACGGCTCTCCATCCGCAATCCATCACCCAGGCGCTCGACGCCGCCGGGCCTACCCGCTGGCGCGAACGGGTCGCGGCACTGGCCGCCAAGTACGACATCAGTCCCGCTCTGCTCGAGGCGGTGGTCTGGCAGGAAAGCCGCTGGAACGAGCTTGCCATGTCGCCCGTGGGTGCGCGCGGCCTTGCCCAGCTAATGCCCGGCACCGCCGCCCAGATGGGCATTAACTCCGCCGATCCCACCTCCAACCTCGAAGGCGGCGCGCGCTACCTGCGCATGCAGCTCGATGCCTTCGGCGGTGACATCGAGAAAGCGCTGGCGGCCTACAACGCCGGCCCCGCGCGCGTGTTGAAGGCCGGCGGCATCCCCAACATCCGAGAGACGAAGCTCTACGTGGCCGCGATCATGGCGCGGCTGACCGATCCGGTCCGGCAGTAAGGCCGAGCCGCCTGTCGAGACCTCGGTCGCCCGCGCGAAGGCGGGAGCCCGCTTCCTTGTGTTACAAAGGAACAAGCGGATCCCCGGCTGCGCGGGATGACGAATGAGATGGCTGATAACGAAGAGCGCGCCGCCTTGCGGAAGCGCGCTCTCCGAAACCCACGAAAACGGCTTACATCAGCCCAGCATCTTCTTAGCCATAGCGCGAACCTCGTCGCCCAGGT
>NZ_AKKE01000007.1 GCF_000281975.1 Novosphingobium sp. AP12 | reverse complement strand
CAACCCCGTGAGCAATTACCGGATCGGTTCATATGTGGACATGAACTTCATCCAATTCCTCGCTGTAGATCGCGACCGCGTCATGTGTTGGTATATGAACTGCGATGGGGACGGGCCGACGTTTGAGATTGTGCTAGCCCGCACAGCCGCTGGGTGGACACTCGATTTAACCGAGCATTCACCGGGTACGGAGCAGCAAGTTGAAGTGCCTTGAGTGCGGCAGTTTTCGCCCCCCTTGTCTCGAATTCCCGACAGGCCGCTCGCGCCCCTTTGCGAACCTAGCTAGGGCTGTAAAGTTCAAGCCCGCAAAAGACCAGCCCGCAAGCCGATCCGATAACTCCGGCGATGCGAAGGCGCTTCGGATCACGCAACCAAGGGTAGGCTTGGTAACTGCGCTGTTCCTCGAAGAACTCGTCGTCACCCTGAGCAATCCGGGTTTCAACGGTCTGCGCTCGCTTGTGTGGCCACAGGGCCAGCGAAAGGCAGCTTAGCGTCATAAAGATACCGTAGATCAGCAAAATGACGCCCCCTTTAGACGAACGAACCTAACATGGCCAAAGGCACCTAACCACCACTTCCCGCTGTCGGATCGAAATCGGAACGAATGGTGCGCCCTCACGCGGACGCACCGATCCTCTCTGTCCCTAAGCCGATCGGGAAGGGACCGGCGGCGTAGCGGGTAGTGAAGGGGTAGCCGACGTTTCCGTCGCCAACTTCGTCGGCGTCGCCTCCCCATTGCTTCGCAACGCGGAGATCGGGGGCGCCGGTCAGCCGCGCTTGCGTCCTCAGCTGCCCGGCTGGACGTAGGGCGCGGTGGCCCAGAGTTCGCGCTGCCAGCGGCGCGGGTCGTTGACGACGCGGGGCGCGTCGCCGAACACCATCGTCGCGCGGTCCGGCAGGCGGTAGCGGGACCATTCGGGAAGACCCGGGCGGCCTGTCTTCGCGAGGCCGGTGAAGGCCTGCATCATCGTGGTTCCGAGCGCCTGCGCGTGGGCGTCCGTCCCGGAGAAGCTGCCCGGCGCGGCCTGGGTGCCGAAGACGTAGGGAATGTCGTCCGTATGCGCGGCGCCGCGCAAGGGATCGACCGGCGAGCGGCGGTCGAGCTGGTACACCCAGGTCGCCTCCGCGCCCGCCGCGGCGCGCGCGTCCGCCTCGATCACCTGCCCGGGCCACGAGCGGCCGTCGGTGGTGGCGGCATAGTACACCTGCTCGGGCGTCCAGCTGGGCTCGTGGGCGCGGTACTGCTCGACCACCCAGACCGGATCGAGGTCGATCTTGACCTCGGGCAGGATGCGGGCCGCGAGGTTGTCCCAGTCGAGGCCCTGAACCTTCGGCCCGCGCGGGTCGAGGAAGGCGCGGGTCTCCTCGCGCACGTTGCCCAGGATCATCGGGATACGCAGCGACTGCGGCGCGGCGTCCGGCCAGAAGGGGTGGCGCGGCAGGTTGGTCATGTCGAGAACCGGGCCGAAGTAGACCCCGCCGCCCATCACCGGGTCGGTGGCGCCGAGGCCCTCGACCAGCCGCTCGACCGGCATGGTCCGCAGCGTCTCCACGTCGCCGGGGGCGAGCTTCAGGGCGCTCATGAACGCCTGCGTGCGTACCCAGGCGTGAGCGGGGCCGCTCGCCTGCACCTGCTGGCCGCTCATGGTGGCGGCCGAGTGGAACAGGCCCTTGGCGGCGGGCATGGCCATCAGCGTCGCTATCTTGGCGCCGCCGCCCGACTGGCCAAATACCATGACGCGCGCCGGGTCGCCCCCGAACGCGGCGATGTGGTCGCGGACCCACTGGAGAGCGAGGACGAGATCGAGCTGGCCGAGGTTGCCGCTGTCGGCGAACTGCGCGCCGAAGGGCTTGAGCCACGCATAGCCGAGCGCATTGAGCCGGTGGTTGACGGTGACGACCACCACGTCGCCGTCCGCCGCGAGGTGGGCGCCGTGGGTCAGCGGGTCGGTGACCGAGCCGGTGGTGTACGCGCCGCCGTGGAAATAGACCATGACCGCGCGCCTGGCGCCGGGCTTGGCGTCGGGAGTCCAGACGTTGAGGAACAGGCAGTCCTCGGATTGCCGCTCGTCGCCGGAGGTCCGCTGGGGGCAAATCGGGCCGAAGCTGGCGGCAGTCAGGGGCGCGCCCTCCCACGGCTCAGCGACGGCGCGGGCGAAGCGCGCCGCGCGGGCGTAACGGATGCCCTTGAAGGCCCATACGCCGTTTTCCGGCACTCCGCCGTAACGGCCGACGCGCGGCAATCTTGCGCTGCGGGCGATGATCGGGGCAGGGGCGAGGGCTGCCAGCACCGCCGCGGATTTGACGAGGGTGCGGCGCGTGATGGGGGTGGTCATGGTGCTCTCTCCCTAATCCGTCATCCCAGCCTTCGCCGGGATGACGGGGGCTTCAGACGTGGGTCGTCAGGCGCCCTTATCGCCGCACGTCCCCGCCGCTTGCGGAGAACGCCTCCAGCTCGGCCGGGCCGACCAGGCACATGTCGCCGGGCTGGGTGTGCTTGAGCACGGTGTAGGCTAGCCCCGCTTGCGCGGTGGCGACGAGGTCGGCGCCTTCGAGCCACTTGTGCAGCACGCCCGCCGCGAAGGCGTCGCCGGTGCCGATGCGGTCGACGATGCCGGTGACGTCGACCTCGCTGGTCTGGTGCGCTCCGTCACGCCCGTCGATGCGCGCGGCGATGCGGTGGTGGCCGGCGTTGACGACGTGGCGCGCGGTCGAGGCGATGAGCTGCAGCTTCGGGAACGCCTCGAAGGCGGCAAGGGCGGCCTCTCGGCGGCGGTCGGACCCGTCGCCCGAGAAGGCCTTGCCTAGCAGCAGCGAGATGTCGCGGTGGTTACCGATCATCACCGTGGCGGACTGCATCAGGTCCGTCAGGATCGCGCGCGGATCGCTGTCCCAGGCGTCCCACAGCATCGCGCGGTAGTTACCGTCGAAACAGATGGGCACGCCGGCGCTGTTTGCCGCGGCGACGGCGGCTTGCGCAAGCGCGACGCCTCCGGGGCCAAGCGCCGGCGTGATGCCCGACAGGTGGAGCAGTCGGGCTCCCTCGAGAGCGGAAGCGAAGTCGAAGTCGCCGGAGGAGGACCCTGCGAAAAGACTACCCGCGCGATCGTAGGTGATCGACGAAGGCCGAAGGCCCGCTCCGCTCTCAAGGAAATAGAGGCCCATGCGGCCATTGGCGCGGCCGATGTGCGTGGTATCGATGCCGGCGGCGCCCAGGGCGCTGCGTGCCTTGTCGCCGAGCGGACTGGTCGGCAGGCGGGTGACCATCCTGACCTCGTGCCCCAGCGAGGCGAGCCCCGCCGCGACGTTGGCTTCCGCGCCGCCGACGACCAGGTCCAGCGCGTCGCACTGGACCGTCAGCCTGGCGCCGGGCGTGGCGAGGCGCAGCAGCACTTCGCCGAAAGTGACGACGTGTCCGCTCACCTCAGCGTGCCAGCCAGCCGCCGTCGACGGCCAGGACCTGCCCGGTCACGTAGTCCGAAGCCGCGGAGGCGAGGAACACGGCGGCGCCGGCGATATCCTCGGGCCGGCCCCAGCGCCCCGTCGGGATACGCTCGAGGATCTGCCGGTTGCGCGTCTCGTCGGCGACGAGCGCGGCGGTGTTGTTGGTGGTGATGTAGCCCGGGGCGATCGCGTTGACCTGCACGCCCCTCGGCGCCAGTTCGTTCGCCATCGCCTTCGTCACACCGCCCACGCCCGACTTCGCCGCGGCGTAGCTCGGTACGCGGATGCCGCCCTGGAAGGTCAGCAGCGAGGCGATGTTGACGATCTTGCCGTACCCGCGCTCGGTCATGCCGCGCGCGGCGCCCTGGCTGAGGAAGAATAGCGTCTTGAGATTGGTGTCCATCACCGCGTCCCAGTCCTCCTCGGAGAACTGCAGCAGGTCGTCGCGGCGGATGATGCCGGCATTGTTGACGAGGATGTCCACCTTGCCGAGTCCGGTGACCGCCTCGTCGATCACGCGGCCGACCGGCTCGATGCTGGAGAGGTCTGCCTTGATGTTGACGGCCTTGCGGCCCGTCGCGGCGATCAGGTCGAGGGTTTCGGTGGGCTCGCTGCGGCCGGCCACGGCGACATCGGCGCCGGCCTGCGCCAAAGCGACCGCGATGGCCTGCCCGATGCCGGTGTTGGCGCCGGTGACGAGGGCGGCCTTGCCCGCGAGGTCGAAGGAAATTGCCATAAGTCTGATCCTGATCCCGTCAATGCGATCCCGGCCGGGCCGGGGGGAAGTGATCCGCCGGCGCCCTGTTTCCGGCGCCCGGCGGACCGCTTCGTCGCGGTGCTCCCCGCCGCGGCGAGGAGCGTGCAAGCCCTACTGGAGCTGGCAGATATCCAGCACGTTCATGTCGGTGTAGTCGAGGTTTTCCCCGCCCATGGCCCAGATGAACGCGTACTTCTTGGTGCCCGAGCCCATGTGGATCGACCACGGCGGGCTGATCACGGCCTCTTCGTTGGCGATCACGATGTGACGCATCTGGTCGGGCTCGCCCATGTAGTGGAAGATGCGGTCGTTCTCTTCCGGCAGCTCGAAGTACAGGTAGATTTCCGAGCGGCGATCGTGGAGGTGCGGCGGCATCGTGTTCCAGACCGAGCCTTCTTCCAGCACGGTGAGGCCGAGCAGCAGCTGCGCGCTGTCGCAGACGCCGGGGATGACCAGCTGGTAGATCGTGCGCTGGTTCGAGTTGGCGAGGTCGCCGCGTGCCAGCGGGTTGGCCTGGTCGAGCGTGATGTGCTTGATCGGCAGCGCCTTGTGGGCCGGAACCGACGCGATGTAGAAACGAGCGCCCTGGCCTTCGAAGATCACCTCGTTCGTGCCCATCGGCACGTAGAGGCATTCCTTGTTCTTCATCTCGAAACGCTGGCCGTCGACGGTGATCGCACCCGGGCCGCCGATGTTGGTGATGCCGGCTTCGCGGCGCTCGAAGAAGGACTTGCCCTCGGCGCTCTTGGGCACGGTCTGGAGCGGCAGGGGCAGCGGCGTCGCACCCGGAACCGCGCCGCCGATGATGAAGCGCTCGTTGTGCGAGTAGTTGAGGTTGACCTCGCCGTCCTTGAACATGCCGGTGACGAGGTAGCGGTCGCGCAGTTCCTCGTTGGAGACGCACTCCATCATGTCCGGATGGGTGGCGTGGTAGGTCTTGCAGAACACGTCGAACTCTCCCGTTCAGGTCTCTTGGAGGCTTTCGTATCCGCTTTAGGTAACCGGTGTCAACGCTCCTCGGTGGGATAAGGAACAGCCGATGCGCGGCGGATCAGATCGGAGGGGAACATCGAAGGTTGCGAGCCGGCGGAGGTCGGCTCGATCAGCTTGAGCGCGGCGGTGCTGGCCATCGTGCGGATCGGCCAGCGCACCGTCGTGAGCGGCGGCCAGATGTGCGCGGCGGTTGCGGTATCGTCGAATCCGATGATCGAGAGGTCCTCGGGAACGTCGAGCCCGCGCTCCTTCGCGGCGTGGAGAAGTCCGGCTGCCATCTCGTCGTTGCTGGAGAACACGGCGGTCGGTGGCTCCTTGGCCGAGAGCAGTTGTTCGCCCGCCGCGCGGCCCGATTCGAAGCGGTAGGTGCCGCGCGCCATGATCGCGGGGTCGGGAGTGAGGCCCGCCTGCGCCATGCCGTCGGTGAAACCCTGCTGGCGTTCGCGCGCCGAGCGGAAACCCTCGGGGCCGGCGATGAAGCCGATGCGGCGGTGGCCCAGTTCGGCGAGCCAGCCGACCGCCTCGCTCACGGCCTGCCGGTCGTTCGAGGCGACCAGGTGCTCGTCATCATCCAGCTTGGCCGAGCCCATGCGCACCACCGTGCAGCCGAGTTCCTGGCAGACGTCGGCGATGTCGTCGCGCTCGGACAGCGGCGGCAGCAGCATGACGCCGTAGAGCCGTTGCTGCTCGATGAAGTGGCGGATGTCGTCGAGCAGGGTGGGCGAGTGTCGGTCGACCGGGCGGACCACCAGCGCGAACTCGGTCTTGCGGATGGTGTCGAGGATGCCCTCCTGCACGCCGAGCACCATCTGCGCGTTCGGGTTGTCGTGGATCAGGCCGATCAGGAAGTTGCGCCGCAGCGCCAGCGCCCGCGCCTGCGGGTTGGGCACATAGCCGAGGTCGGCGATCACCGCCTCCACCTTCTCGCGCGTCGCCTCGTTGAGCAGGGGCGATTTGTTGATCACCCGGCTCACCGTCTTCTTGGACACCCCTGACAGCCGAGCGACGTCGTTGATGGTAGGTTTCTGCCCTTTTGCCATGCGGCGCTCTTCTGACCTCTCGTCGTGCACGATTTTCCGACTTGCGCTCCACCGAGCCAAAAGGCAAGATGACACCGGTTACCATTCCGGGAAGCCCGTGGTCGGCGGCGGTGCATAAAGCCTCCGAAAAGACCTTCGGGACAAGCGGCGCGGACGGTTCATCGCTCCGGCGTAGACCCGCCTCGCCCGCCGGTGACACCGGTTTCCCGGTGGGTGGCCTTTCCAATGGCAGCGATCGGCTGTCGCAGATTTTTAAGTGTGGGGATTGGCTTGACGGATAAGGCAAAGGCAGTGGCCGAGGCATTTGTGGCGGCCCGGCGCGAGAAACGCGCGCTGGCTACCTACCCCGGTGAGGCACCGACCGATCTTGGCGGCGCCTACCGCATCCAGGACATCGCGCTCGAACTCGACGGACGTTCGGTCTCCGGCTGGAAGGTCGGCAAGATCAACCCGCCGACCGACGCGCAGCTCGGCAGCAACCGGCTCGCCGGCCCGATCTTCGCGGACAGCGTCGTCACGGTGAGCGACGGCGAGGCGCCCGAGATGCCCGTCTTCGCGGACGGCTTCGCGGCCGCCGAGGCGGAGTTCCTGCTCCACGTCGCCGCTGGCTGGGACGGCACCGTCCCGCAGGACGACGCGGAGACCCGCGCCGTGCTCGACGCCGTTCACCTCGGCATCGAGGTCGCCAGCTCGCCCTATCCGCGCATCAATGCCGATGGTCCGCCGGTGACGGTGTCGGACTATGGCAATAACTACGGCATGATCGTCGGCGCCGCGCTCGAGGGGTGGGAAACCATCGATTTCAATGGCATCACCGTGCGCCTCGAGATCGACGGCGAAGTTGCCGGCGAGGCCACCACGGCGGCCATGCTCGACGGCCCGCTCGGCGCGGTGCGGTTCCTGCTCGGCAACCTGGCCGCGCGCGGGATCGACTGCAGCGGCGGGACCTGGGTCTCGACCGGTGCGGTCACCGGGGTCCACCCCGTGGTGCCGGGCCAGCGGGTCCTTGCCACGTTCGAGGGGCACGGCACCGTCGCTTGCGGCATTGTCGCCGCCTGAGGAATAGATAAGCCGGCAGGCCACAACGCCGCCGGCGGGGAGCAGGATCAATGGACGCAGGTACGAAACCGGGCGAAGTCCAAACGGGCGAGGTCAAGGTGGGCCGCTATCGCTGGGTCGTGGTGGCGCTGCTGTTCGCGGCCACGGCAATCAACTATATCGACCGCCAGATGATCGGCGTTCTGAAGCCGACGCTGGCGGCCGAGTTCAACTGGTCCGAATCCGACTTCGCGGGGATCGTCTTCTGGTTCCAGGTCGCCTACGCGGTCGGCTACCTGTCGTTCGGCAAGGTCGTCGACATGTTCGGCGCGCGGATCGGCTACACTATCGCCATCGTGATCTGGACCTTGAGCCACATGGCGCACGGCTTCGCCACTGGCATGGTGTCCTTCGCGATGGCGCGCTTCGGGCTCGGCGTCGGCGAATCGGGCAATTTCCCCGCCGGTATCCGCGCCGTGACCGACTGGTTCCCCCAGAAGGAACGCGCCTACGCGATCGGCCTTTTCAACGCCGGCGCCAACGTCGGCGCGATCATCACGCCGCTGCTCGTGCCGCTGCTGGTGCTGTGGTTCGACTGGCGCATGGCGTTCTTCGTCACCGGCCTGTTCGGCATCATCTGGCTGGTCGTCTGGTGGATCGTCTACCGCCATCCGACCGAGCACAAGCGAGTCGGCGCCGCCGAACTCGCCTGGATCCGGCAGGACCCGGCCGACCCGGTCGAGAAGATCGGCTGGGGGCGACTGCTCACCGTCAAGGAAACCTGGGCTTACGCGCTCGGCAAGTTCCTCATCGACCCCATCTGGTGGTTCTTCCTGTTCTGGCTGCCGGGCTACCTGTTTGACCGCTACGACCTTGACCTCAAGACCTTTGGCCTGCCGCTCGCCGCGATCTACCTGATCTCGGACCTGGGCAGCGTTGCCGGCGGCTGGATGTCGTCCAGGCTCATCAAGTCGGGCCGCACGCCCAACTTCTCGCGCAAGGCGACGATGCTGCTCAGCGCGATCTGCGTGCTGCCGATCTGGTTCGTGCAGGGCATCGACAACGTGTGGATGGCGGTCCTGGTGATCGGCCTTGCCACGGCTGCGCATCAGGCGTTCTCCGCCAACCTCTACACCCTGCCGTCGGACGTGTTCCCGCGCGGCGCGGTTGGCTCGGTGGTCGGCATCGGCGGCACCGTGGGCGCGTTCGGCGGCATGGGCATGGCGCTGTTCGCCGGCTACATCCTGGACGCCACGCACAGCTACGAGGTGCTCTTCGCGATCTGCGCGAGCGCGTACTTGGTGGCGCTCGCGGTGGTCCACATGCTCAGCCCGCGCCTGGCGCCGGTGCGGATCTAGGTCCTTCCCCCTCCTCCTATCGCGGGGGAGGGGGACGGGAACGGCCCCAAACAAAAAGAGCCGCCCGGCCACGATGGCTAAGCGGCTCTTTGCTGTTCTACGCCGGCGTCAGAGCTTTCGCGGCGTGAAGTCCGCCACGAGGTGCCCCTTCTCGTCCATCCGCGCCGGTACGATGCCGGGCTTCTCGCGGAACGGGGCCTCGTCGTCGTTGCCGAAGATGGTGCACCACCAGCGGCCTTCCTTGTCCTTGAAGATATTACCGCCGCCGCCGCAGGGCACGCTCTCGTAGCGGTCGCGGTAGGGGCCGAAGGGCTTGTCCGAGGTGGCCAGCGCGAAGGAGTAGCGGTTGGGATGGAAGCGGTCGACGGCGCCGAGGTAGTACTTGCCGTCGTGCTTGAACATCGTCGCGCCTTCGAAGCCGATGTCCTTGTAGTCGTGCCGCACGCACTTCTTGTTGTGGTGCGATGGGTCGGGGTCGGGCGTGTCGAGCGTCACCGTCGTCCACTCGCCGTCGTAGCCCGAGAGGTCGGGCCTCAGGCGCACCATCTCGAAGGCGCCGCCGTAGGTCAGGTAGACCGCGCCGTCGTCGTCGCCGAACAGGGTGGCGTCGATGCCGTTCCGCAGCGGCTTGTCCGGCGAGAAGGCGTGGACGTAGGGCCCGGTCGCCTTGCCGCTGGTGCTGCGCAGGATCGAGATGCCCGAGCGGCTGACCGACAGGCAGATGTAGTAGTTGCCGTTGATGTAGTGGATTTCCGGCGCCCAGATCGCGCGGAAGTAGTCGCCCTTGCGCACCGACCACTGCTTTTCCCAGCCGCCGTCCTTCTCGATGCTCCAGACGAGGCCGAGGTAGTCCCACTGCACGAGGTCGGGCGAGCGCCAAAGCTCGACGCCGTCGTTGGCCTTCCAGATGTCGTCGCCGGTGGAGCCGGTCATGTAGTAGAAGCCGTCGCCGCCCAGGCACACGATCGTGTCGCGCAGGTGCAGGTGGAGCAGCGGCTTGACCGGGGGGATCAGACCCTGCGTCACGACGCGGCCGGAATCGGATTCGCCCCAGGGCAGCTGGTTCCTGGGTGCGGGGCCGGGACCCTTGAAACGCACACCCTTGCGGTCGACCGCGGCCTCGCTGGTGACCCAGCCGCCGCGCTCGGTCTCCGGGGTCACGGGCAGGCCCGGGCCGCTGCGGGTGGCGACGTCGTAGTAGCCCGGCGGCGGCGGCGCGATCGGCCGGCCGACGTCGTCCTCGATGGGGAAGGGTGGCCGCTTCAGCGGCGGCGCGGCGGCGGCGCGGGCGAGGGCAGGCGTGCCCAAAAGCGCAATGCCGCCGGCGACCATCGCGCGGCGGCTGAATTCGAAGCCCTTCGTCACATCATTGCTCCCATGTTTTGTCTTTAGATTAGATAGCGCTATCACTCCAAACGCGAAAAAGTCCCGGTGCCGCGCTCGCCGACATGGCGGGCGCGGCACCGGGACAGGCCGTCAGTACTTGAAACGAACGCCGAAGTAGAACTGGCGTCCGAAGGTGTGGTTCAGGACGACGCGGTCGTCCTCGTCGATGTACTGGTCCTTGCGCTCGTTGGTGAGGTTGTTGCCCTCGATGGTGAGCGTGATGGCATCGGTGACGTTGATGCCGATCGAGGCGTCGACGTTGATCGCGCTGTTAACGCCTTCCTCGGTGTTCTGGTCGCGCGCGCCGCCGCCGAAGGCCTCGACGTAGCCCGAGCGGTACGAGACCGAGCCGCGCAGAGAGAGCAGCGAGTCCTCGTAGTACAGCGTGCCGTTGGCGGTGTGCTTCGACAGGTTGGTGAGCGGGCCGGTGACAGTGCCCACGCCGCCGGGGCCGGGGTACTTCAGGTCGGCCTTGACGTAAGTGTAGTTCGCCAGGACGCCCATGTTGCTGAGGAAGCCGGGCAGGAAGCTGAGTTGCTGCTGGTAGTTGATCTCCATGCCGCGCAGCTTGCCGCCGTCGCCGTTGATGGTGCGGCGGACGGTGACGGGCACGTCGACGGGCAGACCCTGGTCGGTGGCGAGGTTGAGCGGGAAACCGAGCTGGTTGAAGGGCACCAGCGTCGAGATCTGCGTGCCGCTCAGCGAACCGATGTCCTTCTGGAACAGGCTGACGCCCAGCAGCGATCCAGGTGCGAAGTACCATTCGGCCGCGAAGTCGAGGTTGAACGCCTCGGTCGGGTTCAGGTACGGGTTGCCCTGATTGAAGACCTGGTTCGCAGCCTGCAGCGTCAGGTTGCCGCCGGGCGACAGGGCGCCGAGGCCTGGCCGGGTGATGACCTGCGCGGCGCCGAAGCGAAGCAGGAACTCGGGCGTGATCTCGGCGACGAGGTTCATCGAGGGCAGCCAGTTCTCGTAGCTCCGCTTCACCGTGATCGGCGTCGCGACACCGCTGGCGAGGCCGTAGCCGAACGAGGTCTGGCCGGTCTTGACGTAGCGCATGCCGGCATCGCCGCGCACCATGATCCCGCCGATTTCCTGCTCGAAGTCGATCTGGAACCAGATCGCCTTGTCGATTTCCTTGATGTTGCCGGTGTTGCTTGCGGCGGTCGGGTTCGGGTTGGTGCCCGCCACGTCGCGATCGTTGACGCGGAAGTCGACCGAACGGCCGTTGATGGTGGTTACGCAGTTGCAGTAGATGCCCAGTTCGTCGACGAAGCCCTGCAGGTTGGGGATCACGTAGCCGCCGTAGGCCGGGTCGCCGGTCACGCCCTTGAACGGCGAGGTCAGCGCCGCAACCTGCGCCGGGGTGAGGGTGCCCGACGAGGTTTCGGCCACGAAGCGGCGCGATTCGAAAGTGTCGTAGCGGAAGCGGCGGTACTCGCCGCCGACCGACAGCTTGAAGCCGTCCGTCAGTTCCCACTCACCCGCCAGCTTGGCCGAGAGATAGTCGTTGGTGACCTCGTTCTGGCGGATGCGCACGTCCGACGTGCCGTTGATGAACGACCAGTTGGCGGGGTTGTTGGGATCGAAGCCCCAGTTGATGACGGGCGAACGGTCGTGCTCGCGGTAGTCCCAGCTGAAGCCATCGGAGTTCAGACGGTCGAGCACCACGGTGGTCTGTACCGGGCTGTCGAACTTGGACTTGGAATAGCCGAGGTAGCCGTTGAGGTGGAAGGTGTCGGTCACCTCCTGCTTCAGCACCGTGTTGACCTGGTAGAAGGTCGTGCTGAACTCGTCGTGGCGCGATTCGATGCGCATGTCGACATCGTCGAAGACGCCGTAGACCAGCTCGTTCTGGTCGTTGACCTCGCCGGTGCGGATGATCGACTGGGCCTTGCCGCTGGCGCCGGTGCGGCTGAACGACAGCGCCTCGATGTAGTTTTCCTGACGCTTCGTCTTGGACTTCGAATAGAGCCCCTCGACCACGATCTCGGTGCGGTCGGACGGCTGCCACTGCACCGCGCCGGTCAGGCCCAGGCGGGTGATGTCGTTGGTCCAGGTCTCGTAGCGCGGGATGCGCGGGTGGTAGACGAGGCTGTCCCAGTTGGAGCCGTCGGCGGCGGGCAGGGTGTTGAGCTGGGCGGCGGTGTAGCCGGGCAGGGTGGAGGCCGCGTTGAAGCCGCCATTGGCGCCCGCCGGGCTCCAGCGCACGGTCGAGTGGCCCTCTTCCTTGATCGAGCGGGTGGAGTAGGCGCCCGAGGCGAGCACGCCGAAGGTGCCTTCCTCGTTCTGCCAGCTCACGAGGCCGGCGAGGCGCGGGTCCCACTTCTTCGACAGGTCGTTGTAGCCGGCGCGCGCCGAGCCGGCGACGACGAAGTTGTCCTTGTAGTCGAGCGGGCGGGCGGCCTGCAGGTCCACCGTCGCGCCGAGCGAGCCTTCCTCGACCGAGGCCGAGGCGGTCTTGCGCACGGTCAGCGAGTTGAACAGTTCCGAGG
This sequence comes from Novosphingobium sp. AP12, assembly GCF_000281975.1. Lineage (GTDB taxonomy): Bacteria > Pseudomonadota > Alphaproteobacteria > Sphingomonadales > Sphingomonadaceae > Novosphingobium. The sequence goes on along the minus strand of NZ_AKKE01000007.1, from coordinate 47,817 downwards.
CGAAGACGTTGAAGTCGAAGCCGCGGCCGCGGTTGACGCCGCCGCCCGCATCCGAGCCGCCGGTGGTCGCCACCGCTTCCATGCCATTGATGCGCACGCGGGTATATTCGGGGCCGAGGCCGCGCACGGAGATGCTGCGTCCCTCGCCGCCCTCGCGCGAGATCGCGACGCCGGGGATGCGCTGGAGAGATTCGGCGAGGTTGTTGTCGGGGAACTTGGCGATGTCCTCCGCCTTGATGACGTCGACCGCGCCGGTCGCCTCGCGCTTTTCCGCCTGCGCGGTCTGGATCGCGTTGCGGAAGCCGGTGACGATGATGTCCTGCGGGGTGGCGCCGCCGATGTCGGCTTCGGCCTCGTCCTGCGCCGCCTGTTCGGGCGCTGCCTGCTCCTGGGCGATGGCGGGAGAGATGCAGGCGATGGCCAGCACCGTGGCCGAGGCGCTGCGCGCAAGGCGCCGACGAAGCGCTGCTGAAGACATCATTGTTATCCTCCCCTTTTGTTGCGACCCGGCCGCTTTGACGCGTGCCGTTGTCGTTGAGCTTCCCCGGCCCTGCTTTATCAGTAAGCGTGATACCGGTGTCAGCAATTGTGATTTGGTAATTGAACGATAGGCGAGGACTTCCTGCGCTTCGCGAGCGAAAAGGGGCTTGATCGATGCGCCACGCGCATCGTTCGGGCAAATGACGGAAAATGATCGAGCAGGACGGACGATGCGCTCCGGGCATCGATCGAGTTGCATTGCGGCATGGATGGGGCGACCCCGGCTCGCCTAGTCTGGGTCATGAAAAGCCGACAAGGCGCGTGGGAGAGTTGGACGTGACAAGTGAAACCCGGATCGCCGTCCCGCCTGGCATAGAGGGCGGTGCACCGGCCGAGCGCCCCACCCGCGTGCGCTACCTCATCATCGCGCTGGTCTTCATCATCACCTCGCTGAACTACGCTGACCGCTCGACCTTCTCGATCGCGGGCGCCTCGGCTTCGGCGGAGCTGGGGCTCGATGCGGTCCAGACCGGTTTCATCCTTTCCGCCTTCGCCTGGGCCTACTCGTTGGCGCAGATCCCGGGCGGAGCGCTGCTCGACCGGTTCGGGACGCGGCCGATCTACATCGCGGCGATCGGGACGTGGTCGTTCTTCACCGTGCTCCAGGGCTTCGCGGGCTTCCTGCTCGGCGCGACGGTGGTGGCGCAGCTGTTCGTGCTGCGCTTCCTGGTGGGCCTATGCGAGGCGCCCTCGTTCCCCGGCAATGCGCGCATCGTCGCCGCATGGTTCCCGGCGCGCGAACGGGGCACGGCCTCGGCGATCTTCAATTCCGCGCAGTACTTCTCTCTCGTCGCCTTCGCGCCGCTGATGGGCTGGGTAGTCCACGCATTCGGATGGCGCGCGGTGTTCTTCGTGATGGGCACGCTGGGCATCATGGCGATGCTGGCCTTCGCCGCGTTCATCCGCGAGCCGGTGCGCCACAAGTGGGCCAACCAGGCCGAGATTGAGATCATCCGCGAAGGCGGCGGCCTCGTCGAGGCGGAATCGGGCCGGGCGCGGAGCACCGAGCCGACATTCACCTGGGCCAACGTGCGTCAGCTCCTCACCAGCCGCATGATGGTTGGCATCTACCTCGGCCAATACTGCATCAACGTGCTGACCTACTTCTTCGTGACGTGGTTCCCGATCTATCTCGTCAAGGACCGCGGGTTCAACATCCTCGAGGCCGGCTTCGTCGCCGCGCTTCCCGCCCTTTGCGGTTTCATCGGCGGCGTCGCGGGCGGCGTCACGTCGGACTGGCTGCTGGCGCGGACCGGCTCGATCACGCTGGCGCGCAAAGCGCCGCTGCTGGGCGGGATGCTGCTCGCCAGCCTCATCATGGTCGCCGCGCGGGTGGAGAGCCAGTGGGGCGTGGTACTGCTCATGTCGCTGGCGTTCTTCGGCAAGGGCGTGGCCTCGCTCGGCTGGGCGGTGATGTCCGACGTCGCGCCGCGCAAGCTGGCGGGGCTGGCGGGCGGGGTGTTCAACACCTTCGGCAATGCCGCCGGGATCGTCACCCCGATCGTCGTAGGCCTGCTGGTGGCGAGCGCCGGCTCGTTCGACACCGCGCTGGTCTTCGTTGGCGCGCACTGCCTGCTGACGATCGTCGCGTACTTCCTCGTCGTCCAGAAGCTTGAGAGACTGGAGCTGGCAGCTTGACCTTCGACAGACGCAGCGTACTCACCGGCGGCGGCCTGCTGACGCTTGCCGCGACGATGCCCGCGCTGGCCCGCGCCGCGACGCCCGAGATTGCCATCGACACCGCCATGGCCGCGCCGCGCTGGGCGGTGCTCCAGCGCCATCTCATCGCCATGCAGGGCGACGCCGCCCGCGCCTTCCACGACCGCTACTTCAACGCGAACCACGAGATCGAGGCGTTCCTGCGCTGGGGCGCGAACGATGGCCCGGACGATGCGATCGAGGCGGTCAACGACTGGCCCTACCTCTACATGATCGGCGCCGACACCGGCATCCTGGACCTCGCGCAGAAGGTCCAGGAAGCCCACTTCGCGCAGTATTCCCGGGCCAAGACCCGCGACGTGCCGATGGGCCGCAAAGGCATGTACGTGCGTGAATTCGCGCCGCAGATGGACTGGCAGCACATCAGCGAGGGGCTGACGACCTTCAACCAGCTCGGCCTCTGCACCCAGGGCGACCGCAAGCTGGTGGAGCGCGCGCGCCGCTTCGCGGACTTCTACACCGGGCGCGACCCGATCGCGCGCAACTACGACCCCAAGCTGAAGCTCGTCCGCTCGATGTTCAACGGCAGCATCGGCCCGCTGATGCGCCCGGCCACCCCGCTCGACTGGGCGGGCGATCCGTTCGACACCGCGCCCTTCGAGATGGTCCACGGCGAGACCAGCTACGCCGACACGCTCGAACACTACCGCGAATATACCGAGACGGTAGGCGACAACCCGCTGAACCTGCACTCGACCGCGCTGGGTTTCAACGCCTGGATGCTGACGGGCGAGGCGCGCTTCCGCGACTGGATGCTCGAATATGTCGAGGCCTGGGCAGCGCGCGCCGGCGCCAACGACGGCATCATCCCCAGCAACATCGGCCCCGACGGCGCGATCGGCGGCGGTGCGGGCGGGAACTGGTGGGGCGGCACCTATGGCTGGGGGTTCAGCCCGGTCAACCCGGTCACCGGCAAGCGCGAGGACCGCAACCGCATCCCGCGTGCGATCATGGGCTTCATGAACGCCTACCTCGCCACCGGCGACGACCGCTACCTCCAGGTCTGGCGCGCCCAGAACGCCCGCATCAACGAAGCCTCGCGCAAGGTGGGCGGCGTGCTTTCGGCGCCGACCATGCACGGCAAGGACGGCTGGTACGGCTTCAAGCCCGGCCCCTACCGCTTCAACACCGGCGAGATCTGGTATCTCTCGGGGACCGAGGCCGACCGCGCAGCGATGGCGCCGACGCCCTGGACGCAGTTCCTGGACGGCAAGGCGCCCGGCTGGGCCGAGCAGGCGCTGCTCGACGACATGGAGCGCGTGCGGACCCAGCTCGTGCGGGTGCGGGAAGACAAGACGACGGCGAAGACCCGCCTTGCCGACAATCCGATCGAGCGCAATCCGGTTTCGGTGACCGCGCTGCTGCACCAGACCATGGGCGCGATTCACGTCGCCCGCCCGCCCTGGTCGCCCAACTCACCCAACCAGGGCGGCACGCTGCTGTTCGCACGGCTGCGGCACTTCGATGCCGACCGCAAGCGCCCCGGACTGCCCGAGGACGTGGCGGTGCTGGTCGAGGCGATCGACGCGGGCAGTACCACACTGTCGCTGGTGAACCTCAACCCCGCGCTCCCGCGCCGCCTCGTCATTCGCGGCGGCGGCTACGGCGAGCACCGGATCGAGGCCGTGCGCATCGGCGGCCGGCGCATCCCTGTGGGGAGCCGCGACGTGGCGCTCCGGCTCGGACCGGGCGCCGGCGCGCGGATCACGCTGGAGATGAACCGCCACAGCCAGCAGCCCACGCTCGCCTGGCCGGCGATGGGCTGACGCTCAGCCGCCCACCGCCTTCAGGCACAGTTCGCGGAACTCGGGCAGCGCCGGGTTCCCGCTCTCGCGCCGCCACGCCAGATGCAGCTCCACCGGCGTCTCGGGTTCGCTCCTGAACGGTCTAAACACCACGCCGCGCGGGTGCAGGCCCGCCGCCGCCTCGGGGACGATACCGGGCGCTAGCGCCGCGCCGACGAGGCCGAGCAGCGAGTGGATCTGCGTCACGTACTGCACGTAGTTCGGCGCCGCGCCCGCCCGGTCGAACAGGCTGGAGAGCAGCGTGTGGAAATACCCCGCGCCGCGCTGCGCATACATGACGAGGTCGACGCCGTCGAAATCCTCGGGGCCGAAGCTCTCCTGCGCCGCCAGCGGATGATCCTCGGGCAGGGCGACCAGCAGCTTTTCCAGCAGCAGCGGGGCGGAATCGAACTGCACCCGGTCGATCGGCGGGCGCACCAGCGCAAGGTCGATGAGGCCGGTGTGCAGCGCCTCGAACTGGTCGCCCGAGACGAGTTCGTGCAGTTGCAGCTCCAGCCCCGGAAGCTCCACCGCCGCGCGCTTGACGATGCGCGGGAGCAGGACATAGCCCGACACGGCGGTGAAGCCGATCGAGATGCGCCCCGTCTCCCCCTTCCACACCCGCCGCGCCGCCAGCGCCGCGCTTTCGGACAGGCGCACGATGCGCCGCGCCTCGTGGAGGAAAGTCTCGCCTGCGAGCGTGAGCGTCACCCGGCGGCTGGTGCGGTTGAATAGCTCGACGCCGAGGATGCGTTCCAGCACCTGGATCTGCCGGCTCAGCGGCGACTGGGTCATGTGCAGGCGTTCGGCGGCGCGGCCGAAATGCAGTTCCTCGGCGAGGACGACGAAGCAGCGCAGGTGGGTCAGTTCGAACATCGTCGATGCCTACAGGCTGACGCCGCGCAGGGAAAGCGGGAGCGGCGCGCATGATGCATCGATTGGTTCGAATCGATGCCGGGCGGACATGGATCAATCCAGTCTAAGCGGTGGGTGCGCGGGCCCCGGACGGGTAGCAAAGTCTCCACAGGATCAATGGAGCATTCGCGATGTCGCCTCAGGAAATGGCCGCCCAGATCGGCTCGGGCCTACTCTCGTTCCCGGTCACGCATTTCGATGCGGACCTGGCCTTCGACGAGGGCGCCTACCGCGAGCACCTCGCATGGCTCTCGGACTATGACGTCGCCGGCCTGTTCGCCGCGGGCGGCACGGGCGAGTTCTTCTCGCTGACCCCGGCCGAAGTGCCAGTGGTGGTCAAGGCGGCGGTCGAGGAAGCGGGCGGCAAGGTTCCCGTTCTCTCGGGTTGCGGCTACGGCACCGCGATCGCCACCGGCATCGCCCGCGACGTCGAGCAGGCGGGCGCGGACGGCCTACTGCTGCTGCCGCCCTATCTGGTCAACTCGACGCAGGAGGGCCTTGCCGCCCACATCGAGGCGGTCTGCAAGGCTACCTCGCTCGGCGTCATCGTCTATAACCGCGACAATGCGATCGTTCACGAGGATACGCTGGCCCGCCTGTGCGAGCGCAACGCCAACCTCATCGGCTACAAGGACGGCGTCGGCGACGTCGAACTGATGATGCGCATCTATGCCAAGATGGGCGACCGGCTGACCTACATTGGCGGCCTCCCGACCGCCGAGACGTTCGCCCCCGCCTACCTCGAGATGGGCGTGACGACCTATTCCTCCGCGATCTTCAACTTCATGCCGGAGTGGGCACTGGCCTTCTACAAGTCGGTGCGCGCCCGCGACAAGGCGGCGATCCTGGCCGGGCTCAACGACTTCGTGCTGCCCTATATCCAGATCCGCAACCGCAGCGCGGGTTACGCGGTCTCGATCGTCAAGGCGGGCATGGACGTGATCGGCCGTCCGGCCGGCGCCGTCCGTCCGCCGCTCACCGACCTGACCGAAGCGGAGCGCGCGGACCTGCTCGCCCTCGTCGAAAAGGCGCGTGCCTCGCTGCGGACGCCGGCCTGACCCCTCCGCGCGGGTTGCTCCAACAGCCCGCGCTACGGCCCGCTCCGTCGAGTGCATAGCCCGCAGGGATGAGCCCGCCTCCGGCGCGGGTTCATCCCTGCGTTCATTTGTGTGCAAGCGGGCTCAGCCCAGCCCGACCCGGCTGGCCCAGTCTAGCCACAGCCGCGGCCATTCCGACACCGGCAGTCCGGCGATGTTCCAGAGCCCGAAGCCGTGCCCGCCCTCGGCGAACAGGTGCGTGTCGGTCTTCACGCCTGCCGCCTTGAGCGCGGCGCGCAGGCGTATGGTGTTCTCGATCGGCACGGTGGCGTCGTCCTCGGCATGGACGATGAAGTGCGGCGGCGTGGCGGCGGTGACGTTGCGGTCGACCGAGTGCGCGGCCTCCAGCGCGGCTGAAGGGCCTGGGCCGAGCAACTTGTCGCGCGATCCGGCGTGGGCGATGGCGAGGTCCATGCTCACCACCGGATAGATCGGCGCCACGCACCATGGTTTCGCGCTGAACTTGTCCGCCCCGTCGACCGACGCGTAGCACGGCGCGGCGAAGCGGCTGGCGAGGTCGGCGCACAGATGCCCACCGGCCGAGAACCCCATCGCCGCGACGCGTTCGGGCGCGAGCTTGTAGCCGGCCGCGCGGCTGCGGATCAGGCGCATGGCGCGCTGCGCGTCGGCGAGCGGCGTGTCGGAGCGGTTCCCCCAGCCTTCGCCGGGGAGGCGATAGACCAGCACGAAGGCGGTGTAGCCGTGCTCGGTCAGCCACTGCGCGATCTGATAGCCCCCCTTGTCGAGCGTCATCCAGCGGTAGCCGCCGCCGGGGATCACCAGCACCGCAGCGCCGTTGGGTCGCTCGGGCCGGAAGGCGACCATGCGGGGCCGCGCAACGCCGTAGATCACGCGGTCGGAGAAGCCGGGGATGGTGGAGCGCTGGTCGATCGTCTCGACCGGCAGCTTGGCGGGCGCACCGGGCGGCGTGCCGGGCCAGAGGTCGATGCTCTCGCCGGTTTCCAGGAAGGGCCGGGCGGGTGTCGGCGGTGCCGCGCGGGCGGCGAGCGACCAGGTGGCGCCGGCGGCCATGGCTCCGGCAAACAGGGTCCTGCGATCGATGCTCATGCGTCCTCTTCCCACCTTATGATACCGGTGTCAGGACGAGGCTGGAGGCTGGGCGCGATGCTGTCAACACGGCTTCGAAAAAGGACGGCCCGGCGCGGTCCTCAGTGGGGAGGATCGCGCCGGGCCGCAGCAGGGTGGATCGTCAGTCGGCGGGCTTCGAGTCGCTGCCGGAAAGCAGCACGCCGTTGAGCAGGAACTTGAAGGTCGCGAAGGGCTGGCCGCGCTGGGTCACTTCCGGGCCCATCAGGAAGACACGGCCCTTGCCCAGGCTGCCCTCGACGATGCCCGCGCCGCCGTTCAGCAGCTTCTGCCCCCAGGCCCAGCCGGAGACGAGCGCGTCGTCCTGGTCGAACCAGCTTACCTTGCGGACACTGGGATCGTCCGATTTGAACACTGGGTTGTTGTTGTAGAACAGGTTGACCGTAGGTGCGACGCCGAAGGCCAGGGGATCGCTGCTGTCGACTTTCGCGCTCAGGATCGATCCGGGGACGTAGTACTTGGTGGAAGGGACACGCACCGGCTTGCCGTCGGCGCCGGGCGGAGCAAGGATGTTGGTGACCGGCAGGCCGAGCTGCTCGCCCATGCGCGTGGCGTTGCCCACCGCAATCACCGTGCCGCCCGCCTTCGCGAACGCGGCGACCTGCGGCATCGTCTTCTCGGTGGTGATCTTGCCCAGCATCTTGCGATAGGCTGCCGGCATGTCGGCGGCGGCCGGCTGGTCGCGCGATCCGCCTTCCTCGCGGCCGAGCACGTCGCTCTGGAACACGAGCACGTCGTATTTGGCGCCGAGGCCGCCGTTGTCGAGTTGCTGCGGGTAAACCAGTTCGTAGGGGAACTCGTACTGCTCGAAGATCCAGCGGGTCCATCCCGAGGCCATCGAGCCGCCGTAGACGTCGACGAGGCCGATCTTCACCGGCTTGATCGCTACCGTTTCTCCAGCAGGCTTAGCGCCGACCGCGTGGGCGTCGAGACCGAGCGGGGCGACCGCTGCCGAAATGATGGCGTCGGCCTTGGCGGACGCGGGGATCCACAGCGCGCCGGGAACCAGAGCTTTTCCGTCGACGGTGATCGCGGCCTTGAGCCAGAACACCGGTAGCCCGGCCTTCAGCAGGCGGTTGGAGAGCGTGAAGCTGTTGTTCACGGCGTGGTCGACGACGTAGCCCGCCTTGCCGTTGCCGACGATCTTGCCGGCGGGCGGCGCGGCTATCACGTCGGGCACGGCCGGGAAAGAGGGCGGCGCGGCGCCCAGCACGCGGTCGAAGGCGACATTCATCTGCAGCGCGAGGGTGTAGCCGGTCACGTCGTAAGGCTTGATCGGCGGGCCGCCTTCGTAGGCGAAGTCCTGCGGGTGATCCTGCGGCTCGAACATGTCGAGGACGTGGGGGCGGAACGCCTGGTCGCTGCGCACGACGTAGCTGCCGGCCGGATAGCTCTTGCCCCCAAAAGTGAAGGCGGCTGGGGCCTGCTGCACCTCGATGCCGGTCTTGATGAGGGCGTTCAGGAACCGCACGGTCGTGGGCATGTCGGCCTGGGTGTCGGCCGGGATGATGTAGGCGCGGGGCGCCCGCTTGTCGGGCGCGTTGAGCACGGTCTTGTAGAGGCCGGCTGGCAGGATCTTCTCGGTGCCCCAGGCGAAGGTGCCAGCGGTCTCCTCGGGACCCGGCTTGGGCAGCTTGGCGGCAGCCTCCTTCATCGCCTCGATCCGCTTGGGAGTGACGACCCAGCTGTCCTGACTGCCCTTGGCGATCTGGTTGCGGCCCATGACATAGCGATTGTACTGGATCGTCTCGCGGTAGCGTGAGGCGTAGTCGAGGATCGCGCGGTCCATTTCCTTCACGTAGTCGAGCGACTGCTGGAAGTGCCAGTCCTGCGGCGCGATCGGCAGGACCTCGTCCTGGCGGGCGAGCTGGTTCTCGGGCACCAGCGGGATCTTCATCGGCGTGGGATTTCCGATGATCTCGGTCAGGATGCCGATCTGGTTGTGAAAATAGCCGATCGTGCGCACGCCGCCGTTGAACCAGGTCGAATAGGGCGCCGCCGAGCGCATCGCCGAGCCGGCCATGCCCTGCGCGACGAGGCGCGCGTGCATCATCTGGCCGACCACGTCGGTCTGGTTGATGACCAGCGGCTCGTTGTTGAAGTTGTAGGGATCGCGGAACGGGGGGATGAACACCACCGCGCCCAGGGGCCCGGTCTGGTGCTGGTTGTAGAGAATCTGCGGGAACCAGTCGCGATAGGCGGCGCCGTTCATGTTGGTCGTCTCGGGCTGGGTCGAGGCGAAGCTGTCGCGGTTGTTATCGTGCCCGATGTACTTCTGGTAGAGCACGGGGATCGAGTCCGTCGTCAGCTTGCGCGGGTTGGCCATGTACCAGTCGGCGACCAGTTCCAGCCCGTCCGGGTTGGCGAAGACGAACAGCATGATGTCGTCGCCCAGCAGGCGAAGCGTCTCGGGGTCGTTGCGCGTCAGCATCTCGTGAATGATCTGGACGTGGCTCTGCGCGTTGACGATCTCGCTGGCGTGAAGCCCCGCGTCCATCCACACCATCGCCTTGCCTTCGGCCGCGAGCTTCTTCGCCGCCTCGTCGTCGAGGCCCTTGGCTAGGGCGAGCTTCTGCGCGATGGCGCGGTACTTCTCGACATTGCGGATGTTATCGGGCGACGAAACGATCGCCATGTACTGCTCGCGGCCCTCGGCGGTCTTGCCGATGCTCACCAGCTTGATGCGGTCGCTTTCGGTCGCGATCTTCTGGAGCCAGGCGGAGATCTTCGTGTAGTCGGCGAGGAAGTAGTCCGCCCCGACCGTGCCGCCGACGATCTTCTCCGGCAGCGTGATGACGGCGCTGGTGGGCGGGGCATCCTGCGCGGCGGCTGCCCCGGCGAAGGGCAGGCACGCGGCGGCGAGCAGGAGATGGCGACGCATCCGGCGGCTGAACATGGCGGAACTCCTGGTGATACACAGTGATCGAGCGGAAAAGGCGGACATGGCTCAGCGCGCCTCGGCGAGAGCGAGCACGGTGGCGAGGCCTACGCCCATATTCCTGAGGTCTTCGGGCGAATTCATCTTCATGCCTTCCTCCAGCGAGTGCGCGCGGAAGGTCTCGAACCCGGAGGCGAGCGTGACCGCCTCGATGCCGAGACTCATCGGGATGTTGCTGTCGGTGGAACCTGCGCCGTACTTCGGATCGAAGCCCGAAGCCCTGGCCACCGCGCCCGCGACCTTGATGATGCGCGCGTCCATCGGGGTGGAGCCGACCGGGCGGTCGCCCACCAGCTTGGCCTCGTAGCTGATCTTGCCTTTGGCGGTGGAGCGCGCCGCGTTTTCTTCCGCCACCGCGCCGGGCAGCAGGCTGAGGAACGCCTTCTCCTCGGCGTCGAGTTCGGCCTTGCCGTTGGAGCGCATGTCGATGGTCATCGCGGTGGAGAACGGGATCGAGTTCACCGACGTGCCGCCCTCGACGATGCCAACGTTGTAGACCGTCTTCGGCTCGGCGGGCGCCTTGAGCTTGCCGAACGCGACGATCGCGTTACCCATGGCGAAGGCGGGGCTGACGATGCCGAAGTCGCCCATCGAGTGTCCGCCGGGGCCGTTGAAGGTCACCTTGTAGCGGCGCGATCCGGTGCCGGCATTGGTGATGCGGCCCGGCTGGCCCGGCTCGAATGAGATGAAGGACTTGATGCGGTCCTTGTACTTGCCCTTGGAGAACAGGTAGCGGGTGCCGCGCAGGTCGCCCGGGCCTTCCTCGCCGACGTTGCCCATGAACAGGATGTCGGCCTTGGTGGTGTACCCGGCGCGGTTCATGGCGCGGATGAAGGCGAGCTGCACCGGCAGGCTGCTGGTGTCGTCGCCGATGCCCGGTGCGTAGAGCCCGTTGCCCTCGCGCCGCACCTTCACGTTGGTGCCCTCGGGAAACACCGTGTCGAGGTGAGCGGTGACGACGATCAGCGGCCCGCCTCCGGTGCCCTTGCGCAGGCCCATGACGTTGCCGACCTCGTCCATCTCGACGTCGGTGAGGCCCTCGGCCTTGAGCATCGCCATGTAGGCTTTGCCACGCGCGGTCTCCTTGAACGGCGGGGCCTCGATCTCGGTGAGGGTGATGATGTCCTGGATGATCCGTTCGTAGTCGCCCTTGAGCGATGCCTGTGCCTTGGCGAACTTGGGGCCGGCGAGGAGGGCGGCTGCGGCCTTGTCCTCTGGCGTGGCCGCTGCCTGAGCCGAAGTGGCGATCAGCATCGCGGCTCCCAGCAGGGCCGGCATGATCTTGGCGCGCATGGTCTGGAAATCCCCCATCAGAACTTGGACGTAAGCGTCGCGCCCAGCGTGCGCGGGGCAGTGGTTGCGTAGTAGTCGGGCACCCCGGCGGCGCTGGCGATCGTGTTGACGCCGACCTTGTTCAGCACGTTGCGCACGTAGAGGAACACGCCGAGGGTGTCGCGCTGGATGCCCATGCGCAGGTTGACCATGCTGTACTTGCCGAACTCGCGGTAGTTCACGTTGGTGGTGCGCAGCTGCGAGGTCATCTTCCCGGTGTAGGTCCAGTCCGCGCGGAGCAGGCCGGTGAATTCACCGAAGGCGGGGAAGTTGTATTCCGCGCCGGCGCTGGCGGTGGTGCGCGGGATGAGCGGCAGGATGTCGCCCTTGCGTCCCGCCGCAGCGACTTCCGCGCTGACCTGGTCGGCCGTGAGGCGCGGCTTGAGGTAGTGGAAGCTGGCGTTGAGGTACAGGCCGGGGATCGGGATCGCGCTGGCCTCGGCCTCGACACCCTCGATCCGCGCGGAGCCGACGTTGCTGATGTACGAGAAGTTGCCGTAGGTCGCCTGGACCGAGGTCTGCAGGTTGTCCCAGTCGATCCGGTAGACGTCGACGTTGAAGGTCAGCTTGCGGTCGAACCACTGCGTCTTCACGCCGATCTCGTAGTTCCACAGCGAGTCCGCCTCGTAGGTCTGCGCCGATTCCGGGATGCCCGGCGTCAGGTTCGCGCCGCCGGGACGGAAGCCCTGCGATGCCGTGGCGTACGTCATGATGTCCGGCGTGACCTTGAACTCGACGTTGTACTTCTGGATCAGCCCGCTCGCGTCGGCGGTGACCTCGCGGTAGGCGGAAGGGGTCTGGCCATTGAAGTAGTTGTAGCCCAGGTTCTCACCGCCGACGGTCTTCTTGTAGTCGTAGTAGCGCAGGCCCGCCGTGACGGTGAGCGGCTCGAAGATATGGTAGCTGAGTTCGCCGTAGACCGCCGTCTGCTTCACCTCGTCGGTGACGTAGCGCGAGCCGAGGTCAGTCACCGGCTGCTGCATCTCGCCGGAGGCGGGGATGCCGGGGAAGACCAGCGTGTCCACGCGGTCGTTGCGGTCCTCGCGGAACAGGCCGAGGGTATAGCCGAGCGGTCCCTTGCCGGAGGAGCTGATGCGCAGTTCGTTGACGAAGTTGCGCACGAAGCGCGGCTGGTAGGCGCCCACTGGCTGCTGCGCGGCGGCCCAGGTCTGGTAGTCGGCTCGCAGCTGCGCCGAGGTCAGGCCGCCCGCGCCGCTGGCGCAGGTCCCCGAACTCGTCGAGGCGCCCGCGTTGGTCTGTTGCAGCAGCGAGTCGCCGTAGGTGTTCTGGAACAGGCCGCAGTAGCGGTTCGATGCGGCGATGCTGGCGTAGTTGTCCGAGTTGTCGTTGGTCTGGCGCACGTCCCAGCGGTAGAACGAGTTCGCCAGCGTCACCGTGCCAATCGGGGTGTCCCACTTGGTGTCTAGCGCGTAAAGCTGAAGCTTGTCGTAGGCGGGCGAGGCGATCTTCTGCTGCGATATGAACTCGCCGACGGAAGGCGCCCACTGCGAGGTGCCGTCGAACTTCTGCGTCTGGACGATGCCCATGAGGTTCATCTGCAGGTTGTCGACCGGCTGGAAGCCCAGCTGCACGCGCGCGCCTTCCAGCACCGAGCGGTTGAGGTCTTTGAGGCCGATCGTCGGATCGTCGACGTAGCCCGGGTTCTGCTGGCGGTAGAGCACTAGCCGGGCGCCGAGCATGTCGGTGATGATCGGCACGTTGACCGCGCCCTTCAGCGAATAACCCCACTCGCCGTGCTCCATCGCCTCGCCGCCAAGTTCCGCGGCGCCGTCGTACTCGGCAAGGTCGGGCTTCTTGAAGATGACGCGCAGGGTGCCGCCCATCGAGCCCGAGCCGTAGAGCGTGCCCTGCGGACCGCGCAGCACTTCCACGCGCTCGACGTCAAAGAGGTTGAGGTTGGGAGTAACGCCCGAAGGGTCTGAGCTAGTGCCCGAGGGCCCGGTCAGCGGAGTCTCGCCGTAGTAGAGGCCCACGGTGCTCTCGCCGGCGGTCTGGATGCCGCGGATGGAGATGCGGGTGCGGCCGGATTCGCCGGCGATCAGGTTGAGGCCCGGCACCTGGCGCACGATGTCGGCGATGCCGGTGGCGCCGAGGTTCTGGAGCGACTTCTCCGACAGCGCGGTGATCGCCACCGGCGTGTCCTGCACCCGGGTGGAGCGGCGCAGCGCCGTCACCACGATGTCACCCACGCCTTCCGACGCGGCCTGGGGAACCGAGGTGTCCTGTTCCTGCGCCGATGCAGCCGAAGGAGCCACGGCGCAGGAAAGCGCGGTGGTGGATACGGAAAGGAAGAATGCAGCGCGACCGAAGTGCGTGGCCATGATTGCCCCCTGTTGCATGCAGATTCCATCCCCGCCGCGATGCCGCCGGGTCTCCTGCGATCTCGTCCGCCGCAAGGGATTGAATCTGCTGAAATTGCCGAGTTTCCCTCTCCCGACTTCGCAAGAGGTAAGGGTCGCGACCTGTCACCAAGCTGTCACTGCTTGTTGCGGTGCAAAAAGAATCTTGCCCCAGATGACAGGTCGGTGACAGGTTTGTCCCCAAGACTGTCGAATCGAAGAGAATGTAAGAACAAGAGCCGCGCCTGGGTCGCGCGGGACAGGGGATGGGGATGCCGCAACTCGTACTTAGGGGAGTGGGTTGTTGCGGATATTGATCGTGGAGGACGACGAGCGCCTGGCGCGCGGGATGGAAGCGTCGATAAGCGCGAGCAGTTTCGCCGTGGACGTCGTCGGCACCGGAGAGGACGCGCTCGATGTGCTGGCGGGCGAAGCGTACAACGCCGTCATCCTCGACCTCGGCTTGCCCGACATGGACGGATTGGAAGTGCTCCAGTCGATCCGAGCCGGCGGCGACGCTACCCCCGTACTTATCCTTACCGCGCGTGATGCCGTGGGCGACCGGATCGCCGGGCTCGATCGCGGTGCCGACGACTATCTGTCCAAGCCCTTCCATCCGCGCGAATTGGAATCGCGTCTCCGCGCGCTGATCCGCCGCAGCCAGGGCACCGCCGACCCGGTGCTGCGCGTGGGCGAACTCAGCCTCGACCGCTCGACCCGCGTGGTGCAGCTCAACCGCTGCGTGCTCGACCTGCGCCGCCGCGAGATGGCGGTGCTGGAAACGCTGATGGGCCGCTGCGGCAAGGTCGTGACCAAGCAGTGCCTGACTTCCGAGGTATTCAACTTCAGCGACGCGGTCGCGCCCAATGCGCTCGAGGTCTACGTCGGGCGCCTGCGCCGCAAGCTGATGCCCGGCGGTCCGATAATCCGCACCATTCGCGGGCTGGGCTACATGCTCGAAGCCGGATGAACTCGCTGCGCTCGCGGCTGACAGCAGCCGTGATGGTTCCCCTGCTGGCGCTGGCGGTGACGTTCGGCGGGATCACGTGCTGGATGATCCACCGCTCCAGCGTGCTCACGTCCGACCGCATCCTGGTGGGCTCGGTGCGCGTGCTCAGCCGCGCGATCGACGCCGACGGCGCGGTGCGCGATGAACTGCTGCCTCTGGCGGTCCACCTGCTCCAGCGCCGCTCGGCGCCGGTCACGCACTACAGCATCTGGGCCGGAACGCGCCTGCTGGCCGGTGAGCGCGGGCTCGTGGCGCCGCCCCAGTACGACGCGCGGAGCGGGGCGCTGCGCCGCCGTGTCCCGGCGGCGAGCTTCCCGCGCACCTACCGCAACACGCCGCTCGTTGCCGGTTACGTCGATGCGCGTGATGCCGATGGCGTGATCCAGCCGGCCTACCTACGCGACGGCTGGCTCAAGGGAAAACCGGTCCGCGTGGCGACCGAGATCCGCACGCTCCACCGCGGCGGCGCGCCCGTGGTCATCCAGGTCGCTGATTACATGGACGACCGGGCTGCCTATCAGCAGGCCTATTTCCTGCGTGTGGCCGGCGCGGCGGTGCTGATCGCGATGACCGCCGTGCTGCTGTTCTACTGGGCCATCACCTGGGGACTGCGCCCGTTCGCCTCGCTCACCGGCCAGATTGAGAACGCCCAGCGCGAGCCGCCGCCGCACTTCCGCCTCGCGCTGGAAGACCGCGCCCCCCGCGAGGCGCTGCTGCTGGCCGGCTCGTTCAACGGACTGATGGCGCGGACCGAGCGCGCGCTGGACACCCTGCGCCAGTTCACCGCCAACGCGTCGCACCAGATGCGCACCCCGCTCGCCATCGTGCGCGTTCACCTTGACGTCCTGGAGCGCTACGGCGCCCAGTCCCCGCGCGGCGCAGCGGCGCTCGATGACATCGCCAATGCCGTGACGTCGCTCGAACGGCTGCTGCTGCAGCTCATCGCCCTTGCCCGCACCGAGGAGCAGGGGATCGGCGCCGACGAAACCTTCGACCTCGCGGATGTGGCGGCCGAACTGGTGGCCGGGAGGGTGGTCGGCCTCGGCGCCATGGACATCGGGTTCGAACACGAGGGCGGCCCCGTCCACGCACGCGGTCACGCCGTGCTGGCCGCCGAGATGATCGGCAACCTGTTCGACAACGCCGTGCGCTATAATCGGCCCGAAGGAATGGTCACGGTCAGGGTCCTGCGCCGCGAAGGCGTCTCCCGGATAGAAGTCGAGGACGATGGGCCGGGGATCGCTCCCGAGGACCGCGAGCGCGTGTTCGAGCGCTTCTACAGGGGGCGAGGCGAAAGCGGCCCGCCCGGCAGCGGGCTCGGACTGTCGATCGTGCGCGCGCTGGCCGAGCGCATGGGCGCGCGCGTGAAGCTCGCCGAGGGCAGGGACGGGCGCGGTGTGCTCGCCAGCATTGATTTCATGCCCACCGATTTTGGACCGGCCGACGCCCAAGTTGAGGACCTGCCGGTAATGACAGCTTGCTGACAGCCTTTCTGTCGCAGGAACAGCATCATGGGCTACGCGCCGCGCGCCGTGTGCCGACAGGATACCCGATGCTGCAAACTCTCCTGGCACGATCCGTTCCATGATTCAGAATATGACCCCATTCGCGGCCCCCGCACGGCGGGAGGAGCAGCGCCGCCTCCGCCCCCTGCTGCAGGTCCGGCTGCTCGCGGGCTTTGCGGTCGGCATGGGCGGGGGCACGCTGGCGGGTCTCTTCGCCCGCGACCTCGCCGCCACCCAACTGCTCATGCGCTGGATCGTGCGCCCTGTGGAGCAGGTGTTCCTCTGCGTTCTGTTCGTGCTGATCGTGCCGCTGCTGGTTGCCGCCATCGTCAGCGGCCTAGCGCGGATACGCAACACCGCCGGGATGCGCCGGCTGCTGCTGTCCACCCTCGCCTATATGGTGGCCGTGTCGATTTCGGCGGCGTTGATCGGGCTCGCCATGGCGAACCTGTTCCGGCCCGGTGACGTCGTGCCGACCGAGATCGGCCAGCAACTGCTCGCCGCGCGCGGCCCGGTCTCGCCGCAGGGATGGCTGGATGCAGCGCTATCCTATTCCTCGATCGAGCGGCCGGTGGTGCTGGCGGCGGTCGCCTTTTCCTTATTCGCAGGGGTCGCGCTGACCCTGCTGCGCCCGCGCCGCGCCGGGCGGGTGCTTGCCGCCAGCGAGCGGGTCTTCGACGGCGGCATGCGGGTCCTCGCACTGGTGACGCGCTTCGCGCCGGTCGCCGTCGCCTGCTTCATGTTCGACATGACGCTGGTGTTCGGGTGGCACCTGCTGGTCTATCTCAGTGCCTACGTCGGGGTGGTGGTGGCGGCGCTGCTGCTGCAGGTGGTGCTCACCTTCTTCGCGGTCGTCTGGATGCTCGGCGGGCTTTCGCCGCTGGGCTTCCTGCGCGGCGTGCAGGAGGCGGCGCTGATCGCGTTCTGCACGTCGTCTTCCAACGCCACGCTGCCGACCGCGCTCAAGACCGCCGAGGTGGACCTTGGCCTGCAGCCCCGAGCCGCCCGCCTCGTGCTCGGCATAGGCACCGTCGCCAACCAGAGCGGCACGGCGATCTACACGGCGGTGACGGTACTGTTCATCGCGCAGTTCTTCGGCATGGACCTCTCGCTCGACCGGCAGGGGCTGCTCCTCGCGGTGGCCGCGCTGGCGGGCATGGGTACCATCGGCGTGCCCGCCGGATCGTTGCCCACCGTGGCTGCGGTCCTCGCCCTGAACGGGCTGCCGGCGGAGGGCATCGGCCTTGTCATCGGCGTCGACCGGCTGCTCGATATGTTCCGGACGATGGTGAACGTGGTCGGCGACCTCGCCATCGCGGTCGCCGTCTCGAGCGACCAGCAGGGGCGAGGCGTGGCGGTGGGTTGAGCGGATCGTCGGGGCGAGCGCGATTTTTCGATTACCGTTCTGAAATGTCGGGGTTGCGACGACGCCCGACCGCGTCGCAAAACGCTATGGAGGGTGTATGAAGCTCAAAAATGCACTGACGTCCGCGGGAATGGCCGCGGCCCCCGTAGCAGCCCAGGCTGGCACTGCCGCAGCGGCATCTACGGTCAAGATCGCTTCTGTGGCGGGCACTGCTGAATGCAAGGCGACCACCGTGAAGGCGAAGCAGAACCTCGCAGCCGATTCGCTGCTGCTGGCGCTTTTCGCCCCCGGCGCAGCCGGCTTCGGCGTGGCCAAGGCCGTCGACGACAACAAGTCCGACGGCTCCTGATCCCGCCCAACTGAATTTAATTGATAGGAAGGCCACGCTGCCAACCATGGCGCCGTGGTCTTTTTCTTGGCGGGCTTCTGTTGCCGCCGGCAGCGGTGCATGGCGCGCGACGCGAACGCTTCGCTGCCGCACGGCGAGCCCTGGCGCCGAAACGCCCGCCTGCAACCACCGGAAACCGGCCAGCTCGAATACGGGAAAGCCAACGGCCATGCGTTGGCCGAGCCGGAATCGAATTCCGGAAATGATCCTCTTTTAAACAGTAGCTTACATAAGGGGAAGGCGTTTAAAGCCCCCGATCGTGCCCCCAAATATACCATCAGTCAGCGAAACAATGGCTTCGATAAGCTGATTTGCAACGCGTAACACTCATGCCTGTGACGCCCGATCATCAGGATTTGACCGGTGAATACACTCGACCAGACCGGGCCATCGCATATATTCGATCCGCGCGGAAGATGCAGGAGCTACCGATGACCAAGAAGACCAGCCTGTCATTGAACGCCAAGGAGACAGCAGCCTTGATCGAAAAGGCTAAGCGCGAGGGAGATGGCGACGCACTGGCCATCGCGAGATTCCTGCATCACGAGGTGACGAATGCCTCACGGGTCAGAAAGATATTCCAGTCGCCCAGCTTGTGGCGAAAGCTGCTTGCTGCCCTCGGACGTTAGGCTTCACATCACCAGCGCCGATGGATAGCAAGAGTGGGGCAGGCGAACGGTAGCTGAAGGTTGTTCCCGAAATGTGGTTATGGCGCGGCCCCCTCTGAATCTGATCCAAGGTCATTGCTGCCTTATATTGCCCAACGGGGTGCCGCGCCTGCAGCCGTTAGGCTGCAACTGGTAGAGGCTCGGGATCGCGAACCTCAGGAAAGGCTTCATACGAGCGGCCGGTGCGCCACATGTTCAGCATGATGACGGCAAGTTTCCGGGCAACCGCAACTCGCGCCTTGGAAAACCCGATCGCCTCAGCCCGGTCCAATCCCCAGCGCCTCAGCGCCGTATCATGCTTCTTGGCGACAGCCAGCATCACGGTTGCGGCACTGACCAAGTGCACGCGCGTCATGGGATTGCCCGCTTTGGTGATCCCGCCGTTCCGCTTACTATCGCCACTCTCGAAGATCTTGGGTGTTAGACCGAGATACGCGGCGACATCGGTAGACCGGCGAAATCGGGTCGGTTCCTCGATCGCGGTGAAGAACGAAACTGCCGTGATGCTGCTGACGCCAGGTATTTCGGTGAACCGCCTGCAAAGGTCATTGGACATCGCGAATTCGTGGAGTTCACTTTCCAGGTTCACGATCTCAGTCCTGAGCTTCAGCGACAGCTCAAGGAGCGGCTTCATATGCTGGGTAAGATCATGGCCCGTCTCGGCCCTGACTTCATCAATGGCGCGCTCCACATGGAATCGGAAGCGACTTGCGTTATGGGTCCGTTCCTTGATCCTTGTGCCATATACCCGCAGCATGGATTTTATCATCAGCTCTGTAGAGACGCGCTGCCGGACCATATTGTGCCGAGCTACCAATTTGGACCGCGTAGCGTAGCATTCGTTGCTCTTGATATGGACCTCAACGAGAAATCCGCGTCCCAGCCGCGCCACTTCGGCTATGCCCCGTGCGTCGTTCTTGTCGGTCTTGTTCTTCCTCAATTCGAGAAAGCGCCGCACGGCAAATGTGTCGTAAGCGTTGGCGTTATAGCCGAATGCCCGGAGGCCCTTCACGACCTGAAGGCTTGTTGAGCAGGCTTCCATGCCTATTGAGCTAACACCATCGGGAAAATGCTCGACAAGCAGGTCCCTGATTTTGGCAGCTTTCGTCGGAAGTTCCTGCTGAATGAGGACTTTGCTGTCGCCATCGATTGCACATAGCGCGGTCGACGCAACGCCCGTATCTAGTCCAATCCAGATTTCTGGCTTCGAATTTTGCGACGTGGTCATCAATGCTCCCTTTAGGCTACCCCTCACAGGCCGAGTGCGGAGTCCGCCGGGGCTCCAAAAATTACTTCGAGGTGGTAGCCTTCTCCGCGACCGCGAAGGGTCGGGGATGGGCTGATGATGCCTTCACCTTATCAAAGGGTTAACAACGTCGTCGGGGTGTGCGTTGTTGGATAGCGGAGCAAGCTAGATCGGTGCGACGGTCACTTGGACCGGGTATCTCATCCCATCAGTCGAAAAAAATACGGCGCGCCCGCGAGCCGTATTCGGCGAGCGTTCCTGATGGAGAAGCAGAAGCGGCTTATAGGCTGTCCTCTCTTCTCCGAGATGAACGACCCCATGGAGGGCTCGCACCGCCTCTCCCAGCGCTTCTCCGGTGGATCCCCGGACAGCAAGCGGCAGGAGGCCGTCGACGACGCGCTCGCCACCACCGGGATCGCGTCAATGTCCGAGGTCTCGGACCACGAGCCGATGTGGGCGCACTACGCCGACCAGTTCGGCGGGATGTGCGCGCAATACAACGTCAACGCCCTCCTGCGCGGGCTGGACGACACGGTCGCTATCACCAGGATGATCTACTCCGAGCTCGAGCCGATCCTGGCGATGGACCGCAGCACCCCCACCGAGAAGGCGCGTCACTGCCTGTCGAGCAAGACGGTGCGCTGGGCGAGCGAACGCGAATGGCGGATCTTCCGGGACGGGCGTGGCCAGGCGTCCTACGGCCGGGCGGCCGCCGTCAGGAAAATCCTTCTGGGATCGCGCACAAGTCCAGCCGAACAGGGCAGGCTCGTCGAGGTGGGACAGCAGCTGCAGGTGCAGGTGTCGGTCATGAAGGTGGAAGCCTATTCCATGCAGTTCACCACGCTCTACCAGCCGCCCAAGAAGGAAGCGCGATAGAGTTGCCCTGACTGTCCGCCTCTTACGCCTGGGCAGCCGATAACTGACAGTCCGCTGTCGGCCAGTCTTGGCATCCAAAATGGCATAGCGGACCGGCTGCACCTGGGAATGGACAATCGGCGGTTGCACGGCGACAAAGGATCGGAACCGGTTATTCGCAAGATTGACAGTTTTGGGCAGCAGGCCTCTCTGCCCCGCTTCTTTCTGTCGACCGCTTTCTCCGGCATGTACTAGGCGACCGGCTCATTATTTCGTAGCCAGATCCGTATGAATACCAGGTGGACTGAGGCGAGGAAGCTATCGCCGCGCTTGCCATAGCCTATGGCGAAGGATCGTAACTGTTTAATTTTGATGAAGAAATTCTCGGCGAGATTGCGGTATCGATAGAGGAATGTGCTGAAGGCGGGGCGACGCTTGTGGTTTGGTGGTTTGGCATAGGCTTGATTTTGGCCCAGACACCGCGCGGCCATCTCGGTTCTGAGGGCATCGCTGTCGTAAGCGTAGTCAGCGAGGAGCACATCCAGAGTGTCGAACATGTCGGCGGCATGGCATCTACGAGTACCTGACACGAAAGATCATAGCATAAAGCAGCGGAGAACCTGTCGGCCCGGGCGGCAGAGGCGCCACTCCTCCTCATTGGAATTCATCCACGCCGCCTAAGATACCTCGCTGCTGCCGCAAACAGGCTCCGTTTCGAAATAAGCCACGTTTTCAGACTTGAGTATCCGTCTTTGTCGAACCGGCTGAGGTCGGAGCAATTTACGCATCCCAGATCAACGGGATGGCTGTGCAGGCCCCCACGTTTCCGCCCTTCATGGTGACGGGAAGGGTCGGGTCCAGCGACGTTTCGGGCATTCCGGCCAGCCATTCGCGAACGAACACGATCACTTCCATGCGCGCCAGTCCCGCGCCGACGCAGCGGTGTGCGCCCACGCCCATTGTCGTGTGGCGGGCGGGGGTGAGGCCGCGATCGAATTGCACGACTTCAGGGTTCTCGAAGCAGACCGGGTCGAGATTATGGAGCACGCTGGGAAGATAGATCAGGTCGCCCGTTTTGATCGTGACATCATCGACCTCGACATCGGCGATGGCATTGCGGCTTACCGCAACCGTCGGGTAGCGGCGCATCAACTCGTCGGCAGCGGCGGGGATCAGATCGGGGTTTTCGCGCAGCAAACTTTGATCGTCAGGATGGCGGGCAAGGTGAAGCGCGACCATTCCGATCATCGCCGCCACTGTGTCCAGCCCACCGAACAGCAGGTTTCGGCACATTCGCTGCGCTTCTTCGACGCTCCAGGGCCGGCCTTCCACGGGCAGCGCCAATATGTGGCTGAACAGGTCGTCGCCCGGTTCGCGCATACGTCGCTCGATGAAAGGCCAAAGGTAATCGTCGGCCGCCTGCTTCAGTCCTTCGACTGTAATCGAGCCGTCAGGACGGGTGAGCTGCACGCCCAGTTTTCGCAAGTGGGGCCGGTCCTCCAGCGGCACGTCGATCAGGTTGAGGAAAACGTTCAACGGCAGGATCTCAGCGAATTCCGCGACGAAATCGCACGAGCCCCGGTCGCGCAGCCCGGCGATCAACTCGCGCGCAGCAGCTTCGACGCCCGGTTCGAGCGCGGTGATGAAGCGGGAGGCAAAGCCTTTCACAACCGGCGTGCGAAAGGCCTTGTGCGCGGCACCGTCGGACTGGAGCGGAATGAACTGCATCACCTCGCCAAGTCCCGGCGTGACGGCCAAGCATTCGCTCGACAGTCGATCCGCATCGGCCCACAGTTGCCGGACGATATCACCCCGCGCGCCGATCCAGTGGCCGCCGTTGGCTGTCGTCCACACGAGACCCGGCCCGTCCAGCAATGCGGTCCAGGCGGCGAAGTAGTCAGTTTCGATTCCTGGCGGATTGAAGATGTCGAAATCGACCACCCGATCGGCGGGGACGTGCGATGGTACGACCGTTGCAGGCATGGTGATCCTCTCTCTCGTCTTCGTTTTTTCGAGAGGCTATCATGCGCGGCCTCCCGTTTTGCCTATGGTTTACCGCAGGTCTGCGCCGTCATCGGCGTTCCGCGCATCGAACATGCTGACGTCGCGCGCGGCGCTCGACAGGCAGATCGCGATGATCGGCAGTATCACCCCGGCAGCGGCGGTCAGCGCCCAGGCGAGAGGATCGGTCGCCGCCCAGGCTTCGAATACGTCGCTGAGCAGTCCGATGAGCAAGGGACCGAGCCCGGTTCCCACGAATGCGGCAGCGATGGAAAGCGCCGCCAGTGCCTGCGCGCGCAGTTGCGGCGGAGCGGTCAGCTGGAACGGGATGGAACTCATGCTGATGATGGCGCTCAGGATGAATATGGCCGGGGCCAGAAGCGCCAGCGCCTGGCCGGGGTTGGCCGCAAGCGGGGCGAGGGTCGCGGGCAGGATCATGGCGATCGTGGCGCCGCGCATGAGGCGAACCGTGCGTTCGAGCATCTGTTCCTTGCGCGAGCGGCCGACCAGCCAGCCCGCGGTCAGGGTCCCGGATGCGCCGGCCAGGATGAACACCATGCCGAAACCCAGGCCCACGGCGGCCTCGTCCAATCCGTGCCGGCGCATCAGTGCCGTCGGCATCCAGGCGACCTGCGCGTTGAGGATGGTAATGAGCAAAGCGACGGCGATCATGTAGGGAAAGCAGAACGCCCGGTTTTCAAGCAGGAATCCCGCCAGTGCGCCTTTCGCCGTGCGGGGCCGCGCGGGGCCCGTGCGCAGGCGTGGTTCGCGCACGGTTAGGGCCATCACCGGGGCCAGGAGAAGGCCGGGCAAGCCTGCCAGCAGCAGGATCAGCTGCCAGCGTTCCAGCGCTGCGAAACCGGCCATGCCCGAAAGGTCCCACGAGGCCGAGGCGGCGTAGAGCTTGCCCCCCAGCGTCAGGGCGAGGCCGCCGCCGACGAACGGGGCGAGCATGAAGATCGAGGTCGCGCGGGCCAGGCCTGGCCTGTCGTGCAGGTCGGCGAGCAGGCTTTGCGCGGCGGGTGGCAGGCCCGCTTCGCTGACGGCGACGCCGATCCGCGCCAGCATGAGGCTGCCGAAGTTGAAGGCAAGCCCGGCCGCACCGGTGGCTAAACTCCAGGCGATCATGCACGCCGCGATCAGCCGGGGGCGGTGGACACGGTCCGCCAGCCACGCGAGCGGAAGCGTGGCGAGGACGTGGAAGATCGAGAAGCTGACCCCCTGGAGGACACCGATCTGCGTGTCGCTCAGCCCCAGCGAGGCCTTGATGGAGGTCACGAGCAGGCTCAATATCTGGCGGTCGATGTACGACAGCGTGAACGCCAGCGAGACCGCGATGGTGCCGTACCACGCGGCCCCGCGGCCGGTGGCTGCCGAGGTCGCTTCGCTGGTGAATTGCGGGGTTGCCATGCACCTCTCCGACGCGGTGCCTATTGTTGCCCGCCGTTCAATAGCGAGAGGCTAGGGGCCGGATAGAGCGCCATCTAATACGATTGTGCACTGGGTTGATCACCGATCCCGTCTCAACAATCGGGAATTTCCGCCCGCTGGACGGTGATCGCAGGCGGTCTTGATATGATATCCTTATCAGCATCGACCGATTGCGTATTGGACAGTCCTCCCCCCTTTCCGGATGTTTCTGCGCAGCAAGATAACAATGAAATTCGGGGAACGGGGATGCAGCGCAACCATGTCAATTGGTGCCGCCCATGACGGTGCAAGCCGACGAGGGAAGCGCTTTCCGGCCGCTTGACGGGTATGTCGTGCTGGACCTTCTGGAAGGCCCCGTGAAGGCGCTGAGCCGCGTCTACGCCGACCTTGGCGCCCGCGTGATCCGGGTCGAGCCGCTGGGCGGCGAGCGACCCGCCGGCGATCGAAAGAAAGCGATCGTCCGCGCCGTAGCCGACGTCGGCAAGGAGCTTGTCATGCTGGCGCACGAGCCGGGCGAACGATCGGCGCAGTGGGGCGATATGCTGCGACAGGCCGATCTCGTCCTCGTCCCTTATCCCAGACCGGCGGCGCTGTATTTTCCGCAGGAGACGGTGCCCGAACGCTGTGTCCTGATGACAGTGGGCATGTTCGGGACCGGCAACGCCTATGCGGACTGGCAGGCCACCGACCCGGTACTCCACGCCTTGTCCAGCGAGCTTTCGCGCTCGGGCGTGGCGGGGCGCGAACCGCTGTTGCCGCCGGGGCGGCTGGCGTCCGCCTGCGCGATGGCGCAGGCGGCCTATGTCGGGATGGCGGCGATCTATGCCGCGCAAGTGACGGAGTGCGGCGACCGCATCGATTTCTCGATGCTCGACGGAGCGGTGCAGGCGCTTGATCCGGGTTTCGGGCTGGCCGGAAGCGCCACGCTGGGACGGTCCGCGAAGCTGCTTCCTCCGGGACGGCCCGCGCCGGGTATGCTCTATCCCATATTCCCCTGCGCGGATGGGCAGGTGCGGGTGTGCCTGCTGGCCCCGCGGCAGTGGCAGAACATGTTTCGCTGGCTGGGTTCGCCTGCGCAGTTCGCCTCGGCTGAGTTCAACAGCCTTGAGGTGCGCCAGCGCTCCGGCGCGCTGACGCAGGACATGGCGGCGTTCTTCCGCGACCGGCTCAAGGCCGACCTGGAGCGGGAAGGGGCAGAGCATGGCGTCCCGATTTCAGGTGTGCTCTCGCTGGCGGAATGCCTTGCGACCGATCACGTGGTGGCCCGTGGCGTCATCGCCGACGTGGAATTGCCCGACGGCCATACAGTGCGGATGCCGCGCGGCGTGATCCGCATCGATCGTCATGCGCACCGCGCCCCGCCTGCCGGGCCGATGGCATTTTCCCGCCCTGTCGGCGCTACGCCTGCGCGGCCATTGGCGGGGTTGAAGGTGATCGACCTTGGCGTGATCGTCGTGGGCGGAGAGCAGAGCCGGCTGCTGGCCGACCTAGGCGCCGATGTCGTCAAGGTCGAAAGCGCATCGTTCCCGGACGGTACGCGCCATTCCTACCTGCCCACCGGGTTGTCGGTGGGGTTCGCGGCGGGACATCGCAACAAGCGCAGCCTGGGCCTGGACTTGCGCCACCCGGAGGGCAAGGCCCTGTTCCTGCGCCTGGCGGGCGAGGCCGACGTGATCCTTTCCAACTTCAAGCCGGGCACGATGGAATCGCTGGGCTTCGATTACCGGACGATCGCCGCGATCAATCCCGGCGTCGTCATGGTGGACAGCAGCGCCTTCGGTGCGGACGGGCCGTGGGCCGGACGGATGGGTTATGGCCCGCTGGTCCGCGCCGCCTCGGGGCTTACGCGCAGGTGGTGCTATCCCGATGATACCGAGGCCTACAGCGATAGCGTCACCATCTACCCGGACCACGCCGCAGCCCGCTACGGCGCGATCGCGACGCTGGCGCTGCTCGCGCGGCGGTTGCGCACCGGCCATGGTGGCACCGCCTCGATCTCGCAGATGGAGGTGATGCTCGATCATTTCACCCCCGAGATCGTTGGCCTGGCTGATGGAGTGGACGACTGGGACGAGGCTTCGGACGCGCCGTGGGGCGTATTTCCGGCGCGCGGCGATGATGAATGGTGCGTCGTGACGGTTCGCGGCAATCGGGATTGGCAGGCGCTGTCGCAAGTCGTCTGCCGCGAGGATTGGGCGACTTTGCCGCAATACGCCGATCGCCATGGCCGCTTGCGCAACAGGGCTGCGATCGAGCGCGATCTGACCGACTGGATAACCCGCCACGACGCCGATACCGCGATGCGCCGCTTGCAGGCGGCGCGTGTTCCGGCGGCACGGATGCTGCGGATCGCGGACCTGCCGGACTTCGGCTATTTCCGCGAACGGGGCCTGTTCCGCGCCGAGAAACACCCGCACATCGCGGAAGAGGTCGTTTCCGAACGCTTCCATGCCCCGTCGTCGAACATAGCCGACCTGCCTGCAACGCCCGCTCCGCTGATGGGCGAGCACAGCGCCGAAGTCATGCGCGATTGGCTGGCGCTGCCCCCGCTTGAGATCGAGCGCCTGTTCGCCTCGAACGTGCTGCAAGGCGTGGACCCCGAAATCGCACGGATGCTGTCCGTGGGCGAAGGGCGCGGCGAAGCGGCGGTCGCTTCGAAAACCTAACACAAACGTCAGCCAGGCAAAGGATGATGCAGATTTGACTTCCAGTGACACCGGCCCGTAGCATCCCGCCAACGATAATGGAGAGGATACGAAGGTCGACAGGCCGCCCGCGTCAACATCGGGCGATGGCCGTGGCGTTGCGCCGATTTCCAGCATGACGGGACAGAACGCCTTTGGCGCCATGATCCCTTTGGAAATCCGCGCGAATGGAAGGATCGAATGTTCTGCGTCGCCGACAAGCACAGTCTTGTAAAAGGAGAGATGCATGAATTCCAATGTCGATGAAACGAGGGTGCCGGTCCTGATCGGTATCGGCGAAGTGCTGGACCGGCCAGCGAACGATCTCGACGGGCTCGATGCGTTCGAGCTCATGTTGGCGGCCCTGAAGGCGGCCGAGGCGGATGCGGGCGTTGCGGTGCTCGATGCGCTGGACTGGCTGGGGGTGGAGGATGAAATCTCCTTCCCCGATCCGGCCCCGCACGAGCGGCTGGCCGAACACATGGTTCGCGATGGAGGCAAGCGCCCGCCGCGCCTGCTCAAGACCCACGAGGCCAGCGGCGACGGGCCGATCAAGCTGATCAACGATGCGGCCAACCTGATCGGGCGGGGCGAGATATCGATCGCGGCTGCCGTCGGCGCCGAGGCCCTGCGCACGGCGGCGAAACGCTATCAGGCGGCGATAGCGGCCGGGCAGGAGCCACCGAAAAGCTCCATTGCCGATGTCGCGGAAGCCAACGCCAGGCCGCTGGCGCGCAAGCATGGCCTGTTCACTCCGATCGACGTCTACCCGCTTTACGAGAACGCGGCACGCGCGGCCTGGGGGCAGACGCTGGCCGAAGGACAGGCGGAAAGTGGCCGGATCGGCGAAGGCTTCGCGGCGGTTGCGGCGGCCAACCCTTATGCTTGGATCCGCAAGCCGGCAAGCGCCGAGGCGATCGCCACTGCCACGCCGGACAACCGCATGGTAAGCTTCCCCTACACCAAGATGATGGTCGCCAATTCCAGCGTGAACATGGGGGCCGCGGTGATCGTCGCCAGCCTCGCCAAGGCGCGCGAGCTGGGTGTGGACGAAAGCCGCATCGTCTACATCGGCGCCGGCGCCGCTGCGCACGAGGACGAGGATTTCCTGTTGCGCGACAGCTACACGCACGCCGTAAGCCTGGAGACGACCGTGCTTTCGGCGCTGGAGCGCAATGGCCTAGGCGCCTCCGACATCGACCACGTCGAACTCTATTCCTGTTTCCCGATCGTGCCCAAGCTGGCCCGGCGCGTACTGGACTGGCCGCAGGACAAGCCGTGCTCGGTCTATGGCGGCCTCACGTTCGGCGGGGGACCGATCGGCAACTGCATGATGCACGCGGCCGCGCGCATGGTGGCCAAGCTGCGCGAAGGCGGCGATCACGGGCTGATCGTGGCCAACGGCGGCTATGCCACGCACAGCCATTCGATGGTGTTCAGCCGCCAGCCCGTGGCGGCAGGAACCTTCCCGCAGGACTATAATGTGCAGCCTCTTGCCGACGCACGGCGCGGCACCGCGCCTGAGTTGCTAGCGGAATATTCCGGGCCGGGCACAATCGAAACCTACACCATCCCGTTCGACCGGTACGGCAGTCCCCGTCATGCGACGATTATCGGCCGCACGCCCGAAGGGGCCCGGTTCATCGCCCGCGTGCCGGAAACCGATGCGACGACGATCGCCTTCCTGATGGCGGACGGCACCGAGCCGGTCGGCACCGCAGGACAGGTGATTACCGGGCCGGACGGAATGGCGATCTGGGGCCCATCGTGATGGCCTGACTCAAGTCTTGAAAGACGCCGCGAACAACGGGGCGCATGGAGAGGGAGCGTGGAATATGACGAATATCGATATCCGGCAGGTCCGTATGTTCGTGGCGGTTGCCGACGCGCTCTCCTTCACCCGCGCGGCGGCGGCGCTGCATGTCGCGCAGCCCTGGCTTTCGGTGCAGATCCGCAAGCTGGAAGACCAGATCGGCTTCCCGCTGTTCTTCCGCAACCGCAATCGTGGCGTCGTGATGACGCGGCAGGGGAAGGCGTTTCTCGAACCGGCGCGCGCCTATGTAGAAGCCGCGCACCACGCCGCTGACGCGGCCAAGGACATCCGGGGCTATCAGGCCTTGTCGCTCAAGCTGGGCGCTCCCGATTTTTCCGCCGAGATCCCGGCGCGCGGGGCGCTTCTGGATCTTTTCACGGGCCGCTATCCCCGGATGGAGATCGAGATCGTCAATGCCTGGTCGGCGCAGCTGATGGACGCGCTGCTGGACCATGAGATCGACATGGCCTTCACTGTGGGCCCGTTCGAACGGGGTGGATGCGAGGTCATCGATATTGCGCATTATCGCTGGGCGATCCTGGCCGAGCATGACCTGGCAGCCGAGTGGGGCGACGATGTACCGCTTTCCGCGCTGCGGGGCCGGCAGGTGGCCAGCTTTCGGCGCAACATCAACCCCGCGTTCTACGACAGCATCGCGCCAAGGCTCGCCGAGCACGACATCGAGATCGTCGCCCTGCCGGAATCGTCGCTTTGCGGCATTCGCCGTCATGCGGTGCGCACGCATATCCCGGTGCTCATCAGCGAATGGCATGCCCAGTCCAACCCGGACCCGGATCTTTTGGTGGTGCCCTTCCGCGAAACGGATTTCACCTTCGCCCTGCATCTCGCGCGGCGCGAGAACGACGATCGTCCCGCTGTCCGGGGGTTGTGGGACGTGGCGCGGGCATCGGTTGCCGCCGACCTTGATAAGAAATTCGTCTCAAGCGCCTTGTGAAAACATATTAGACGAGGCTGGCTCCGGTCAATATCCTTTCAGGAATAACCAACGGCCAGACAAAACGGGCGCGTTCGACAAGGTCGAAGAGGATGATCGGGTATCGCGTTTCGGCGCGGTCCCTCGGGGAAATCACCAGAACAGCTTGAGCCAGTCGCGGTGCGATGGTGCCGTGCAAGCCGATGGCTTTGGAGAGAGATGCATGATCGATACGGTTGATGACGTGGTGCTGTTCGAGCTTGTCGACGGGCATATCGGCCTGGTCACGCTGAACCGGCCGGAAAAGCGCAATGCCGTGAACGGCGCGGTGGCGCGGGCGATCGATGCGATCGTCAAGCGGACCGAGGCCGATCTCGCCATCTGGGCGATGGTGATCACATCAGCGGAAGGCCCCACGTTCTGTGCTGGCGCCGATCTTGCCGAAGTGGCGGCGGGACGCGGCGATGAATTGAGCACGCCCGATGGCGGCTTTGCCGGCTTCGTCGAGGCGTCGCGCGTCAAGCCGTGGATCGCGGCGGTAAAGGGCAGCGCCTTGGGCGGCGGCCTGGAAATCTCGCTCGCCTGCGACTTGCGGGTGGTGGCGGACACCACGGTGCTGGGCCTACCGGAAGTGAAGCGCGGCCTGATCGCCGGAGCCGGCGGCATCTATCGCCTGCCACTCCAGCTGCCGCGCGCCATCGCTTTGGAAATGATCGCCACCGGCGAGCCTATCGCGGCGCCGCGCGCCGCGGCGCTGGGACTGGTCAACCGGGTGGTCCCGGAAAGCGAAGTGATCGACACCGCGCTGGGCCTTGCCCGCGCGATCTGCGCCAATTCGCCGGTAGCGGTGCGCGAAAGCCTGCAAATCGCGCGGGCCGCCGCCGATGTCTCCGAAAGCACATCGATCCTGGCCTCGCGCGCGGCGTTCGAGCGCCTTGTATTGACCGAGGACTTCGCGGAAGGGCCGCGCGCCTTCGTCGAGAAGCGACCACCGCAATGGTCTGGCCGCTGACGGGACCGATCGCCGGATAGGCTGTCTGTAGAGCTGTGAACTGCATCCAGCCACCCGCAAGGGCGGCAAGGAAGGACTATGCGCGTCGCCCGGATGTCGATCCGGGCGCCGCCGATACAACGACAACAAAAAAGGGGAGATAATCCACCATGAAAAACGGCCTGCTGCTCGCCGCCAGCGTTCTGGCCCTGTCTGCATCGCCAGCCCTGGCGCAGTCGACGTCTTCGTCCGAGGCACAGGCGGAGGAGAAGACGGTCGGGATCGGCGAGATCATCGTGACCGCCCGCCAGCGCTCGGAATCGCTCCAGACCGTTCCCGTCGCGGTAGCGGCGATGGATGCCGCGATGATCGAACGCAGCTTCATCCCCGACGTCGATTCCATCGAAAAGTTCATGCCCAACGTGGAACTGGGCCGCCATCCCTTCACTGGCGGTGGCATGTCCGCCTCGATCCGGGGCATCAGCTTTGGCGATCTCGACCGCGCCTTCGAACCGGCGGTGGCCGTCTCGGTCGACGGGGTTTTCCTGGCTTCCAACACCGGCGCGATGATGGACACTTTCGACATCGAGGCGATCGAGGTCCTGCGCGGCCCGCAAGGCACCTTGTTCGGCCGCAATACCATCGGCGGCGTGATCAGCATCAAGCGCACCAAGCCGACGATGGACTGGGGCTTCAAGAGCCAGGTCACGGTGGGCAGCTACGATCTGCGCGAATACAAGGCGATCGCCAATGTCCCGATCGTGGCGGACAAGGTCGGCCTCAAGATCGGCGGCTATCGCGAACGCAGCGACAGTTTTACCCGCCGCGCCAGCGACGGCAAGCGTGAGGACGGCATCGATCGCTATTCGATCTTCGGCGCACTGCGCTTCGCACCCAGCAAGGCTTTCGACGCCACCTTGTCGGTGGATCATATCAAGGACCGCTCGCACTACCCCAGCCTGGTGCCGATTTCCGCCTCGAACCAGACCTTCTGCATCGCCTTCGGCGCCTGCATCGGAACCCAGGGCCAGCAGATTGCCGATAGCGGCAACAAGCTCGCGCTCGACGATTACCCGTTCTACGCGCGGCTGGAGCATACCGCCGTCACCCTGAATGCCAAGCTCGACGTGATCGACGGCATTTCGATCGAATCCATCACCAACTACACCAAGCAGAAGGACGGCCTCGACATCGAGAACACCGGCGGCGCCCGGCTGGCGAGCGGCGCCCACATCTTTTTGTCGAAGCGCGACCAGACGGCCAGCCAGTTCAGCCAGGAAGTGCGGGCGATCAGCAATTTCGGTGGCGTGATCGATTTCGTGGCCGGCCTCTATTACATGAAATCCGAGTTCGATCTGGTCCAGACGGTGACGGTTGCGGGCACGCGCTCGCAGTTCTTCGATGCCGGACAGGATCTGAATGCCTACGCAGCCTATGCCGAAGCGTACATCGAACCCGTGGACCGGCTGCGGCTGACCATCGGCGGACGTTATACCCACGAGGAGAAGGACTTCTACATCCGCTTCCGCAACCCGGCGAGCGGCGTGATCACCGGACAGTGCCCCGATGCGGCGTCCCCATATGCACCGTGCGCCAATTCTTCCGTGACTTTCCGCAAGTTCACGCCGCGCGTCACCCTCGATTTCCGATTCACGCCCGACATCATGGTCTACGCGGGATGGTCGCGCGGCTATCGTTCGGGCGGCTGGAACAGCCGCGCCACCGTGACGACGGCGATCGGACCGTACCAGCCCGAAACGGTCGACAGCTACGAGGCCGGCCTGCGCACCACCTTCTGGGATAACCGCGCCCGCGCCAACATCACCGTCTTCCGCGCCGAGTACCAGAACAAGCAGGAAGAGGTCATCACCGCCTCCCCGATCAACCCGCTGATCACGCAAACGCAGGTGCAGAACGCATCGTCCGCAACGCTGCAGGGCTTCGAGGGCGAATTCCAGCTGGCCCCGACCGACTGGCTGAACCTGCGTGCGGCGGTTGGTTATATCGATGGCAAATACGACGAGTTCCTGTCGGCCGGGGTGGATATCAAGGACCAGCGTAACTTGCGCTATGCGCCGAAATGGTCGGTCAGCTTCGGTGGCGACGCGACGATCCCGGTGGCGGCAACCGGCGGCGAAGTCCTGATCAACGCGAACTACAAATGGACCGACAGGTTCGCCACGTCGATCATTCGGGACACCACCGGCCTCAACCGCGATTTCATCGATGCCTATGGCACGGTGGACGCCTCTATCGGCTACCGGCACGAACTTGACGACCGTAAGACGGTAAGCCTTTCGGCATTCGTCCAGAATGCATTCCACAGCGACGGACGGCTTTATCGCAAGGTCATCACCGGCCCGTTCGCTTTCGCCAGCCGAGAGGTCGCAAGAACCTGGGGGCTCTCGCTCGGTTTTACTTACTGATCCCCTGACCAAGTTATTCGTCAAACGTAACGCGGACCACGGCCCTGCCGGTTCATCATGAGGACCGGCGGGGCTGCGATTAACGATTCCTCGATCCCGGTTTGCGCGAGCGTTCAAGGATAGCGCGCATCCTGAATCGACGCAGATACTTCTGCACTATAAAGGCGATGCTTCGGAACTGGAGGACAATTCTTCCGTAGCTGGAGCTGGCGGGGAAACACTGCCTCCGCCAGCCAACATACCGTTCAGGGATTCCCCGCTCATCCCGAGTTCGGCCATCAACCCATCGATAAGCGGCCCGCCCACCCGGTATCGCAGCGCGGCGGCCACGGCGGCATCCGCAAGGTTTTCGCGGCCGCCACCGCCGGCGCTTTCCGCCGCGCCGTTGCCATGGAGGCCGCGCGCGTCGAGGATGCTGATCCGGTCGATATTCTCCATCGGCTTGCTCGCCGCCGCGATGATCGAAGGCAGCGCATCGAGCATGGCCTTGCGCAGCAGCAGCGCGGTCTGCGCATCGTTGAGCAGATTGGTCGCTTCGTTGATCGCAGCCTGGCCCGCCGCATCGACTTCGAAAGCGGCCTGGCGACCTTGCGCCCGCACCTTCTCCGCGTCCGCTTCAGCCGTGGCCTCTGTCCGTAGCGCAGTCGCCCGCGCTTCGGCCGCTTCCTTCTCCGCAGAGGCGGCCACGGTGATGCCCACGGCTTCCTCCTGCGCGCGCTGGGTGGCGGCGATGACCGCGACGTTCTTGTTGCGGTTGGCGATCTCGGTCGCCTTGGCGGTGGCGACGCTTTCCTCGGCCTTCACTGCCAGCGCGCGCGCCTCGTTCGCGGCGGCAGTCGCGGTCGATTCCTCCTCGGATTTCTGCGCCGTCTGCACCGCGGTGGTGATGCGGGCGATCTCGATCGTGCGGTCGCGCTCGATGGTCGCGGTCTGGATCGCGCCGTCGCGGGCGATGGTCGCGGTCTGGATGACCTTGTCGGCCTCGGTCTGGGCCACGGTCTGGGCCTGGGCAGCGCTGATCCGGGCGATCTCGGCAAGGCGGGTCTGCTCGGCCTCAGCTGTCGCGATCGCGGTCGCCTGCTCGGCGCGGCGAGCGGCCAGCGTCTGTTCCTGGGTCAGGCGCGCCTGCTCGGCGGCTTGGGCGATCTCCAGCGACTGGTTGTTCGCCTCCAGGTTGCGCTGTTCGATCTCGACGCGGTTGGTGGCGACGATGTCGTTGCGGATCTTCTTGCGCTCCTCGATCGTGCGGGTGAGCACGGTCAGGCCTTCCGCGTCGAAGGCGTTGTTCTCGTTGAAGTGCTCGAACGCGGTCTGGTCGAAGTGGGTGATGCTGACCGATTCGAGCTGGAACCCGTTCATGTCGAGATCGGTCATCAGCGCTTCCTGCACCTTCTGGATGAAGTCGGCGCGGTTGGCGTGCAGGTGCTCCATGGTCATCGTCGCCGCGACCGAGCGCAGCGCCGAGACCAGCTTGCCGTCGAGCAACGATTTCACGGCATCGGCGCTGTTGACCGAATCGCCCAGCGTCTGCGCGGCGGCGGCGATCGACTGGGCGTCGGGCTTCACCTTGATGTGGAACAGGCCGACCACGTCGACCCGCAGCTTGTCCAGCGTAATCAACGCGTCCTTGTTGAGGCGCGACACTTCCAGCTTCACCGTCGTCAGGCGCACCTGCATCAGTTCGTGCAGCACCGGGATGACCATGATGCCACCGTTCAGCACGACCTTCTCGCCGCCAAAGCCGGTGCGGATGAGCGCGACGTCCTTGGTGGCGCGCCGGTAGAGGCGGGTCAGGATGATCCCGATCACGACCAGCGCGATCAGGACGATGCCGGCGTAGATCAGGATATTGAGAAGCGATGCAGGCACGATGAAATTCCCCCGGATGGTGCGCTTTTGAGGTGTATCAGATCGGATTCAGGAAGGCGGGCCGGTCGGGCATCGCAAAGAACAGCTTGCCTTCGCGGCGGACCAGCAGCGCGGTCTCGCCGGCCGCGATGGCGTCTTCGTCCTCGTGCGGCTCAACCATGACGAAATGCGCCTGTCCGTGGTGGTCGACTACTTTGGCCCGAGCAGGTGACCCGCGCCGAGCCGTGCCTTCGAGGATCGTACCACGCCGCCGCAGCAGGTCATCGGTGGAAACGACGGTTGTCTCGAAGCCGGGCATGACACGGGCCAGCCCATTTGCGGCAAAAGTATTCAGCACCACCCCGACGAGCAACGCTACCCCTGTTGCAAGGCCTTGGTGCAGTGGCTCACCAGAAAGTGCGGTCGCCGTTTGTTGAACCGCCATGCCGGTCAGCGTGAAGCAGCCAAGCAAAGACGTGAGCCAAATCAGGATAGGAAGCTCGCCGCCCAGCCCCAGCCAGCCAAGCACGCTGTCTCCGGCATCAGGCGGTCCGTCCCCATCGAGGTCGAGATGGCCCAACCCCAGTCCGACGACCTCAATCAAGCCAATCCCGACCATTATCAAAAACGAAAACACGAAGGGAATGTAGGGAGGTGTCAAAATTTGGGCGAACATAAACGATGGTTATCATGCCAAATTCAGCTTGTCAGGTGGAACTGGGCCGGCTCACTCGCTTGACTTTACATTGCGCATCGTAACGCCGAGTTCCGCCCGCAACTGTTCAACCTGTCGGAGTGCATTGTCGTCCCGGCTCAAGCCTGCCTGCAAAAAACAACCTTGAATCGACGCTGTCCTTGAACGTCAATCGGGTTCAATTGCCGACGGTACTGCCCGGTGCCAACACACCAACAGTAAGCGCGAAATTCCGCGCACCTGTTCGGTTGAGTGACGCGGTGTGAAGGATGTGTCCACCAAGGAAGAGGTGGACACATGGAGATGGCACCGATGGGCTCCTATGGGCTCGAGGTTGTAAGGGTGACGAGTAACGGCCGGCGGTATTATGGTCGGGCGGGGAAGTCACGGTTGGTCGAGGCGTGCCTCGCGCCGGGCATATCGGTGGCGAGGTTTGCGCTGGAGCATGGTGTGAACGCCAACCAACTGCGCAAATGGGTCCAGGAAGTATCAGGAGCGGCAGAGTGCGAAGGGGCAGCGGAGCACGGGGCCGTTGCCGGATCCGTCGGCGTTTATCCGGGTGGAGACGTCTCCGGCGCCTGCGGAGCGACACACTGGTGGGATCGCGATCCGGTCTGCGGGATTGGTACCGTCAGTGCGGCTGCAGGCGTCGATGCCAAATGGCGTATCGCTGACGCTGGAGGGGTGTGACGCGCAGTTACTGGTGGTGATGATCGATGCACTGGGGCATTGCAATGTTCCGGCTCGCTGAAGATCTGCGCGTCTATCTCCACCGGGATCCGATCGATTTCCGTTGTGGGATCAACAGCCTTGCGATCCTGGTCGAGCAGTCGATGGGCCTCAATCCGTTCGAGCGCGCGGCGTTCGCCTTCTGCAACCGGCGCCGGACCCGGATGAAGCTCCTGTTCTTTGATCGCTCCGGCTTTGTATTGGTGCTCAAGGCGCTGACGGAGGACAAGATCCGATGGCCCAAACGAGCGGAAACGGTGGTGGCGCTCACCGCGAAGCAATTGCGATGGCTGCTCGACGGGATCGATATTGACGCAATGGTCCCTCATCCGGTGCGGCAATATCAGTTTGTCGGCTGAAGGCTGTTGACGCGGGAGGGGGCTTTCGATTCAAGACTGCGATGGATCGAGGCGGCGTCCCCACTATTGCGGAATTGATGGCGCTTCTGGCGACGAAAGCGGCCGAGGTCGAGACATTGCAGGCCGAGAGAGACGCTCTTGTCCGGCGCATCCTGAAGCTTGAGGAGGAACTGGCGCTGGCGCGGTTGCACCGCTTTGCGCCGCGCAGCGAAAAGCACATGGATCGCGTCTTCAATGAAGCCGAGCAGGCCTCCCTTGAGGACGATGCAGACGAAGATCACGACGATATCGACGAGCCGGGCGCTGCCGATCTTCCCGACACGGGATTGCCGGAGGCGAAAAAACCAGAAGGGAAGAAGCGCGGGCGCAAGCCACTTCCTGCCGGCCTGCCACGCCAGCGCGTCGAATATGACCTCGCCGACGACTAGAAGGTCTGCCCGTGCTGCAGCGAACGGCTGCATCGCATGGGGGAAGTGGTAACCGAGCAGCTTCACATCGAGGTGAAGGCCACGGTCCTGCAGAATGCCCGTGTCAAATATGCGTGCCGCAATTGCGACCGCACCGTGGTCGCCACGCCGATCGTCCTTGCGCCAATGCCCGCTCAGCCCTTGCCGGGGAGCATTGCCACGGCCTCGACGCTGGCCTTTGCCCTTGTCCACAAATACGTGGATGGCACGCCGCTCTATCGTCTGGCGCAAACCTTCGAGCGTGCAGGTGTACCCGTTAGCCGCGGTGCTCTGGGCCATTGGGTGATTGGTTCGAGCGAGAGGCATCTGTATCGCATCTATGACGCCCTGAAGCTGCGGCTCCGGTCCCAAGACGTCATTCATGGCGACGAGACTACGGTTCAAGTGCTGAAGGAAGAGGGCAAGGCCTCTACCAGCACCGCGTATATGTGGGCCTATCGCAGCAGCGAGGACAGCGAATAGCCGATCGTGCTGTTCGACTATCAACCCGGTCGCGGGCAGGAACATCCGCAGGCCTTCCTCGGCGACTATCGCGGTATCCTGATGAGTGACGGCTATACGGCCTGGCACACATTGAAAGGCGCCACGCATCCGGGTTGCATGGCCCACGCCAGACGGCGCTTTGCCGACGCCCTCAAGGCGAGGAAGAAACAAGGCGGGCCGCCCGCACAGGCGCTCAAGTTCTTCGACCAGCTCTACCGGATCGAAAGGCAGGCGCGGGACGAAATACCCGATGAGGGGGAAACGCAGGCCAGCTACATGCGCCGCTTCCGCCAGAAACATAGCGTCCCGGTCCTGGATGCACTCAAGGCGTGGCTCGATGACATCGCACCCAAGGTTTTGCCCGACACCAAGCTTGGTGATGCGGTATCCTACACCCTCAACCGGTGGGAATACCTGACGCGCTACGTCGAAGACGGCAGGATGCCGATCGATAACAATCTTCTCGAACGCGACATCAGGATCTTTGCAACAGGAAGAAAATCCTGGCTTTTCTGCGACACCGTGGACGGCGCACGGGCGAGCGCCGTCACCTACAGCCTGATGCTCACTTGCCGCGCCTCCGGCGTCGAGCCTCTCGCGTGGCTACGCCATGTCCTCACTGAACTGCCCCAGCGACCTCACGACGCCGATATCGAAGACCTGCTGCCATTCAACTTCGAAAGACACGCCTGACCCGCCGACGTCGTTGCGATGGCCTGTCTCGTCCAGCGTCAACTATGATGGCTGCACTGCCTCCGGAAGCAACGTGCTACGAAATGCGCGCTTACCACCTACGAAGCGCTGTGGCCGAAACGAGGTCTCGTGATTTTGGCTCCGCTGCGCATTTGGTCAATGTGATTCGACCAATGCTGCATCATACTCGCCCGCTCGGCCCAATACTGCCCGCGGGCATATGCTCGCCGGATGGAGTTGCCGTCTGCATGCGCCAACTGGCGCTCGATCGCATCCGGATTCCAGATCCCCATTTCGTTGAGCAGGGTTGCCGCCAAGGCTCGAAAGCCATGTGCGGTCATCTGATCCTTTGCGTACCCAAGCCTACGGAGCGCGGCGTTGAGGGTATTGTCGGACATCGGCCGAGACAGGGACCTCAATGACGGGAATAAGAATGGGCTTTAACTCGCGTCATGCTCGATTTCACCGAGAATCTCGATCGCTTGAGCGGACAAGGGTACGGAATGCGCGACGCCCATCTTCATCTTGTGGCCTGGAATGGTCCACACCTTCTTGTCCAGATCGAACTCCTGCCATTCAGCCCAGCGAAGCTCACCAGGGCGGACGAAAACGTGCGCGATTAATCGGAGCGCCGTTCGGGTGAGGGGCATTCCATCATAATCGTCGAGCGCGCGCAGCAGGGCACCTGCCTCATCGGAGGTGGTGATGGCCGCCCGGTGTTTTGTCTTAGGCGTGATGAGGGCCCCACGCAGGTCAGCCGCGACATCTCGCCCAGCCCGGGCACTAACGATAGCGTAGCGAAATACCTGAATGCATGCGGTTCGGATGCGGTTTGCGATATCGTATCGTTTGGTCGCCTCGACCTTCTTCAGGGCAAGTAGTAGTTCCGGCGCTGATATCTCGCCGATCGGGCGTTTGCCGATCGATGGATAGATCTTGCCTAAAAGCCAACGCGCCTTCTTGACGGTCATGGGGGCGGCGCCTTCGGTTTCGATCTTGGCGATCCATTCATCCCCAATGGACTGGAAGGTGTTGCCTGCGGCTAGCGATTTCGCGATCTTTTCCAGCTTCGCTTGTTCAAGCGGATCGATGCCCTTGGCCAGCATGCGCCGCGCCTCCAATAGCATGTCGCGTGCTTCACTCAGCATGACTTCTGGCCAGCGGCCGAAGGACAAGGTACGCTGTTGACCTCCGAAGCGGTAATTCATCCGCCAGTAGCGGACGCCGCTTGGCTTGACCAAAAGGTAAAGTCCATCGCGGTCGGACAGCTTGAAGGCCTTGTCCCTGGGCTTGGCGTTCTTGACCGCGATTGCGGTAAGGCCTTTTGTTCCGGTCGACTCTGCCATTGATGGACCTCCGAGAATCACCGGAAAGGAGTCCATCATCCGGGCCATCAGAGGGCATGGATGCGGCCAAACCTGTCCGGATCGTTGTGGAGATTATACCAGCAAAAACGGCAGAAAACAGCCATTCTCCGGACGTCCGTGGACGCCTCTGGAGAGGGAAATGGAGGCCCGAGCCGGAATCGAACCGGCGTGCGAGGATTTGCAGTCCTCTACGTAACCACTCCGCCATCGGGCCATCCGAGTGGAGGAATGCGCGCCTAGCAATCGATCGGGGGGAGCGCAATGGGTTTTGCGCGGATAGTCGCAAACATATCGTGCCTCGCGGCGATGGCGATCGCCGGACGTGGGAACCGGGCCGTTCGTGGGTGCTTCCTAACGGGACGTGGGCGGCGCTATGCTGGCGGGCTCCCCAAGGTTCTCACCTCTCGCGAAAGGCGTGCCGCATGATTCTCGGAGCTGTACTGGCGGGAGGCCTTTCGAGCCGTTTCGGAAGCGACAAGGCGCTGGCCGAGCTCGATGGGCATACCCTGATCACGCTGGCGGTCGATGCGCTCTCGGGATGGTGCGAGCATGTCGTAGTGGTCGGCCGCGAGACGGCTCCTGCGCCGACGCTGCCCGACTGGCCGCGTCCCGGCATGGGTCCGCTGGGCGGACTGGCGGCGGCACTCCACCTTGCTGAGGACGAGGGCTACGAGGCGGTGCTGACCTGCGGGGTGGACGCCGCGGTACTACCCGGCGACCTGCTGGCGCTGCTGGGCGCGGCGCCGGCCTGCCTGGCAGCGCAACCGGTGATCGGGCTGTGGCCGGCATCTTCGGCGAAGGCGCTGGAAGAACTGCTGCACGGCGAGGGCGTGCATTCGATGCACCGGTTCGCGCAGCTCGTCGGCGCGCGCCGGATCGAGACGGCCGTGCCGATACCCAATATCAACACGCCCGCCGATCTTTCGGCT
Source organism: Novosphingobium sp. AP12 (assembly GCF_000281975.1). Classification (GTDB taxonomy): domain Bacteria; phylum Pseudomonadota; class Alphaproteobacteria; order Sphingomonadales; family Sphingomonadaceae; genus Novosphingobium. The sequence continues at coordinate 7,139 of NZ_AKKE01000007.1, read as the reverse complement.
CTCGCCGGACGCCGCGCCGGCGGCTGATTCGATGCCGATGCCGGCCTACCCCCCGGTGGACCGACATCGGCGCCCGAAAACCCGTGGGTCGCGACGGACTTTCGGGAAATTGGTTAGGGTATGTCAGAGCGTCGCCAGCACGGGCCGGAGCGGGAAGGCGCCGGACGGCGCTAACACGGGCGTGCCGCCCACGCGCCGCTCTGGCGGGCGCAAGCAGTATTCCCCGGCGCAGGCGGTGGCGATCACCCCGGACATGCCCACGAACTCCAGCTTGCGCCGCAGCCGCGACATGTGGACAGCGATGCTGTTGGTCTCGGGCACGAAGCCCATGCGCCATACGTCCTGGATGAGGTTCTGCTTGCTGACCGGTTCGCCCGCTTGGTCCGCCAGCCGCCAGAGCAGCGCGAATTCCCGCGGGTTGAGGTTCAGCGGCTTGCCGTAGCCGTAAGCCTCGCGCGCGAGCAGGTCGAGTTCGAGATCGCCCACCCGGCGGTGCCTTGGCAACCAACGGGTGAGTTCAGCCAGCCTGCTGGCGCGGGCCTCGAATTCACCCGGCTCGATCGCGTCGTTGACGGCCTCGCCGAAGCCCGCCTTGAGCAGTTCGGCACGCTCCGGCGCGGTGGCCGCCCCGATCACCAGGATGAAGCGGCGGACCTCTTCGGGAAACGAGAGGACGTCCTGCCATTCGGCGCTGCCTGGTTCACCGGCACGGGCGAGCACGATGCAGTCGCTCGAAGGGTCGTCCGCTTCCTCGAGTATCCAGCCCGATAGTCTCAGGTCGAAGTGACTGGGGACCCGTCCCGACCCCATCCATCGAAAGCGATGATATGCGCCGCCGCGCAGATGATAGTTCGCCATGTGCCCCCCACGAGCCTTGGTTTTCCAATACGATAGGGGGCAACAATGGCGTTAGTTAGGTCCTAGGGACAACACGTAGAATCTTACAGCCTTACTAAGGCATAAACCTTCGTGTCGCATACAATCCGGTCTTTTGGGGCCTGTATAGGGCTCACGGGGCGGGCGTATTTACACCCATCGAAATGAGATAACGCTTTATGTTGCGAGCCGCCTGCCTCAGCCGTTGCTCGTTCTCGACCATGGCGATTCTGACGAAGCCCTCGCCGTCCTCGCCGTAGCCGACGCCGGGTGCGACGGCGACTTCGGCATGGGTCAGCAGCTGCTTGGAGAACTCTAGGCTGCCCATCTCCTTGAGCGCGGGGGGCAGCGGCGCCCAGGCGAACATCGAGGCCTTGGGCGGCGGGATGTCCCAGCCGGCGCGGCCGAACGCCTCGACCATGACGTCGCGGCGCTTCTGATAGAGTGTGCGATTCTTCTCGACGATGTCCTGCGGGCCGTTGAGAGCGGCGCAGGCAGCCGCCTGGATCGGTGTGAAGGCGCCGTAATCGAGATAGGACTTCACGCGCTTCAGGGCGGCGATCAGCCTGGGATTGCCCACCGCGAAGCCGACGCGCCAGCCCGCCATCGAGAAGGTCTTGCTCATCGAAGTGAACTCGACCGCCACGTCCTTGGCGCCCGGCACCTCGAGGATCGAGCGGGTCGGATTGCCGTCGAAGTACAGCTCCGAATAGGCGAGGTCGGACAGGATCCAGACCTTGTTCTCCTTCGCCCAGGCGACGAGGCGCTCGTAGAAGGCGAGGTCGACCGTCTCGGCGGTCGGATTCGAGGGGTAGTTGACGATCAGGATCGACGGGCGCGGCACCGTGAAGGCCATCGCGCGGTCGAGCGAGTGCCAGTAGCCCTCGTCGGGGGTAGTCGGGACAGAGCGGATCGTGGCACCGGCGATGATGAAGCCGAATGTGTGGATCGGGTAGCTGGGGTTGGGAGCCAGCACCACGTCGCCGGGCGCGGTGATCGCGGTGGCGAGGCTGGCGAGCCCTTCCTTCGAACCCATGGTCATCACCACTTCGGTCTCGGGATCGAGACTGACGTTGAAGCGGCGGCCATAGTAGTTGGCCTGGGCGCGGCGGATGCCGGGGATGCCGGAGGAGGCCGAATAGCCGTGGGCGTCTTCCTTGCGCGCCACTTCACACAGCTTGTCGATGACGTGCTGGGGAGGAGGCAGGTCCGGGTTGCCCATGCCGAGGTCGATGATGTCCTTACCGGCCTGGCGGGCTGCGTGCCTCATCGCGTTCACTTCGGCGATGACATAGGGCGGCAGTCGCTTGATGCGGTAGAACTCGTCTTCCATGACCTCGGATATCCATATGCGTCGCGGCAGGATGGCCGCCGGGCTCCTGTAGGGTATTCCGCGTTCCGCGCAAATGGGGACTGGCGAAAGATCGTTGCGTGTTTTGCCGGGCCGAAGCGTTCGAACGGGGGTCGACAGGCCGCGCGGGGCTAGGCAGAACCAGCCGGCCGATAACCAGGAGAGCGACTGCCCATGGCGACCGACGCCGATCTTTTCAGCGACGTCATGCGTGACCAGATCCAGGGGTTGAGCACCCTGTTCGGGCAGATGGTCCCGGCGGAAGGCTCGCCCGGCGCCGAGGCGACAGTGCAGTGGGCGGAAATTGCGGGGCGCCTGCATTCGATCTGGACCGACTTCCAGGTCGAGCAGCTCGGCAAGGCCAGTGCCGACAAGCCGCCGCACTTCGCCGATCCGGTCAAGTGGATCGCCACGGCCGAAGCGGTGTTCCGCCAGCTGCCGCTCGCCAATCCCGAGGCCCAGCAGAAACTTTGGAACGACGGGCTGGCACTCGCCAATACGGTGTTCGGCCAGTACGGGCTGGGTCTTAAGGCCGATGCGGGAGCGACGGAGGAACAGGAGCTGCCGCGCAGCGACCGTCGCTTCGCCGATCCCGAATGGCGCCGCCAGCCGTTCTTCGCCTTCCTCCACCAGGCCTACCTGCTGATGAGCGAACAGCTGATTGGCATGGCCGACGCGGTCGAGGGCATGGAGCCGGGCCGCAAGGCGCAGCTCAAGTTCGCGACGCGCACCGTGGTCGACGCGCTGAGCCCGGCGAACTTCCCGCTGACCAACCCGGTGGCGCTGGGCAAGGCGGCGGAAACGCGCGGCGAAAGCCTCATTCGCGGGTTCGAGAACCTGCTTGGCGACATGCGCAAGGGGCAGATGAGCCACACCCGCGCGGGCGCTTTCGTGCTGGGGGAGAACATCGCGGTGACGCCCGGCAAGGTCGTGTTCGAGACCCCGCTCTACCAGCTGATCCAGTACACGCCGACCACCGACAAGGTGCTGAAGACCCCTCTGCTGATCTTCCCGCCGTGGATCAACCGCTTCTACATCCTCGATCTCAACGCGAAGAAGAGCTTCGTGCGCTGGTCTGTGGAGCAGGGCATCACGGTATTCATGGTCTCGTGGAAGTCGGCGGACGCCTCGATGGCCGACCTCGTCTGGGACGACTACATCGCGGCCCAGATCGAGGCGGTCGACGCCGTGCGTGGCCGGCTTGACGTGCCCTCGGTCCACACCATCGGCTACTGCGTGGCGGGCACGACGCTGGCGGCAACGCTGGCGGTGCTGGCGCGCAAGGGAGAGGCGCACAAGGTCGCCAGCGCCACCTTCTTCACGGCGCAGGTCGACTTCGAGGAGGCGGGCGACCTCAAGCACTTCATCGACGATCATCAGATCGAGACGGTGGGGCGCCTCTCGCCCGAGGGCTATCTCGACGGGCGCTATCTGGCTGCGACGTTCAACATCCTGCGCGGCAACGACCTGATCTGGAACTACGTCGAGAACAACTACCTCAAGGGCGAGGATTACCCCGCCTTCGACCTGCTCCACTGGAACGGCGACGTCACCAACCTGCCGGCGCGCTGGCACCGCGACTACCTTCGCGACCTCTACCGCGACAACCGTCTGGTCGTCGCCGACTCGCTCCAGGCGGGCGGCACTCCGATCGACCTGCACAGGATCGCCACGCCTGCCTATATCCAGGCGGGTCGCGACGACCATATCGCGCCGCCCTGCAGCGTCTGGAAGCTGACCCGCTATCTCACCGGGCCGGCGACGTTCCTGCTCGCGGGGTCCGGTCACATTGCCGGCGTCGTGAACCCGCCATCCTCGGGCAAGTACCAATACTGGACGAACGACGCCGGCGCCGAGACGCTGGACGACTTCATCGCCGGTGCCAGCGAGCATCCCGGCAGCTGGTGGCCGCATTGGGCCGAGTGGCTGCGCGCACTCGCTCCGGCGGTGGTGCCCTCGCGCGGGAAGCGCAAGCCCGGAGGACGCGGAGACCCTGTCATAGAGGACGCGCCAGGGCGCTACGTGGCTTGTCGCTGACCCCAGAACTTGCGATGATCTGCCCTTCACCGGCGTTCGGCCGCAGGCAATGACACACTGCAGCAATCGAGGGTGTATTAAGCTGCGCAAGTCCCCTGCGCTTACCTCATGGTGCACTGCAGCATTTTTGTGCAACGCAACATATGATAGTTGACTTCGCTTATGCAAAAACCTATTTTGCACCGCAGCAACGGTTTGTGCGAATCGTTGTTAGTTGCCGAAGCGGGCTAAAGCCCAGAGGTTTCAAGTTCTCACCAAGGCTGGATTTTTCAGACATGGCCGACAACGAAGACACAAAGGACAAGCCCGCTGCAGAGCAGGCATCCAAGCCGACGCCGCCCGTAGGGGAGGCGAAAGCCAAGCCTGCGGTCGCCAAGCCTGCCGCGGCAGAAGCAAAGCCGATCGAGACCAAGCCAGCGCCCATCTCCGAAGCGCCGCAGCCGGTCGCCGTGCCACCCGTCAAGGCGCCGGAAGTTGCGGCGAAGCCCGCGCCTGCGGTAGCCAAGGCAGCCGCGCCGGCCGCGAAGGCTCCCCTGGTCGCCAAACCCGCCCCCAAGGCGAAGCCGGCGCCCAAGCCCCAGATCAAGACCAGGCCGCTCGCGAAAGCGAAGCCGAAGCCGGTTGCTCCCGTTGTTCCGGCCATGGTCGTCGCGACCAAGCCGGTCATCAAGGTTGCCAAGGACGTGAAGGCCCCGCTCGCGGCGGCCCCGGTCCCGAAGGCGGCCACTCCCAAGGCGGCACTAAAGACCGCACCCAAAACCAAGCCCGTCTTCGCAGGACTATTCACCAACTTCATGCTCGAGGAAAAAAGTATGGACATGAGCACTAACTTCGCCGGTCTCCAGGACGCGATGACCGAAGCCCAGGCCAAGGCCAAGGCTGCCTTCGAAAAGAGCTCCACGGTGCTCGGCGAAGTGAGCGAATTCACCAAGGGCAACGTCGAAGCCGTCGTCGCCTCGGGCAAGATCCTGGCCGAAGGCGTCCAAGGCATCGGCTCGGAGCTGGTCGCTGAAGGCCGCACCGCGTTCGAAGCCATGACCGGCGACATCAAGGAACTGGCCGCCGCGAAGTCGCCGACCGACTTCTTCAAGCTCCAGGGCGACATGGTCCGCAAGAACTTCGACAGCGCCGTGGCGTACAGCTCGAAGAACAGCGAAGCCATGCTCAAGCTGTTCAGCGACTCTTTCGCGCCCATCTCTGGCCGCATGAGCATCGCCATGGACAAGGCGCGCTCGGTCTCGCTCTGAACCGCGAGGCCTTCCAACCGGCCGGATGAAGCGATTCTTCCGACCGGTGGAGCGCCAAATCCGAGAATATGGACCGGGGCATCTTGTTATCAGGTGCCCCGGTACGATATTCTGGTCATCATGATTCCCCCGATCGCCGATTCCGAACCCCTGATTCTCCTCAGCGCGTCCGTGTGGACCACGGCTGCGGGGAACGATGGCGATTCCGATCGCGGCAGCGGCGACGATCATCAGATCGGCATCGCCACCAAGACCCGCGCCAAGCCCAAGAAGCCGAGCCAGTTCAAAGTGCTCATGCTCAACGACGACTACACCCCGATGGAATTCGTGGTGCTGGTCCTCAAGCGCTTTTTCAACATGGATCTGGAGCAGGCCACACGCGTCATGCTCCACGTGCACCAAAAGGGCGTCGGCGTCTGCGGTGTCTTCCCTTACGAGATCGCCGAAACCAAGGTTAACCAGGTGATGGACTTCGCCCGGCAGAACCAGCACCCTCTCCAGTGCACGCTTGAAAAGGCCTAAGCTTTCCCGCCGGTCCGGCGGAAACCTTGCCCGAACATCGACGTTGTAGACCTTGTCCTCCGGCGAGTTGATGGCGGGCGGCTGCGCGCGGGGATCTCGTCATTTGGCCATGGCACGACAAATCGCTTTGCCCGCACGGCCCCGTCCGTTAAGGGCCGCATGGGGGACGGCTCAGTGACGAAACCGGTCGGAAAGTGCTCTAGTTGAAGTTCATCAACGACATCGACCGGTATATCCTGCGCCTCGTGCTGATGCCGATGTTCGGCATCTTCCTGCTGGCAGCTTCCCTGCTCGTCATGGACAAGATGCTGCGGCTCTTCGATTTCGTCGCGACCGAGGGCGGGCCGATCGGCGTCGTCTTCAAGATGCTGGCGAACATGCTGCCCGAATATGCCAGCCTCGCGATCCCACTGGGGCTGATGCTGGGCATCCTGCTCGCCTTTCGCAAGCTTGCGACCAGCAGCGAACTCGATGTCATGCGCGCGGTCGGCCTCAGCTATACCCGCATGCTTCGCGTGCCCTATATCATCACGCTGGTCCTCGTCGTGGCGAACTTCGCCATCGTCGGCTACCTGCAGCCGCTTTCGCGCTACTACTACGAGGAGCTCAACTACGAGCTGAAGTCGGGGGCGCTTGGCGCCTCGATCAAGGTGGGCGAGTTCACCGCGCTCAAGGACCGCATCGCGCTGCGCATCGACGAGAGCCAGGACAACGGCCAGCGCCTGATGGGCATCTTCGCTCGCGTCTCCAACGAGAAGGGCCAGGTCCTGTCGATCTCGGCGCGGGAAGGGCGTTTCCTCGCGCTGAAGAACCAGCCCGACACCATCATCCTGCGGCTGGAACAGGGCCAGATCATCCAGGACATGCCAGGCAAGATGCCGCGCGTCCTCTCCTTCACGCGCCACGACCTGCCGATCGAGCTTCCTGCTATCGAGAAGTTCCGCCAGCGCGGCGGCCAGGAGCGGGAATACCTCCTGCCCGAACTGATGAAGCTGGGCTGGAACAAGGACATTCCCAAGGAGAACCGCGTCTCCAGCCAGGCGAACTTCAACTACCGCGTGGTCGAGGTGGTGATGATGTTGCTCCTGCCGCTATTGGCGGGGGGG
>NZ_AKKE01000006.1 GCF_000281975.1 Novosphingobium sp. AP12 | reverse complement strand
GCTGCGGCCGATCGGAAGCCGCCGTTCTCACCTTCGCTGTCGCCCACGCCTCGCCGGTCGAAGCGCAGGACCGGAAATCCCCACGCCGCGATCCTCGCGGCGAAGCGCGCTTGTCCGCTCCAGGCGCCGCTGCGCACTTCGTTGCCGCCCGAGACCAGCAGCAGAGCGGTGCGTCCGGGCGCGGTGTCGAGCGTGGCGACGAGGCGGTCCCCCTCGCACATGAAGGCGAAATGCCGGCGGGTCATGGGGCCAGTTCACCTGCGATGATCGCGGCGAGTGCCTCGGCCTGCGCGGCATTCTCGTCCGGCTCGGCACGAAGCCAGAGGCCGCTGCCGCCGATCTGCTCCTGCGCGATCACCGCAGCATCCGGGTCCGCAGTCATCGGTTCGAAATGACGGTAGAAGTCTGCGCCAAGTGTATAACCTGCCAGCGTTATTCCTTTCGCCAACGCCATCTCGGCCAGGTGCTCGCGGTTCTCCTCGCGCCCGGCCTCTCGCGCGGACAGCATCCGGGCGCGAACCATCTGGCGCAGGATCGAGGCGGCCTTGACTGGCGCATAGTGGAAGGCTGGCAGCCGGTCCGGCGTGAACAGGCAGCCGCCCCGGATCCCAAGCGTGTCGCTGGCGCCGAAGTGCCGGGCGGCGGCGGCCATGGCGTCGAGCCAATCGGTCGGGTCTTGGGCCTCGAGCGGCTGTAGGCTCTCGGTGCAGCCGGGCAGGTCAGGGAGAAAACTGTCGATGCCCGCGTGATCGAGCCTGCGCATGACCTCGACCGTGAAGCGCCGCATCCGGTTGCCCTCGTCGAACAGGGCCGGGACGATCAGCAGGCGCGCCTTGCGACCGGCATCGAACTGCAGCGCGGCTTCCTCGCAGGTGCCGCCGCCGGGGAGCGGGCAGGGCCAGCTCACGGGGTTCATCGCGGGAAGGCCTGCGGAGGGATCACTTGCGAAGGCGTTTCGCAAGCACCCATCAGGCGGCGCGCTTGGCCTCGGCGAAGGCGAGGAGGCCGCCGTAGGTTTCCAGCATCTCGCCATCGATCTCGTCGTCGTCGATCACGATGTCGAGGCGGTCTTCCAGCTCGGTCAGGAGCCCGGCAACGGCCATGGAATCGAGTTCCGGCAGGTGGCCGAACAGGCCGGTCTCGGCACCGAAGGCATCGGCCTGGCCCGGCTTCAGCCCAAGCACGTCCGTCAGTATGCGGCGCAGCAGCAGGTCGGTTTCGTCTGGCATGGGCGGCAGGGTCTCGTGTGGACGGGATGACGTGATTGACGCGGGGCCTCTAGCGGTGCTTCAAGCGCGCGGCAAGGCTGAGCAAGGCTATCTTCGCGAGAACAGGCCAGTTTCGCGCCGCAAGCGGCCGGAATATGTGCAGCCGGTAACGGGGCCGTTGCTGCTCCATCCAGTCGCGCTTGTAGGGATCGTCGCCGGTTCCGAAGTCGATCAGGGAGACGCGATCCGTGTCGATGACATGGCGCATCAATGCGGCGGTCAGCACCGATCCGGGGGACAGGGGCTTAGCGGCCTCGCGGTGCGCGAGCTTGTGGATGAAGGCGGTTCCGCCCTCCACCGTCCACATCTGCGCGGCGATGGCGGGGGCTTCACGGTCAGCGGCGTCGTGGGCCAGCGCGAGGCGCAGGCGTCCGGCGGCGCCCTCTGCCTTGGCGAAGGCGCGCAGGAAATCGGGTGAGCCTTCCTCCGGCTTCCAGCTCTCGGCGTAGATGGATTCGTATTCGGCCCAGGCGGCCGCATCGAAATGCGTGACGATGCGGGTCGTCACCTTTCCCGACTTGCGCTTGAGCGTGGTGCGCAGCTTGCCGGGGCGGGCGGCGAGGTATTCGTCGTAGCTCCGTCCCACGAGGGGGAGGATGTGGTTGGTGTCGCACACCTCGCGGCGGACGAGCCAACCGGCGTTGCGGAACGCGGCTTCGAGCGCGGAGGCACTGCCGTCCTCGTCGGGCAGGCCGGACAGGGTGATCCGGTGCGCGCGCGATGCAAGGTCGCGGGCTAGCGCGTCCAACGGCGCGTCGTCTGCGGACAGAACAGGCCGGAAGCGGAAGGTGTACCAGTTCGACAGGGCATTCAGGTGCCCGGAGTGCCCCGAAAGCGGGAGCACCGCCATGGCATCGCCGGAGCCCTTCGCCACCGCCAGCAGCGGCGCGATCCCGCAATGGGTCGCCAGGGCATCCCACCATGCGAGCCGGTCGAAGGGCGCATGCTGGCAGGCATCGGAGAGCAGCCGCGCCAGCTGGCCATCCGATTGCACTTCCTTAAGATCAGAGTGATAGTCGACCCTTACCAACGTACCCTTACCCCTCGCGGAGCCTTTCCCTGACATGCCGGGCAGTCCCGAAAATCCGATCCTGCCGCTCGACCATCTGGCCTTGCGCGGGGCCGACCATGACGATGCGCTCGTATTGCGTGAAGGCGTGGTTAGCTGGAAGGACTTAAGAACGCGTGTCTCCCGTCTGGCCGCGTGGCTGTCGCGCGAGGTGCCGGAAAAAGGTGCGCGGGTCGCCACCTGGGCGGCGAAGGGCGAGCTGACGTGCCTCATGCCGCTCGCCGCCGCGCGGGCGGGACTGGTGCATGTTCCGGTCAATCCGCTGCTCAAGCACGCACAGGTCGCGCATATCCTTGCCGACAGCGGCGCGGTGCTGCTGATCGGCACTCGGGCCCGGCTAGATACGCTCGGCGCCGCCGACGTTCCCGAAGCCTGCCGCCTGCTGTCCGAGGACGAGGCGCTGGCAACCGTTGCCGAACGCGGCGGCGAGATGCCGCCCTCCGAGGCCGATCCCGACGATCTGGCGGCGATCCTCTACACCAGCGGCTCGACAGGACGGCCCAAGGGCGTGATGCTCAGCCACGCGAACATGTGGCTGGGGGCGGAGAGTGTCGCCGATTACCTCGGCCTCGCGGCGGACGACCGGACGCTGGCAGTGCTGCCGCTCTCGTTCGACTACGGCCAGAACCAGTTGCTCTCGACGTGGTATGCTGGCGGCTGCGTGATCCCGCTCGACTACCTGGTGCCGCGCGACCTGATGAAGGCGGTGGAGCGTCACGCGATCACCACGCTGGCCGCCGTGCCGCCGCTCTGGGTGCAGGTCTGCGAACTCGACTGGCCGGCGGAGACCGCTGCGAAGCTGCGGCGGCTGACCAACAGCGGCGGAGCGTTGACGGTCGATCTCGTGCGGCGCCTGCGCGCCCTTTTCCCGCAGGCGCGACTGTTCCCGATGTACGGCCTGACCGAGGCGTTCCGATCGACATACCTTGACCCGGAGTTGGTGGACACCCATCCGACTTCTATGGGCAAGGCCATTCCTCACGCGGAAATCCTCGTGATCAATGACTTGGGTGAAATAGCTCAGGACGGGGAAGAAGGTGAACTGGTCCACTGCGGGCCGCTCGTCGCGCAAGGGTACTGGCAGGACGCGGAGCGCACCGCCGAGCGTTACAAGCCCGCGCCTGCCGCGTCCCGCTATGGGGGGATCGCGGTGTGGTCGGGCGACCGGGTACGCCGAGGCGCCGACGGGCTGCTCTATTTCGTTGGTCGGCGCGACGCGATGATCAAGAGCGCGGGCAACCGGATCTCGCCTCAGGAGATCGAGGAGGCTGCGCTCGCCACTGGGCTCGTCGCCGAGGCGGTCGCGCTGGGAGTGCCGGACGAGAGGCTCGGGCAGGCGGTGCATCTGGTGGTCAGGGCCATGCCCTCGAGTTCAGATGCCGTGGAAGAACTGCCGCGCAAGCTCATGCAGGAATTGCCGAATTTCATGCAGCCCAAAGTCATTCACTGGCGCGATGCCATGCCGATCGGCCCCAACGGCAAGCTCGACCGCACTGGCCTTGCCGCCGAGATCATGGAGCCGGCGGCATGAAGGCGCTCGGGCCAGTTCCGGCTGGATTTGAGGCGATTGACGGCGTCCTCGCCGTGGCGGGCCGCCCCGTCACGCATTGGGTGGAGGAGGCGGGCGCGACGCCGCTGTTCCTCTACAGCGCCGATCATGTCCGACGCCGGGTAGCCGACCTTCGCGCCGCGCTGCCGGAGCGGGTGGCGCTGCACTATGCGGTCAAGGCCAATCCCTTCCCGCCGCTGCTGGAACTGATGGCGGGGCTGGTCGACGGGTTTGACATCGCGTCGGGCGGGGAACTGGAGATCGTGCGCGGCGCGGGCCTGCCGCTGCGCAAGGTGAGCTTTGCGGGTCCGGGCAAGCGCGACGCCGAACTGGAAGCCGCGATCCGCGCTGGCGTGACGCTCAACCTCGAGTCGGAGGGCGAGGCGGCCCGCGCGATTGCGATCGGTGAGCGTCTCGGCCAACGCCCGCGCCTCGCGGTCCGGGTCAATCCCTCGTTCGACCTCAAGGGCTCGGGCATGAAGATGGGCGGCGGCGCCAAGCCCTTCGGCGTCGATGCCGAGCGGGTGCCCGCGCTGGTGCGCACCGTGATCGACAGCGGGGCCGAGTGGCGCGGCTTCCACATCTTCGCCGGCAGCCAGGCGCTCGACGCCGAGGCCATCGCGGAGACGCAGGGGCAGGCGCTGGCGCTTGCCGCGCAGCTTGCGCAGGAGAGCGGCGCGCCGCTGCCGCACTGCAATCTTGGCGGCGGGCTCGGCATTCCCTATTTCCCGGGCGACACGCCGGTCGACCTCGCTCTGGTCGGCGAACGGCTGGCCGCTCAGATGGCGATGCTGCCCGACGTGCTGCGCGAGACCGAGTTCTGCATCGAACTCGGCCGCTACCTCGTCGGCGAGGCGGGGGTCTATCTCGCCCGCATCGTCGATCGCAAGGTGAGCCACGGGGAGGTGTTCCTCGTCACCGATGGCGGCCTGCATCACCAGCTTGCGGCCTCCGGGAATTTCGGCACGGTGGTCCGGCGCAACTACCCCTCCGCCATCGCCACGCGTTTCGGCGCCGAGGTGGAGGAGGAAGCCTCGATCGTCGGCTGCCTGTGTACGCCGCTCGACAAGCTGGCGGACAAGGGCGGCTTCCCCCGCGCCGACGTGGGCGAACTGATCGCGGTGTTCTGCGCCGGAGCCTACGGCGCCAGCGCCAGCCCGGCGACGTTCCTGGGGCAGGGCCCGGCGCGCGAGATGCTCGTCGAAACCCCGCGTTAACCCTTGAAATCGCTCCGTCCCGTTATGGGACCGGTGCGCGATAAGCCTTGAAGGCTAACGCAATATTCACCCTTTGACCCGATAGCGCATACTGGATTTTGCCAAGGTCCTTCCCCTGCGTGCCCCGCACGCCGGGCGGGGGCAGGCGCAGACAGGAACGTATCGATGCACCGCAGCCGCTTCACCCGACTCCTGGCCGCCTCCGCGCTCGCCAGCGTCGCCCTGACGGGATGCGCCACGACGTCCGGCCCGCAGCTGCCGCCGGCCTCGTTCGTGTCGATGCAGGAGGGCCCTGGCGAGGACTACGTCATCGGCCCGCTCGATCAGCTGACGGTGTTCGTCTGGCGCAACCCAGAACTGGGCGCCAAGGTGCAAGTGCGGCCCGACGGGCGCATCACCACGCCGCTCATCACCGACATGCCGGCCGTGGGCAAGACCCCCGCGATGCTGGCGCAGGACATCCGCCTGCAGCTTTCGCAGTACATCGAGGACCCGCTGGTCTCGGTCATCGTCGACGGGTTCTCCGGCACTTTCAGCCAGCAGATCCGCATCGTCGGGGCCACCGAGAAGCCGGCGTCGATCCCGTACCGCGCGAACATGACCGTGCTCGACGCGATGATCGCGGTGGGCGGGCTTTCCGAATATGCCGCCGGCAATAAGGCGCGCCTCATCCGCTTCGACAAGGCCAGCGGCACCCAGAAGGAATACGACCTGAAGCTTGGCGACCTGCTCAAGAAGGGCGACAGCAAGGCCAACGTGATGCTCAGCCCCGGGGACGTGATCATCATCCCCGAGAGCATGTTCTAAGCGGCGGACGGACAGCATGGATTCGCTCTACGAACAGGTACTCAGCGCGCTGCACAGCGTCTGGCATCGCCGCTGGATCGCGCTGGCCGCCGCATGGGCGATCTGCATCGCCGGCTGGCTGGTGGTCGCGCTGATCCCCAACACCTACGAATCGCGCGCGCGCATCTTCATCCAGCTGGATGACGCGCTGGCCGAGCAGGTGGGCATCGGAGTCGCCGACAAGAAACGCGATATCGAGCGTATCCGCCAGACGCTGACCGCCGCCGTCAATCTCGAGAAGGTCGTCCGCTCGACGCGGCTGGGCGACACGATCGAGAACCCCAAGCAGATGGAAGCCGCGGTCCTCAAGCTCGGCAACAACGTCAAGGTGGTGAGCCAGGAGGACAACCTCTTCGAGATCACCGCCACCGCCAACGACAGCTCCTTCTCCAATGCCGAAAACGCCAAGCTGGCGCAGAGCGTCGCGCAGAAGATGATCGACATCTTCCGAGAGGAAAACCTCTCGGGCAGCCGCGGCGACATGGTCGAGACGCTGGCTTTCGTGAATCAGCAGCTCGAGAACCGTGAGCGCGAGCTGGAATCAGCCGAGAGCAAGCGCACCGCCTTCGAGGCCCGGCATCCCGAACTGGCGCTCGGCGGCGCCGCCATGGTCCAGCGCCTCGAAGCCTCCCGCACCAGCGTCCGCGACATCGAGGCCGACCTCTCCGCCGCGCAGAGCGCGCTCGCCGCGATCGACGGGCAGCTCGCGGGAACTCCGCGCACCATCGCCGGGGTCGCCGACGGCGGTCCGCAGTCGGCGCTGGCCCGGGCGCAGGCCGAGCTTTCGGCAATGCGCGGACGCGGGCTCACCGAGAACCATCCCGACGTAATCGCCGCCCGCAACCAGGTGGCCGCGCTCAAGGGCCCGGCGGCGCAGGAAGCGGCCAGCGGCGGCGGCACCCTCAACCCTGCCTACAGCTCGCTCCAGTCGATCCGGGCCGAGCGTCAGGCCAATGTCCAGGCGTTGCAGTCCCGCAAGGCGGCCCTCCAGTCGGACATCGCCTCGCTGACGGCGTCGTCGATCCAGGACCCCGAGCTGGCCACCGAGGCCACCCGCATCAACCGCGACTACGACGTGCTCCGCCAGCAGTACGACAAGCTCCTGCAGGACCGCGAGGAACTGCGCCTGCGCGGCGAAGTGAAGACCGAGCGCGAGGCGGTGAAGTTCGAAGTCGTCGACCCGCCGACGACTCCGCGCTCGCCGGTCGCGCCGAACCGCCCGCTCCTGCTGCTCGGCGTGCTCATCGTCGGTCTTGCCGGCGGCTGCGCGGCGGCCTTCGCGCTGAGCCGCGTGCGCTCGGTGTTCGCCACGACTGCCGGTCTCGAGCGGGCGACGGGCCTTCCGGTCCTCGGCGCGATCTCGCAGAGCCTGACGGACGGCGCCCGCGCGCTGCGCCGCAAGCGGCTGAAGTACTTCTACGCAAGCTGCGCGGCCCTTGGCGGTCTGTTGGTGGTGCTGCTCGCCGCCGAGTTCATCCAGCGCGGCATGGTGGCCTGAGGGAATCGACATGACCGACCATCGCAAGATCCCCGTGCCCAGGCAGGGCGACAACGAGACTCCGGGCGAATCGCTGTTCGAGCGCGCCGCCGGCCGGTTCGACTTCAGCAGCTTCGCGTCCCCGCCGATCCCGGTTTCGGCCGAGGCGCCTGTGCGCCGCGTTCCTGCGAAGCCGGTGGAAGCTCCGGTCGCGGCTCCCATTCCGGCTCCGGTTGCGGCGCCGATAGCCCCTCCAGTCGCAGAGGCGGCTGCGCCCACTCCGCCCGCAGCCCCCGAACCCGCCGCCGAGCCGTTCTTCTCTCCCGCCGTGTTCAGCGGCGAACACCTTCCGGTAGACCGCGAGCACTTGCGCGGACAGGGGCTGATCGTGCCCGAGGGCACCGTCACCGAGCTTCTCGAGGAGTTCCGCATCGTCAAGCGCCAGCTGCTGCTGCAGTCGGCGGACCTGCGGCGTCAGAAAGCCGGGCCGATGGCCCAGCGCATCCTCATCGGATCGCCGCATTCGGGCGAGGGCAAGACGTACTGCGCGCTCAACCTCGCGCTTTCGATCGCGGCGGAGAAGGAGAGCGAAGTGCTCCTCGTCGATGCCGACTTCGCCAAGCCCTCGATCCTCTCCGCGCTCGGCCTGCCGGGCGGTCCGGGTCTGATGGACGCGCTCATGGACGAGACGATCGACGTGGCCGACTGCGTGCTCGGCACCGACATCCCGGGGCTTTGGGTACTGCCTGCGGGCGACACCACCAGCGCCGACAGCGAATATCTCTCCAGCTCGCGCACCGGCCGCGTGCTCGACCGGCTGACGCAGGGCGCGCCGCACCGCGTGGTGATTTTCGATTCGCCTCCCGCGCTGGCGGCCTCCCCGGCGGCGGAACTGGCCAAGTACGTGGGGCAGACAGTGGTGATCGTGCGGGCCGACAAGACCGGGCGCGGCGCGCTCGACGATGCGATCTCGCTGCTCGGCGCCTGCCCGAATGTCCAGCTGCTGCTGAACGCGGCGCAGTTCAGTCCGAGCGGCCGACGCTTCGGCACTTACTACGGATACAAGGGATGAAGGGGCGCATGAAACAGGCATCGGGCCTGACGCTTGGCGCGGTTTTCGCATTGGCGTTGCCGGCGGCGGGCCATGCGCAATCGATCGGCTACGAAGGCATGAGCGGCGGCCAGGAGTCCTCGGCGCCTGCCACCGGCAAGCCGGAGCGGCAGAGCAAGCGCGCGGGCAGGGGCCAGGGCGGCAAGCGGGTCGAAGTCGTGCCCTACATCGAGGTCGACCAGATCGTCACCGCCGAGCTTTCGCCCGGCAACGACGTGATGACCTACACCCAGGCGGCGGTGGGCGTCGACGCGGCGATCTATGGCCGCAACAACGGCGCCTCGGCCTCGGTACGCTACGAGCGCCAGTTCGGCTGGGGCAAACGCGCTTCCGACGGCGACGCGATCAGCGGCCTCGTGCGCGGCTACACCACGATCGTCCCCGGCGTGACCCTGGAGGCGGGCGGGCTCGCCACGCAGGTCGACGTCGAGAACGGCGGCCAGGCGCTGGGACCGGGACAGGTCTCGGACGACACCAAGACCAACATCTATTCGGTCTACGGCGGCCCTTCGGTGGTGACGCGCGCCGGCGACCTCGACGTTTCGGCGAACTACCGGGCGGGCTTCACCAAGGTCGACCAGTCGAGCACGGCGCGGGAGAGCGGAAACACCGCCCAGTTGTTCGACAAGAGCGTCAGCCAGGTCGCCGACGTCGAGGCCGGTTTCGCGCCGGGAACAGTGCTCCCGGTAGGCGTGGGTGTCGGCGGCAGTTTCTATCAGGAAGACATCTCCAACCTCGACCAGCGCGTGCGCGACATGCAGGCGCGCGCGCTGGTGACGGTGCCGGTCAGCCGCACCGTCCAGGCGGTCGGCGCGATCGGCTACGAAGACGTCGAGATTTCCAGCCGCGACGCTCTGCGCGATGCCAATGGCCTGCCGGTGATCGGGTCGGACGGCCGCTACGTCACCGACAAGTCGGCCCCGCGCCAGCTGGCCTACGACGTCAGCGGGCTGATCTGGGACGTCGCGGTCATGTGGCGCCCGAGTCGTCGCACCTCGCTCTCGGCCCACATCGGGCGGCGCTATGGCACCACCAGCTTCGGCGGCACCCTGGCCTATGCGCCCAACGACCGCAGCAACCTGAGCGTATCGGTCTACGACAACGTCGCCGGTTTCGGCGGCCAGCTCAACCGCACGCTCGACCAGCTGCCCGACGATTTCCAGGTCGTGCGCGATCCGATCACGGGCGACCTGCGCGGCTGCGTCGCCTCGCTCGACGGCGGCAACTGCCTGTCCGGCGCGCTGGGCTCGGTCCGCTCGGCGACCTTCCGCGCGCGCGGCATCTCGGCGAGCTATTCGATGCAGGTAGGTCGCCTCAATGCCGGGCTAGGTGTCGGCTACGACCGGCGTAAGTACATCGCCGCACAGGACACTGTGCTGGGGGCATCGGACGGCGTGATCGACGAAAACACCTGGCTTGCCGCCTATGTCGGCGGTCCGCTGGGCCCCGTCGCCGGATGGTCCGCCAACGTCTACGCCAACTGGTTGAGCACCAACGACCCCCTTGCGGCCGACAGCACTGGCTATGGCGCATCGGCCAGCTATTATCGCATGTTCACGCCCAAGCTGCGCGGGACTCTCGCGGTCGGCCTCGACGGCGTCACCCGCGACGACCCGTCGATCGACGACCTGTGGAGCGCTTCCGCACTCGCCGGCCTGCGCTACAGCTTCTGAGTTCGAAAGGAACAACCGATGTTCGATGATTTCTACGGGCTCGAAGCCAGGCCCTTCCAGCTCACCCCCGACCCGGCGTTCTATTTCGAGAGCCTGACGCACCGCAAGGCGCTGTCGTATCTCGGCTATGGCCTCGCCCAGGGCGAGGGCTTCGTGGTCGTCACCGGCGAGGTCGGCGCGGGCAAGTCCACGCTGGTCGCCTACCTGATGGCGACGATCGACCCGCAGCGGATGACCGCCGCCAACGTGGTGACCAGCGCGCTCGACGGCGAGGAGATCGTCCATGTCGTCGCCCAGTCTTTCGGCATCCCCGTCGCGGGCCACGACAAGGCTTCGGCGCTCGGCGCGATCGAGGCGTTCTTCCATGACGA
The DNA here is from genome assembly GCF_000281975.1 of Novosphingobium sp. AP12. Lineage (GTDB taxonomy): Bacteria > Pseudomonadota > Alphaproteobacteria > Sphingomonadales > Sphingomonadaceae > Novosphingobium. The sequence goes on along the minus strand of NZ_AKKE01000006.1, from coordinate 115,824 downwards.
GGCGCGCGCCGGACGGCGCTGCCTGCTGATCGTCGACGAGGCGCAGAACCTCTCGATCAGCGCGCTGGAGGAGCTGCGCATGCTCTCCAACTTCCAGCTCGGCTCGCACCCGCTGCTGCAGACGCTGCTGCTGGGCCAGCCGGAATTCCGCCAGACCTTGCTGGAGAGCGACCAGCTGGAGCAGCTGCGCCAGCGCGTGATTGCGACGCATCACCTCGGCGCGATGCAGCCCAAGGAAATCCAGCCCTATATCGAGCACCGGCTGACCTGCGTGGGCTGGACCGGCAACCCGAGCTTCGACCCCCAAGTCTTCGCCGACCTGCACGAGGCCACCAGCGGCATTCCGCGCCGGATCAACCAGATCGTCAACCGCCTGCTGCTGCTGGGTACGGTCGACCAGCGCGAGCACATCGACGCTGCCATGCTGGCGCAGGTCCTGGGCGAGATGAGCGACGACGGCGCGCTCGGCGTGGTCACCCCGCAGCCCGAGGTCGCGGCACCGGCGGAGCAGGCCGCTCCTCTGGCCGCTCCGGTCGCCGCCGTTCCGTCGGACGCGATCAACGCCGCCGCCGCCGTGGCGCTCATCGAGGCCGCTCTTGCCGACCGCGATGCGCAGATCGTCGAGCTTCAGTCCGCCGTCGTCGAACTCGCCGCTGCCGCCGAATCGCGCGACGAGGTCGTCGACACCGGCGACGCCGAGGCGATCGCCGCGCTCCAGGCCGAGCTGGCGCAGGCCGCCGCGCGCACCGAGAAGCTCGAGGCCCGCCTCGACGAGCAGGCCCGCACGCTGCGCCACACGCTCACCATGCTGATCGAGTGGATCGAGAGCGGCGACGGCCAGCGTAGCGCCGCCTGAGCGGAGCCTGAGGCCATGCGCGGCAGCGAACAGATCAACGGCCTCTCGGTCGACGTCGAGGACTGGTTCCAGGTCGGTGCCTTCGAGAAGGTGATCGACCGGGACGACTGGAACGGGCTCGTCGCCCGCGTCGAGCGCAACTGCGACGAAATCCTCCAGCTGTTCGACGACGCGGGGGTGAAGGGCACGTTCTTCACGCTCGGCTGGGTGGCCGAGCGTCACCACGCGCTGATGCGCCGCATTGCCGCGCAGGGCCACGAGATCGCCAGCCACGGGTGGGACCACCAGCGTGTCTTCCGCCTCGGACGCACCAACTTCGCGGCCGACATCGCCCGCGCCCGCAAAGTGATCGAGGATGCTTCTGGCCAGACCGTCACCGGCTACCGCGCGCCCAGTTTCTCGATCGATGCGCGCACCCCCTGGGCCTTTGAGGTGCTGGCCGAGCAGGGCTACTCCTATAGCTCCAGCGTCGCGCCGATCGCGCACGACCATTACGGCTGGCGGGAGGCCCCGCGCTTCGCGTTCAAGCCCGTTCCCGGCAGCGACCTAGTCGAAATCCCGGTCACCACCGCGCAGTTCGCCGGTCGCCGGCTGGCGGCGGGCGGCGGCGGGTTCTTCCGCGTGTTGCCCTACCAGTTCTCGCGCTGGGCGATCCGGCAGGTCAACCGCGAGGACGAGCGTCCGGCGGTGTTCTACTTCCATCCCTGGGAGATCGACCCCGGCCAGCCGCGCGTGGAGGGCGCCTCGATGCGCTCGCGCCTGCGCCACTACACGAACCTTGCCGTCATGGGGGACAAGCTCGCCCGGCTGGTCGGCGAGTTCCGCTGGGGCCGTATGGATGAACTCGCCGCGCGCGAGGCTGGCCGTGCCGAGCCGCTACCCACGGCGCTCGCCGCATGAACGCGCCTTTCGTGCCCGCTGTCACTCAGGTCCGCATGGTCGATCTCGGCGACGCGAACGAGGTCGCGCGGCTCGAGGGCTTCGTCCTGCGCCATCCGCTGGGGACGCCGTTCCACCGTCCGGCCTGGTTCGTCTCTGTCGCCCGCGCAACGGGTAACGAGGCCTATGCGCTGGTGCAGGAACGCGCCAGCGAGATCGTCGCGCTGCTGCCGCTCGACGTCATCCATTCCGCTGTGTTCGGGCGCCTGCTCGCCTCCACCGGCTTCGCGGTCGGCGGCGGATTGCTGACGACGGGCGAGGCCGAGCCCGAGGCGATCTTCGCCGCCGTGGAGGAACTGGCCCGGCGGCTGTCCTGCCCATCGATCGAACTGCGCGGCGGCGTGCTGCCGCACCAGGGCGAGGGCTGGGCGCTCAAGACCGAATCGCATGCGAACTTCGCCCGGCCCCTCGCAGCCGACGACGAGGCGCAGCTCGTGGATATTCCCCGCAAGCAACGCGCCGAAGTGCGGCGTTCTCTGGGCATTGACCTGACGATCGACATCGGCACGTCCGAAGCCGACCGCGCCGCGCATTACGCGGTGTTCTGCGAGAGCTATCGCAACCTCGGCACCCCGGTCTTCCCGCGCGCGCTGCTCGACGCGGTGGTGGACGACTTCGGCGCCGACGCCGATATCCTGACAGTGCGCCACGAGGGTAGACCCGTCGCCAGCGTCATAAGCGTGTACCACCAAGGCGCCGTCATGCCCTACTGGGGCGGCGGCACCTGGGACGCGCGGCGCCTGCGCGCGAACGATCGCATGTACTACGAACTCATGCTTCACGCCCGCCGGCGCGGCTGCACCACGTTCGACTTCGGCCGATCCAAGTCCATGAGCGGCGCCTACCACTTCAAGCGCAACTGGGGTTTCGAGCCCGAGCCGCTGACTTACGCCACCTGGACCCAGCCCGGCACCGCCGCGCGCGAGGCCGACCCGACCAGTTCCAAGCTCTCGCTTCAGATCAAGGTCTGGCAGCGCCTGCCGCTCGGCCTCGCCAACCGCCTTGGCCCGCTGATCGCCCGCGGGATCGGCTGATGGGCGAAATCCTGTTCATCTCGCACCGCATCCCGTTCCCACCGGATCGCGGCGACAAGATCCGCTCGCACCACGTGCTCAAAGCGCTGGCAGAGATAGCGCCGGTCCACGTCGCCACATTTGCCGATGACGAGCGCGACGAGCACTTCGAGCCCGACCTTGCCCGGCTCGCGGCCAGCTACCGCCTCGTCCACCGCCGCAAGCCGCTCGCGGTAGCGGGCGGGCAGGCGCTGGCGAGCGGCCGCCCGCTGAGCCTGGCCGCCTTTCATGACGCTCGCCTTGAAGCCTACGTGCGCGACGTGCTGGCCCAGCGGCCGATCGAGGCGATCTACGTCTTCTCCGGCCAGATGGCGCAGTACGTGCCCGAGGACTTCCAGGGCCGCGTGGTCGCCGACCTTGTCGACGTCGATTCGGCCAAGTTCGAAGCCTATGCCGCCAAGGGACGCGGTTTCCGATCGTTGATGGAGAAGCGCGAAGCCCGCCTCATGCGGGCCGAGGAAGCGCGGATCTGCGCCGCCGCCGACGTCAGCCTGCTGGTCAGCTGCGCCGAGGTCGAACTGCTGCGCTCGCGCCTGCCTGATAGCTCGGCGAGGGTGCAGGCGATGGGCAATGGACTGGACTCGGTGTTCTTCGACCCCGCCTCGGTCTCGCCGGAGACGCGCATGCTGGACCACGGAGGCCCGCGTATCATCTTCACCGGCCAGATGGACTATGCTCCCAACATTGAGGCAGCGACGCGGGCGATCGAGCGGATTCTGCCGCTGGTGCGCGAGGTCTGCCCTGATGCCAGCCTCCACATCGTCGGCCGCAACCCCGCGCCCGCGCTCATGGCGCGCAGCGGCCGGGACGGCGTGATGGTCTGGGGCAGGGTGGACGATATCCGCCCCTGGCTCGCCGCCGCCGACATGGCACTGGTTCCGCTGGAGATCGCGCGGGGCGTACAGAACAAGGTGCTGGAGGCCATGGCGATGGCGCTTCCGGTCGTGCTCTCACCGGGCGCCGCCACCGGCATCGACGCGCTCGACGGGCAGGAATTCGCCGTGCGTGAAAGCGACGCCGCGATGGCGCAGGCGCTGCTCGACCTTGGCCGCGCGCCCGACCTCGCCAAGGCAATGGGCGATTGCGCGCGCAAATGGATCGTCGATCATGGCAGCTGGGCTGCGGCCCTGTCGCGCTTGCCGGACTACATGGGCGTCCGGAGCGAGTGCCCCGCCGATGCAGCCTGACGTGACCGCGATTGCCGCCGCTCCCGGCCGCCGCTGGCGCGCGCTGGCGCCCGCGTGGCAGTCTTCGATCATTCGCCTCGGCGCTGCGTGGGCTGTGTTGTTTGCCGCCTTCTTCGGCGACTGGGCGGCGATGGCGGGCCAATGGTGGGACATTTCCACCTACAACCACATCCTGCTGATCCCGCCGATCATCGGCTGGCTCGTCTGGCAGCGCTGGCCGGAACTCCAGCGCTTGACGCCGGTCGCGTGGTGGCCGGGACTGGTGCTTCTTGCCGGCGCCGCGTTCCTCTGGCTGCTGGGGGCGATCTCGGGCCTCGATCTGGCGCGGCAGGCCGGAGCGGTGGCCATGCTCGGTGCCTGCGTGCCGCTGCTCTTGGGGCCGCGGGTGAGCATGGGCCTGGTGTTTCCGCTCTGCTACCTGGTCTTCCTGGTCCCGGTCGGCGAGGAACTCGTCAAGCCCCTGCAGACCGTAACCGCCGACATCACGATCGCGCTCACCCACCTGAGCGGCATCCCCGCCGAGATCGACGGCGTCTTCATAGACACGCCCGCCGGGCTCTTCGAAGTCGCCGAGGCCTGTTCGGGCGTGAAATTCCTGATCGCGATGGTCGCTTTCGGCGTCCTCGCGGCGAACGTCTGCTTCCTGAGGCTGACGCGCCGGGCGGCGATGCTAGCCGCCTGCGTGGCGGTGCCGATCCTCGCCAACGGAGTGCGCGCATGGGGCACGATCTACGCCGCACAGATATTCGGCATCGAGGCGGCCGCCGGGTTCGACCATATCGTCTATGGCTGGTTCTTCTTCGCGATCGTCCTCGCACTGGTGATCGCAGGCGCGTGGCGGTTCTTCGACCGCCCCATAAATGCCCCGATGATCGACGCCGACGCGATCGGCCGAGCACGCTGGCTCGGCAGGCTGGAGGCGTCTGATTTCTCCGCAAAAGCCGCGCTGGCTGGATTCGCGCTCGTGCTCTGCGCCGCGTGGGGGTGGGCGCTGGTGGCCGACAGGCTGGAAGCGCCGATGCCTGAGCGCATCGACCTGCCTTCCGTCCCCGGCTGGACGCGGGTCGACTACACTCCTTCCATCTGGTGGGAACCGCGGGCTGAAGGAGCCGACCACCGCCTGCTCGGCCGCTACCGCGACGCCCATGGCCATGTGGTCGACGTCTTCGTTGCGCTCTACGCCAGCCAGGGTGAAGGCCGGGAGGCAGGTGGCTTCGGCCAGGGCGCGCTGATGCCGCGCAGTCCGTGGTCGTGGCAATCGCCGGGCCCGGCGATGGGCGATGGCGCCAGCGACCGCCTGCTCGGCGACGGCAAGGTCGAGCGTGTCGCGGTGACGTGGTACCGCAGCGGCGAGCTTCTCTCAGGCAGCAACGCCCGCCTCAAGCTGGCGGTCATTCGCGACCACCTTCTGCTGCGAGCAAGGCCGACGGCCACGCTGATCCTCTCGGCGGAGGATGCGCCGCGTGGGACGGCCGGGCAGGCCATCGCGGCATTCCGCGCGTCCACCGGTCCGCTCGAATCGTGGGTGGACCGCGTGATGCAGGTCAGGTAGCGCACCCCGCATGTGCGGCATCGCCGGTATTTATCATCTCGAGACGCCCAAGCCCGTCGATTCGCTGCGGATCGAGGCGATGTGCGATGCCATCGCTCACCGTGGTCCCGATGGGCACGGCGTATGGACTGCCCCCGGCGTGGGTCTGGGCCATCGGCGCCTGTCGATCATCGACCTCGCGGGTTCTCCGCAGCCGATGGCCTCGCAGGACGGCCGCGCCATGCTCGTCTTCAACGGCGAGATCTACAACTACCGCGAACTGCGCCAGGAACTGAAGACCGGGGGCGCCACCTTCCGCACCGACGGCGACAGCGAGGTCATCCTTGCCGCCTGGCAGCGCTGGGGGCCGGACTGCGTGACGCGCCTGCACGGCATGTTCGCCTTCGCGATCTACGACCTGGAAGCGCGCACGCTGTTCCTTGCCCGCGACCGCCTCGGCGTGAAGCCGCTCTACTACGCGCCGCTGAGCGACGGCAGCGTCGCCTTCGGGTCCGAACTCAAGGCGCTGACGGCTCATCCCCTGCTGCGGCGCGACATCGATCCGCTGGCGGTGGAGGACTATCTCACCTGGGGCTACGTCCCCGACGACCGCGCGATCCTGAAGGGTGTGTGCAAGCTTGCGGCGGGGCATTCGCTGCTCCTGCGCCACGGGATGCCGCTGCCTCGCCCGAGCCAGTGGTGGGACGTGTCGTTCGCCGATCGCCGCAAGGGCAAGCCGGCCGATCTGGAAGCCGAACTGGTCCACCTGATGCGCCAGGCGGTATCCTCGCGCATGGTCGCCGACGTTCCGCTCGGCGCGTTCCTTTCGGGCGGTGTCGACAGTTCGAGCGTCGTCGCGCTGATGGCCGAGGCGAGCGGTCGGCCGGTCCGCACCTGCTCGATCGGCTTCGACGTTGCCGGTCTCGATGAAAGCGCATACGCGTCGCAGGTCGCCCGGCTGTTCGCGACCGACCACGCCTCGCGCACGGTTTCCCCCGACGATTTTGCCGCAATCGACCAGCTCGCCGGCATGTTCGACGAGCCCTTCGCCGATGCCTCCGCGCTTCCCACCTGGCGGGTTTGCCAACTGGCCCGCGAATCGGTGACGGTCGCGCTCTCAGGCGACGGCGCGGACGAGGCACTCGGCGGATATCGTCGCCACGTCTTCCAGCGAGGCGAGGACCGGGTGAGGGCGCTTCTTCCGCAATCCCTGCGCGGTCCGTTGTTCAGGACACTGGGCGGGATCTATCCGAAGGCCGACTGGGCGCCGCGCCCGTTGCGCGCGAAGTCCACCTTGCTATCGCTCGCAGGGGATTCCGCGCAAGGGTACGCGCGATCGATGGCCTTCACTCCGCCCGAAGTGCGCAACGTGCTCTATTCGCACGAATTTCGCCGGCTTCGGGGGAGTTACCGTGCCGAGGATGCAGTGCTTGAACTGATGCGTTCGGCCCCTGCGCGCTCCGGTCTCGACCGGGCGCAATATGCCGATCTCAAGGTTTGGCTTCCCGGAGACATCCTCACCAAGGTAGACCGCACCAGCATGGCGGTTAGCCTGGAAGCCCGCGAGCCCCTGCTCGACCACCGCCTGATCGAATTTGCCGCCAGCCTTCCGGAAAGCATGCGAGTGCGCGGAGGGCAGGGCAAGTGGCTCATGAAAAAGGCCATGCGCCGCTATTTGCCGGACGACATACTGTACCGACCCAAGCAGGGCTTCGTGACGCCCATCGCCCAATGGTTTCGCGGGCCTCTTGCCGAGACCGCCCGCGAGATCGCCGGCAGCGCCGCGATCGCCCGCACGGGCTGGTTCGACACGCGCCGCCTGGCCACCCTGGTGGATGCGCATGTCGCTGGAACCACGGATAATTCCCGTCTGCTATGGCAGCTCCTCATGCTTGACAGGGCGTTTACCGGTCTTGGTATGGGTTGAAACGGCAGCGGCCTGAGGGTTCGCGCGTATTTTACGATTTGATCGTTGCGTTCACTTAACTACACTCATTCTTAGGACCTTTGGGGTACTCCGGCTCTATCGCAGCGTCATGACGGGACGTGAATGAACAGAATCGGGCGCCATTGCCGGGATCCCAAGCAGATGATTTCTGCGGCGACGACCCACGCGCAGCGCAGCCGGCATCATGACGGCGGGGTCGGGAGATGAACGGCCTTCTCGCGCGCACCACCAATTTCTGGAAAAGGCCGCGCGTCCGCATCGTCTTCTGGGCGGCGCTGACCGGCCTCGCCATGGGCGTCAGCGGCCTTGGCCTGCCGCTGGAAGACGGCATGCGCAACATGCGCTGGTGGTCCCGGATGCATTCCTCCGACAAGCAGGTTGTTGTTGTTCAGCAGGACGATCGCACTCTGGACGAGCTGGGCGCGATCGATGTCACACATGGCAACGATGCCGACATGTTGCGGCGGTTGTTCGCTGCGGGCGCGCGTGATGTGTATTTCGCACGGTCCTTTGCCAAGCGGGGCAGCGTCTCCGACGACCTGAAGCTCGTGGACGTGCTGCGCGCTCATCCTGGAAGGGTGTATCTCGGAGCTACTCCGGGCGATGATGTCGGCAAGGGCAATTACGCCGGTGCACTTCCGCTCAAGGAATTCCGCAAGTACGCCGGTCCGGTGTCCATTCTCGTGCGACATCGGCCGCTGAACCTGAATGTCCAGCTCACCTATTCCTCGGACAGCGCAGTTGGCCGTATTCCTTCTTTGTCGGCCAAGCTGGCTGGCGTTACGAACAACTCCGACGATCTTTTCTTCCCTGATTTTTCCATTTCGGCAGCATCGGTTCCCACGCTTAGCTACATTGATGTGATGCGCGATAACTTCGATCAGTCGAAGGTGCGTGGAAAAGACGTCTTGATCGCGCCTGCCGCGACTAGCCTGAACGACGTGCACCGGATTCCCGGGCAGAATATCACCGCGCCCGGTGCCTTCTTCCATCTCATAGGTGCGGAGACGTTGAAGCGTGGCATACCTCGCGATTACGGGTGGTTTGCGCCGTTCCTTTTGGTGATGATCGTGATCGCAACCGGCCTCGGCAGGGGGCGTATGCTCGACGTCTATCGCTTCACCGGCTTGGTGGCCGTGCTCGGAGCAGCGCCGTTCGTGCTCGATTATTTCGGCATCCAGGTCGAGGTAATTCCGGCATTGGCGGTCGCCTTGGTCGCGGTCATCCGGATGCGCAACCTCGACCGCGTGGAGGTGGCCGGGGAGACCAATGCAGGTTCTGGACTTCCGAGTGTGCAGGCGCTCCGAAGCTCGGGCGATCTGTCTTCACGCATCCTCGTTTCCCTGAAGATCCGCAACTACGGCGCGATCATCGGTAGCTTCGCCGAACACGTCGAAGCCCAACTCGCCAAGGAGATCGTGCGCCGCATCCGCATCAGCGATGAAAGCGTGCTGATCTATCACGAAGGCGGCATGTTCGTCTGGTTGTCGTCGATCCGCAGCAGCTTCGATTTGTTCGAGAACCTCGAGGGCCTTCATCGGATCGTCCAGAACGGCATCCAGGTCGGCGGCATCGACATCGACCTGTCGTTCAATTGCGGGATCGATTCCGAATTCGACCGCCCGCTGTCGAGCCGCGTGGCCAGCGCCATGCAGGCGGCCGAGGAAGCCGTCCGCAACGACGAACTGGTCTACCAGCACGATGCGCGCAAGCACGAGGCGCAGTGGGAGATCTCGCTGCTCACCTCGCTAGACCGTGCGATCGACAACGGCGAGGTATGGGTCGCTTACCAGCCCAAGCTCGAGCTGAAGTCCAACCGCATCTGCGGCGCAGAAGCCCTGGTGCGCTGGACCCACCCGGAGCGCGGGCCGATCAGCCCCGACAAGTTCATCCGCATCGCGGAGGAATTCCACCGGATCGAGCGCATCACGCGTTTCGTCATCAACGATGCCGTGCGCGTCGCCGTGGACCTGGAGCGTCACGGCTACGAGCTGACCATGTCGGTCAACATCTCGGCCCAACTTCTCCGCAACCCGGGCCTGCCGGGCATGATTTCGGAAATCCTGGCGACGCACGGCCTTTCGCCCAATCGCCTGATCCTCGAGATCACCGAGACCGATCGCCTGGACCGCAGTTCGCGCACCTTCCAGATGCTGCAGCGGCTGGTCCAGTCGGGCCTGCGCCTGTCGATCGACGATTTCGGCACCGGCAACGCGACGATCGACTACCTGCGCTACCTGCCGGCGAGCGAAGTGAAGATCGACAAAACCTTCGTATCCTCGATGGAAGGCCGCAAGGATGACCTGCTGCTGGTGCAGTCGATCATCGAGATGGCGCACTCGCTCGACCGCGTCGTCGTGGCCGAAGGGGTCGAGACGGCACAGGTCCTGGAAATGCTTACCGGGATGAAATGCGACCTGGTCCAAGGCTACTACATCAGCCGTCCCGTCCCATTCCGGGATTTCCTCGACTTCGTATCGGGGCGGAGGGCGCGATTGATTGGTTAAAAATTCCTTGATGCTTCGTTAACCTGTTGTTATCCATTTGATCGGCCGCAGCGATGCGGTCGTTCACATGGGGAATGACTATGAACAAGGACATCTGGGGCGGCGGTTGGTGGGGCGGCGGCATCTAATTGATGCCGTTACCTGCTAAAGCCCACTTCGAATAGAATGGGCCGCTGCACGAAAAAAGAAGCGCTTTCCAGAAGAACTCCTGTCTTTTGGAAAGCGCTTTTTCTTTGTCTGCCGTGCACGTACTTGATGAACGCGTGGCGATACCTAGGGCGCGCTTCTTCCCGAGCGCATCATTTGCGCCGAGATTGTTAACGGTATTGAGTTTGCGTGGCTCGCTTCCGGCATCACGAGGCCTGCGAATCACATCCCGATTCGGGATTCGTTAACGAGTTTCAGTCTTCGCCGTGGCCCAGGGCGAGATAGTCAGCGCTCTGCATCTCGTTGAGACGGCTCACGGTGCGCTCGAACTCGAAACGTCCGGTCCCCGCCTGGTACAGATCTTCCGGCGCGGCATCGGCTGCTGCGATCAGCTTGACCTTGTTCTCGTAGAGGGCGTCGATCAGCGTCACGAAGCGCGCGGCTTCGTTACGGCGGTCGGGCCCCATCCTGGGAATGCCGACCAGGATCACCGTATGGTAGGCGCGGGCGATGGCGAGGTAGTCCGCCGCGCCGCGCGCTTCGCCGCAGAGGCGCTTGAAGCTGAACACACCCACGCCCTTGAGGCTCTTGGGGACATGGAGCATGCGCCCGCCGCCGACGTCGATGTCCGTCGAGGGGACATGTTCGCTGTCCTCGGGCGGATAGTCGGTCAGCCGGTAGAATGCCTCGCGCGCGGCTTCGGTGGCAGGCTCGCCCAGCGGCAGGTGCCAGGTCGCCATGCCGCCGAGGCGCTGCATGCGGTAATCGGTCGGGCCGTTGAGCGTCAGGACGTCGAGTTCCTGCTCGATCAGCGCGATGAACGGCAGGAAGTGCTCACGGTTGAGGCCATCCTTGTAGAGCTGCGACGGCGCGCGGTTCGAGGTGGTCACCACGGTCACGCCCTCGTTCACGATCAGGTACGTGAACAGGCGGCTCATGATCATAGCGTCGGCGGAATTGTTGACCACCATCTCGTCGAAGGCCAGGCAGCGCGTGCCCTTGGCGATCGTCGCGGCGACGGGCGGGATCGGGTCGCCGGTTTCCTTCTTGCGCTCGTCGCGGAGCAGCGCGTGGACTTCGAGCATGAACGCGTGGAAGTGGATGCGCCGCTTGCCGGGCATGTCGAGCGTCTGGACGAAGAGGTCCATGAGCATCGACTTGCCGCGCCCGACGCCGCCCCACATGTAGATGCCGCGTGGCGGCGCCGGCTTCTTGCCGAGCAGCTTGCCGAAGAGGCCGGTCGAGGACTGCGCCTTGTAGAGATCGCGCTGAAGACGGCTGAGGCGCTCGGCGGCGGCGGCCTGCTCCGGGTCTGAACGCAGTTCGCCGGTGGCGACCAGCGCTTCGTAGCGTTCGAGCATGGCTGTCATGATGCGGCTGCCGCGCTGGGCTTGCGCAGGGTCCCGACGAAGCTGGCGACGAGATGATCGCCCTGTTCGACGGTGCCACGCAGGAACACGAGTCGGCGCGTTTCCTTCATCACTTCGGACACGACGTCGAGCGGCTGCCCGACGCGGCCGGCGCCGATGAACTGGTTGTGGAGGTCGAGCGTGACCGAGCCGGCGGCGTCGGCGCCGAGCACCGCAAAGATGGTCGCGAACATGGCGACGTCGATCAGCGCGAGCGTGACGCCCCCGTGGACGTTGTCATGCATGTTGCTGTGCAGGCCGGTAGTCTCGACCAGGCGAAAGCGAGTGCTGCGTTCACCTTCGCGGCGGATGATCATCCGGCCCAGGCCATGGGCGTTGAACCGCACGCCGTTGCTCGACGTCCACGTATGCCAGCCCGGAAATTCCGGGTCCGGCTCGTGGATGAATGCACCTGTCGCCACGAAAAGGCCCGCTTCGGCCCTGGCCCCTTAGACCTGGCGCTCCGCCTGCATCTTCTTGATCTCGGCGATGGCGCGTGCGGGCGAGAGGCCCTTGGGGCACACGTTGGCGCAGTTCATGATCGTGTGGCAGCGGTAGAGGCGGAACGGATCTTCCAGCTCGTCGAGGCGCTCGCCGGTCATCTCGTCGCGGCTGTCGGCCAGCCAGCGATAGGCCTGCAGCAGGATCGCCGGGCCGAGGAACTTGTCGGAGTTCCACCAGTAGCTGGGGCACGAGGTGGAGCAGCAGGCGCACAGGATGCACTCGTAGAGGCCGTCCAGCTTCTCGCGCTGCTCGGGGCTCTGCAGGCGCTCCTTGCCCGAGGGCGTGGTCGAGACGGTCTGCAGCCAGGGGCGGATCGAGGCGTACTGCGCGTAGAAGTGCGTGAAGTCGGGCACGAGGTCCTTGATCACGTCCATGTGCGGCAGCGGCGTGATGCGGATCTCGCCCTTCAGGTCCTCGATCGCGGTGGTGCAGGCGAGGCCGTTCTTGCCGTTCATGTTCATCGCGCACGAACCGCAGATGCCTTCGCGGCACGAGCGGCGGAAGGTCAGCGAGGGATCCGCTTCGCTCTTCATCTTGATGAGCGCGTCGAGCACCATCGGGCCGCACTTTTCGAGGTCGATCTCGAACGTGTCGTAGCGCGGGTTCTCGCCCGAATCCGGGTCGTAGCGATAGACGGTGAACTTCTTCACCTTGGTGGCGCCCTCGGCCTTGTGGACTTTGCCCTGCTTCTTGATCTTGCTGTTGGCCGGGAGGGTGAAGGTCGCCATGAAGAATCCCCGTGATCTTGCACTGCGGCATGAACCGCGACTGATGTCACCCCTCTAGCGATTCGTCGGCACAGGGCAAGGGGTGAGAATGGCGAGGTTTTGGCTCAAAGTACGATACCAGCCCCCAGTTGCGATGCGTTCGCAGCAATCGGGCCGATGGGGTGGGTGGGAAGGCGATCGCGAACGGCAGCGGGAAGGAATCGGCGAGGGACCTCCGGGGCAATCAAGTCGCGTCGCCGTCGTCGTTGCCGGAACCGCGGGAGCGATGCGGATCGGCAGCAATCCGCTTGTCTGGTGCGTAGCCAGATGCTTGTCCTGCAGAGTAAATCGAATGAGCGGAGAGCGGTTACATGGGCGAATGGCAGGGACGCACGGCGGTGATAACCGGCGGCGGCAGGGGCTTCGGCAAGGCGTTCGGCACGGCGCTGGCGGCGGAAGGGGCACATGTCGTGCTGGTCGATATCGACGACGCCGTGGCCGAGGCCGCTGCTGAGGAAATCCGTGCGGCGGGCGGCTCGGCGGACGGCGTGGGCGGCGATGTCACCGACGAGGCGCGCATGGCCGCGATCATGGAGCAGGCCGCGGCGGTGAACGGCGGCGTCGACCTGCTGGTCAACAACGCCGGTCTCCACTCCGACGAATATGGCCAGCCGATCCTCAAGATGGGTCTCGCCAAGGTGCGCCGCCTGTTCGACGTCAACGTGCTGGGCGTGGTGTGCTGCACCCTCGCCGCGCATCCGCACATGAAGGGCAGGGCGGGCGCATCGGTGGTCAACATCTCCTCGAGCGCGGCGCACATGGGCGGCTCGGCCTATGGCGACAGCAAGCTCGCGGTGGCGGGGCTGACGATCACGTTCGCGCGCGAACTGGGCGCCGACGGCATCCGGGTGAACGCCATCTCGCCGGGCCTCATCCTAACCGAGACGATCCGCAACGAACTGCCCGAGGCGACCAAGCAGCGTGTCCAGGCCATGCAGCTGATCCCGGGCGACGGCATCGAGAAGGACATCGTCGATGCCATGCTCTACCTCGCCTCGGCCAAAGCACGCTTCGTCACCGGCGAGACGCTGCGCGTGACCGGAGGCATGGCCGCCGGGGTCTGAACCGGGCGACGCTCGCGCTTGCCGCAAGGGACAAGGCGCGGGCGTCGAATGCGGCTTGAGCGGCTGCTAGGCTGGCTGCCGGGAGAGCATCGGCATGATCGAGAACGTGAAGACCTTCTGCCGCAACTGCAGCGCGCTCTGCGCGATGGAGATCGAGGTGGAGGACGGCCGCATGTTGCGCGCCCGGCCCGACGGCAGCGTCTCGCCCTATGGCGCCTACTTGTGCCCGAAGGGCCAGTCGGCGATCGAGTTCCACAATGGCGCGGAAAATCGGCTGTTCGAGAGCCTGGCGCGCGGCGTCGACGGCGTGCTCGCTCCGATTGAGGCCGAAGCCGCGCTCGATGCGATCGGCGCGAAGCTGAAGGCGCTGGTCGCCGAGCACGGCCCGCGCTGCGTGGCGGTCTATCACGGCACCGGGGCCTACCGCACGGTGCTTGGCGGGCTGATGGAGCGGGCCTTTGTCGCCGCGCTGGGCACGCCGAACTTCTTCTCGACCATGACCATCGACCAGTCGGCCAAGTGGGTGACGATGGCGCGCATGGGCGTGATGGCGAGCGGCAAGAACGCCCTACGCGACTGCGACGTCGCGCTGCTGGCGGGCGGAAATCCGCTCGTCACCCACCAGGGCGCGCCCTTTGCGCTGGCGGAAAGCGGCGCCCCTTCGCGCGGGTTCGAGGCTGCGCGGGCGAATGGGTGCAAGGTTATTCTCGTCGATCCCCGCCGCACCGAAACCGCCCGCCATGCCGATCTGCTGATCCAGCCGCTGCCGGGCCACGACGCTGCGATCTTCGCAGCGATCGCCCATATCCTGCTGCGCGACGGCATGTTCGACCGGGCCTTCGTCGAGAAATGGTGCAACGGCCTCGATGCCGTGCGGGAGGCGGTCGCCCCGTTCACGCCCGAACTGGCGGCGGCGCGCGCCGACATTCCTGTCGAGCAGATTGAACTGGCCGCGAAATGGCTGGGCGAGGGGCGGCGGGTCTACGCCGGTAGCGGCACCGGGCCGTCTTTCTCGGCCCATTCCAATACCAACGACCACATGATCGAACTCGTCAACGCGCTGTGCGGAGGCTATCGCCGCGAGGGCGACCGGATGCGCAATCCCGGCACCTTGCGCACCAAGCCGGCCTACGAGATGGCGGTCTCCCCGACCCGCAGCTTCGAGCAGGAGCCCAGGTGCCTCAGCGCGGATACAGGCCAGCTTCTCGGCGAAATGCCGAGCGCATTGCTGCCCGGCGAGATCATGGCCGACCATCCGGATCGCATCCGAGCGCTGATCGTATTGGGCGGTGATCCGCTGATGGCCGTCGGCGATCCGGTAGTGGCGCAGCCGGCGTTCGAGCACCTCGACCTGCTGGTGTGTCTCGACGCGCGATTGAACGCGACGGGACGGATCGCGGACTATGTCCTCGCCACCAGCCAGCCGTTCGAGCGGCACGAAATCTCGATCCCCGGCGATGCGCTCTATCCGGCGCCCTTTGCGCAATACACGCGCCCCGTGGTGGAGAAACCCGGAGGCGTGCTGCACGACTGGGAGGTGTTCTGGGCGCTCGCCGCGCGCATGGGGCTGCCCTTGACGTTCAAGTTCTGGAATTATGGCCTGCGTTTCGAGGATATCGCCGAGGGCCTGCCGCTGAGCGGCGACGTCCGGCCCGATCCGGAGGACCTGTGCCGATTCCTCGCTGCCGGTAGCGCGGTTCCCTTCGACGAACTGCTGACCCATCCCGAAGGCGTGCGACCCGCGATGCAGGACCATTTCGTGCAGCCCGCTCCCATCAACACAGGCCGACTGGAGCTGATGCCGCCGGATGTCGCCGCCGAACTCGCCGCCATTCTTGCGGAGGAAGAGGACCGGCGCTTCGCCTATCGCCTGACCAGCCGGCGGATACTCCACGCGCTGAACGGGGCGTTCCGCGATGCCGGCCAGACGCGGCGGCGGTTGAAGGTCAACTTCGCCTACATGATCCCCGACGACATGGCACGCGAGGGACTGGCGGACGACGATCCCGTCGAAATCGCCTCCGAGCACGGCGTGATCGTTACGCGGGCTAAGGCGGAGGATCGCTTGCGGCGGGGCGTGATCTCGATGACGCACATGTTCGGGCCGCTCGTGTCCACCGGCGATCTCGATGCCGACGGCGGCGCGAACGTCGGTCAGCTGACCTCGCTCACGCAGGACCTCGAGCCGATCAACTTCATGCCGCGCTTTTCGGGCATTCCGGTGAACGTGAGCAAGCGCGAGGCCTGAAACGACAAACGCCGCGCGTGATCCGAAGATCGCGCGCGGCGTTTGCCTTGTTGTCAGCCTGGCTTAGGCGCCGAAGGTGCGCTGCCACCAGCCGCGGCGCGGCGAGCCGTCGGCTTCCGACTGCGCGTCCGCGGGAGCGGCTTCATCGGCAGGCGCTTCGGCGGAGGTCGCCTCGGGCTCGGCAGCAGCGACGGTCGCTTCGCCCGGAGCGGCGGACGCCTCGGCCTTCTTGCGGCGCGGCGCGCGCTTGGGCTTGGCGGCCGCTTCCTCGGCGACGACCTCGACCGGAGCTTCGGCCTCGGCCTTCTTGCGGCGCGGCGCGCGCTTGGCCTTGGCAGGCGCTTCCTCGGCGACCGGCTCGATGGCGGCCTCGACGGGCGCTTCGACCGCAACCTCGGCAGCTTCCGCTGCGTCGGCCTTCTTGCGGCGCGGCGCGCGCTTGGTCTTGGCAGGCGCTTCCTCGGCGACTGGTTCGATGGCGGCCTCCACGGGCGCCTCGACCACGGCTTCCACAGCGTCGGCCTTCTTGCGGCGCGTGCGCTTGGGCTTGGCCGGAGCGTCCTCGGCAGCGGGCGCCTCGGGCTCGGCTTCGCTCACCGCTTCGGCGGCCGGAGCAGGCTCGGCAGCTTCGGCGACATCGTCACCGTAGGCTTCGCCGTTTTCGCCTTCAGCGCCGGTTTCACCCTCGCTGCGACGACCACGCCGGCGACGACCACCACGGCGGCGGCGCTTCTTGGGCGCATCGCCCTCTTCGCCTTCCGCGTAAGTGGTTTCGGCCTCGCCTTCATCCTCGGCCTGATCGACCTCGGTGCCGGCTTCGCCTTCCTCGCCCTCGGCAGCTTCTGCCTCGGTTTCGGTCGACTCGCTGCCGTCCTCGTTCTGGCGATCGCGGTTGCGGCCACGGCGGCGCTTGCGGCGCTTGCGGCCCCTGCCTTCGCCTTCTTCGCTCTCGGCACGTTCGGTACGCTCGCCGCGCTCACGCTGGGGAGCGGCTTCCTCGCGCTCGACTTCTTCCTCTTCTTCCTCTTCCTCGATCACGAAGTCGTCTTCGACTTCCTCGGCGATCGGGTCGAAGCGGGGGACGAACTCGTTGCGCGGACCGGAGGAGACGACGCGCATCTTCGCGCCTTCGTTCTCGCCCTCTGGGATCACTTCGACGGTGACGCCGTAGCGGTCCTCGATGTCGGCCAGGTCAGCGCGCTTGGCGTTGAGCATGTAGATGGCCGCTTCGGTGGAGGCGAACAGCGAAACCACCACGCCCTTGCCCTTGGCCGCTTCGTCCTCGATGAGACGCAGCGCCGAGAGGCCGGCGGAGCTGGCGGTGCGGACGAGGCCGGTGCCGTCGCAGTGCGGGCACGAGCGCGTGGTCGCTTCCAGGACGCCGGTGCGCAGGCGCTGGCGGCTCATTTCCATCAGGCCGAAGCTGGAGATGCGACCGACCTGGATACGGGCGCGGTCGTTCTTGAGCGCGTCCTTGACGGCCTTCTCGACCTTGCGGACGTTCGAGCCGTATTCCATGTCGATGAAGTCGATCACGACCAGGCCCGCCATGTCGCGCAGGCGCAGCTGGCGCGCGATTTCCTGCGCGGCTTCGAGGTTGGTGGCGACCGCCGTCTGCTCGATCCCGTGCTCCTTGGTGGCGCGGCCCGAGTTGATGTCGATCGAGACGAGCGCCTCGGTCGGGTTGATGACGATGTAGCCGCCCGAACGCAGCTGCACGACGGGGTCGTACATCGCGGTCAGCTGGTCCTCGGCGCCGTAGCGCTGGTACAGGGGCACGGGGTCGGAGTAGGGCTTAACCTTGCGCACGTGGCTTGGCATCAGGAGCTTCATGAAGTCCCGCGCGGCGCGGTAGCCTTCCTCGCCCTCGACGACCACTTCCTCGATGTCGCGGTTGTAGATGTCGCGGATGGCGCGCTTGATGAGGTCGCTGTCCGAGTGGATGAGCGTCGGCGCTTCGGAGCGCAGCGTCACTTCGCGCAGGTCGTCCCAGAGGCGGGCGAGGTAGTCGAAGTCGCGCTTGATCTCGGTCTTGGTGCGCTGCAGGCCGGCGGTGCGCACGATGCAGCCCATCGAGCGGGGCAGCTGCAGTTCCGAGATGATCGACTTCAGGCGCTTGCGGTCCGAGGCCGAGCTGATCTTGCGGCTGATGCCGCCGCCGTGGCTCGAATTCGGCATGAGCACGCAGTAGCGGCCTGCAAGGCTGAGGTAGGTGGTGAGGGCAGCGCCCTTGTTGCCGCGCTCTTCCTTGACGACCTGCACCAGCAGCACCTGGCGGCGATGGATGACGTCCTGGATCTTGTAGCGGCGGCGCAGCGCCATGCGGCGCGCGCGCAGGTCGTCGGCTTCCTTCGAGCGGCCCGAGGGGCGGCCCTGGCGACGACGGCCGCGGCCACGGCGGTTGCCGGAATCGCCTTCGTCTTCCGAATGCTCGCCGTCGTCGTCGGCCGGGAACGCGCCTTCGACAGCGCCGTCCTCAATCGTGGCGACGTGGTCCTTGTCGGACGTGTCGACCTCGGTGAGGCCGCCGTCGTCGTCGCCGTAGTCGCCGTCTTCGTCCTCGTCGTCACCTTCGGTGGCGCGGAGCGCGGCTTCTTCCTCAGCGTGGGCGGCTTCTTCAGCCAGCAGCGCCTCGCGATCCTCCTTGGGGATCTGGTAGTAGTCCGGGTGGATTTCGCTGAAGGCGAGGAAGCCGTGGCGGTTGCCGCCGAAATCGACGAAGGCTGCCTGGAGCGAAGGCTCCACGCGGGTGACCTTTGCCAGGTAGATGTTACCCTTTATCTGCTTGCGTTCGCTCGATTCGAAATCGAATTCTTCAATTCGATTGCCCTTGAGTACCGCCACCCGCGTTTCTTCCGGGTGGCGCGCATCGATAAGCATGCGCGTTGCCATTTGATAGTCTCCGTGCGCGTCGACGCCCGGCCGGATCAGCCGGGGGGACGCGCTTGTGTTCGATTGTGTCGGATGTGCCCATGTGCGTGGCGATGGCCCGGCCGTCAGCGGCGGGGCCTTTCGTTTCGCGGGCGAGTTCGTGCGTGTGCATCTGCCGCTTCGGGAGCGGCTCAGAGCCGAGGCAATCCAGCGCCTCGTGCGCGGCGAATTGATGTTCTGCCATGAAGGCAGCGTGCCTGAGGGAAGCCGTTGATTTTGCGAGCGGAAGATCGCGCTGCTCTGGGGCACGCGCGGAAAATTGCGACCACACCGCCACCGCCCGTTCGGGCGCCGGCTGGCAGGGCGGCAATTGGCTTCTCATGGCTCGCTTCAACCTGTGAGGTCTTCCGGAAAGGATTTCCCGGCTCCCTGGACCGGAGTTATGCTCTGCCGATCCTGCCCGGCATCATATGGTGATGTTGTTCCGGAATGCGAGGACCGAAAGCGTCGTGGCTCCGGTGCGGTTGGACTAGCATTCATGACGGATGACGGCAAGTTCCTTGGCTTAATCGGTTTTACGGACCGCGTGGTTAGCCGTTCCTTTACAGAAATCCGTGGGAAAGCCGGGCGGCGGCGGATTGCGGTGGCCGTCATGTCGACTTAGTCAATCCGGCCATGTCGCGTACCCTGCAGCTGATCCTGGTCATGACGACGCCGCTGGCGCTGCTCGTCGCCGTGTTCGTGATCAACGGGACTTTCCCAACCCGCGCGGACGCCTACGACTACGTGGTGCGCTTCGACCTGCCGAGCGCGAGCGCGCCGGTCGGGTTGCCGCGCGTCGACGGACCGCCGGATGCGAGCCGTCCGCTGGTGGTGATCGATCCCGGCCACGGCGGCTTCGATCCCGGCGCTGGGCAGGGCGACCTGCGCGAGAAGACCGTCGCGCTCAAGGTCGCGCTCGCGCTGCGCGACAAGCTGCTGGCGAGCGGCGGGCTGCGCGTCGCGCTGACCCGCGACACCGACCGCTTCATCGCGCTCGCCGACCGCCCGGACATCGCCCGCCGCCTCAACGCGGACCTGTTCGTTTCCATTCACGCGGACAGCGCAACCAGCGATTCGGCGCGCGGTGCCAGCGTCTACGTGCTCTCCGAAAGCGGATCGAGCGAGGCCGCGACTCGCTTCGCCGCGCGCGAGAACGGGGCGGACCGCATCAACGGCGTCGCCCTGTCGAAGACCAGCGCCACCGTCGGCGCGATCCTGCTCGACCTTTCGCAGCGCGGGGCGCAGTCGGGCTCGACGCAGGCTGCAAGTCTGCTGCTGCGCGAACTGTCGGACGGCGGCATGGGCCTGCACCGCGACCGCCCGGAGACCGCTGCGCTCGCGGTGCTGAAGTCGCCCGACATTCCCTCGATCCTGTTCGAGACCGGGTACATAAACAATCCCGCCGACGCGAAAGTGCTCGGCTCCGCCCAGGGCCAGCAGGCATTGGCGGAGGCCGGGGCCAAGGCGATCCGGGCCTATTTCGCGAGGAAGCTGGGTGCCTGATCCAACCGCTCGCCTCAAGGTGTCTGGCCTTGCGCGAAATCGCCGTGCTAGAGGACCGGCGCAATGACCGACGCGAATGATCCCGGCGAGCAGCCGCCCGAAGACGCGACCTTCCGCATCCGCCGCGAGGCTTCCGGCGGGTTCGCCGGCGTAAAGCGCTCGATCGGTAGGGCTTGGCGCGAGCGCAAGTGGCTTCGCCGCTTCGGCTACCTTTGCGCGGCCGGACTGGTCGGGCTCGGGGTATTCTGGATCGTGCTGACGCGCGACATGCCCGATGCGAACAAGCTGCTGGAATACCAGCCGCCGCTGCCGACCATGGTGCGCGGCATGGACGGCGAGATCGTCTATTCCTACGCCCGCGAGCGGCGCGTGCAGCTGCGCTTCGTCGATTTCCCGAGGCCCTTGGTCAACGCGTTCCTTTCGGCCGAGGACCGCACTTTCTGGACCCACGGCGGCGTCGATATCGGCGGCCTCGCTGGAGCGGTGGTCGACTATGCGTCGAAGTATGGCACCGGCGTGCGCGCCAAGGGCGGCTCGACGATCACGCAGCAGGTCGCCAAGAACATCCTCATCGGTGACGAGTATTCGGTCACCCGCAAACTCAAGGAAATGCTCCTCGCGCGCCGTATCGAAGGCGTGCTGACGAAGCAGCAGATCCTCGAACTCTACCTCAACGAAATTCCGCTCGGCCGCCGCTCGTTCGGTGTCCAGGCCGCCTCGCGCGCCTATTTCGACAAGGACGTGGAAGACCTGACGCTCAGCCAGGCCGCGTTCCTCGCCATCCTGCCGCGCGCGCCCGAGGTCTACGGCCGCAAGAAGAACGAGGACCGTGCGATCGAGCGCCGCAACTGGGTGCTCGACCAGATGGTCCGCAACGGCTGGGTCACCGCCGATGCCGCCGCCGCCGCCAAGGCCGAGCCGCTCGGCCTCGTCACCCAGCGCGGCAACGCCTACCAGGCGTCTAACGGCTACTTCGTCGAGGAAGTGCGCCGCCGCCTGATCGACAAGTACGGCGAGAAGGCCGAGGACGGCCCGAACAGCGTCTATGCAGGCGGGCTCTGGGTCCGCACCTCGCTCGACACCGGGATGCAGGTGGCCGTGCGCGACGCGCTGCGCGGCGGACTGCTGCGCTATCACGGCAACCGGGGGTGGGTCGGGCCGATCGCGCATCTCAACGACCTCGAGAACTGGCAGTCCCAGCTCGTCGTCGCCAACAAGACGGTCGACTACAAGGACTGGCGCGTCGGCGTCATCCTCGACACGCCCGGCACCATTGGCGGAACGGGCCGCATCGGCTTCTCCGACGGCAACATCGCCACGCTGACCGGCATTTCCGAGCGCGCGAAGGCGGGCGACCTCGTCACCGCCGCGCCGGTCACCGCCGGAACCTGGGCGCTGCGCGCGGTTCCCGAGGTCTCGGGCGGCATGGTCATCGAACAGCCCGCAACCGGGCGCGTCGTCGCGATGCAGGGCGGCTTCGACGCCGGCCTCGATTCCTTCAACCGCGCCGTACAGGCCGAGCGCCAGCCGGGCTCGACGATCAAGCCCTTCGTCTATGCCACCGCGCTGCAGAACGGCATGACGCCGGCGACGCAGGTGCTCGACGGCACGTTCTGCGTCTTCCAGGGCGCGAACCTGGGCAACAAGTGCTTCCGTAACTTCGGCGGGGGCGGGGGCGGCAGCCATACGCTGCGCTGGGGGCTCGAGCAGTCGCGCAACCTGATGACGGTGCGCATCGCCAACGACGTCGGCATGAAGAAGGTCACGCGCACGTTCCACAACATGGGGATCGGCGACTATCAGAACTATCTCTCGTTCGCACTCGGCGCGGGTGAGACCACCGTGGCGCGCATGATCAACGCCTACGCGGCGCTCGCCAACAACGGCGTGCAGTTCTCGGGCTCGGTCATCGACTACGTCCAGGACCGCAACGGCAAGGTGATCTGGCGCGCCGACAAGAGCCGCTGCGACACCTGCAACATGCCGCAGTGGGACGGCAAGCCGATGCCGCGCGTCGCCCGCAAGGGCAAGCAGGTGATCGACGCCGCGACCGCCTACCAGACCGTCCACATGCTCGAGGGCGTGGTCACCCGCGGCACCGCCGAGCGCCTGCGCGACCTCAAGCTGCCGCTGTTCGGCAAGACCGGCACCACCAGCGGGCCGACCGACGTGTGGTTCATGGGCGGCAACCAGGACTACGTCGGCGGCGTCTACCTCGGCTACGATTCGCCGCGCTCGCTGGGCGGCTATGCCCAGGGTGGCCGCATCGCCGCGCCGATATTCAAGGACGTGCTGGAAGCCACGCGCGCGCGCTGGGGCCACCAGCCCTTCGTCGCTCCGACCGGCGTCCGCATGGTCCGCATCGACCGCGTGACCGGCAAGCGCGTCATGGGCGTGGAGCCCAGTGACGAGCCGAAAGCCGCGGTAATCTGGGAAGCCTTCAAGCCCGACACCGAACCTCGGCAATACACCGCGGAGGACGAATTCACCCGCCGCCGCGATGCGCTGGTGTCGCAGATCCGGGGTGCCCGCGATGCGCGCGAGGCATCCGCCGCGGCCAACCACGCCGATGCCGGGAACTTTGCGGAAGAGCAGGGCGGCGTATATTGATCCCCTGAAGGCCGACGGCGATCACGCCGCGGCCGCTCAGGGGAGAAGTCACGATGCCGGGTCATCATCCGTCGCACCACGCCCAAACGACGCCGGACGCCGCCGCGCTGGTCGTCGCCGACACCGGCGAGACGCTGACCTACCGCGCGCTCGACGAAGGCTCCAACCGCGTCGCGCAGTTGCTGCGTTCGCTCGGCCTGAAGCCGGGGGACCGGATCGCGGTGATGCTCCGCAACTCGCCCGAGTTCGCGATGGTCTACTGGGGCGCGACGCGGTGCGGGTGCTTCGTGACGCTGCTCTCCACCCATCTCAAGCCCGCCGAGGCGGCCTACATCATCGGCGACGCGGAGGTGAGGGTGCTGTTCCTCTCCGCCTCGATCGGCGAGACGCCGCGCGCGCTGGCGCAGGACCGCGAGAGCCTTGTCCCCGGCGTGACCCAGGTGTTCCACGCCGGCGACTTGGCGGGCGAGGGCGCCATGGCCGGCGCCCGGTCGCTGGCCGAAGCGCTGGCGGAGCAGCCCGCCGAGCCCGTGCCGGATGAGATTTCCGGCTTTCACATGATCTACTCCAGCGGCACCACGGGACGCCCCAAGGGCATCGTCCTGCCCTTCACGCCGGGCCCGATCGACGAGTTCAACGCGCTCGAGGGCGTGCTGCCGATGTACCGGCAGCTTGATCCGCTGGTATCGCTCAACGTCGGCCCACTCTACCACGGCGCGCCGCTGTCCGGCATGATCTGCGCGCACCGGCTCGGCGGCACCTTCGTCACCCAGCGCAAGTTCGATGCCGAGGGCGTGCTTGCCGCGATCGACCGTTACGAGGTGGGCATCGCCCAGTTCGTGCCGACCATGTTCGTGCGCTTCCTGGCGCTGCCGGACGAGGTCCGGTCGGCCTACGACATGTCCTCGCTGCGCATGGCGATCCACGCCGCCGCGCCGTGCCCGGTCGAGATCAAGCGGCGCATGATCGAGTGGTGGGGCCCGATCCTCTTCGAATACTACGGCAGTACCGAGGGCGTCGGCGCCACCGCGATCACCTCGCAGGAGTGGCTGGCGCATCCCGGCTCGGTCGGCCGCACATCCCTCGGCCCCATCCACATCTGCGACGAGACGGGCCGCGAACTGCCGCCGGGCGAGGCAGGGGTGGTCTACTTCGAGGCTCCTGGGGGACGGCGCGTCAACTATCTCAACGATGCCGCCAAGACGCGCGGGGCGACGCATCCCGACCATGACGACTGGTTCGCGGTGGGCGACATCGGGCGGCTCGACGAGGAGGGTTATCTCTACCTCACCGACCGCAAGGACTTCATGATCATCTCGGGCGGGGTGAACATCTACCCGCAGGCGATCGAGGACTGCCTGATCGTCCACCCGCAGGTCCTCGACGTGGCGGTGCTGGGCGTCTCCGATCCGGAGTACGGCGAGAAGGTCAAGGCGGTGGTCCAGCCCAAGGACTGGGCCGAGGCCGGGCCCGCGCTCGAGGCATCCCTGCGCGACTGGTGCGCCGCGAACATCTCCGCCGTCACCGCCCCGCGCGAATACGAATTCGTCCCCGAACTGCCGCGACTGCCCTCGGGCAAGCTGGCCAAGCATGAACTGCGCAAGCTCTACGGCAATTCGGTCGCGGTGGTCTGAGGCAGAATACTTCGCCGCTGACCAAAATGCGCTGTACTGCGCTGCTACAAGAACGATCCCCCGCAAGAGAGGAAGTCGATGATGACGATGTCGAGGATGCCTGCCCTTCGCTGCCTGCTGGTTACCGGCGCGGCCCTGTTCTCCCTCAGTCCCATGCTGGCGGCAGCAAAGGAGCCAGCGCCCGTCGCGGCTGCCGCCAAGGCTCCCGAGGTTGCCAAGCCCTACATCCGGCCCGATGTCGAAGCCTATCTCAAGGCCTATTACGCCAAGCCCCAGCCCGCGTTCACGCGCGAGATGCTGATGCAGATCCACAAGCTGCCGCCCGCCGCGCTCGCCGCGATGTCACAGCAGGACCTGCCGGTCGGCGCGATGGCGGTGACGAAGGACCTGACCATGCCGGGACCAGCCGGCCCGATCGCGCTGCGCCTGTTCGACACGCGCGCGACGCGGGCGCCCGGCCCGGTCGTGGTGTTCTACCACGGCGGCGGCTACGTGCTCGGCAGCATCGATACCCATGCGGGGATCGCCGCGGAGATCGCGCGGCAGCTCGACTTGCCGGTGGTCTCGGTCGAATACCGCCTCGCGCCCGAGAATCCCTGGCCCGCCGCGCCCGACGACGGCGAAGCGGCGGCGCGCTGGGTCGCGGCCAACGGCAAGGCGTTCGGGCGCGAGTTCACCGGTCTCGTCCTCAGCGGGGACAGCGCGGGCGGCAACCTCACCCTCGTCACGGCGGCCGCGCTGCGGGACAAGCCGGCGGCCGTGCCCGTGGTGCTGCAGGTGCCGATGTACCCGGCGACCGATTTCTCCCGGACCTATCCGTCGAACACGCAGAACGCGCAAGGCTACATGCTCGACGCCAAGAGCATGGCGAGTTTCAGCCAGCACTACGCCGCCGATCCGAAGAGCCTGCGCACTTCTCCGATCCTGGGCGACCTGACGGGCCTGCCGCCGACGGTGCTCGTCACCGCCGAACTCGATCCGCTGCGCGACCAGGGGCGGGCCTATGCCGCCAGGCTGGTCGAGGCAGGCGTGCCGACCGCGTTCTACGAGGGCAAGGGGCTGATCCACGGCTTCGCCACGTTCCGCAAGGCGATCCCCTCCGCGCAGGGTGATACCGCCGCGTTCCTCCAGCTCGCCCGGGCGATGCTTGACGAGCAGGCAGCGGCAAAGAAATGACATGATCGTGTCAACATGACACGCCGTTGTCATGGATACCGAAGCTTCTGAGTCGCGTCATCCGCTGGTGGGCCTCGTCGATGAGACCATCCGCCTGAACAGCCGCCTGCGCAGTGTCTTCGGCACCGCGCGGGCGGGATGCGCGCTCAACGACAGCGAGCACATGGTGCTCAACGCCGTGGTCGAGGCGGAGCAGGCGCCGACGGTGGCGCAGATCGGCCGCTCGATGGGGCATGCCCGCCAGCTTGTGCAGCGCGCCGCCAATGCGCTGCGCGACGCCGGACTGATCGAGAGCATCGACAATCCCGACCACAAGCGCGCCGCGCTGCTGCGCCCGACGCCGGCGGGCGTGGCGCTCAAGCGCGCCATCGACGCGCGCGCTGACGAGATCGCGCAGCAGCTGGTCCCCGGGCTCGACCCGGAGGAGATCCGGGCGGCGGCGGCGGCGCTGCGAGCGCTCAGGAAACAGATAGAGGCGCGGCTCAGGCAGCCGGTGGGCGCCCGCTGAGGAGAAGATGATGGACGCCGATCTCGACATACTCGCGCCGATAGGCCCGCTCACCGAGTGGCTGGACGCACACGTTCCGGAGCTGGGCAACGGGCCGCTGCGTACCAGCTTGCTCTCGGGCGGCACGTCCAACGTCGTGCTGACGCTCGACCGGGGGGAAAAGCCGATGGTCATGCGCCGCCCGCCCGCGGTGCCGCCGCCGGGCGCGGAAAAGGGCGTGCTGCGCGAGGCGCGCATCCTCACCGCGCTCAACCAGACCGACGTGCCGCGCCCGATCTGCTACGGCTCCTGCGCCGACGAAAGCGTGGCCGGCGCGCCGTTCTACGTCATGGAGAAGGTCGAGGGCTGGGCGCCGAACCTGCGCGACGAGAAGATCCACAACGAGCCGCCGTTCGACACGATGCCCTACGAATACGGCATCCCCTTCGCCATCGTCGACGGGCTCATCAAGCTCGCCAACGTCGACCACGAGGCGATCGGGCTCGGCGACTACGGCAAGCCCGGCCCGTTCCTGCAGCGGCAGGTCGATCGCTGGGCCGGCCAGCTCGCCTCGTACAAGGAGCGCTACGGCTACGAGGGGCGCGAACTGCCGGGATACGCCGCGACCGAGGAATGGCTGCGCGGTAATGTCCTGCCGAATGAGACGCGCGGCATCATCCACGGCGATGTCGGCACGCCCAACATGATGTTCCATCACGGCCCGCCCGCGCGCCTCGCGGCGATGATCGACTGGGAGCTTTCCACCATCGGCGATCCGATGATCGACATGGGCTGGTTCACCGGCGGCATGCGCGACGAGGACGAGCCGGACCGTGAGTTCCCGACCGCGCTCAACAACCCGGCCAACTTCCCGACGCGGCAGGAACTGGGGCGTTATTACTGCGCTGGCACGGGCCGCGATATCCGCGATTTCGATTACTTCGGGGTCCTCGCGAAGTTCAAGTCGGGCTGCCTGCTCGAATACAAGGTCGCGCAGGCCGAGGCGGGGATACTGAGCAAGGAGACGGGGCGGTTCTTCGCGAGGATCGTGGAACAGTGCTTCGTCGACACGGGCCGGATGGTGGAGAGGCTTTCATGATCGACTTTTCAATCGAACCCGAATTCCAGGCCAAGCTCGACTGGATGGAGCGCTTCGTGCGCGACGAGTGCGAGACGATGGACCTGCTGTTCCCCGAACAGGGCGCGCAGTTCGATCCCGGCTACACGGCGGCGAGGCGCCACCTCAGGCCGCTGCAGGAACAGGTGAAGGCGCAGGGACTCTGGGCCTGCCACCTCGGCCCGCATCTGGGAGGGCCCGGCTACGGGCAGGTCAAGCTGGGGCTGATGAACGAGATCATCGGCCGCTCCACCTGGGCGCCCACCGTCTTCGGCACCGCCGCGCCCGACACCGGCAATGCCGAGATCCTTGCCCTGTTCGGAACCCCGGAGCAGAAGCAGAAGTACCTCGGCCCTTTGATGGCCGGCGAGATCGTCTCGTGTTTCTCGATGACCGAGCCGCAGGGCGGTTCGGACCCCGACGTGTTCACCTGCAAGGCGACGCGGGAGGGCGACGCATGGGTGATCGAGGGCGAGAAGTGGTTCTCCTCCAACGCCCGCTTCGCCAGCTTCCTGCTGGTCATCGCGGTGACGGACCCCGACGCTCCGCTGACCGAGCGGATGAGCATGTTCGTCGTCCCCGCCGAGACGCCCGGCCTGGAAATCCTGCGCAACGTCGCCATCGCCGGCGACTTCGACCCCGAGAACGGCCACCACGCGCACCTGCGCTACAACAAGGTGCGCGTGCCGCTCGACCACATGCTGGGAGGTCCGGGCGAGGGGTTCAAGGTCGCGCAGGCGCGGCTCGGCGGCGGGCGCATCCACCATGCCATGCGCACGGTCGGCATGTGCAACCGCGCGCTCGACATGATGCTGGAGCGCGCGGTTTCGCGCCACACCAAGGGCAAGCAGCTGGGCGATCACCAGCTGGTGCAGGGCAAGATCGCCGACTCGGTGATCGAGCTGGAGCAGTTCCGCCTCCTCGTGCTCAAGACCGCGTGGCTGATCGACGAGATCGAGGCCGGGCGCCTGAAGCACGGCGCCGCGCGCAAGCACATCGGCATGTGCAAGGTGGCGATGGCGTCGGTCTACGCCAACGTGGTCGGGCGGGCGCTGGAGATCCACGGATCGCTGGGCATCTCGCTCGATATGCCGCTGGCCAAGTGGTACGGCGGCAACATGGCGCTCGCCTTCGCCGACGGGCCGACCGACGCGCACCGCTCGCAGCTCGCCCGCGCGTACCTGAAGCGCGCCAAGCCGGTGGATACCATGTTCCCCTCCGAGCATATCCCCACGCGCACCGCTGCCGCGCTCGAACGCTACCCGAACGCGCGGGACGCCTGATGGACCCGCTGTTCGACTTCACCGGCAAGGTGGCGCTGGTCACCGGCGGCTCGCGCGGGCTTGGCTACCAGATGGTCCGGGCCTTCGCCGAGCGCGGCGCCGACGTCATCGTCGCCAGCCGCAAGCTGGAGGCGTGCGAGGTGGTCTGCGAGGAGATGCGCAGCCTGGGCCGCAAGGCACAGACCATCGCCGCCCATGTCGGCCGCTGGGACGAGTGTGACCGACTGGTCGAGGAGGCCTACGCCGCCTTCGGGGCTGTGGATATCCTTGTGAACAATGCGGGGATGAGCCCGCGCATGCCCAGCCACGAGGTCACGGAGAAGCTGTTCGATTCCGTCCTGAACCTGAATTTCAAGGGCCCGTTCCGGCTCTCGTCACTCATCGCCAAACGCATGTTCGATCGCGCCGAGGCGGGCGGCCCGGGCGGTTGCATCATCAACGTGACGTCGTCGGGCTCGATGATGCCGCTGCCCCAGGTGGTGACCTATGGGTCGTCCAAGGCGGCGCTCAATGCGATGAGCCGCTCGCTGGCGTGGGAATATGCGCCGCATGTGCGGGTGAACACGCTGTCGCCCGGCGCCTTCCGCACCGACATCGTCGAGGCCTGGCCGGACAAGGGTCAGGGACCGATCGCCATCCCGCGCGGCCATGCCGCGAACCCGGAGGAGATCGTCACCGCCGCGCTGTTCCTGGCGAGCCCGGCCTCGGTGAACGTGACAGGTTCGATCGTCCGCTGCGACGGCGGCCAGCATTGAAAAAACCGTTCCGCCGCAGGCAGAAACCCATCAATCTCCCCTCCCGCAGGCGGGAGGGGGCCGGGGGAGGGCCTGTGGACCTTTCTGCGGCGATTTTATGAAACGTAACAAGCCCTCCCCCAACCCCTCCCGCCTGCGGGAGGGAAGTTCAGGGGCCAAGGACCTCGTCTTGGGAGCTCTTTCATGACCCACGCCGTGATCGGCCGCCAGTTCGGCCCGCCCGAAAGCTACGCCCTCGAACCCTTCGACCCCGGCAGCCCGGGTGAGGGACAGGTGCGCGTCGCCATCCGGGCGGCGGGCGTGTCCTACGTCGACGTGCTGACCGCCATGGGCCAGTACCAGTTCAAGCCGCCGTTGCCGTTCATTCCCGGCAGCGAGGCCGCGGGCGTGGTCGAGGCGGTGGGGCTGGGCGTGACGCATCTGGCGACGGGCGACCGCGTGTTCTGCGGTGGGCTCGGCGGACTGTTTGCCGAGGCCAACTGCTTCCGCGCCGCCAACATGGCCAAGATCCCGGACGCGATGAGCTTCGAATCCGCCGCGGTCTTCGCGGTGAACTACCAGACGGCGTACTACGCGCTCGCCGACCGGGGCCGCGCGCAGGCGGGCGAGACGCTGCTGGTGCTCGGCGCGGCGGGCGGAACGGGCTTCGCGGCGATCCAGGTCGGCAAGCACCTTGGCCTGCACGTCATCGCCTCGGCCTCGAGCGCGGAGAAGCAGGCCGCCGCTCTGGCGGGCGGCGCCGACGCGGTGGTCACCACGGGCGCGGACGACTGGCGCGAGCAGGTGGCGGCGGCGAACGGCGGGAGGCCGGTCGACATCGTCTTCGATCCGGTCGGCGGCGATGCGACCGAACTCGCCTTCCGCAACCTCGGCTACGATGGGCGCCATCTGGTGATCGGGTTCCCCGCCGGGATCGCGGCGCTGCGCACCAACCTGCCGCTGCTCAAGAGCGCCAGCCTCATCGGCGTGCAGATGCGCGACCATGCGCTCAAGCGCCCGGCCGAGGCCGAGGCCATGCGCCGCAAGGTGATGGAACTGGCGGGCGAGGGGCTGTTTTCCCCCGCAATTGCAAAGCGTTATCCGATCGCCGGTTATGCGGCGGCGATGAACGCGGCGTTCTCGGGCAAGGCGGCGGGCAGGGTGGTGCTCACCATGGAGTGAGCGTGGAAAACGTGGGCGCGCCCTATGGACGAAGGGGTGGCCCGCTCGGTAGCGGCGCGCTCATGAGCATCATCGCAACGATCATGAATTCGGCCACCGGCCAGCCCATCCAGAAGATGACCTTCGGGCGCATGCCCAAGCCCTGGGCCAGCTTCAACCTCGCCACCGGCGAACTGGTCACCGCCGACCGCGTGAACGTCGGCAAGCCCGCGCCGGGCAAGTTCGTGGCGCCGGTGGAGGTATGGGTCACGCCCAAGGCCTGATCTGCCAGCGGCTCCCCCTTCTCTCGTCATTCCCAACTTTGCGGAGATGACGAAGCAAGGAGGCTCGGCCGCTGTCCAAGAAAGGGCGGTCAGGACAATCCATTTTCCTACACACCCCCGCCCGCGATACGGTGGCGGGCATGTTCCGACACGGTAAACTTCCCCCGTCTCCGCCCCCGCAAGGTGACAGGTGTCACCTTGGGCGAGCGTGCAAGGCGACACCAAAGGCGACACTTTCCCCGCGCAAGGCGACACCTGTAACCCACAAGGCGACACTCTTTGCGCGCAAGGCGACACTTTTCGGGCGCAAGGCGACACATTTTGGCCCGGAGGGAGCAGTTTCCCCCCTGGACCGTGTAAACCGTGTAAACCTGTGTCGCCTTGTGCAGCCTCAGCAGCCCGCCCGGAACTGCTGCGGGGTCATCCCGGTCCAGCGCTTGAACGCCCGCCCGAAGCTGGTCTGCTCGCCGTACCCCAGCCGGTCGGCGATCTCGTCGAGCGAAAGCCGGCGGTCGGCGAGATGGGCGCGGGCGAGGGTTTCGCGCTGCTTCTCGACCAGTTCGGAGAACTTGGCGTCCTCCGCCGCCAGCCGCGATTGCAGCGTGCGAACCGACATGCCGGTCTTCTCGGCGCAGCGCTCGATCGAGCATGAACCCGTCGCGAGGGCACCGCGGATGTAGCTGTCGACCTTGTCGATGATGGACTGGCTGTGCTCCGACTTCACCCGCTGCAGATAGGAGCCGAGCAGACGGTAGAGCAGGCGGTTGGCACTGGGCACCGGCTGCTCCAGCGCGCGGACGGGGAAGCCGATCGAGTTGCGGGTCGACTGGCCCATGACCCGGCAGCCGAGCGTCTTCTCGATCTCTGGCAGGTCGGTGGCGCGCGGGTCGGCGGAAAGGCTCACCCAGCTAGGCTTGAAGGCCGGGCCGCCGATCGCCTGGAGCAGCTTCACGTTGAGCATGGCCGCCTGGTAGTTGGCCTGTTCGTTGACGCCGATGTCGGTGTTGACCAGCCAGGTCAGCTCGGCGGTCTCGCGGCCCTCGATCAGCACGACCTCGCAGTCGGGCGCGTGGACCACCGGCAGAAAGTCGATCAGGCAGCGGATGCCGGCGCGCACCGTGGGGGCCGATCGGCACAGCGCGGTTACGCAGCCGAACACCTCGGGGTCCTGCGTGCTGGCCATGTGGAGGCCGAACAGCGGGTCGTCGAACAGGGCGCTGCAGTATTCGAGCGTGTCGGCCACCTGCTGCGGGGCGACGAGGCTTTCGGGGTCGATCAGCACCCGCGCCTCCATCCCGTGCCGCTCGACGATCCCGCGCGCATCGCGGCCATGGCTGCGGGCGAGTCCGGCGAGCCCGGCGAAATTCGCGGCGCGCACCTGGCCGCCGCCCGGCGTCACGTCGAGCGGTCCGTCCAGGCTGAAAAAGCTGTTCTGGCCCATGGCATATCCTCTCAGGCCGGGCGCGCTCGGACCGGCGCGCCTCGCATCCTTCGGCGCGCAGTATCGAGAACCCCGCATGAATTGCCAATACCCCCCGCATTGCCTGTGGCAGCACCCGGGAAAGCACGGCGCAGCCACTCCAGTGGCGCACCGAAAACAGCGGGAGGGAGATTCATGAAGACCATTGCCGACCACAAGAAGGTGGCCGAGGAACACGTCCGCTACGAAAAGGACAAGGCGACCAAGATCGCCACCATCACCTTCAGCCGCCTCGACAAGCACAACACCGCCACCATCGGCATGCGCGCGCGTTTCGGCGAACTGGTGTTCAAGGCCAACATCGACGACGACGTGAAGGTCCTGGTGATCCGCGGCGAGGGCGACAACCTCGGCAGCGGCGGCGATCTCGACGAGCACGGCGATCTCTACCTCAACCCGCAGCCGGGCGACGGCTTCCTCACGGATCTCGAGATCGAGGACCCCGACGTGAAGTATCCGCCCCCGGGCTCGTTCCGCTACCTCCACGGGCTGACGGACTATTACGCCAAGGCACGCTCGGGCAACCGGCCGCTGCAGGAATTCAAGAAGATCTCGATCATCGAGGCCAAGGGCTACTGCTACGGTTGGCACTTCTACCAGTGCGCCGACGCCGACATCATCGTCTCTTCGGACGACGCGCTGTTCGGCCACCCCTCGTTCCGCTACGCCGGCTGGGGACCGCGCATGTGGCAGTGGCTGGAGATGGTCGGCCTGCGCCGCTTCTCGGAGATGCTCTTCACCGGCCGCCCCTTCACGGCGGACGAAATGCAGAACTGCAACTTCGTCAACTCGGTGGTTCCGCGAGACAAGCTGGAAGCCGAGACTGCCAAATATGCCCATGCCTGCTCGATTACCCGGCCGACCGACGTGGTCGTCGCGCAGAAGACCTTCATCGAAGCCTACAAACAGTACCGCGGCGAATACATGGGCAGCCTGCTTACCGGCTGGCTCGAAGGCATGCTGCCGCTGATGAAGGACGACGGTGCCAACGACGTAAACCTCGGCAAGGGCGATACTTTCCAGCAGGGCATCGGCAAGGTCGTGAAGAACCACGACCTCAATTATCCCCCCGAGTGGCGTCTTTCGAAGAAAGGGCGCGAAGGGTAACTGCGGGAGTTCGCGCGGGCTTGTACCGATATTTATCGACAATGCGCGCAATGAAGATCGATTTGCGCGCAAGGTAGAGCCTGCGCGCCCTCTCGTGTTACCAAGGACATCGACCCGACCGGAAAGAATCGGCGGCAGTCAGGGGTGGGAACGATGGTGACGCAGCAATGCGCCCGTTCTCCCGCCATTGGGAGAGAGCCATGGCAGAGACTTTGTTCTCGTTCGACAAGCGCAACTACCGCGAATGCCAGCACATGTTCCGCGGCACCCGCGACCAGGAATACTATCGCGGCGACTTCTGGATCGAGGATGGCTCGATCATCGACGTCCGCTCGGAGCGCAAGGCCGTGGGACCCGTCTCGATCATCCGGCAGCGTTCGGCGGCCAACCTGTTCTTCCGCCGCTCGCGCCAGCACATCCGCGAGGACGCGACCGACCTGTCGATCCTGTGGTTCGTCAAGCGCGGTGAACTCGCGTTCTCCAACCAGTGCGGCAACAAGGTGGCGCGCCCGGGCGACTTCATCATCACTCGCTCGATGTCGCCGTTCTTCATGGAATGCCGCACGGATGGTGAGGGCGTTCACGAGGTCCTTCACGTGACCGTGCCCACGCACATCCTGCGCGCGCACGTCCGGCAGGACTTCAGCACCGGGCTGTTCATGGCGATGGAGCGCCCCGAAATGGCGATCGCCGAGACTATGCTGACCGACGTCTTCCACGATGACTGCGGTCTCGGCGAGGAATCGGCTCGGTTGCTGGTGGAGACCGCCTTGGGCCTCATAGGCAATGCAGTGCGTGCGGGCGAGGACGTCCAGCCGGTGCGTCAGTCGATCGCCGACCGACGGCTCGAGGAAGTGCTGCGCTTCATCGAGGTGCATCTGTCCGACCCCCAGCTGTCGACCGCGATGGTCGCCAAGGGCTGCGGCATCAGCCCGCGCTACCTCTCGTTCCTACTGCGGCTGCGGGAGACGTCGTTCTCCGAACTGGTGTGGGAGCAGCGGCTGGCGAAGGCTAAGGCCTGGCTTTCCAGCTCCGATCCGCGCGACATCTCGATCAGCGAGATCGCCTACGGTGTCGGCTTCAAGAGCCCGGCCCATTTCAGCCGCATGTTCAAGCGGGTGTTCGGTGCCAATCCCCGCGAATATCGCGGCGAATGCGGCAATGAACCGGCGGGCGGCGAGATGGCGGCGGGTGTGCTCATCCCGGCAGCGGAGCCTTTCCCGGAGTACCCGGTCGCCAGCAATTTGCTCCAGTAAGCGCGGGGAGGCGATGCTTGCGCGCGCAAGATAGCGCGCACTTGCATCGCTCCCTAGGCCGGCGAATGTTCTCCGGAAATGGAATCAGGAGAGATGCCCATGAAGATGAAACTCGTTGCGCTCACTCGCCCGCAGCCCGGCCGCGAGGCGGAATATCACGATTGGTACAACAACACGCACCTGCCGGAACTGGTCAACAAGTTCGGCATGGCCGGCGCCCAGCGCTACAAGCTCGCAGCCAAGCTCATGGGCAGCGACGAGAACGAATTCCTCGCGATCTATGACATCGAGGCGGACGATCCGATGGCGTTCCTCGGCGCGATGGGCGCGGCGGCGCAGGGCGGCGAACTGACCCAGAGCGACGCGCAGGATTTCGGCACCTGCTACACCGCCTTGTTCACCGAACACGGTGAGCGCGTGGTTCCGGGCTGATCAATTGCGCGCCGGTCCCGCGTGGGATCGGCGCGACCGGCAGCAAGGACGTCCTGGCCGCCGGCAACCTGCTTCCTGCCGAGCGGAAGTCTCACCGGCCGGTGAAGTGCGGCTTCCTCTTTTCTTTCAGCGCCTGGATTCCCTCAAGGTGGTCGGCACTGCGGACGCTGACGCTTTCATAGGCGATGCCCGCATCCATCAGCGCCGTCGCCAGCCTCTTCAGTTCGAGGTTGGTGAGGATTTTCGTCGCGCGGATGGCGACCGTGGCGCCGTTCAGCAGCTTCGCGCAGAATGCATCGACCCGCTCGTCCAGTTCGTCCAGCGATACGCAGTGGTTGACAAGGCCGATTTCTGCGGCCTTGGCGGCGGTCAGCAGGTCGCCGGTGAGCAGGTATTCCTTGGCGCGCGTCAGGCCGATCCGCTGCGCCCATATCACGGCGCCGCCGTCGCCCGCGACGAGGCCGAGGCCGACGTGCGGATCGCCGATCTTCGCGCCCTCTGCGGCGAATATCACGTCGCACAGCAGCGCTAGCGTCGCGCCGAGGCCGACCGCATGGCCGTTCATCCGGCAGATCACCGGCTTGTCGATGTCGAGCAGGGTCGAGACGATGCGCTTGGCGACGCGGGTCTCGTGATCGAACAGGTGCGGGTTGCGGGCATTGTGCTCGATATGGTCGAGGTCGCCGCCGGCCGAGAACGCGCGCCCGGCGCCGGTCAGCACGATGACGTCCGAGCCGGTGTCGATCTGCGCGAACCACATGGCCTCGGCAAGGTCATCGTGAAGCTGCAGGTTCACCGCGTTCAGGGCATCCGGGCGGTTGAGGGTGATGCGCAGCAGCCGACCTTCGCGGGCCATTTCGATAGTGCCCAGGGTCGGTAGCGCGGGCGCGGTTTCGGTCATTGCGGCTGGTCTCCCTCTCTCTTCCCCACCTCATAGGCAGCCACGCCGCCGAGGCCACGCGAAAACGCAAGATGGCGGCCAACCCTTCGCTCCGGCGAAACCTTGTGAGGGATCGCCCGCGCGGCGTTGCCAAACTCAGCGAAGTCCGATCTACCGGGCTGAACGCATGCGCAGCAGCGCAGCATGACGGTTGAGAGGAGCAGGCACGATGGCGCAGTTCGACGAGACTTTCGACTGGGTGGTCGTGGGCAGCGGTGCGGGGTCGATGTCCTCGGCGCTGCTGATGAAGCAGGCGGGCAAGTCAGTCGTCATCCTCGAGAAGGCCGAGTGGGTCGGCGGCACTACCTGCAAGTCGGGCGGGGTCATGTGGATTCCCGCCAACCGCTTCATGGAACCGGGTGAGGACAGCCTCGACAAGGCTTGCCAGTACCTCGACGCAGTCGTTCCCGACGGCCCCGATTCTCCCGGCACCAGCCCGGCGCGCCGCCGGACTTACGCGGTGGAAGCGCCCAAGATGCTCGACTTCATCGTCGGCCAAGGTGTCGACATGGAGCGCGGCTCGACCTTCTGGCCCGACTACTACGACGAACTTCCCGGCGGCATGAAGACCAGCCGCACCGTCACCGCCTTGCCCTTCAACAAGAAGGAACTGGGCAAGGAATGGGCGCCCAAGCTTCGGCAGGGATTCCTCGAGGTGCCTGTCCGGCTCGACGACGGCATGAAGCTGCCCTTTATGAAGCATTCCTGGGCGATCAAGCGGATGTTCTTCAAGATCGCGCTCAAGGTCGTCGCAGGCAAGCTGACCGGCAAGCACTGGGTCACCGCCGGTGCCGCGCTGCAGGGGCGGATGCTCAAGGCAGTGCTTGAGAAGCAGGCCGCCGACATCCGCGTCAATTCTCCGGTCAACGAGGTCATCATGGACGGTGAGCGCGCGGTCGGCGTCGTCACGGTCAGGGACGGCAAGCCGTGGCGGATCGGCACCAGGCTCGGCATCCTGATGAACGCCGGCGGTTTCGCGATGAACCAGGCCATGCGCGACAAATATATGCCTGGCACCCAGTCCAAGTGGTCGAACGGGATCGAGACCGATACCGGCGACATGCACGTCGAACTCGCCGCCAAGGGCGCCAAACTCGGGCAGATGGACCAGATGGTCGGCTTCCAGATGAGCGAGGCGCCCGGCTGGGACACCGACTACGTCAAGCCTGGCACCCAGAGCACCACGGGCAAGCCACACGCCATCCAGGTCGACCAGACCGGCGTGCGCTACATGAACGAGGGCGGCTCCTACGAGGAGTTCTGCGAGAACATGCTGGTGCGTAACCGCACCGTTCCCGCCATCCCCAGCTGGGCGATCATGGACCAGCAGTACATGGACGAATACGCCGTCGCCGGGAAAGGTACGGCCAAGAAGAACATGGACAGCTGGCTCAACTCGGGCTGGATGCGCCGGGCCGATACAGTGGACGCTCTGGCCGCGCTGATCGAGGTTCCCGTTGATGCGCTCAAGGGGACGGTCGAGCGCTGGAATGGTTTCGTGCGCGGCGGCCGCGACGAGGACTTCAGCCGGGGCGAGCGTGCGTACGACAACTGGCTTGGTGACCCGTTCTTCAAGGACGGCCCGAACCAGTGCATGGGCACCATCGAGAAAGGCCCGTTCTACGCCATCCCGGTCGTGCCGGGTGACGTGGGGACCTACGGCGGCGTCGTGTGCGACTGCGACTCGCGGGTCCTGCGCGAGGATGGAAGCGCCATTGCGGGGCTCTATGCCTGCGGCGTCACTACGGCAT
Source organism: Novosphingobium sp. AP12 (assembly GCF_000281975.1). Classification (GTDB taxonomy): domain Bacteria; phylum Pseudomonadota; class Alphaproteobacteria; order Sphingomonadales; family Sphingomonadaceae; genus Novosphingobium. The sequence goes on along the minus strand of NZ_AKKE01000006.1, from coordinate 77,776 downwards.
CGCCCATGGGCCGGGTCTATCCGGGAGCAGGAGCGAGCGTAGGTCCGTCGATGACCTTCGGCTGGATCGCCGCCAAGCACGCGGCCGGGCTCGGCAATCAACTTGCCTGACGCGGTGGACGCAGCGGCACTGGAGGCACAAGGCTGGGTGCCGACGCAGGCCAGCGCCTTCTCCGCGGCGATTGGTCCAACCTGGATGCGCGGCGAACCGGGCGCGCGGGAAGTCGCGCTTCTGACTGGCGAGATGGCAGCGAACGACCACCTGAAGGTGATCCACGGCGGCGCGCTGATGACTTTCGCCGACATCGCGCTCGGCATCGTCGCGGTCGATGCCGTGGGCGAGCCGCGCTGCGCGACGGCGCAGCTCAATTATCATTTCGTGCGCGGTGTCGTGGTCGGTGCGCTGGTGACTTGCCGGCCGCAACTGGTCCGCAGGACCCGGCGGCTGGTTTTCGCTCGCGGGCTGTTCGAGGTCGACGGCGAGACGGTCGGCTCGGCGGACGGGATATTCAACGTCTTCGATGCCTGAGCGCGGTTGGGCGGTGCACATGTCAGCGTAGGTGCGGCAGCCGCCATTCTCCGAGCAGGGCAGCGGTTCGAAGCGCGAAGATCGCCACGCCGGCGATGGTGCCGGCCATGTCCTTGCGGACCCCGAAGCGGTTCATCAACACGACCATCAGTGCTGCGCCGGCCAGTGCGGCGGTGGCGTAGAAGTCTTCGTGCAGGACGTGGGGGACGCGTGCGCCAAGCACGTCGCGCAGGATGCCGCCGCCACATCCGTTTACCGTCGCGATAACGACGACGCTGGCGCCGTTGAGATTGTAGTCGAGGCTCTTGCGCGCGCCCGCCACTGCCGCGAGCGCAAGGCCGACCGCCTCGAACACGTCGATCCAGATCGGCGGGGTGAAGTCGGCGACGCGCCCGAATGCGAGCGATGCGGCTATCACCACGGTCGTTGCTGCAACCGCCAGCGCGGCATAGCGCCAGTCGCGCAAGGGAGCGGGCGGATGCTCGCCGAGCAAGAGGTCGCGGATGACGGCGCCGCCGACCGAGCCGACGAATGCCAGCACCAGTATGCCGAAGAGGTCGAAGTCGGCCTGCACTCCGGTCAGCGCGCACTCGGCCGCCAGGACGAACGTCGCGGCGAGGTCCACGGCGGTCAGCGCGCCGTCGCGAATACGGGTCTGGGCCGGGTCGGTGAGCGTCATCGCAGTCCCCATCCTGCGGCCGATTCGACAGGGGTCGTGCCGCAGCTTTGGTAGCGGAGCAGGGCCTGCAATGACAACCGTTCCCGGCGGGTTGCCGCTTTCGCCAGGGTGATCGGCGCTAGAGCAGGTTCACACCTACCTTGCCGAAGAAGGCGCCGCTTTCGAGGTGGCGGTAGGCATCCGCGAGCCGGTCGAGGTCGTAGACCGCGTCCACGACGGGCCGGATGCAATGCTGAACGATGAAAGCGGTCATGGCCTCGTGCTGGTCCCGGTTGCCGACGCCGATGGGGGCGATGTTCACGTCTGTCTGGCCCATCCGCGCCCAGCTGAAGTCGGAAGCGAGCATACCGATCGCCGAGAGCTGACCATCGCTTGAGAGCAGCGCGGCATTGTCGTCGAACTGAACGTCGCCGACGGTGTCGATGACGTTGGCGATCGGCCGCTCGCCCAGCGCCTTGCGGACCTGCGCGGCCCAGTCCGGCGTCGCTCGGTAATCGACGCAGAGGTCCGCGCCGAGGCTCGCCGCGCGCGCCAGCTTGGCCGGGGAGGACGAGGTGATGGCGACTTTCGCGCCCATGGCCTTGGCAAATTGCAACGCCGCGATCGAGACGCCGCCGGTGCCGTGGGCAAGCACCCATTCGCCCGGTGCGGTTGGCCGGAACGCGGTCAGCGCGGACCATGCGGTCAGTCCTGCGCAAGCGAGGGTCGCGCCTTCGAGGTCACCGAGTTCGTCAGGCAGATGGCACAGGCTATGCGCCGAAAACACCGCGTATTGGCGCGCGACGCCGTCGATCGGGCCGCCGAGCATACGCGGGTCGGGCGACGATCCGCTCAGCCAGTGCGGGGCGAAGAGAGGGACGACGCGTTCGCCCACTGCCACGCGCGTGACGCCTTCGCCGATCGCCTCCACCACAGCCGCGCAGCACGACAGCGGCACGACTTCGGGCGTCTTGCCGTAACCGGGGATCAGTCCCTTGGCGACGATCAGGTCGCGGAAGTTGAGCGTTGCCGCGCGGATGCGGACCAGCACCTCGCCAGGGCCGGGCTTAGGCACGGGAACCTCCCGGATCGCGATGGTCTCGATGCCCTTTCCGCTCTCGATCGTGGCCTGCTTCATCGTTCTTCTCCCGTCTTCCACCTCCGTTCGTGTCGAGCGAAGTCAGACTTTCAGACGCCAGCCTAACCACGGACGTCCTCGCGCGCAGCCGGATTCCGGTGCGCTCGGGCGATGGGTTTGCCTGCCGCGGTGCAGCCATGTGACTGCGGCGTCCCTGCCCGGCCAGGCTGCTTTCCGGGCGCTCCGAGCCGCTGCTAGGCGAGGCTTTCGAGGACAACCGGGAGAGGGCGGACGCGATGCAGGGGATCGGCGAACACATGCCGGAGGCGCTCTCGGTGATCGCCGGGCCGTCGCTCGCGGACGAGCCGGGACAGGGCGCGCAGACCATCGGTGGTTACTTGCGCGAAGTCGTCGCCCGGTATGGTCCGCGCGAGGCGGTGGTGCTCCGCAAGGGTGCGCATCGCCTGTCGTGGAGCTACGACGAATTGCTCGCCCGATCGCTGGAAGTTGCACGCGCGCTGGTCGCCTGCGGACTGGGCAAGGGCGAGCGCGTCGGCATCCTGATGACCAACCGGCCGGAGTTTCTGTCCGGCCTGTTCGGCATTGCCTTGGCCGGCGGCGTGCCTGCCGCGCTGAGTACTTTCTCGACACAGCCCGAGCTGGACCATCTGCTGCGGGCTTCGGAGGTCTCGATCCTGCTGTTCGAGCAGCAGGTGCTCAAGAAGGACTTCGCTGCGATGCTGGCTGAACTGGAGCCGGGCATCACGGAAGGCTTGCCGGGCAGACTGACCTCGGCGCGCTACCCCTACCTGCGGCGGCTCGTCGCGCTCGGCGGCGCGCCGGGCGAGGTCGAGCCTCTCGACGCCTTCTCTGGCGGCGTGGTGGAGAACTGGGACGCGTTCCTCGGTCACGGCGTGGGCATCGACGACGCCCTCGTTCTCGCCCGCGCCGACGCGGTGCATCCGGCGGAGACGGGCGGGCTGTTCTTTTCTTCCGGCACCACCAGCCTGCCCAAGGGCATCGTCCATTCGCAGCGCGCCTTCGCGATCCAGTGGTGGCGCTGGCCCCGGCTGTTCGCGATGACGGGGCCGGTGCGCAGCTGGACCGGCAACGGCTTCTTCTGGTCGGGCAACGTCTCGATGGTGGTGGGCACTGCCTTCTCGACGGGCGGCGCGGTGATCCTCCAGCGCACGTTCGAGGCCGACGAAGCGCTGATGCTGGCCGAGCAGGAGCGCGTGACGTTCCTCAACGGCCGCCCGCACCAATGGGCGCGCCTCGCCGCCTCGCCCCTGTGGGCAGAAGCGGACCTCTCCAGCCTCAGATACATCACGCGCGGTGAGATGATCTGGCAGCATCCCACTGTCGATACCGACTGGGACGTGCCGATGTCGTTCGGCTGCACCGAGACGATGACGATCTGCACCTCGTTCGTCGCCGACGACGCGGAGGGCCGCGTCGAGGGCGCCTTCGGCTCGCCGCTGCCGGGCAATGTGCTAAAGATCGTCGAGCCGATATCGGGCCGCCTGGTCCCCGTTGGGCAGGTCGGCGAGATGTGCATCAAGGGTCCGACGCTGATGTCCGGCTACCTCGGCAAGGCGCCGGAGGAGTGCCTGGATGCCGAAGGCTTTTTCTGCACCGGCGACGGCGGGCGGGTCGACGCGGCGGGGCGGTTCTTCTGGGAAGGACGCCTCACCGACATGATAAAGACCGGCGGCGCGAACGTCTCCCCGCTCGAGGTGGATGACGTGATCGCGCGGATACCGGGGGTAAAGCGCACCCAGACAGTGGGCGTGCCCGACGACCTGCTCGGCGAGATGGTCGTCGCCTGCATCGTCCCGCTCGACGGCGCGCAGGTGCTCGAAACCGAGGTCATCTCGCGCTGCAAGGCAGAGATCGCCAGCTTCAAGGTGCCGCGCCGCGTCCTGTTCTTCAGCGACGAGGATTACGCCATCACCGGCAGCGAAAAGGTCAAGTCAAGCCAGGTTCGCGAGCTGGCGGTGCGGCGTCTCCAGGGCGATACCGCCGAGGCGTTTTGCTCGCCCTTGCAAGGCCCGGCGTGACAGGTACTGAACCTATGTTCAGCCCCCGATCCAGCAGGGGCGACAAGGCTAAGCCGTTCGAGAGAGGACTCATGAGCCAGACGCTAGAAAACAGGGCGAGCCCCGATGCCGCCACCCAGCTCGACATCTATCGCCGCATGGTGCGGATCGAGCGGAACGACGAATTCACCCGGACCCAGATCCGCCGTGGCCGCATCACCGCGCCCTACTATTCGGCGCGCGGCCAGGAAGTGATCCCCTCCACCCTGTCGAACCTGATGACCGACGACGACGTGATCTGCACGATCTATCGCGGCATCCACGACATGGTCGCCAAGGGCATGCCGCTACGCCCGCTCTGGGCCGAGATCTGCGGCCGCATCGACGGCACCTGCAAGGGCAAGGGCGGCCCGATGCACCTCACCCACCCGGAAACCGGCGTGATGGTGACGACGGGCATCGTCGGCTCCTCGATGCCGATCGCCAACGGCTTCGCCTGGGCCTCACTGCTCGACGGTTCGAAGCGCGTGACGGTGGCCTACTTTGGCGACGGCGCCAGCAACATCGGTGCCTTCCACGAAGCGCTGAACCTGGCCTCCGTATGGAAGCTGCCGGTGATCTTCGTGTGCTCCAACAACGGTTTCGCCGAGCATACGCGCTACGAGAATGCCACTTCGGTGGACTTCATTTCAAAGCGCGCGATCGGTTACGGGATGCCCGGCTACACCGTCGACGGCAACGACCCGCTCGACATGTACGCCCACGCCCACGCCGCGATCGAGCGTGCCCGCGCCGGTGACGGCCCGACCCTGCTGGAGTGCAAGACATTCCGCTTCATGGGCCACGTCTTCGGCGACGCCGACAGCTACATGACCAAGGAAGAGAAGGACGCGGCCCTCGCCAAGGACCCGCTCGTCCTGTTCCGCCAGAAGCTGCTCGACGACGGCATTGCTACCGAAGAACAGCTCGAAGAGATGAAGACGAGCATCGAGGCCGAAGTCCAGGACGCCATCGATTTCGCCTTCGAGAGTGGATACGCGTCGGTGGACGAACTGCGCCGCGACGTCTTTGCCGAGGAGATTCCGGCATGAGCACCGAGACTGCAGAAATGCTCAAGATGACCGGCCAGGCGGCGATCACCGCCGCCCTGTTCCAGGCCATGGAAGAAGACTCCAAGGTCCTCGTCTTCGGCGAGGACGTGGCCGACCGCGAAGGCGGCGGCGTGATGGGCACGACGCGCGGCCTGTCGACCAAGTTCGGCGACCTGCGCGTGCGCTCGACCCCGATCGCTGAGCAGTCGATCGTCGGCGCGGCGGTGGGCGCGGCGATGGCCGGCTATAAGCCGGTGGCAGAGATCATGCTGATGAACTTCATCACGGTCGCCATGGACATGATCGTCAACCACGCCGCGAAGCTGCGCTTCATGTCGGGCGGGCAGAGCACCGTCCCCCTCGTGATCCGCACGCTGACCGGCGCCGGCTGGCAGACCGCCGGCCAGCATTCGGACCACTACGAGGGCTGGTTCGCCCACACCGCCGGCATCAAGGTCGTCGCGCCTGCAACGCCGGCAGACTACAAGGGCCTGCTGCTCTCGGCGATCCAGGACCCCGATCCGGTCCTGTTCATCGAGAACAGCCGCACCCTGTTCGTGCCCGGCGAAGTCGCGGCCGACCAGGGTCCGATCCCGCTCGGCAAGGCGCGCGTGGCCCGCGAAGGCACGCACATCTCGCTGATCACCTATTCGGGCATGGTCGCCAACTGCCTCGCGGCAGCCGCGGAGCTCGAGACCCAGGGCATTTCCGCCGAGGTCATCGACCTGCGCACGGTGTCGCCTTGGGACAAGGACGCCGTCCTTGCCTCCGCCGACAAGACCGGACGCGCCATCGTCGTCCACGAGGCGGTGCGCCACTTCGGCCCGGGCGGCGAGATCGCCTCGACCATCCAGGAAGAGCTGTTCCGCAAGCTGAAGGCTCCGGTACGCCGCCTCGGCGCGCCGTACAGCGCGGTGCCGTTTGCCAAGGTGCTGGAAGACGCGTTCCTCGTACAGCCGGCCGACATCGCCGCTGCTGCAAAGGCGCTTTGCGAATACGACTGATCGGCTGAATTGCCGACCGGTGTGAAAAGCCCCTCTTCCGCCGGCGCGGGGGAGGGGTTTCGCGTTATGGGGACGGCAGCGCTATCCCAAAAAAGCCTGCTCGCGCTTCTCCGGCCGGATGTAGATCGAGGTGATCTTCGGCGACAGCGCCTTCATCCGAGTTTCCAGATCCTCGATCAGCGTCTCGGCCTCGCCCATCGGCAGGTCGTCGGCGAAGTCGGCACTGATGGCGACGAAGACCGCATCGGGGCCGGTGTGGACGGTGCGCACGTGATTGACCGAGGTGATGTGAGGGTTGCCGTCCATTACCGCGCGTAGTTCCTCGATGAGCTTGGGGTCGGCTGCTTCGCCGATCAGCAGGCCCTTGGATTCGCGCGCCAGCAGCACTGCGACACCCGCGAGCACCAGCCCGATGAGCACGGAGGCCGCGCCGTCGAGGCGTGGATCGTCGAAATAGCCGCTCGCCCAGATACCCAGCGCGGCGATGACGAGGCCGACCAGCGCGGCGCTGTCCTCGAACAGGACGATGAAGCCCGGCGGGTCCTTCGATCGGCGGACCGCCTGCCACCACCCCTGGCCAGCGCGCCCGGCGTTGAATTCGCGCACTGCCAGCGCCCACGACGTGCCCTCCATCGCGAAGGCGACGCCGAGCACCACGTAGCTGAGCGTCGGGTCGGCGATCGGGTGGGGCGCACGGATATGGACGATGCCCTCATAGATCGAGATGCCCGCGCCGCCCGCGAAGATCAGGATGGCGACGACGAAGGCCCAGAAATACAGCTCGCGCCCGTAGCCGAAGGGATGGGCGGCGTCGGGCACTTTTTTGGCGCGGCGCTGGCCATAGAGCAGCAGCACCTGGTTGCCGCTGTCGACCAGCGAATGCACGCCCTCCGTCGCCATGGCCGACGACCCGCCGATCCCCGCCGCCGCGAACTTGGCGATGGCGATCCCGACATTCGCGGCGAGCGCGCCGTAGAGGACGATGTTGTCGCGGATGTGCCCGGTCGCGCCCGGCTCGGATGGTGTGGCCATGCGGGCGATAACGTGCGGCCGGGGCTTGCGTTGCCTGCGGGAGCGATGACGCATCGACCCCGCACACCCCGTCATCCCCGCGCAGCCGGGGATCGGTGGCCGTCTTCAGACAAAGCCATGCCTTGCGCCTGTGCGGCCCGGACAGCGGTCCCCGGTCGAACCGGGGGACGACGACATTACGCCAAGGCCAGCGCCTCTCGGCCGCTGCGCTCGTTCCACAGGTCAGAGGGGCCGCAGAGCTGGAGATTGAGCATCGCGCGCTTCATGAAGCGGTGGATGGGGTGTTCCTCGGTGAGGCCGATGCCGCCGTGGAGCTGGATGGCTTCCTCGGTGACGAAGGCGAAGGCCTCGGCTGCCAGCGTCTTGGCGGCGCCGAGCTGGGTTAGGGTGGCTTCCTCGTCGCGCACCCGGCTCCAAAGGAGGGACTCGGCAATGACGATGCGGGTTTTCATGTCGGCGGCGCGGTGCTTGAGCGCCTGGAACATGGCGATCGGCCGGTCGAACTGGCGGCGCATCTTCATGTACTCGATGGTGAGATCGAGCGCGGCGTTCGCGGCGCCGAGGCAGTCGGCGGCGATCGCGAGGTGCGCCTCCGGCGACAGCGCGTCGTGCAGCGCCGCCGCGCCCGCCGCATCGGTCAGCGCGAGCGAGGGGTCTGGAGCATACCCATCCAGGACGACGTCGAACAGGCGGCGGCTGGGGTCCCAGATCGGGCGTTCGACCAGGCTTACGCCGGGTGCATCGGTGGGCACCAGCGCGTAGCCGGAAGGAAGTTTGGCGACGACCGCGACGGCCATGTCGGCATCGAACACGCCGCCGGTGGTGCCCGACATCGTGCCGTCTGCCGCCGTCTCCAGCCGGGCGGGCAGGAGGTGCAGCGGGGCGTACTCGCCGCCAGCGAGGCGTTCCAGCCACTCGGCGCGGTCCTGCAGGACATCGCTCGCCAGCACCGCCTGCAGGCCAAGCTGCGCGGGGATCAGCGGCGTGGTCGCCAGAACCCGGCCCATCTCGAAGTGGATCGCCGTGGAGGCTTCTCGCCCGAGACCGAGGCCCCCGTCGTCCTCGGGCAGGCGGACCATCAGCCAGCCCATCTCGGCGACCAGCTGCCAACTCTCGTCGCGCGAGGGGGAGAGTGCGTCGGCGGGGAAGGCCTTCTGCGCGGCGTCGGTGAGTTCGTTCAGTTCGATCATGTCAGAGGACCCAGCCCTTCGGCTCGCGCGGCATGTCGAGCATGCGTTCGGCGATGATGTTGCGCTGCACTTCCTCGCTGCCCCCGGCGATGGTCCAGGCGTAGGAGTTCATGTAGTCCGCCATCCAGTTGCCGGTGTTGAGGTCGCCGAAGGTGATCGGCGCGATGTACTGCTCGTCGATGCCGCCAAGGCGCAGGCCAAGCTTGGAGTAGGCCCTGAGCGCGCGGCTGTAGCTGTTCTTGACGATCGAGGCGTCGCCGACGCGCTCGATGCCCCTGATGCGGTTGTCGAGGAACTGGTCTGCGATGGCGCAGACCGCGTCCACCTGCGTGACCAGTTCGCCGAAGTCGCGCAGCACGCCGCGGTCCTCGCCGTGGCCGTAGTCGCGCACCAGCGCGGCGACGCGGCCCAGCGCGCCGCGCATGCGGTAGCTGAGTTCCATCAGCGTGAGGCCGCGCTCGGAGGCGAGCGTCGCCTGCGCCACTGCCCAGCCCTTGCCTTCCTCACCGACACGCTCGGATACGGGGATCTCGACGTTGTCGAGGAAGATCTCGGCGAACTCCTCGTCGCCCTGGATCTGGTGGATCGGGCGCACCGAGACGCCGGGCGCGTCCATGTCCATCAGCAGGTAGGTGATGCCGGCCTGCTTCACGCCGTCCGACGAGGTGCGCACCAGCAGCAGGCACTTCTGCGCGAACTGGGCCATCGTCGACCAGACCTTCTGGCCGTTGACGACATAGACCTCGCGGCCATCGCGCGTCTCGCGCACCGCCTTGGTCTTGATCGCGGCGAGGTCCGATCCCGCGCCCGGCTCGGAGAAGCCCTGGCACCACGTCTCGCCCTCAAGAATACGGGGAAGGTAACGCGCCTGCTGTTCCTCGCTGGCACATTCGTGGAGCGTCGCGAAGGCGTGATAGGTGGAGACGAACGAAAGCAGCAGGCGCGGGCAGTCGGCCTTGGCGAGTTCCTCGTAGATGACTTTCTGCTCGGCCAGGCTGCGGCCGCCGCCGGGGAAGCGCGCCGGCCAGTGCGGGATCGCATAGCCGGCTTTCACCAGTTTCGCGAACCAGCCCCTCTGGGTGGCGACGAAGTCATCCTGGGTCCGGCTGGCATCGCGCCAGCCGGTCGGGGCCTCTGCTTCGAGGAAGGCGCGTACTTCGGAACGCAGCGCTGCGAGATCGGGCGTATCGGTCATGCCCACGTCCAAGCACAGCCGCCGGACTCGCGTCCACAACGGGCGGTACGCGCGGGCGATATCGGGGGGCTAGACCGCGATCTCGATCGTGTCGCCGTCCATGCGGACCTCATAAGTGTCGATTGGCATCGAGGCGGGCGGGTTGAGCGGCTTGCCGGTCTCGAGGTCGAAGCGGGCGCCGTGGACGGGGCACGAGATCCAGCCCGCCCGCACGCGGCCGCATTCCAGCGTCTCGTAGGCGTGACTGCACAGGTTGCGCACCGCGAAGATGCGGTCCTTGGCGTTTACGAGGATCACGCTCACGCCGTTCACTTCGACCACTTTCTTGCCGCCTGCCGGAATCTCTTCCAGTTTCGCCACGGCGACGAATGCCTTTTCGCTCATTGTGCTGTTTCGACTTTCTGCATCGTTCGTCCCTGCTTCGCACGACCTCATGGCGCAAGCGCGCCGCGGACGCCAGAGCAGGGCCAAGCAACTCGCAGTACCCCGGCGGTCATTTCTAGGGCAAGCCGTGGACGCGATAAGGAGCGGGCGAGGGCATCAACGCCCCCAAATGGGAGAGAGTGCCGGTGGCCTTTGCGGAAACCTTCGATGTCGTCGTGGTCGGGTCGGGCGCGGCCGGGGCGATGGCGGCGCTGCGCAGTGCGGACCTCGGCATGAAAGTGCTGATCGTGGAGAAGGCGCACAAATTCGGCGGTACCTCGGCGACTTCGGGCGGAGTGATGTGGATACCCAACCACGGGCTTGACGGCGACGTGGGCGACAGCCGCGCCTCGGCGCTCGAATACCTCGACGCTACGATCGGCAAGCCGGTCAACCGCGAACGTCTGGAGGCCTTTGTCGATGAAGCCCCGAAGATGCTGCAGTATCTCAAGTCCACCGGCGTCGCGGTGATGGCGGCGGCGTGGCCGGACTATTTCCCGGGTCGTCCCGGCGCACGCTCCGACCGCTCGGTGATCGTGCCGACTTTCGACGGGCGCAGGCTGGGCGACGGGCGCTATGCCCTGATGCGCGAGCAGTACAACCGCTTCAAGCTGTTCGGCCGCTACGCCATGGACCTCACGGAGACCTTCGCGCTGATGATGCAGTCGAAGGGCTGGCGCACGGTGGCCGGCAAGATGATCGGGCGCTACTGGATGGACCGGGGGACCCGCAAGGTCTCGCACCGCGACAAGCGCTTCACGCAGGGCGCGGCGCTGATGGGGGCGACCTATGAGCAGGTTTTCAGGCGCGGGGTGGAGCTGCGGCTGGAGACCAAGCTCGACCGGCTGACCATCGACGAAGGTGGGCGCATCACGGGGGTCGAAGTGTCCAGCTTCGGACGCAGCTACGCGGTCGAGGCGCGCCACGGCGTGGTGCTCGCGGCGGGCGGGTTCGAGTGGAACCAGGAACTGCGCGACCGCTTCTTCCCGGTCCCCGGTCTCACGCGCCACTCCTCGACGCCCGAAGACGGCAACCGAGGCGAGGCGCTGCTCGCCGCCGAACAGGTCGGGGCCAGCACCGAGCATACCGAGCAGGGCTGGTGGATCCCCACCATGACGCTGCCGATGAAGGGAGCCTCGAACTTCCACGAGATCCACCAGGCCGCCTTCGACGTCGGCCGCCCGTGGAGCGTGGTCGTCAATCGCAAGGGGCTGCGCTTCGTTGACGAGGCTTGCGGATACGACCAGTTCGGGCAGGCGATGGTCCGCGATCAGGAGGCCAGCGGCGCCAACATGCCGTGCTGGCTGATTTTCGACGCCAAGTTCCGCCGCAAGTTCAGCGCGGGCGGCCTCATGCCCACGGTCCACACTCCCGAGAAGAAAGTCCCCGCCGACTGGTGGGATCACTATGTCTTCCGCGCCGACACGATTGAGGAACTGGCTCGTAAGATCCACGTTCCGGTCGATGCGGTGCGCCAGACCGTCGCGAAGATGAATGCCTATGCCGCCACCGGCATCGACCCCGAATTCGGGCGCGGCATGAACCCCTACGACCAGATGTTCGGCGACCCCAGTTCCAAGCCCAATCCCAACCTCGGCCCCATCGACACCGCGCCCTACTATGCTGTGCCGATCAACAATGGCGATCTAGGCACAAAGGGCGGCCTCAGGTGTGACGCGCGGGCGCGGGTGCTTGACCAGTCCGGCACGCCGATCGCCGGTCTTTATGCGGCGGGCAACAATGCAGGCACGCCGTTCGGGGACACCTATCCGGGTGCAGGCGCGACGATCGGGCCGGGCATGACCTTCGGCTACATCGCCGCCAACGACATCGCCGAGCGTTCGGGTAACCAACGGGCGGCGGCGGGTGTGCGCGAAGCGGCGGCGGTTTGAGACGCGCGAAGGCGGGGATCCTGCTTTTCTGGCGCCAAAACGCAACGGCCCACCAGCAATGAACGGAGCGAATGAATGCAAGGCAAGGTAGCGATCGTCACCGGCGCGGCGGGGGGGATCGGCGAGGCGATCGTGAGGGCGCTCGGAGCCAAGGGCGCGCGGGTCCTCGGCACTGGCCGCAACGCGGACAAGCTCGGCGACCTCAAGGACAAGCTGGCCGGCAGCGTGGAGTTCGACTTCGTCGCCGTCGACGCCACCGCCGCCGATGCCCCCGCGCGCATCGTCGGCGGCGCGGTGGAAAAGTTCGGCCGCCTCGATGTGCTGGTGAACAACGCCGGCTCATTCAACTTCGGCCCGGTGGACCAGACCACCGACGACATGCTCGACGAAGTGCTGAACATCTCGCTGCGCGCGCCCTTCCGCCTCTGCCGCGAGGCGCTGGGGACGATGGGCGAGGGCGGCTCGATCCTGTTCATCGGCTCGACCTGGGGCCTCTACGGTACGCCGGGCGGAGGCGCCTACTCCACGGTCAAGACGGGCCAGATCGGCCTCATGCAGACCCTCGCCGCCGAATATGGCCCCCGCGGCGTGCGCTCGAACTACGTCGCGCCGACCGTGGTACGCACCGAGATGACCGACGCCTTCTGGGACCTCGACTTCTTCCGGCGCACCAACCACGAACTGACCCCGCTCCAGCGCGACTGCTCTGCAGCGGACATCGGCAACATGGTCGCGTTCCTCGCCTCGGACGAGGCCGGCTTCGTCAACGGCCAGACCATCGCGGTAGACGGCGGCATTTCGACCACCCGCTACCTCTCTCCGGCGGCGCTGGCGCGGTAGGACATTCGTCGGGGCGGTAAACGGGGGCGCACCCTTGTTCGGGCAGGCAGGCAGGGTCTAACCCACCGCCAGAGGACTGGGAGAGGCCTGCGCCGATGCAATTCGAATGGACACCCGAGCAGGACGCCTTCCGGCACAAGATCCGGGACTTCCTGCACGACAACCTGCCGGAAGACTGGGAGAAGTTCTCCGAGCACGGCCCCGCATCCCCGGCGCTGACCGCCTTCGCGCGCGAGTTCTGCGTGAAGCTCGCTGATGCGGGTATCCTGTTCCCGCACTGGCCGGTCGAGATGGGCGGCGAGGGGCTGGGCCCGTGGGAACAGCAGATCCTCGCCGAGGAGATGTGGATCGCGGGCGAGCCGCGCGGCGGCCAGTACATGAACGTCAACTGGATCGGCCCGACCCTCCAGAAGTACGGCACCGAAGAGCAGAAGGCGCGCTACCTCGAGCCGATCACCAGGGGCCAGTCGCTATGGTGCCAGGGCTTTTCCGAGCCTGATGCGGGTTCCGACCTCGCCTCGCTGCGGACGCGGGCGACCCTGACCGACGGCAACTACGTCATCAACGGCCAGAAGATCTGGACCAGCTACGCGGGCCTCGCCGACACCTGCTTCCTGCTGACCCGCACCAGCGACGACCGCAAGAAGGGCATCACCATCATCCTGGTGCCGATGGATACGCCCGGTATCACCGTGCGCCAGATCCCCTCGCTGATCGGCGAGGGCGACATCCACGAAGTCTTCTTCGACGACGTGACCGTGCCCGAGACCGCCCGCTTCGGCGAGGAAGGCCAAGCCTGGGAGATCGTCGCCTATTCGCTGCGCAACGAGCGTCTCGGGATCCCGCGCTTCACGCTGGCCCGCGCCGCGCTCGACCGTGCGGTGGCGATGTTGCAGGCGCAGGGCCGCTTCGCGCGCGACTACGTTCGGATCGAGGCAGCGCGCTGTGCGGCGCTGTGCGAGGCGGCGGGGACGGCCAACTACGCCGTCGTCCAGAAGCGCGTCGACGGTCTTGCCATCGGCGCGGAATCGAGTTCGGCGCGCTACGCCACGGTCATGGCCGAGCGAGCGGTGTGCGAATTCGTCATCGAGTTCGTACCCGAGGCGCTGGCCGGCGCCTCGGCCTACCTCAAGATGCACCACCAGCGCGGCATCGTCGCCGGCGTCGCCGCCGGTTCGGCCGAAATCCAGCTCAACATCATCGCCAGCGAAGTGCTGGAACTGCCCCGGGAACCGCGCTGATGCAGCTTGCCCTCAGCGAGGACCAGACCCAGGTCCTCGACTTCATCGACAGCCTCGCCCGGCCTTACGCGACTTTGCCGATGCACGACGTCTCGCTGGCGCTGGAGAGCGCCGAGCTGGACGCGGCGCTGGTCGAGAACGGCTTCCTCGACGTCATGGCGGTCGAGGAACTCGGCCCCGTCACCGCCGCGCTGGTGGCGGAGAAGCTGGCGCGCCTGCCTTTCGCGGTGGAGGCGGCGGCGTCGGCCCTCGTCCGCCCGCTGATCGATCCCGAACTGCCGCGCCCGCTCTGCCTCGTCGAGGAAGGGCGGACCGGCGGTCCGGTGCGCTTCCTGCGGCCGGGCGCCACGGTGGTGGTCGTCGGGCCGTCCGGGGTGCGCAGCTTCGCGGCGGACGCTCGCCTGATCGCACCAGCGCAGGAAGACACGCTCTACGCCTACCCGGTGGCGATGCTGACCGGCCTGCCCGATGCGATGACCGTGCACGAGGTCGCGCCCGCCGAAGTTCTGCGCGCATGGCGCGTCGCCGTGGCGGCTGAGGCGGCAGGCCTGCTCGGTGCGGCGCTGGCAAGCACGGTAACCTACGTGTCCGAGCGCAAGCAATTCGGCCGCCCGCTCGCGACCTTCCAGGGCATGCGGCATCGCCTTGCCGAGGATCAGGTCATCACCAATAGCGTCTACTGGCTCGCCCTGCGCGCGGCCGGGACCGGCGATGCGGGGGATGCCGCGATGGCGCTGCTCCATGCGCAGGAGGCGGCCAAGCGGGTGTGCTACGACTACCACCAGTTCCTCGGCGGCATGGGTATGACGCTCGAGCACCCGCTGCACCTTTGGACCTACCGGCTCAAGCTGCTGACCGCCGAACTCGGCGGGCGCGGGGAGCAGGGGCTGGCAGCTGCGGAAGCGCTCTGGGAGTAGGCGTCTCGTCCCCGGTTTCGGGGGGCACCTCCTTAATCCGTGTCGATCATGCCTTTCTGTCCTGCCCCGCCGCTCACGGCCAGAGTTTCACCCGTGATGTAGCTGGCGGCGTCGCTGGCGAGGAAGGCGACGGCCTGGGCGATCTCCTCGGGCTTGCCGGGACGGCGCAGCGCGAAGGCGGTGGTAGCTGCGCCGAGCGCGTCGAAGCCGGTCTTGGCCCAGCTTTTCTGCGCGAGGTCGGTGGCGATCATGCCCGGTGCCACGCAGTTGACCCGCACCCCAGCGCCGCCCCACTCGCTGGCGGCGACCTTGGTGAACATCTGGAGCCCCGCCTTGGCCGCCGAGTAGGCCCCGCAGCCTGTCGTCCCGGTGATGCCCGCCTGCGAGGATATGTTCACGACCGCGCCGTGCCCGCTCGCCTTGAGGTGCGGGAACGCTGCGTGCGCGCAGTAGAACGCCGCGTTGAGGTTGAGCCGGATATCCTTGTCCCACATCTCCGGCGGCATTTTGGAGGAGCCCGAATAGCTCGACTTTCCGGCGTTGTTGATGAGGATGTCGAGGCCTCCCAGCCGTTCCACCACGGCGTCGATCAGCGCCTGTGCGGCGGCAGCATCGGTGACGTCAGTGGTGAGATACTCCACCCGCCGCCCGGTCAACGCGCCGATCTCTGCAGCGGCGCTTTCCAGAGCCTCCACCCGCCGCGCGGCGATCACGATGTCGGCGCCTCGCTGGGCGAGCAGGGTGGCGATGGCCTTGCCGATGCCGGTGCCGCCGCCGGTCACGAGGGCCACGCGGCCGGTGAGGTCGAATCCTTCGAGCATTACCATCTCCTTCGGCGCTGCGCTCCGCGCACGCGTTCGCTGATCTGCGCGGCCCGTTGCTCGGGCGAGAACCGGGGCGTTTCGGGCGGCAGGTGGGCGCGCAGCTCGTTCAGCGGCACGCGGGTGAGGGTGGGCGTCGGGCAACTGTCGCAATCGTACCAGCGGCCGTAGATCGTGCCCTGCAGGAAGCCCGCCGGGTCGAGCCAGTTGGGCACGCCGGGATCGTCGAGCGCGATCACCGCCCGGAATTTGCCGTCGCCGCCGATATGCGCGAAATGGCCGTTGGTGCTGCTGGTGCGGTACACGTATTCGACCGCGTTGTAGTACGGGTCGTTGAGCTGGAAGTTCCAGTAAGGCCGCGTCTCCGGCAGCTCGGTTTCCAGCACCAGCGCCTCGCCCGGGTCGAACTCGAACACGGCGGGCACGTAGATCTGGCGCGACAGGGCGCCGCCGATCGGGGCGGGCTGGAACACGTTGATCCCCGCGCTCGACCGAATTTGGTTCTGCATCCCGAAGAACAGCTCCTGCGCACGTCCGGGCATCGCGGCCATGTGGCGGATGCGCTCCAGGATTTCCTCCACCGAAAGGCGCGGCTTGGGCGGGACGGGATCGAGGTTCTCGATCGAGAGCACCGGGTCGACCTCGCCCGCCCAGTCGTAGGAGCGCTTGCGCACCATCAGCAGCGTGGCGCCGGGCTTAATCTGCAGCCAGTTGCCCGCGTGGCCTTCGGGGCGCTCCGCCGAGAGCAGGATTTCGAAGCTGCCGTCGGGTGCGATCGTAAGCTGCCGGTCGTCGAGATCGGAATAATGCTCGCCGGTCATGTCGACCGGGCCGGGGTAGCCGGCGTTGTTCATCTGGGTGTTGAACGTGATCATCTTCACCGTCCCGCGCGTGCCGCTGACCCGGTAACGATAGGCCGGGCTGACCGGGCTCTGGAGGTAGATGTCGTCGGGGTTGGGCTGCAGCGTGTAGACCGGGTTCCACAGCGGCGCCCAGTCGGGATGCTCGGCGCTCGCATGGAAGAACGCGAAGTAGCCATAGGAGAACTGCATCACGATCTGCCGGTAAACGTCGGCGCGATATTCCGGATCGTCGGGTCGCCAGGTCTTGGCAATGTGGGCCACGGCCCCTTCAAGATCGGCCAGATACTCCGACAGCGGACCGGGCTGTTGAGGCTGCATCGTCCGGGGGATCCTCTCCTGCGCGGACCCTCGCCGGGACTCGCCATGACTAGAGAGTATATACTATCTAAAAGGCCTGCAATGGGCATTGGGAGCGGCACTGACATGAGCACACACGATCTTCTCGACCTTGGCGGACAAGTCGCCGTCGTCACCGGTGCCGGCCAGAACGCCGGGCGCGGGATCGCGCTCGAGCTGGCGCGCCACAACGCGGGCGGCATCGCGGTCAACGACTTCGTGGCCGAGCGCGCCGAGGCGGTGGCCGAGGAAATCCGCGCCACCGGCGTCCCGGCGCTCGCGGTGCCGTTCGACGTGGGCGACCTCGACGCGATCAGGGCTGCCGATGCCGCGATCAAGGAGAAGCTCGGGCCGGCGACGATCCTGGTGAACAACGCGGGCATGGCGGGGCCCGGCGGCTCGCTGCGCCCCACGCTCAACTTCTGGGAGGAAGAGCCGGCCGCCTGGGACCGTTACCTGCGCACCAACCTCTACGGCGTCTACAATGCCTGCTTCGCCTTCATTCCGAACATGGTGGCAGCGAAGCGCGGGCGGATCGTCACCATCGTCTCGGACTCGGGCCGTGTGGGCGAACCCAAGCTGGCGGTCTACGCCTCGGCCAAGGCTGGCGCGCAAGGTTTCGTGCGCTCGATCGCCAAGGAACTGGGGCGCTACGGAGTGACCAGCAACGCGGTGTCGCTGTCCTCGCTGATGCCGGACATGCCCGAGGAGAAGCTGGCCGAACTCATGGCCAGCGACCACGCCAAAGTGCAGTTGGCGCGCTACACCATCCGCCGCTACGGCAAGTCGGCGGATGTTGCTGGCCTCGTGACGTTCCTGTGCTCGGACGCGGCGGAGTGGATCACCGGGCAGACCTACCCGCTCAACGGCGGCTACGCGCCGTCGATGTAGGGGGCGCTAGAGGGCCACTTCGCGCGTTTCGCCGCCGAGCCACTGGCGCACCACGAGGTAGCGCCCATGGAGCGCGCCGTGGTCCTGGATGCCGAAGCCGAGCAAGGTTCCTTCGTACCCCTCGGCGGCGGGCAGCCACTTGACCTGCTCCAGACCGATGCGCACGCCTTCGCGACTGAGGTCGGTGGCGCGGGCTAGACCCTCGGCGACGAGGCGGCCGATGTCGTGACCCTTGGCGACGGCAAGCGCGTGCTGCCGGGGTGCGTTCAGGAGCAACATCTGTGCCTGCAAGGTCGTGTTCGTGTCCGAATGCATGTCGATGTAAAACCAGCCCTCGCAGGCGCGTGCAAAGTCGCCGTGATAGCCGCGCAGGCCCGCGGTGTTCATGATGTTCGGCCCATCCCAGCCATCGGCCGACAGCTCGCGCGCGACGGCCGGAGCCGACACGCCGAGGCCGAGGTAGACGAAGCCGTCCGGCCCGTCCTCGAGCAGGGCGTCGACCGCCTCGGCGGCATCTTCGGCAAGCGGAGACAGGCCGTGCCGCGCAACGATTTCGATGCCCAGCACCCGGGCCTCGTCCTCGAGGTACTTGAGGTGCCGCGTGCCGATAGGCGAGATGTCGTATGCGACGGCGAGGCGCTTGCATCCTAGACCTGCCATGTGCCGCGCCATGACGAGCGATTCGTCCTCGTGGCTGCCGACCTGATGATGGAACATGTAGCGCCCCCGCGCGCGCTCCGCGCCGGCCCAGTTGATCGTGGGGATGCGCAGTTGTTCGGCGAGCGGGGTCGCCACCAGAGCATTGTCGCCGATCGCCGGGCCGACGATCAGCGCGACACCGGCATCGGCCAACTGGCGATAGGCCCGCTCCACCGCCTCGGCGGTTCCCGAAGGAAGGCCGAGGCCATAGGCATGCACGAACTCGACCGTGGCAGACAGCCTCCCGGCTTCGTGCAGGACGCCGATCTCGCGCTCCAACCAGCCCGTGACGTCGCTAGGTATGACGCCGCCGTTGTCCGGTTCGGAAAAGTCGGCCATGTCATTGAGCACGCCGACTTTAACCGTTCCGGGCACGCTTGCTGGCATTGGGTTCCTCCCGCGGCGGCAGGCGCGCACGATTGCCGTCGCCTGCCCCGTCGGGCCTAGCAATGAGCCAGCGCGAAAAAGGCTGCATCGCCGGCGGCAAAGTCCGGCGAGTGAATGCTCAGCCGCTCGGCCCTCTTGCGAAGAGTGCCTGGGTGCAGACGTCGTAGCTGGGATCGCGCTCGCGCAGGCCCAGCAGTCCGCCGCCGTCGAAAGGCCGCCGCAGCTTGAAGTCGTAGGTCACCACGCGCCTGGCAAAACGCCAGCGACCATCGGGGCAGCGGCGGTAGTTGTCGATGTAGCGTACCGCCATGAAGTCTTCCTCGCTCCCGCCGTCGCGGCCGGGGATGAGGTGGTAGGCCAGGGCGTAGACCTCGCCGCTGCCCTCGTCGCCATCTACCGCGATCAGGTGGTTGCACACGTGATGACCCGAATAGGGCATGTGGGGGAACGCACCCTCGATGAACTTGCAGTAGCCGTCCGCCGGACCGTCGAAACTGTCGCCGTGGCTGTCCGTGGCGTCCTCGGTGTAGAGGTCGCGCAGCAGGGCGATGTCCTGCCGGTCGATTGCCCGCGAATAGAGCAGCACCAGATCGCGGATCGCGTCCTTGTCGAGTAGCGCCTGCAGGGCGGTTTCATCGATGGCCATTTTCGTTCTCTCCCATGGTTCTGATGTTTTAGAGCAGCGCTCCTCCATCGACGGGATAGACCTGCCCGGTGATGAAGCTCGCGCGGCCCGAGGCGAGGAAGGTTGCCATCGCCGCCATTTCCTCAGGGCTCGCGAAAGGTTTTCCGACGAAGGTGCGGCGCTGGCGGATGGCGCGGTCCTCCTCGCTGACGCTGGCCTGGCCTTTGGAGAACACGCCGGTCTCGGGATTGAAGCGGCTGCCGGCGCTGAGGCTCGCGGGGTCGGTGGGGATCGTGGCGTATGGCGCGATCGCGTTGACGCGGATGCCGTGCTGGCCGACTTCCTTGGCGAGCACCACGGTGAAGCTGTGCACCGCGCCCTTGGCGGCCGAGTAGACCGGCAGCATGTAGTCGCCCACCAGCGCGGCGGTGGAGCCGACGTTGACGATGGCGCCGGTCTTCCGCGCGATCATGCCGGGCAGCACCGCATGGGTCATGCGCAGCACGGTGCCGAAGTTGAGGTCGATATCGGCCATCCACTTGCCGGGATCGCTGTCGACGAAAAGGCCCTGGTCGACGTTCCCGCCCACGTTGTTGACCAACACCGCGATCGGTCCGATCGCCTCGGCGGCCTCCAGCACTTTCGCGGGCGAGGCGGGGTCGATCAGATCCGCGGCGACGAACACTGCGTCGGCTGCGCGCCGCTGCCGGCAGTCCTCCACCAGCCTCGCGCCGGCCTGCGCGTCTCGGCCGACAAGGATGAGGGCGGCGCCCTCGACGGCAAGGTCGAGAGCGATGGCGCGTCCGATGTTGGCGGTCGCGCCAGTGACGACCGCGACCTTGCCCTGTAACTGGAAATCCATGCCGTGCTCCCGTTATCCATAGCTACCGTTGAGCTAGGCCGGGCAGAGGGCAGGGGCAAACCGCGGGAGCGATCAGCCTTTATTTCCTCGACGCGCGCACGCAGCGCAGGTCGCCGTCCGTTCCATCGGGTTTCACTTCCCTAAGGAACCCGGCGGAGATGCGGTGGAGCTTCAGGCCCTTGAGCTTGCCGCCGGTCATGGTGACCCTGTCCCCCACGAACAGGTAGCTGCCCCGAATCCCGCCTGCCTTGTAGCTTGAGGAATTGACCACGCGGAACGCATAGTCAGGCACCGGCTTGCCGACGGCGCCGCCTGCATCGCCCGGCATTTCGCATGTGTAGGAGCCCAGCGCCAGCGTCGCGATCGCGCCGCCGGGGGCGAGCGGCGGCGTGGCACTGGCAGCGCAGCCTGTCTGCGCGAGGAGAAGGGCAAGGCCGGCAACGGCGGACGACAACTGGGCATGGGCGCGCATCATGGCGATTGGCTAGCATCGGCGCGAAGCAATTGCCATGCCTCGCTGCCTCGTCTAAGGGCCCATGCTTTCCAAGGATCGTGACGGCGCCGCCGCCGGTGCGATCCTCGAGCTCTTTCCCAGTCTGAAGGCAAGAACCCATGAAGATCAGCGGCGTCGACATCCGTCCCGGCAACATCCTTGAATACGAAAAGGGCATCTGGAAGGTTGCGAAGACGCAGCACACCCAGCCCGGCAAGGGCGGCGCCTTCATGCAGGTAGAGATGAAGAACCTGATCGACGGCCGCAAGACCAACGTGCGTTTCCGCAGCGCCGACACCGTCGAGCGCGTGCGCCTCGACACCAAGGATTTCCAGTTCCTCTACGCCGAGGGCGAGGACCTGGTGTTCATGGATACCGAGACTTACGAGCAGATTTCGCTCCCCGCAGACCTCCTGGGCGATGCCGCCGCCTTCCTTCAGGACGGCATGCAGGTCCTTCTCGAAATGTGGGAAGAGCGTCCGATCTCGGTACAGCTGCCCGAGCAGGTCGAAGCCACAATCGTCGAAGCCGACGCCGTGGTGAAGGGCCAGACCGCGTCCTCCAGCTTCAAGCCCGCCATGCTCGACAACGGCGTGCGCGTGATGGTGCCGCCGCACATCGCGAGCGGCACCCGCATCATCGTCGACGTCTACGAAAAAGCCTACGTGAAGAAGGCCGACTGATGCGCGCGATCCTCCCCATCCTCGCGGTCGCCGGCCTGGCGCTGGGCGCCGTTCCCGCGAATGCCGCGACCCCCAAGAAGGCCGCTGCCGCTCCCAAGGCGACCGCTCCCGCTGCCCCGACTGCCGCCCAGGCCGCGCAGTCCGAACATGCGGTGCTCTATCTCAAGGTCCTGATCAGCGCGTTGCAGTCTGACCAGATCAAGCAGGAAGCCAAGAGCGCGCTCGTGGGCTGTCTCTACGAGAACCCGCTCGGCAAGATCAGCGAATCGATGGACAAGGTCTTCGCCGAAAACGCCGACAAGGTTCACCGCGACAAGCCCGCCGAGGTTCTGGCCGTGCTGACCGCCGTCTGCGGCTTCCAGGGCGATCCGACCCAGCCCGCACCGGCACCGGCCCCCAGCGGCCGTTAATTCGAGGCCGGCGAGCCCATCGGGGGCCGCGCCGGACACAGGAGTAGAGTAAAGTCATGGCCGCCATTTCCGGTCTCATCCGCGTCATCGAGAAGGCCGCCCGCAAGGCGGGCAGCCGCCTGCGCCGCGACTTCGGCGAAATCGAGCACCTGCAGGTCAGCCGCAAGGGCCCCGCAGACTTCGTCTCGAAGGCCGACCAGGCTTCCGAGCGCACGATCTGGGACGAACTGCGCGCCGCGCGGCCCGAGTGGGGCTACCTCTTCGAGGAAGCCGGCGAGATCGAGGGCGACCCGACCAAGCCGCGCTTCATCGTCGATCCGCTCGACGGCACGACCAACTTCCTTCACGGCATTCCGCATTTCGCGATCTCGATTGCGGTGCAGGAACCGCGTCTCGACGGCAACGGCTGGGGCGAAGTGACCGCCGGGCTGATCTACAACCCGGTCACCGACGAGAGCTACTGGGCCGAGAAGGCGCGCGGCGCCTGGCTGCAGGACCGCCGTCTGCGCGTCTCCTCGCGCCGCCACCTCGACGAGAGCCTGATCGCCACGGGTATCCCCTTCGCCGGTCACGGTGACGCTGGTCAGTGGACCAGGATCTACCACGCGATGGCGCCGCAGGTAGCCGGTATCCGCCGCTTCGGCGCAGCCTCGCTCGACCTGGCGTGGGTCGCGGCGGGTCGCTATGAAGGCTTCTGGGAAGCCGACCTCAAGCCCTGGGACACTGCGGCGGGCTGCCTGCTGGTACGTGAGGCAGGCGGATTCGTGTCGGACTGGAAGGGCCGCTCGCAGCCGATCTGCGACACCGAGATTCTGGCCGGTAACGACGTGCTCCACTCGCGCCTCCACAAGTTGCTGGCGACCGCTGTCAAGGCGTGACGAGTCGCGCGGTCCCGGCCAAAGCGGGACCGCTAACAACACTCCGCGCGCTTCATTTGGGATGGCGACGACCATGCTTGGCGGCTCCGTTCGTCGTATAGGCAAGGCGCTTCGTCGTGCAGGGCCCGCCCGTCTCTGAAATGCCATGCAATCGTCTTGGTATTTTCCCCAAGCGGCGTGATGATGCGGGGCCATGGAACGCCATGTCCCTCATCATTGCGCGCTTGCGCTGATCTGCGCTGCGATGCCGGTTTCGGTGGAGGCCCAGACCGCCCCGCCTTCCGAGGCTGCGGATTTCGACTTGGGCGCGGTGAATGGCAAGACACTTCGAGGAGCGGGCCGGCCGGCATTGCGGTCCCAGTCGATGGACGTAGAAACCGAGCCAGCCAAACCCGACAAGACCAAGTTGCGCCTGACTTACCAGCCCGACGATGAAGGCCCCCGCTTCGAGATCGGCACGCTGGGCTCGCGCAAGGGTGCGATGAAATCGCGGCTGCTGCACGTCGCGATGGACTGGAATTTCTGAACCCGCAGCCCGCGATCGGGCTTGAACGCTGCGCAACTGCCGTCTAAGCGTCGCCCCGCCTGACGTTGCCCCTGTGGCGGAATGGTAGACGCGAACGACTCAAAATCGTTTGTCGAAAGGCGTGCCCGTTCGAGTCGGGCCAGGGGCACCAGTCAAGCCAGGAATGGCTTTTTTCTGCGGGAATGGCGGAAACCCGTCGCTCTTTAAGCCTCCGGTAGTACGCCGGGTGGTACAAAAAGAGCATGACTGTGGATGTGAAGATAAAGTACCTGGGCCCCGATCCGAAGACCGGCGTCCTGCGCTACCGCCGCCCTTTTCCCGCGCCGTTGGTCCCATTTGCAGGAGACCACGGCGAGTCTCTCACCGAGTTGAAGGTATCCCTTGGCGCTCGGTCCATCTCCGAAGCAGGCGCGATGGAGCGCTTTCAGGCGGCGGCTCGGCGGTTCGAGGCGATGGCGGCGCGAGCGAAGAAGCGGAGAGAAAAGCGCTTCGACTGCCTGGGGGCGCCCGAAATCGCATTCCTTTCCGAGACCTATCGCAGCCAGCAACTCGCTCAGGATGCTCACCGCCGTCTCGATCCGGTCTCAAAGGCTCGGGCCGAATGGCTCACAGAGCGCATGGCAGCGACAGGCCTCGAAGTGCCGCCGCATCGGCCCACCGCTCGCTGGACGGTCGCCGTTAAGGAGGCCACAGAAGTGGCGCTTCGCTGCTATAGGGACTTTGCGGCAGACGGCGATGTCGATGGCATCTTGTCGGCGTGGCGAGGTCCCGCGCTCGACCTCACGTCCTCATGTGGGTATCTCGTTGATGAAACGGCGGACGATTTCCGCGTCTTGTGCATCCGGTTGAACGAAACGGCAATAGAGGTGCACGAGGCCGAGCTACAGCGGTGGGAGGGCAGGGTGGTTCCCACTCCCGCCTCGCCGACGCCTGTGATGTCCCCGGAACGTCGCAAGGCTCCTGCCGTTGCCGAGCGTACCTTCGCTGCGATCACGATGGAACTGATCGAGAAGCCACGGTGGAAGTTTAACGAACCGACGAAGGAGCGAGTCCGTGGCGCCCTTCGCTTTCTGAAGGAGGCGGTAGGCGACCTGACGCCCTCGGAGCTGACGCGGGAGAAGGTAACTTCCTTCCTTGACCTGTTGGCACAGCGGCCCTCCAAGCTCCCTAAAGCCGATTTCCACATGACCCTGCCCAACTTGGCAAAGCGCTACGCAGGGCGGGAGGACGTCAGGCGCATTACGGAAAAGACCCAGGAGGCTTACATCCTGGCGTTGAATGCACGATGGAATAACGCCCAATCGGAAGGCACTATACCCAAGGCGCTGACTAGCCCCTTCAGTGATCGGCAGTTCCGCCGAGGGACAAGCGGAAATACCGAGAAGGGCTATAGTCCCGACGAGTTAAAGGCTTACTTCGCGATGCCTGTATTTATTGAAGGGGTCCGTCCGAAGGGAGGGAAGGGTGAAGCCGTCTATTGGCTGCCGCTCATCGCCATGTTCACGGGGGCCCGCCCTGAGGAAGTGGCCCAGTTGCTGGTGTCAGACATCCACCAACATGAATGGGATAGTCGATGGGTAATCAAGTTCACCGACGAGGGCCTGCACCCCGTGAAGGGCCAGCAGAGTCTGAAGACCGAGGGGCAGGAAAGCGGTCGACGGGCCTTTCCCTTGCCGCAACCACTACTGGACCTGGGCTTGCTCGATTATCTGGCATTCCTGAAGGGGGAGGGCGAGTTGGCGCTTTTCCCCCTGCTGCGAAGGAAGGGCAAGCGGCGCGGCATCTACGCCAGCTTCGGAGAGTGGATGTGCGACTATGTCTATGACCAGGGCGTATTCCGGCGCGGAAGTGGCCGACAGCCCGTGCGCGGCTTTCGACACACTTGGAGCACGGCGGCACGTTCCTCCGGCATCTATCGAGAGGCCATGGAGTACATTCAAGGCCACAAGGCCCAGGGCGGCGGTAGCGCGAACGAGGGCTATGGGGACCGGGATGGCTTGGGGGACCAAGTGGACCGGCTGCAGTTTAAGGTGAATGTCCTTGACCTTGTGCCTAGGTGGCGGCGCCCGGCGTAAGCGATGGGCCTTCACCACACGCCTATCAGATGTCGATCGCCCGCCCGCACAAGTCCCCGGCGCCTTTTCCCACTCAGGCTCATCGCCGCTCTCATCCGCATTCAAGATGGCGTGGCGAGGCGGTAGTTGGCGATGGGGGCTACGGCAGCATAGGGGCTATGGGTGGCAGAAAGGGGACTTTCCGGTTTCGCCCCATAGCGGACGCGGGAGGCGTGCTTGCTTGCCGCATTCTGGCGGCATATCCTCCGTGGATGATTCAAGACGTTGTGAAAGAAATTCTGGCATCCTTTGCGGGCGATGTCGGGCAACATTTCGCCCGAAAACTCCGTGGAGATAAAGCGAAACGTGCCGAGGCCGCTGTGCCTTCGCCAGATGCCGAAAGGCGAAAAAAAAGGCGGGCTCAACGGCAAGCCCGATCGCGTAATCGAGCAGGTCGTTAATTCGGCAGCTTTCCACCCCTTCCGGCCTCTCCCGACGCGGCTACGGCCATCTGTCAGCTGAAGGGCAGCTTACCGCCGCGTGACAGGAAAAGCGGTCTGGCGGTTCGCGCCCCATTCCCGCCGTTCCCACAGTTACCCCCTTAGGGTGCCGAGCGTGGAATTTCGCCATGCGGAACCGCTAGCTCTGTAGATACGACAGAGATCAGTTCATTTTTGGGGTGAAACGAGATCATTACAGTAATAATCTTCTAGGCGATTAAGTCGCCCGCCGTTTCGCAGATATGCCATCCCATTCGCGCATTTCACCCCAACTTTACTACCGTTTTCAGCCATAATTCGAATGGTTTCGACAAGCTGCTTCTGCCTTTCCGGACAAACTTCCGAGATCGGATGTCTGCCACCAGTTCCACCCCAGACGGTGTAGCAATCATCGTCAGGTTTCACTGGGGTTGCTGGCGTCCCACCAGCCATAAGGGCGATAATAAGGAGCATAGTGTAATGGTTTCCTCGACGGATTGGGCTTCAACTTAACATGGCTATGTCGGCTCTCCACCCATCGGCGACACTGGTGAGCCGAAATCAGCTTCCCGATAGCCGACATCAATTTTGCGGATTAGACTACCCGGATGATCGAAGCACAACAAAGCGTCTGCGAGCGACTCGGCGTTCATTTTACGCCCCCAGAAGATAGCTTTACAGTCGGCATCTCCGAAAGCGCGCTGCGCGGACAAATGCCGCTCCATGGCCTGCGTCATCCATTTAAGAGCGGATCAACGGGGTGGTTCATCTGGTCAGGCGATTATTCGGAAGCAGACGATTTCTTCAAGCCCGTCCACCTCTATCATCTGCGAGAGGATTGTCCTGCTGTTCTGCCGTATCTAGCACTGCCACCGGGATGGAGGTTCTTAGTCGCGCCGGGATTCGAGGATGTGTGGTCCGATAGTAACCTGTTAAACATCTGAAGCGGCCTTTCTGCAATCCACCCTTCCCGGTCGTAACGAACGATTTGAGCGCCCTCCAAAACCAGACGCAAGCGATCGGCGCCGATCGGAAACGGAAGGTGCTCACCGTGGCCCGTTGTATCTATCCCAGTGTATGGCAGATGTTGGCCGAAGCGGGCTGACGACGCGCCTAGGTCCCTGAGGTCCTGACATTGCCACTAGCTGCAGAGCCTGGCAGCTCCACTGCTTTATGATATGATATTACATTCAAAGCCCGGCTCAGGCCGCGTTCGACGCCCATCACCACCCGAATATTTCTGGCCGCCTGCAATCACGCTTCCAGCCGCGTCAGAAGGTTGCGAACGGACGACGGGTGCCACTTGCCTCCACGCGGCGTCTGCATCTGCATCTCGTTCAAGGCATTGGCGATGGCAGGCAGCGATGTCAGGCCTCGGCCTCGCAGGTTATCGACGATCGGGCGGAGGTTGGCCGCATGTCCGTCCGCAGCAGCCTTCAGGGCGATGACCGCCGCCGTGTTGCCCTTCGCAGCCTTACGCAGAGGAGCGGCGCCGTTGGGGTTGCCAAGGCGCTGCCCACGGGCCTTCGCTGCCGCCAGGGCGGCCTTGGTCCTTGCCGAGATGGCCTCCCGCTCCTGTTGGGCCACGAGGGCCAGGATGCCCACTGTCAGGTTGCAGGCCTCGGGCATGTCCGCCGCAATGAACCGGACACCGCTCTCCTGAAGCTGGAGCAGGAACGCGGCATTACGGCTCAGGCGGTCCAGCTTGGCGATCACCAGCGTAGCCCCCGTCACCTTGGCATGGTGCATCGCCTTCGCCAGCTCTGGCCTATCATTCCGCTTGCCGCTCTCGACCTCGGTGTATTCGGCCAGCACCTCGCAGCCCCTGGTTTGGCAGAAGCGTCCGACCGCGTCCCGCTGGGCCTCCAGGCCGAGCCCCGAGCGGCCTTGGGCGGCGGTGGACACACGGTAGTAGGTGATGGTCTTCATGGCTCGTCCGTGTTCATACAAGATTGACTGACGCTGGTTAGGCTATTGTGTAAGGCCTTGTCAACGTCGCTCCCGGAGCCGCGATGGACCGTAGGAGCAAATGCCCACAATCGCTGCCGACTGCCCGAGCCTAAGCCGACAATGTCGAGAAGGGAATGGCCACCTCCGCCGCGTCCCGCCTTTCGGTAGGCATGTGGCGGGCGATGGCCGCTGACGCCAGCAGAAGCCCCGTGCCCGAAATGAACCGAATGACGATATCACGGGTCCCCCCGCCGCCCTCAGGTGGTCCCACAGCGTTTCAGGGCCAATGCAAATCGAAAATCGGCGCTTCGCTAGGCCGCCGCTGCTGCTACTCGGACCTTCACCACCACGCACGGTTCTCTGCGGGTTTTGGAGGACACGCTCCCCGATTATTCTTCTGGGTCCCTCCAGGCGCCTTTTGGCTCCTCCGCTCGTCACCCGCCCCCGACAGCCCGCACTCACCCCCATATATAGCGAAAGAGAGCCGAAGGCCTAACGCCCTTTGTTTTCAAGAACTTGCCATTAGTGCCACCTAAAGCACGACCATTAGTGCCGACCTATGCATGACATGCTTGCAGAGGACCCTGGGGGGTAGGGGGGCGAACGACACCGAACGCCTACCTAAAGGCCCCAAAGGGGGATGGAGATGGTGACAACCATCCATACCTAAAGGCTGCATTTAGTCCCCTATAGGCCCGGCGAAACGCCGCCAGCCCAAGCAGGTGGAAGGAGTGTCCTCCTCACTGATTGGCTTGCCGAACGCCGCCTATAGGGCTCGCCTGCCGATTACTGTCGTGCGCCGCTGTCGCGACCCTCGGTTTCGCCGATCGCTTGGACCAGCCATTCATCGTCTGCGCGTCCTCACCGCACGCGCCTCCACAAACATTCCTGGCCGGGAACTTTAACATGACCATACCAACTCGACCGCTCGCCTTGCGAGGGGCTAAATGCTGATCGCTTCGATCGTTCTCATCGCCGCCTCCTCCGTGTGGCTTGCGATAGTGCGCCTTCGCCGCAGGGCGACCGACCAAGTCTCACGAGATGCCGAAGGGACCGCTTGGGCAGCTGCCTCAAGACCACAAGCGATGAGCTTGCAGCGGTCCACTGCGGGCTTCCCTCATTCCCCGGCTGTCCCCAATGGCTACGTACTGGACTGACCTTGCCCGAACAAATCAAAGAGGGCCAGACGGCCACTTCCAAGGACGGCAAAGCCCGTGTGGTCTTCCACGGGGGGCAGTGGGTCAAGGATATCACCTACCAGCCTCCGGCCGCCGCGAGCCACGCCACGACGACGCCCGACGATCGCAAGGCGCTGATAGCCGCGCAGGGCAAGGCCTCCGCAGAACGGGACGCCGTCCGGCAGTATCTTGGTGCGAGCAGAGCCGTGTCCAAAATGGGGACCGGGCCGGTAAAGGCGGCCTGGATGGACACCATAACACCTGTGGAAGGCGAGCGCGGCGGGCGAACGCTGGCTGACCTTGCTGCGGGGGCGGTCGGCACGATCGCAACCCCGATCGGTGCAGCCCTACGCCACCTTCAGGATGGGCAGACCTGGCAAGCACGGGACCAGCTGAACACGGTGGCTGCCAACGCCGCCCTTAGCCGCACCAGCCAGCTGAAGGGGGCCGCGTCCGACAAGGACATGGCGATGATCCGCATGGCAGGCGTCAGCCCCTACAAGACCGAAGGCGAGAACCGGCGCATCATTAATGACGCCATATACCAGTCGAAGCTTGAGGGGCTGCGAGCCCAGCTAACTTCCCAGTGGATCGGCAACAACGGTTCGTTGACCGCCAAGTCGCCGAAGGGGGAGACCTTCGAGGGCTACCTGACACGAGGCGAACGCCGATATGGTGAGCGCTTCGCCGAACTGCAGTCCGAACGCAAACGCGGCCTCCCGAAGCCGCCGCCGAGCCGAAAGACCACTGGCGGAACGGTCACGATAGACATCGACGGAAACGTCATCCGGTGACCACGTCGACGATTTACGGCGAAGGCGACACGCTGAAGTTCTTCCGTCGCTCGATACGCATACTGCCCGTGCACGGGGTCCCCTGGTTCGCCTTGCCGGACCTGTGCGACGCCCTCGGCTATGATCGGCAAGCCATGGCTCTGGTGGACGACCCCCGCTTCCCTGTCGCCGCCCGGTTAACGAGCACCGAGTTGCCCGACGACGATGTGCCCGGAGAGCCGGAGGACGTCATCATGGTATCCCCTGTCGGCGTCTGGTGGTGGACCCACCTAACCGATCCTTTCAAGGGCCAACAGCTTGCCGCCTGGGCCAAGAAGCAGGCCTTGCGACTGGCGCCCGACGCAGCGCTGACAGACCCGGCGGTCTACCTCCAGCTCCAGCAGGACGGTTGTCTGCCTCCCTACCCCTCGCGTTACTCGGGCCGGAAATCTGAGTGGATCGGCCTGCGGGAACGCCATGGATATTTGGTGCCCGCCTCTGGCCCTTGCGATGGCCCGCACGCCGCTACCGTGCCCTGACGCTACCTCAAGTCCCCCTCGGCCCCATTCGGGCCCTGGGGGATTTCTTTTCGAGGAGCCGCACTCAGTCAGGCGTCGAACACGTTTGCGAGATGAGGATCGCGGAAATAGTTGCGGTCCTGATCGGCCTGTATCTCAAGGTACGTTTGCGGAGCTGCAAGCGCATCGATCCTGTCAATCGGGGACTTTTTTCTAAACCGGTCCCAGAGCCGCCGGTTCGGCCAAACGTCATGGACTTGGCTTCGGTCGAGATGGACGCGGTGCCACAAGTCGCCGCCTGATGTCCTGACGATGGCTGGCGGGATTTTAGAAACCATCAGGTGGGCATCCCATTGCGCGGTGTTGAAAGCATCCGGCGGTATCTGGGTGAACGCCAAATCGACGGTTCCGTTTATTTTTTTCCGGCCGAACGCTTGAAGTCTATTCTCCGCCAGTTTTCGAAATAGTTCGTGGCCCGCCTCCAGGGGCCAGTCATCGTCTTCGTCTGGAAGCTGACTGGCTGCCCATCGCGTCTTACGGGCAATGTACCAAATGGCGTTGTGCAGGGGCAAGTCTTGCTTGAGGACCACCCCCTCGAAACGGAGCCGCTTGCGGTGAAACCAAACGAACAGCCAAACTGCCGCAGCGAAGGCGAACGCGTATCTCATTATCGGCGCGTTGACAAAAGGCCACGTCGTGTCTTGGGGGACGAGCCCAGCCACCTTCCCTATATCCAGGGGGTCCTGAATGGCCCCAAAAACAAACAGGATGGGCAGCCACAGGTTGCGCAAGAACTCGATCAGAGAAATGACAATCTGTCTCATTTATGATGCGTACATCTTGGCGAGGCGATGCGGTATCCTCTAAGGTCCAAAACGATGAGCTTATCGACAACGGTGGGTCCCTGGCGGACCTGGAGAAGAACGTGGCTGACTTCGCCCGCGCTCTAACTTGGGCCTATCCCTGAGTTACGATAAACCCCCAAGGTGCCTTCTGGCGCCGCGGGGTTTCTTTTCGTGGAGGGCTGGCGGGGCGTCCGGTTTCGGGAGCTGGCCGGGAGAGGGGCTATGGCTGAGTTGGGTGGGAAGCAGTCGAAAGGCCGTAATCGTTGACGAAACGGCTCCAACCATTACCAATCACGCAACTTCCTAGATTGTCCCGAAGATTGTGGTTTTACCAATGGAATTAGCAGGCAGGTCGCACATCAAAGCGGCGTTTATATCAGCTGTCGGAGGAAGCGCGATAGCGGCGGTCATTTGTCCAACTCTGGAATTCTTTTTTGGTCAGTTAAAAAATGACGCGATATGGCTGATACCGACCGTCATGTTTTTCTGGCCGTTCGTTTTTATGATAGGTCTCATATTTTCCACTATAGCAATGATTTTTATTGTTCTGCCAATAACTTGGCCATTTCGCCGCTGGATTGGCGGTCATAAGGTATTGGCGTCAGCCCTGCTTGGTGTTTTGGGATATCTTTTAGGAAGTTGGATTTCTTTTGGCTGGCTGCAGGGCAACACGGGCATGGGCCCTTGGGATCGGAGCGGCGTTGCCGGGCCGACTTTCGGCGTACTTTGCTGCCTTTTTTGGCCATTTAAGTTCCCAAAACAATAAAGTGCGGGCTTTCTGATCAAGCATCGCTGATGTTTGAGGCGGGCGACCCTAGCGGGCATCAACGGCGGCTATGGGGCGTCATCAGAAAGTCCCCTTCGGGCCTCATCCGCCCTGTTCCGGTTACATAGGCAGCCTAAGCTGCCCCTCGTCCCCTTCGCCGTCCTCAATCCCCAGCTGCTCGACGATCGTCGCTGCCAGCTCCTGAGCGGCCCGTTTGCGCATGCGCTCGTCCGGCATGGTGATGCCCACACGGGCCCAGGCAGGAGCGGAGAGGATGACCTCGGTGAGCTGGTGAGGGTCGATGCGTTCCATGCGCGGCACTGTAGAACGAAAAGGGAACGAACGGCAAGTGGCGACGGCATGAAAAACCCCCGAGAGCCCATCGGCGCTCAAGGGTCTTAATCGTGCATCTGTTGGGAGGACCTACGCCATCAGGCGAAGCGCATCAAAGCGTTCGGCCCGCTCCCGGAGGGCCCTGCCCCTCAGGCTCCCCACCTTAAGTCAATCTTCATCGTCCTCGCCGCCCGTCCAAAAGCATCGACCCATTGGGCCCATCACTCGCTTCCAAGCTGTTCCCGACTCTCCTGGAGAGCTTTGATCGCCCAATGGCCGCGAAACCTGTGTATCTGCGGGAACGCGCTGTATGGGCGCTACGACGACCTCTCGGGCCTGCGCCTGCTGCTGACCCGATCCGGCGCAGGCGGCAACACTCCACCGAGCGCCAAACCAGTCGCCCTCGCACTTGAACAGCAATCCCGGACAATCGACCTGGGGGCCGTCTGTCATGTCCGCCAACGCCGCGTCCATCCCCAGGACGATGCCAGCTGACTCCAGGCGCGTCAGGTGCCAATCGACACTGTCAGGCCCCATGGAGGACAGGCAGAAGATGGAGCCGTTGTACGACCCAGCATCGTGGGCGCCAATGAATGCTTTACGTCCCCCAGGGAATGACCTGTCGACGGCGGTCGCCTTCACCACGATGGTGAAGAAGTGGATGGGCAGAGGGCCGGGCGTCACCTCGATCATGCCCGCTTCCCGTTCCTAACCCAGGCAATCGTCAGGCCGAGCGCGAGGGCTAGAACCGAGCAGACCGCGCAGACCGTCAGCACCCGAATGCCGCCATCGCTCCAACCGCTCTCGCGGGTCGCAATGACCAAGGCAAGGGCCGACAGCCAGGAGCTACAGGCGATCCACAGTCGCCACCAGCGGCCCAGGCGGGGCTGACGTGCACGATATCGAAGTTCTTGAAGTGAGACGGCCACAGCTCGCGCTCCCTTTATGGTGCGCGTGATGCCGCTGGGACACCCGGAGCCGTTGATGGTCGAAATGAAATGGCACACGGCGGCGCCAGGGTCCAGAGGGTACGGCAGGCAGTCTTAAAACTGCCAGCTTTGTTTTAGAGAGGCCTTGCGAACGGAGGGTGCTTAGGCTGCCATTCGCTTTTTCCGTTGAATACTAAGTCCAAGAGAATCCGAAGGTCAGCCTCAGAAAGAATGATATGGTGTAAATGGCCCGCCTCGTCTTTTTGCCATATAGAAACAAGGCCTTTGTCGATCAACTCTCCGATGCTTCCATCATCGAGTGGAACCTCAAATGTTGGTGGTTTTCTGCGCGACCTCGCCATGATCTGCCCTCCAAGTACTCGATAGTACGGAAGCAAAAAGTCTCACATATTGACTTCACCTCGTCCACCAAGCCCGTCGCTTGCCTGCGTCATGTCGCCGCATGTGCTCATCAGCGAGACCGGCTGCCCAGGAGGCGGCGCAAGTCGTCCTCGGTCACCACCACGTTTTGCGCTCGCCCGTATTCGTCGCGCTGTAGGAGAACGAAGACGCCATGGCCCATGTGCTGCGCTTCCCCGTCGTTCAGTTTGATCTCGGTCTTCATCGTCGTGTCACTCTTTGCCTCAGCGCCGTTCGCGGCTTGAAGGTGGTACAGGAATGGGGTACATACTGATCCATCCTAAACACAAAGAGTGGCGGATTTCTGCGGTTTGTCCCTATCGGCGGCTTAGTCGGGCCAGGGGCACCAATTCGGCGGTCGGCTCGTCAGGCGGCGCCCAGCTTCCTTGCGATGCGCCAGCCGAGGGCCTTCGCGCGATTGCGCGCGGGCCATCGCCCGGGAGGCGAGGGCGCAAGGCCCAGCTTTCGCAGCAGTCCGTTGAATGCGCGCGCGTCCGCCTCGGCGAAGCTCCATTCCGAACGCCAGGTGATCGAGAGGGACACCGAGGGCTCCGGACCGTTGCGCACGAAATGGGGCGCCATGACCGGGACGAACAGGGCTTCCCCCGCCTTCAGGGCGAAGTCGCGGCCGCCGGGGAGCAGGCCCTCGTGCCACCTCAATTCGCGGCCGCCTCCGGTGTGGTAGGTCTCGTGGACCTCGTCCGGTGCGTAAGCCGTGTCTCCGGCCGGAAACTGCGTCATGACTTTGGACCCGCGCACCTGCATCAGGATGTTGTGCTCGGGGTCGAAATGGTAGGGCGTCACGCCGCCCGCGGAGGTCACGAAGACAAATCCCTGCGTCTTGAGCATCCGTCCGGTCCGTGCCTCGATGGCGGGCTGGATTTCGGCCAGCAGGTCTGCGAGCAGTCCAGCATAGGCTGGATCCTGCTCGATATTCTTGAGGACTGCCCACGACCGCGTCGTCTCGATGTGCCGGATCGTCTCGCCGATCGGGATGCCGGTGGGCGCGGGCTTGCCGTCGATGCCGATGGGCTGGTCGGCGGCATTGTATTCGATCGATGCGGCAGGGAGCGCCTCGGCCAGGCGAGCGAGGGCGTCCAGTTCCATGAGGGGATGCGCCCCCAAAGCATGGGTCAGCTTATGCGGCATTTCAGGATAGCCGGCGGCGAAAGCGGCGCGCGCAGAATCCGGGAACACGGCGGCGGGAGAGAGGTCGACAGGCGCGTTCATGGTAGGGGTCCGGAGGGGTTGCGCGCCATCTCGGCGCGGACGAAGCGGCGGAAGGCGGCCCGGCGGAGCGTGCCGCCAATGGCGATCGAGAGCCGGCCGATGGCGCGCCGCTCCCGCCACAGATGGTCGATCATCGGGTGGTCGGCGCTGGCGCAGCTGTCGGTCCACGCGATGCCGTGACGCGCGAGCACGGCCAGATTCTCGCGCTGGAGCAGCACGCCGGGCGAGAAGCGGGCGAACTCTTCGGCGAATGCGGTCTTGTACGAATAGGCGCCGGGCGGAGTAAGGAACGTCGCCAGCATCGCCAACGGGCGCCCGTTCAGCGTCAACGTCAGGCGCTCGAGCCGCCCTTGCTCGGCAGCGCCCCTAAGGCAGTCACGGAACATCCGCGCAGTCCTCTCTTCGCAGGCGAGAGCGGAGCCGGCCTTGCCTTTCCAGCCGGCCTTTTCCAGCGCGAGAAAATCATCGCACCATGACGCAACACTTTCGCCGTCGATCCTGCGTTCGAATGACACCAGGCCTTCCTCGGCGAGGCGGCTCGACTGGCGACGCAGTTCCTTGCGCTTCTTGCCCGACAGAGAGGCTTCCAGGTACGCGTCCGGCGTCATGTCGGAGGCGAGCATGGCGCGTGCCTCGCTGTGGACGACCTCGACCTGCCGCGCCTCGCTGGCTGCGACGGATTCCAGAGCCGCGTGCAAGGCTCCGCCCAGCACCATGCCTCGAAAGTGCATGAACAACGCGGCGCCCGGCTCGGCGTCCGCCCAGCGCAGGACTGCCCGCCAGAACGGCATTTCGGCGCCCTCGGCGACGAGCGGGACACCGCAGAAGCAGTTCGCGTGGAGCCAGCTCGAAATCTGCGGCACCGGCCAACGGTAGTAACGGCCTGCACGGATCACCGGTAGCAACCCTGCCAGTTCGCCGTCCTGCTCGTAACGCAGCACCATGACGCGGTCGGTGTCGGGCAGGTGTCGCAGGGACGGCAGGAGATACCAGCTCTCGAAGAACGGGTTGGGCTCGCTTGCGACAAGGGCGAGGCGGTCCCACGCGTCGACCTCATGCTCGAGATCGCGCCAGGCGACGCAGGTCAGGCGGCCGGTGGCCGCGCGCGCGGATGCGGCATGGGCATGTGCCGCAAGCGCGATCTGATCGTGAGCCTTGAGTGCCACCAGGGCGGATGTCCGAATGCGGGGCCGATTGCGGGCCGGTTGCCGGTTCGCAGCCGGCATAGCGGGCATCCATCAAGGAAATGCTAATGGTGAAGCGTCGTCCCGGCGGAGACTGGGACGACGCTTCGGTCGATCACCCCGCCGCCAGCGCCGCGAGCAGGAGGAGCGCGACGATGTTGGTGATCTTGATCATCGGGTTCACCGCCGGGCCCGCGGTGTCCTTGTAGGGATCGCCAACGGTGTCGCCGGTGACGGCCGCCTTGTGGGCCTCGGAGCCCTTGCCGCCGTGGTGGCCGTCCTCGATGTACTTCTTGGCGTTGTCCCACGCGCCGCCGCCCGAGGTCATCGAGAGCGCCACGAAAAGGCCGCTTACGATCACCCCGAGCAGCAGCGCGCCGAGCGCCGCGAAGCCGTTGGCGCGGCCGCCGACCCAGCCGATCACGTAGTAGACCGCGATCGGCGCCAGCACCGGCAGCAGCGAGGGCACGATCATCTCCTTGATCGCGGCCTTGGTCACTAGGTCGACCGTGCGCGCGTAGTCGGGCTTTTCCTCGTAGGTCATGATGCCCGGCTTTTCACGGAACTGCGCGCGCACGTCGAGAACGACGTCGCCCGCCGCGCGGCCCACCGCCGTCATGCCCATGGCCCCGAACAGGTAGGGCAGCAGCGCGCCGAGCAGCAGCCCGACGATGACGTAGGGGTTTTCGAGGCTGAAGTTCACGTCGAGTTCGGGGAAGAACTCGCGCAGGTCGGTGGTGTAGGCGGCGAACAGCACCAGTGCGGCAAGGCCCGCCGAACCGATGGCATAGCCCTTGGTGACGGCCTTGGTGGTGTTGCCGACCGCGTCGAGCGCGTCGGTCTTGGCGCGCACCTCGTCGTCGAGGCCGGCCATCTCGGCGATGCCCCCGGCGTTGTCGGTGACGGGACCATAGGCGTCGAGCGCGACGACCATTCCCGCCAGTGCCAGCATCGCGGTGGCCGCATAGGCGATGCCCAGCAGCCCGGCGAGCTGGTAGGCGATGATGATGCCCGCGACGATGACGATGGTGGGCAGCGCCGTCGACTCGAGGCTGATCGCGAGGCCCTGGATCACGTTGGTGCCGTGGCCCGTCTCCGAGGCCTTGGCGATCGAGCGGACCGGGCGGTAGGCGGTGCTGGTGTAATACTCGGTGATCCAGATGATGAGGCCGGTGATGACAAGGCCCAGCAGCGCGCACCAGAACAGGTCCACGCCGGCGAAGCCGAGCTCGCCGATGGGAGCGGCCATGTCGCCTCGCTGGACGAACCAGATGCACCCGTAGATCGCCGGGACCGACAGCACCGCCGTCACCAGGAAGCCCTTGTACATGGCGCCCATGATGTTGTTGGAGGAGCCCAGGCGGACGAAATACGTGCCGATGATCGAGGTCACGATGCAGACGCCGCCGATCAGCAGCGGCAGCGTCATCAGCGCGAGGAGGTAGGCGCCGAGGCCCTTCACCAGCAGCGCGGTCAGCACCATCGTGGCGCCCACGGTGACCACGTAAGTCTCGAACAGGTCGGCGGCCATGCCGGCGCAGTCGCCCACGTTGTCGCCCACGTTGTCGGCGATGACAGCGGGGTTGCGGGGGTCGTCCTCGGGGATGCCCGCTTCGACCTTGCCGACGAGGTCTGCACCCACGTCGGCGGCCTTGGTGAAGATGCCGCCGCCCAGGCGCGCGAAGATCGAGATGAGCGAGGCGCCGAAGGCGAGGGCGGTGAGCGCCTCCACCACGGTGCGGTCGGTGCCGCCTACGGTATGCCCGGCCACGGCGGTCAGGTACCAGAAGAACACCGAGATCGCGAGGAGCGCGAGCCCCGCCACCAGCATCCCGGTGATCGCGCCCGCGCGGAAGGCGAGCGTCAGGCCCGCCTGCAGGCCGGTCTGCGCGGCGGCGGCGGTTCGCACGTTGGCGCGCACCGATATGTTCATGCCGATGAAGCCGGCGAGCCCCGAAAGGACCGCGCCGATGACGAAGCCGATTGCCGAGATCGCGCCAAGCGTCACCACGAGGATGACCGCGACGACGACGCCGACTACCGCGATGGTTGAATACTGCCGCTTGAGGTAGGCTTGCGCGCCTTCCTGGATGGCGGCGGCGATCTCCTGCATCTTTTCGGTGCCTGCCGGAGAACTCAGGACCTGACGACTGGTGACGAAGCCATAGACGATGGCCAGAAGCCCCAAGACAATTGCGATCGTGATCAAATTCACTGAACGCCCCCTTCCCAATGGGTTTTTGTTACTCGACGGGTTTTTCCCGTTCGAGGCGGCAAGGGCTATCGTGAAGGCGGGAGGCTGGCAAGCGGCTATCGGTCACCGTCGTCCGGACTTGATCCGGGAGCACTTCAGGCGGGAGCCTGCGCCGGGCCACTGCAGCGCCGCGCACCGCTGAAGGTGGTGCGGCCTTGCCAGTGGTCCCCGGTCGAGCCGGGGACGAGGTTCAGTGCTGGTAGCCGAGGCGCTCGGGGAGCGGGACCGGCCGACCCTCGTGGAGCAGCGACAGCCCGCTGCCCTCGCCGACCGTGCCGATGGCGGTCACCTGACGGCCCAAGGCGCGGGCGGCTTCGCGGATGAGCGCGGTGTGGCCGGGCGGGGCGGTGAACAGCAGTTCGTAGTCATCGCCCGCGGTCATCGCCGCGAGGCGGGCCTCGAGAGAGCCTCCCGCGACGGCACGCAGGGCGTGGGATAGCGGCACCGCCTCGGCGTTCAGCGTGATCCCCACGCCGCTCGCCTGCGCGATGCGGCCCGCGTCGACCAGCAAGCCGTCCGACACGTCCATCATCGCATGGACCAGCGGCGCCAGCGCCGCGCCGAAGCGCGGGTCGGGCATCGGCCGGCGATAGCGCGCGGCCAGCGCGGCGACATGCGCCGCAAGCCCATCGAGCGTCCCGGACGCAGCGGCGAGGCCCAACCCGGCATCGCCGATCGTCCCGCTCACCCACACCCGGTCGCCGACGCGGGCGGCGGTGCGACAGGGCACCACGCAATCCTTCCGGCCGGTTCCGAGCGCGGTCAGCGAGAAGCTGCGCGCCGAGCCATCGGGCATGCGCACGGTGTCGCCGCCGAGGAGGGGAATGGCGAAATCACGGCATGCCGCGTCCAGCCCCGCGAGGAACGCACGGTCCCAGTCATCCTCGCCCAGCGCATGCGAATAGAGGCAGCCCAGAGGCGTGGCTCCCTTGGCGGAAAGGTCGGAGACGTTCACCGCAACGAGCTTCCACGCCACGTCGCCCGCCGGGTCGCCGGCCAGGTAGTGGACGCCCTCGACCAGCGTATCGAGCGTGAGCACCAGAGTCTCACCGCCGATGGACAGCACTGCCGCATCGTCCGTCAGCGCCCGGGCGCCGGGCGCCGTCGCTATCGCGCGCAGTGCGTCAATGAAGGCGAATTCACCGGCCATCGCACGGTGATGCCGTCAGCATGGGTCCAAGTCGAGTCCGCCTCAGCGAACCGACTTCGCCACCGAATCCAGCACGCCGTTGAGGAACTTCGCCTCGCGCGGGTCGAAGAAGGCGTGGCAGACGTCGAGATACTCGCTGATCGCGGCGCCGGTCGGCACGTCTGCGCGGGCCATCAGCTCGTAAGTGCCGGCGCGCAGGATTTGCAGCATGGTCTTGTCGAGGCGCGGGAGCGACCAGCCTTCCGACAGCTTGGACGACAGCAGTTCGTCGATCTCGTCGCGGCGAGCGATCGTGCCCTTCACGACGTCGTCGAAGAACGCGACTTCGGCCTGCGCGAACTTGGCGTCGTCGATTTCCATGCCGAGGCGGTGGCGGTGGAACTCGTCGAGCAGGACGGGCAGGTGCGTGCCTTCCATGTCGAACTGGTAGAGCGCCTGAACGGCGGCGAGACGGGCGGCTGCCCGCTTTTGCTTGGAATTGGACATT
The DNA here is from genome assembly GCF_000281975.1 of Novosphingobium sp. AP12. Lineage (GTDB taxonomy): Bacteria > Pseudomonadota > Alphaproteobacteria > Sphingomonadales > Sphingomonadaceae > Novosphingobium. Next base: position 37,624 of record NZ_AKKE01000006.1, on the reverse strand, counting down.
ATTGGCCGAGCCTTATGGAAATGGAGCGCGCGTGCGCCGGAAGCCCTTCCGCATCGGCAAGGGCGACGGCGGCGGGGCCGATGGCCTCCAGCGCCGCCTGGTCGAGCTGGATGAAGCTGGTGCGCTTCATGAAATCGAGCACCGAGAGCCCCGACGAAAACCGCGCACGCCGCCCGGTGGGCAGGACGTGGTTGGGGCCCGCGACGTAATCGCCGACCGCCTCGGGGGTCATGCGGCCGAGGAACACCGAGCCGGCATGGCGGATACGGCGCATCAGTGCCTCGGGCGCGTCGGTGGCGATCTCGACGTGCTCGGCGGCCAGCGCATTGGCGAGGGCAGGGGCCTCGTCGAAGCTGGCGACGGCGATGATGACGCCGTTGTCGGTCCAGCTGGTGCGCGCCGTCGCCTGCGTCGAGAGGCCGGCCAGTTCCAGTTCCACCGCCTCCGCGACGGCATCGGCAAAGGCCGCGTCGTCGGTGATGAGGATCGACTGCGAGGTCGGGTCGTGCTCGGCCTGGCTGAGCAGGTCGGCGGCAATCCGGCGCGGCTGGTTCTTCGCATCGGCGATGACGAGAATCTCGCTGGGGCCGGCCACCATGTCGATGCCGACGACGCCGTAGAGCTGGCGCTTGGCCTCGGCCACCCAGGCGTTGCCGGGGCCGGTGACGACGTCCACGGGCGCGATCCGGTCGGTGCCGTAGGCGAGCGCCGCGACCGCATGGGCACCGCCCACGCGCCACACTTCGTCCACGCCGGCAAGGTGCGCGGCGGCGAGGACGAGCGGGTTGACCTCGCCGTTCGGGGTCGGGGTGACGACGGCCAGCCGCTCGACGCCCGCGACCTTGGCGGGGATCGCGTTCATCAGCAGCGACGACGGATAGGCGGCGCGGCCGCCCGGTACGTAGAGCCCGGCCGCGTCCACCGCGTTCCACGTCGCGCCGAGGCGCACGCCGGCGGAGTCGGTGTAATCGCGGTCCTCGGGAAGCTGGGCTTCGTGGTAGGCGCGGATGCGGGTGGCGGCGAGTTCGAGGGCCTCGCGCAAGGTGGGGTCGAGCGCGTCGAACGCGGCCTTGCAGGTCTCGGCGCCGACCTGCCAGCCGGTCAGGTCGAGGTCGTGGTGGTCGAACTTGGTGGTGTATTCGGCCAGCGCGTCATCGCCGCGCTGGCGCACGGCCTGGATGATCGCGGCGACGTCGGCGGCGACGTCCACCGCGCTCTCGCGGCGGTCCGATACCACGCGGGCGAAGGCCTCCGCGAAGCCGGGATCGCTGCTGGACAGGCGGAGCATCAGGCGGCCTTGGCTTCGGCCACGAGCGCGCGGAAGGCATCGACCAGCGCGGCGACGCGGTCGTCGGTCTTGAGCGCGGCGCGGTTGACGATCAGGCGCGCGGAAATGTCGAGGATGCGGCTGGTCTCGACGAGGCCGTTCTCCTTGAGCGTGCGGCCGGTGGAGACGAGGTCGACGATCCGGCTCGAGAGGCCGAGCGAGGGCGCCAGTTCCATCGCGCCGTTCAGTTTCACGACCTCGGCCTGCACGCCCAGCTTCTCGAAGTGGCGGCGGGTGAGGTTGGGGTACTTGCTGGCGATGCGCAGGTGCGAGGGCAGTGCGCCGCCGGTCTCGCCCACGGGCTCGGCCACGGAGAGGCGGCAGTGGCCGATCGCGAGGTCGACGGGCGCGTAGAGGTCGGAGTAGGCGAATTCCTCGACCACGTCCGAACCGACGATGCCGACCTGCGCGGCGCCGTGCGCGACGAAAGTCGCCACGTCGAAGGCGCGCACGCGGATCAGGCGCATGTCGCTGTTTTCACAGGCAAACGAGAGCGCGCGCGACTTCTTGTCGTGGAACTCCGCCTCGGGCACCACGCCGGCACGCGCCATCAAGGGCAGCGCTTCGTCGAGAATACGGCCCTTGGGCACGGCGAAAGTCAGAGGTGTCGGCATGGTGCGCGCATTTAGGCGCGGGAAGCGCAAAGGGCAATGGCGAAGGCGGGGGGGATATCGGTTTCACGCGGCGGTGGGAGGAGGCCGTTCACGCGGAGGCGCGGAGAAGAGTAGGAAGGGCGCGCGCAAAGGCGCAAGGGCGCGAAGGGGCTTTGCGGCGCCGCAAGTCACCTCACGATCCGAGCGTTCGGTTGAAGCAGCGCCTGGATGAAACAGCGGCTTCGCCGCAAGCGCGCCCTCTTTGCGCCTTTGCGCGAACCAACCCTTTTCTTCTCCGCGCTTCCGCGCCTCCGCTTGAAACCCCTAAATCACTCCCCCGGAGCGCGCGCCTTGATCGCCACCGCATGGACGCGGTTGCCGGGGATGTCGCCGAGGGCGGCGTTGACCAGGCGTTGGCGCTGGAGGCGCGAGACGCCGACGAACTGCGGGCTCTCTATCACGATGGTGAAATGCGATTCGCCGCTGCCGTCGTCGCCGCTGTGGCCGCGGTGGGTGGCGGAATCGTTCACCACGTCGAGCGCGGTGGGGGCGAAGGCAGCAGTCAGCAATTGACGCATTTCGAGTGCAAGTGGTCCGGTCATGGGCTTCACAATAGGCGTTCGATCGCCCATCTGGAAGCCGGTGAGACAGCATAGATTTCATGGCAGGGTAGAATCCGGCGGTCGCCAGTGCGCCTGGCCGGGGTGCGGGGAGGCGGGCGAGTTCCGCGCGCCGGGCGGTCGGCCCTCGGGTTTCGACGGTCCGGGCGACTACCGCTGGTTCTGCCTCGACCACGTTCGCGCCTTCAATTCGGGCTACGACTACTTCGAGGGCATGGACACCGAGGAGATCCTGCGCGCGCAGTCGCCGCTGCATGGGTGGGAAACGCAGACGCGCGCCTTCCGCCCGGACGGCGGCGTCGACGGGGTGCCGCGCTGGGCCGATTTCGCCGATCCGCTGGAGGCTATTCAGGCACGTGCCCGGGCGCATGTGAACCGCCGGCGGGCCGAGATGAAGCCGGAGGCCGCGCGGTTCTCGCCGGACGAGCGGCGCGCCCTCGAATACCTGGGGCTTGGCGTGGATATCGACCGCAAGACGCTGCGGATGCGCTATTCGCGGCTGCTGCGGCAATATCACCCGGACCACAACGGCGGCGACCACAGCCATGCGGCGAAGCTGCAAGGCGTGGTCGAGGCCTATGGGGTGCTGAAGAAGGCGGCGGCTTTCGCGTGAGCTACCGACCCATCAGGGAGCCCCAACGGGCCGCGCCGTCCTCGCCGTAGATGCGCGGGACGTCCTTCCTGGAATAGAACTGCTCGAAGGATTCGGAACCCGGCGGGATCGCGACCCAAGGCCGGCGGCTCACCGTGAAGACATGGACGTCGGGCGGGTAGGCGGCCGGATCGTCGAGGGTACCGACGCGCACGAAGCTCGCCGCGTTGCCGGCGCCGCCGTAGTGGCTCCACACGGCCACCTTGCACGAAGGGCAGCGCAGGATGGCCTGCCCCTTGCCGCTGTCGGAAGGCGTATCGATCCGTTCGGGCGCGGCGCCGAGGGTTTCGACCCGGTCGGTTTCGATCACTGCGTTCAGCGCGAAGGCGCTGCCCGACTCGCGCTGGCACGAGCGGCAATGGCAGCAGTTCACGACGATCGGCGCTGACAGCAGCCGGTAGCGGACCTCCCCGCAGGCGCAGCCGCCCTCGAGCGCGATCACCCCGCTTCCTTCTCGCAGATCGCCGCGAGTTGCTCGGCGCAGGCGCGCCAGCCTTCGGTGAATCCCATTTCGGCATGCTGCTTCATGGTTTCCTCGGTCCAGTGGCGGGCGGTGGCGGTGTAGCGGGTGCCCTCGCCTTCGGGGGCGATTTCCCAGATGCCGATCATGAAGGGGCCGTTGGGCTGGAAGTCGTCCACCACCGCGTCGGTGGTGATGAAGCGGCGGCCCTCGTCGTAGGCGAGGTAGATGCCGTTCTGCGGCGCGACTTCGCCGTCGGGGCCGAACATCGTCATCTTGCAGACGCCGCCGGGGCGGCGGTCCTGCTCATCCACTTCGGCGCGCCAGGGGGTGGGGCACCACCATTCGTTCTGCCGCTCGGCCAGGACTTCCCAGACTTTGGCGGGAGGGGCGGCAATCAGCCGGGTGATGGACAGTTCGTTGGACATCGTTCTCTCCTGTCAGTCGCGGTCGGGGGCACCAAGCGGGAAGCCGGCGCGGTAGGGGCGGGCGGCCTCGACGCAGGATGCGACCGGAGGCAGGTCCAGCAGATGGGCGCGCCAGGCGCGCAGGCGGGGCAGCATCTCGGGAATCGGATGGACCCAGTCGGCGTAGAACAGCGCGGGCGCGGCGGCGCATTCGATCAGGGTGATCTGGCCCTGCGCCGGGTAGAACTGCAGCCAGCCCTCGAGCCATGCGTAGCTCCGGTCGAGCCTCGCGCGGGCTTCCTCGACGCGGGCGAGGTCGGGGTTTTCGGCGTCGCGCAGGTATTCGTTCACGACCTCCTGCATCGGGCCCATGACGTAGTTGTCGAACACCCGGTCGAGCATGCGCATGCCGATCGCCGCGTCGGCCTCGGAGGGCAGCAGCACGTCGGTGCCGGCGTGGTGCTGCGAGAGGTATTCGATGATCGAGCTGGCCTCGAACAGCAGGTTCTCGCCGTCGCGCAGGACCGGGAACTTGCCCTGCGGGCCGGCCGACTGGATCACCGCCGCATTTTCGGGGTGATCGGGATCGACGATGTGGAATTCGTAGTCGAGCCCCGCAGCCTGAAGCGCAATCTGCGCCTTCCAGGTGTAGGACGAGAAGGGGTGGCCGTAGAGCGCCAGGGTCATGCGTCGTTCTTTCCGGGGAAGCCGCCGTAAGGCACGGTCAGCGCTTCGAGGATGTGGCCGTCAGGGTCCTCGAAGTAGAGGCCCCGGCCGCCGTCGTTGTGGTTGATCTCGCCCGCGCGGCTGCGGGCAGGGTCGGCCCAGAAGGTCAGGCCGCGCGCCTCGATCCGCGCGAGTATGCCGTCGAACGCAGTTTCGTCGACCAGCATCGCGTAGTGCTGCGGCGATACCGGCTTGTCCCGCTCGGCAAAGTCGAGCGAGACGCCGTCGCCCAGCTTGACCAAGCGGAAATGGTACAGATCGACCGGCTCGGGCAGGCCATAGATTTCCGCGAAGAAGTCCGCCGAGACATGCCGGTCGCGGCACCAGATGATCGTGTGGTTGAGCTCGATCGTCATGCGCGGCTCAGGCGGCTGCCACCGCCGCCTCGATCCCCGCGATGTCGATCTTGCGCATCGTCATCATCGCTTCCATCGCGCGCTTGGCGGCTGCGCGGTCAGGACCGGACATCGCGTCGGTGAGCGCGCGCGGGGTGATCTGCCAGTTGAGGCCCCACTTGTCCTTGCACCAGCCGCACTGGCTTTCCGCGCCGCCATTGCCGACGATGGCGTTCCAGTAGCGGTCGGTCTCTTCCTGCGTGTCGGTGGCGATCTGGAACGAGAACGCTTCGGACTGCGGGAACTGGTCGCCGCCGTTGAGGCCGATACATTCGATGCCCAGGACCGTGAACTCGACGACCAGCACGTTGCCTTCCGAACCGTCGGGGTAGTCGGCGGGGGCGCGCTGGAGGGAGTCCACCGTGGTTTCGGGGAATACGCTTGCGTAGAAGTTCGCCGCGTCCTCCGCGTCGCCGTTGTACCACAGGCAGACGCGGGCCTTTGCCTCTCCGCTCATTTTTTCATCTCCTCTATCAGCTTGCCGTCGATGGCCTTTGCGGCCTTGTAGCCGGGGCGGGCCTGGCAGCGCTCGGCATAGCCGACCAGCGAGGGCAGGGGCGGCATGATCCCGAAGGTCAGGCCCCAGTCGATCGAGCTGCCGACATAAACGTCCGCCATCGTGAAGCGGTCCCCGCAGACCCAAGAGTCGGCGCTCAGCTTCTCGTCGATGGTGTGGATGGTGCGGTCGAAGCTGCCCCAGCCGGCCAGCATCTCCTGCTCTGGCTTGGGCTCGAACTTGAGCGCGCGAGAGGTGATCGACTGCTCGATCGGGCCGGAGGCGAAGAGCGTCCAGCGGTAATAGTCGGCCATCTCGCCATCGTTGGGCAGCAGGCCCGCTTCGGGGTGCATCTCGGCGAGGTAGAGGCAGATCGCCGCCGCCTCGGTCACCACGCGGTCGCCGCCATCCGCGTGGTGGACGATGGTGGGCACCTTGCCCATCGGGTTGGCCTTGAGGAAGGCGTCCGGCTTGTCCTTCCAGTCGATCAGCACCTGCTCGTAGTCGGCGCCGACTTCGTGCAGGGCCCAGCGAGCGATCTGCCCGCGCGACATCGGGTTCGTGAAGAAGGTGTAGTCGGCCATCGGCGTTCTCCCTCGTGGGTGTGAATGCGCGGAACATTGATGGAACATGCGGGCGGCGTCAATCACCGCTCGCATGTCGTGAACATGTCAGCCGGCGCGCGGGCCGACCAATCCGAAGTAAGCGCCCTGTGGATCGAAGGCGTGGACGGTGTACTCGCCGGTCGGGATCTGCATGGGCTCGCCTTGCGGCTTGCCGCCGCCGTCCTTTACCGCGGCGAAAGCGCGGTCGATGTCGTCGACGCCGATGTAGTAGGTCCAGCCCGCGACCGGCATGAAGTCGGCTTTCTTCATCACCGCGCCTATCCCGATGTCGCCGAGCTGGAGGAAGCGGTATTCGCCGAGCGGACCCATCGGCATGCCACCCTCCTGCTTCCAGCCGAAGTGCTTCTTGTAAAAGGCGACGGCGGCCTCGTCGTCGGGGGTGACGAGTTCGTTCCAGCGAATTGTCTGCGGTTTTTCGACCGAGAACACGTCGCTGGTGGCGTCGGGATCGTCAGCCGGCGGCTCGGGGGTCATGAGGTAGAATGCCGCGCCCTGCGGGTCGGTCACCATGGCGAAGCGGCCGACGCCTTCCATGGTGGTGGCCGGGACGTGGATCTGCCCGCCCTCGGCGACGATCTCGGCCGCCTTGGCGTCGACGTCCGGCACGTAGATGTACCCGAGCCATCCCGGCGAGGCGCCCTGGCCAATCATCTCGTCGTCGAGAGCGAAGACGCCGCCATTGTAGCCGCAGCCCGCGCCGCCGCCGTCCAGCCGCTCGATCATGCGGTAGTCCATGCCCGCCTGGGGCATCTCGTTGGCGCCGATCCTCCAGCCGACGACGCTGCCGTAGAACGCGGAAGCCGCGTCCGGGTCGCTGGTCATAAGCTCGTACCAGATGAAACTGCCGACAGGATTGCCCATGGCTATTCTCCGAGAGTGACGATGGGCGTGAAGCCGCCGTAGATCATGCGCATGCCGTCGAAGGGCATCGGGTTTGTCTCGGGGGCCATGCGCGGGTCGGTCTTCATGACGTCCATGACCTCCGCCATGCCCTTTTCACGGGTCTCCTTGTCGGGCCATTCGATCCAGCTGAGGACCACCGCCTCGTCTTCCTTGCACTCGACCGCGCGGAAGAAGTCGGTCTGCTTGCCCTTGGACACGTCGTCCTGCCAGCACTCGAGGATGCGGGTGGCGCCGTGGTCCATGAAGACCTGGTCGCCCATCTTTGCATGCTCGATGAACTTGTCCTTGTTCGCCTTGGGGACGGCGATCACGAAACCATCGATATAGGCCATGATTCAGGCTCCTTCCTTCTGCTTGCTGGGTTCGTTTTCGGCAAAGGGCGCGAGCTGGGCTTCCAGAGCGCGCTGGAATGCGGGGCGGGCGATGGCGCGTTCCACGTAGGCGGCGAGCTTGGGCTGCGCCTGGAGCAGCGCCGGGTCGGGCAGGCCGCGCAGGATCGTGGCCATGGCGATGTCGGCGATCGAGAATGCGCCGGCCAGCCATTCGTCGTCGCCCAGCGCGGTCTGCAGCCGGTCGAGCCTGCCGCCCAACTCTTCCATCAGCGAGGGCTTGTGCAGTTGCGCCCACTCTTCCTTGCGGGAGATGGTGCAATTGACCAGTTCCATCACGGAAGGCTCGACGGAGTTGAACGCGGCCAGCAGCCAGCTCAGCACCGCCGCGCGCTCCTGCGAGCCGATCGGGGGCAGGGCGCCCGCCTTCTCGGCGATGTGGATGAGCGTGGCGCCGCTTTCGAACACGCCGACCTCGCCGTCGAGCACGTAGGGCACCTGGCCCCAGGGCTGGTCGGTGAAGTACCACTCGGGCCGCTCCAGCGCGGAGATGAGGCGCACCTTGTAGGGCAGACCCCATTCCTCGCAGGCCCAGCGCGGGCGCAGGTCCCGCACGTGGCCCTGGGCAAAGGAGGGGACCCACTCGAAAGCGGTGATCTCCAGTTCGGCGTTCGGATCGATCGGCATCGTCTCTCTCCCGCTTGTCGTTATCTGCGCGTCAGGCCGGCTGTTCCATCGGCGTTTCCCCGGAGGCCACCGCCGGGTCCATCCACATCGCTTCCCAGAAATGCCCGTCGGGGTCGGTGAAGCTGCGGCTCATCATGAAGCCGTGGTCCGACAGCGGCGCGACGTCGGCGGTGCCGCCATGCTGGCCGGCGCGTTCGTTCATCGCATCGACTTCGGCGCGGCTGTCGCAGGCGAGGCAGAGCATGACCTCGCTCGAACCCGAGTCCGGGATCGGGCGGTCGGTGAAGCCCTTCCACTTCTCGTGGCTGAGCACCATGACGAAGATCGCCTCGGACCAGACCATGCAGGCGGCGGTCTCGTCGGTGAAGCGGGGTTCGTTGACGAAGCCGAGCCCGGTGTAGAACGCCTTGGCGCGTTCGACGTCGGCGACGGGGAGGTTCACGAACAGCATGCGGGTCATTGCGGTCTCTCCTTGGTCGGCGTCCTCAGCGAATCGCCTCTTGCCCAACGGTGCCGAGAGTGGTAACTAAAAGCAACTATGAAGTTACAAAAAGAAACGAGTCGCGCCAAATCCACGACGGACGGTGAAGTCGTCCGCGCCCATGGCCGCTGGTACGGCGATGCCTGCGGCGCGGCTTTCGCCATGGAACTGATCGGCGAGCGCTGGTCGCTGCCGATCATACGCGAGATGATGCTGGGTCCGCGTCGTTTCGGTGAAATCCGCGCTGAACTGCCGGGCCTGAGCGCCAAGACGCTGACCGAGCGGCTCGAGACGCTCGAGGGCACCGGCATCGTCCGGCGCGAGACGCTGCCGCCGCCTGCCTCGGTGCAGGTCTACCGGCTGACCGAGTGGGGGCTGGCGCTCGAACCCGTGATGCAGGAACTGGGCCGCTGGGCGGTGCGCTCGACGCTCCACGACCCGACGCTGCCGATCACGCCGGTCTCGCTGATGCTCTCGATGCGCACGATGATCGTGCCCGAACGGATCGGCGACCTCACGCTGGCGGTGGCGCTGGATGTGGGAAGCGCCCGCTTCACCACGCGACTCGGAAACGGCGAACTCGTCATCCATCCCGCCGGCGATGGCGACCCGGAGCCGGACCTGCGCTTCGCCGCCGACGGGGGCTTCCCGTTCCTCGCGGTGTTCTACGGGAAGTGGCCCCCCGCCGACGTCGGCTTGCGCATCGAGGGCGACGCCGAACTGGCGCAGAAGTTCGTCGACCTGTTCAGCCTGCCGCCCAAAGTGGGCGCAGAGTAGGAGTTCCCGTCACCCCGGCGCAGGCCGGGGCCCAGCTCAATGAATAACGTCGCTTCGCGGCTTTTCGGTCTGGCTGGGTCCCGGCCTTCGCCGGGATGACGGCACCGTTTGCGAGAGATAGGGGGCGGTGTTTCACGAGCGGCCCGTCCAAACCTTATTGCGATGCAGCGCCCCGTCCATTAGGCGAGAGCCTGCAATGACAGAATCCAAGAACATCACCGCCGAGAACCGCGACGCCACCGTGCTGGCCGCTCCCGACACCGAAGTCGACGTGCGCGAGACCTTCGGGATCGACATCGACTGGAAGGTCCCGGCCTTCTCGGTGGCGGACGAGCGCGTGCCCGACCTCGACGAGACTTACGTGTTCGACCCGGACACCACACTCGCGATCCTGGCGGGCTTTGCCTACAACCGCCGCGTGATGGTGCAGGGCTACCACGGCACCGGCAAGTCGACCCACATCGAACAGGTCGCCGCGCGTCTAAAGTGGCCGTGCATCCGCATCAACCTCGACGCGCACATCAGCCGCATCGACCTGATCGGCCGCGACGCGATCGTCCTGCGCGGCGGCATGCAGGTCACCGAGTTCCGTGAAGGCCTGCTGCCCTGGGCGCTGCAGCACCCGGTGGCGCTGGTCTTCGACGAGTACGACGCGGGCCGCCCGGACGTGATGTTCGTGATCCAGCGCATTCTGGAGACGGAGGGCAAGCTGACCTTGCTCGACCAGAACCGCGTGATCCGCCCGGACAAGCACTTCCGCCTGTTCGCCACCGCCAACACGGTGGGCCTTGGCGATACCTCGGGGCTCTATCATGGGACCCAGCAGATCAACCAGGGCCAGATGGACCGCTGGAACCTGGTGGTCGCGCTCAACTACCTGCCCGCTGCCACCGAAACCGCGATCGTCGCCGCCAAGGTGCCGGACATGGACGCGGGCACCATTGCCAACATGGTCAAGGTAGCCGATTTCTCACGCCAGGGCTTCATGAACGGCGACATCTCGACGGTGATGAGCCCGCGCACGGTCATCACCTGGGCGCAGAACGCGGTGATTTTCAAGGGCGATGTCGGTTTCGCCTTCCGCCTCTCGTTCCTCAACAAGTGCGACGAGACCGAGCGCATGCTGGTGGCGGAATACTACCAGCGCGTCTTCGGCAAGGACCTGCCCGAAAGCGTGGTCGGCAAGGCCTGATCCTTTCCGCGTTCATTGCGATTTGAAAAAGGCGCTTCCGGCAACGGAGGCGCCTTTTTCATGTCTGCATCCCGCGTTCTTCACAGAATGGCTCATGTTCAGGGCAAATGGAACTTAGTACCGCAGGGTTGTCCTCGGATCGAAAGGTGTAGAGCGAGTCGCGTTTCAAGTTCAGGCAGGAAGCCTGTCTGGTGCGCGATATTAAGGCACCCTTGACTATTACTCGATCGTGCCTATCTTCGAAAGATCGAAGACATCCGCTTTTGTAAGCCGTCTCTCGACTGAGAGACGCTCGTGCTCCCGCTTACCGGTGGAGCAATGCGATGACTCTCGACTTTTTCTCGTTCGATATTTGTGATGCCGTGGAAGCGCTGCGATGAGCCGCGCCATGAACGTCAACCTTCCCGAAGCGGAAGTGGTCGCCCTGTGCGAGAAATTCGCCGTGTCGATCAGTGCGATCGAGCCGCTGCCATCGGGCGGGACCCATCTCGTCTGCACACGCAGCGAAGGTGCCGAAGAGATGCGCGTGAAGATGAAGGCCCACATCGTCGAGGGCGTCGTCCGCCGTTTCCCGTTCTATCGCGCCAGGGGTGCCTGGTAAGTCCGACCGCCGCCGACGAAAGGATAACGCCATGGGAATACAATCGCGCCTGACGATCCGTTCCGGGAAGGACGACAGCCTGCCGTCCGCGCGGGTCGAGGCAACTCGCACGAAGCCGCAGAACGATGCCTCGTCCGCACATTTCGACATCTACCGCTCCGAATGCGTGAGCGTGACGTCCACCCTCTTCGCGGGCGGTGACTGGCATTGGCGCCTCATGTCCGGTGCAGGCCTCGTCCTCGTGGACTGCGGCGGCTACCGTGAACAGGCCGACGCCTCGGCCGCGGTCGAACAGCTGCGCAGCGAAGCGTGGTCGGCCTCGGTCTCGACGCGGGCCTGACGGCCGGCTGATTTGTAATCCGGAGCGCCGACAATTCATGCGGCGCCGGGACGTATCGGTGGTACGGCGGTCCATCGCGAGATTGGATACCAAGCTTCTCGCGGCTGAGGGATGCGAAGTGCCCCCGCTTGAAGCAGGAGCACCACCATGGCCAAGTCACAGAAGCGCACCACCCGCGAAGTCCGCAAGCCCAAGGCGACAAAGACCAAGCCGGCGCCCAACGCCATCGGCATTTCGCCCGTCATGGCCGTGACCCGCAAGCCGACCGAAAAGCTCTGAACCCGACGAACGGGCGGGGGTCAGAGCGGCGTCGCCGTCACGACCATCCGTCCCAGGTCGACCGGCTTGTCGGCGCCGATGACCGCCGTCCGCTGCTTTGCAGGCATCGCGGCGACGCTTGAAAGCACACCGCAGCATACGGCAAGGGCGGCGCAGGCGGGAAGGAGTCGGATCATGCGGGGAACCGTTCGTCGATGTTTCGGACGATCCCCGTCTGCGCCCGACCTGTCGCACGACTATGCTGGCGCTGCACCAAACTGTCCGAAAGTGTATTGACCGGTAATCGCAACAAGCGCGGGCCGGCACGTTTTCCTACATCGCAAAGCGCTGCTACGTTCGCGTCGGCTCTTTCAAACCGTCGATCCAGCAGGACCTTTCGCTTACAAGTAGCGGTGCCGTGTGCTTGTACTTCATCAACTAAACCCTCTGGCCGATGGGTCACTCGCCGGGATAGTTGGCCCGCACGAAATAAAGTCCGTCCGGCGGAGCGTTGAGGCCGAGCGCCTGCCGGTCCTTCGCCGCCAGCGCTTCGCCCAGTTGCTCCTCCCGCCAGCGGCCCATGCCTACGAGGGCCAGGCAGCCCACCATCGAGCGGACCTGATGGTGCAGGAAACTGCGCGCCTCCGCCTCGATGAGCACGCTGTCCCCTTCACGGCGCACCTCAAGCCGGTCGAGCGTCTTCACCGGCGACGACGCCTGGCAATGCGCAGAACGGAACGTCGTGAAATCGTGCAGCCCCACCAGAGTCTGCGCCGCCCGCTGCATCGCCTCGGCATCGATCGGCGTGCCCACCTGCCAGGCCTTCCCCCGCTCCAGCGTCAGCGGAGCCCGGCGGTTGACGATCCGGTAGACGTAGGCCCGGCCGGTGCACGAAAACCGCGCATGCCAGTCGTCCTCCACCGGCATGCAGTCCAGCACCGCGATCGGGTGGGGCCGGAGCAGGGCGTTGAGCGCCCCCATCAGCCGGAACGCCGGGAGCGGCTTCTCCACATCGATATGGGCCCGCATGCCGAGGGCATGGACCCCGGCGTCGGTGCGGCCGGCGGCATGCATGGCCACCGTCTCGCCAGTCACCGCGCGGGCCGCCTCCTCCACTGCCTGCTGCACCGAGGGGCCGTGCGATTGGCGTTGCAGGCCCATGTAGGGGCCGCCGTCGAATTCCAGGGTGAGGGCGAAGCGGGTCATTCCGCCCAGCCGATACAGGACCCGTGCCCACGCGCAATGGGCTTGGCGGCAAGCGGCACAAGTGGCATCGTCCGCTTCTGACCGGGAAAGGAGCCGAACATGGCCGAAACGCAGGGTCCTCGCTTCGAAATCTTCCGCGGCGCCGATGCTCCCACGCTCGATGAATGCGCATGCATGGCCTACGAAGGCGAAACGCCCAACCTCGCTGCGGTCCAGCCCCAGCTAGCCAAGGCGATGGCGGTTCGCGGCGAATATGCCGACGTTCCCTACCGCCGCGAAGGCATGAGCCTGGCGCGCCTATGGGTAAAAAGCGGCTTTCCACTCCCGCTCCACACTCATGATTGCGACTGCTTGTACTACGTCGTCGCCGGTTCGATCCGGATGGGCACCGAAACCTTGGCGGCGGGCGACGGCTTCTTCGTCGGCAGGGAAGTGCCCTATGCCTACACCGCAGGACCGGAAGGCGCCGAAGTCCTTGAATTTCGGACGACCGACAGCTTCAACATCAAGGTCAGGGACAAGCCTGTTTCAGCGTGGGAGAAACTCGCCGGCACCCTAATCGAAGGCCACGCACGGTGGGCCGACGAGCCGCCGCCGGTGCGCCGCATGCCCGAAAAAGCCTGATCCTCAGCCGAGCTTGGTGCCTTCCGGGATCGGGCGTCCACGCAGGAGTTCTATGCTCTCCATTGCCGGCTTGCCGGCCCGTTGGATGCGAGTCACCCGGATCGCTCCCGAACCGCAGGCTATTGCAAGCGCATCGTCGAGGGTCGTCCCCGGCTCCGCGCCGCCATCGACCATGTCTGCTGCCAAGACCCTGTAGCGTTCGCCTTCCAGTTCGAAGAACGCGCCGGGCGCGGGGGTGAAAGCCCGGACCTGCCGTTCGACCGCTTCGGATTCTTGCGAAAAATCGATCCGGCCCTCTGCCTTCTCGATCTTCTTTGCATAAGTGACGCCGTCCTCCGGCTGGCGTACGGCCCTGTGTACGGCGAGGTCGCGCAAGGTGCCGACCAGCAGCTGGGCTCCCCGATCGGCCAACTCGGCGGTCAATTCGCCGGCCGTCTTGCGCTCGATCGTGGTGCGTAGCGTCGCCAGCATCGGCCCGGTGTCGAGCCCGGCCTCCATCTGCATGATGGTCACGCCCGTGGTCGGGTCGCCAGCAAGGATCGCGCGTTGAATAGGCGCGGCTCCCCGCCAACGCGGGAGGATCGACGCGTGAATGTTGAGGCACCCGAGCCGAGGCGCGTCGAGCACCGCCTGAGGTAGGATGAGCCCATAGGCGGCGACCACCGCGATATCCGCCTCCATGGCCGCGAAGGCTTGCTGCTCATCGGCCCCTTTGAGCGAGATAGGATGGCGCACCTCGATCCCGTGCGCTTCGGCCTCTCGCTGGACCGGGGAAGGCGTCAATTCCTTCCCGCGCCGTCCACCGGGGCGCGGGGGCTGCGTGTAGGCCGCCACGACCTCGTGTCCCGCCTCGATCAGCGCGACGAGCGCAGGTACCGCGAAATCAGGCGTTCCCATGAAGATGATGCGCATGATGTGGGGAACTCTCCGAGGCTCTTCCTAAGGGCAAGCGCAGGCCCTATCTCCCCATCCATGGCATCGCAAGAGATCGAGACGCTCACCGCCGCCCTGTCGCGCCTGCCCGGCCTAGGTCCGCGTTCGGCGCGGCGCGCGGTGCTCTGGCTGATCAAGCGCCGGGAAACCGCCTTGGTGCAGTTAGTGGACGCACTCGGCGCAGTGCGCGAGGCGCTCGTGGAATGCGGCGTGTGCGGTAATGTCGATACCACCGACCCTTGCGCCATATGCGCCGACCCGCGCCGCGACGCCCGCTCGCTCTGCGTGGTGGAGGAAGTGGCGGATCTCTGGGCGTTGGACCGCGCGCGGCTGTTCACCGGCAAATACCACGTGCTGGGTGGCCGGCTTTCGGCGCTTGATGGCGTTCGGCCCGAAGATCTTGCTTTCGACGGTCTGCTTCACCGCATTGCCGCCGGCGGCGTGGACGAGGTCGTACTGGCGATGAACGCCACGCTCGAGGGCCAGACGACGGCGCACTACATCGCGGAACGTCTGGAAAACTTTCCCGTGCGCGTCACGCAACTGGCGCATGGTCTACCGGTTGGCGGCGAACTCGACTATCTCGACGAGGGGACGTTGGCCCAGGCTATTCGGGCCCGCCGGCCCGTGAGTTGATCCGATCAGAGAGATCGACTGCACGTTCTTGCGAAAGTCGCGCATCGCGATTATCTGGCGCAAATGGCTATCCGTGAAATCCTCGAAGTTCCCGACCCCCGCCTGAAGCAGGTCTCGGTCCCCGTAGACAAATTCGACGACGAATTGCGTACGCTCGTCGATGACATGTTCGAGACGATGTACGACGCGCCTGGCATCGGCCTTGCCGCAATTCAGGTGGGCGTACCGCAACGTGTGCTGGTGATAGATCTCCAGCCGGAGGATGAAGACGCCGAGCCGGAAGTCTGCCACTCCCACGGTGACCACCACCACACACATCAGCCCACGAAGCGCGAGCCCCGGATTTTCATCAATCCCGAGATTCTCGATCCGTCGGAAGATCATATCGTCTACCAGGAAGGCTGTCTTTCTGTCCCCGAGATTTATGCTGACGTCGAACGTCCGTCGCGCATTCGTGCCCGTTGGCAGGATCTCGATGGCATATTGCATGAGGAAGACATGGAAGGCCTGATGGCCATCTGCCTTCAACACGAGATAGACCATCTCGAAGGCATTCTGTTCATCGACCACCTTTCGCGCCTGAAGCGCCAGATGGCGCTCAAGAAGCTCGAGAAGCTGCGCAAAGCCGCTTGACGTCGAGAGCTTCCCCGCATTGTTGGGGAAAATTGAAATTAAGGATGGTGTTCCCGATTCGTTCCGATAAGTTGGCGCGATGGAAGTAGCATTCGCCACGATTCTCGCTCTTGTTGTCGGTTTGGCTGCTGGCTGGTTCTTCGGCTCTCGAACTGCTGCTCAGTGGCGCGCACAGGCCGAGGCGCGAGAGCGTGAAGCGCGAGAGGGGGATGCAAAGTACTTGCGTGTGTTCGCCGCCCTCGAAGCCGCGCGTGAACGAGCGAGCCGAGCCGATGAACTCGCAATGGCGCTTGATCGAGAGCGCGGTGAGCATGCCATGGCGACGCAGCGCTTGCGCGAGGAAGGCGCACTCGCCGTCGATCGCACCCGCAGCGAATTGACGACGGTTCTGGACAGGGCTCGCGCAGACCACGCGGCGTTGATCGACGGGCTGCGCCGCGAGCATCGCCAACTGGCCTCGGAACTGGCGACCTTGCGCGAGAAATCCGCGAATTTCGAGGAGCAGAAACGCCTCCTCATCGAAGCGCAGGAAGTCCTCCGCAAGGAATTCGAGAACGCAGGGGCCAAAGTGCTCGAAAGTGCGCAGGAAGCGTTTTTGCGTCGCGCGGGCGCGCGGTTCGAGGAAAGCGAAAAGGCCAATGCCGAACGTATCCGACTGATCCTCGCGCCGGTGGGCGACCGCCTGAAAAGCTATGAAGAACAGGTTGCGGGGCTCGAGGCGAAGCGGATGGATGCCTTCGGGCAGTTGAATGGCCAAATCGAGGCGCTGCGGGTAGGGCAAGAGCAGGTGCGCGCCGAAGCGGTGCGTCTCGGAAACTCGCTGCGCAATGCACCCAAGGCACGAGGTCGCTGGGGCGAGCAACAGCTGAAGAACGTCCTCGAACAGTGCGGATTGACCGAACACACCGACTTCGTAACCGAGCACTCGGTCAACACCGATGAGGGCCGCCAGCGGCCCGATGCGATCGTTCGTATTCCCGGCAACAAGCAACTGGTGATCGATGCCAAGGTGTCGCTCAACGCCTACCAGGACGCATTCGAGGCGGAGGACGAAACGCTCCGCGCCGCATTCCTCGATCAACATGCGGCGTCGATGCGCAAACACATCCAGACGTTGGGCAACAAGAGCTACCAAAGTCAGTTCGAGAACGCGCCGGATTACGTGATCATGTTCGTCCCGGGGGAGCACTTTATCGCGGCTGCCCTCGAGCACGATTCCGGGCTTTGGGATTATGCCTTCGACCGTAAGGTGCTGCTTGCAAGTCCGACCAATCTTGTCGCGATTGCCCGCACGATCGCCCAGGTCTGGCAGCAGGAAGGGCTCGCAAGGGAGGCACGTGAAATCGGCAAGTTGGGCAGCGATCTTTACGATAGCCTCGCGAAAACCCAGGACGATCTCGGCAAAGTGGGTATGCATTTGGGCCGGGCAGTGAACAGCTTCAACGACTTTGCCCGAACATACGAAGGCAACGTCATGAGCCGCGCCCGCCGCCTGAGCGAAAAACATATAAAGATCGGCAGGCGTGAAATTTCCGAGGAAGTGCCGCTGGTCGAATCGGCGCCCCGTTTTGTGGAAGGTGCGCCCCTTGACGGCGGTCACGCTGACGAAACTGCGCAAGCGGCGGAATAAGCGGTCAGTTGCAGGCCTCAATCCGGAACAGTTCAGCCGTATGCCCGCCAGACCGCAGCCTCAGGTGGTTACTGTCGATCGCACTCGGGGCGCGGCAACAATCAGCGTATTGATGGCGTTGCCCGGACGCGAGGAAGGGTCAGCGCACGTTTTCTCGCTTAGATCGAGAGGTCCGGCGATAAGACGTGTTGATTTGCCATGGGCCGCGGAGGCTGCTGCTGGTAACTTCTATCCCGATCCTGCCGCCGTAACCGAAGGTGATGCTCGAAGCGTGCGCCACCGGGCGCTCGCCGTTGATACGATCGAAGCGCCAGATGCTTGCGGAGAGGAGCGAATGTTCAGCTCATTCGCAGCAAGATCCTAGGAATACAAGAATGAGCAGGAAAAGACCGAATCGTAGTATCACCGGACCTGGATTGCCTTGGGCTAGGTAAGAGACCGGTGAACGCGCGCTCAGGTCCGGCGCAAGTGAGCGAGTGCTTCGTAGGCAAGGACGGCCCCAGCCACAGCGGCGTTCAGGCTGTCTGCTCTGCCCAACATCGGGATAGTCAGGCGTAGGTCGCAAGCTTCTTCGTAAGCCGCTGGCAAACCTTGCGATTCGTTACCCACCATGAGGAAGCACGGCGCTGCGTACACGGCCTCGCGATAATCGGTCGGGTCGCGCAGCGACGCCGCGACAAGCTGACCATCGCCTGCGCGCAGCCAGAAAATGAATTCGTCCCAGCGGGCGATGGCAAGCTGCTGCGTGAAGATCGCACCCATGCTAGCTCTTACGGCTTCGACGGAGAAGGGGTCGGCGCAATCGTCGATCAGGATCAACCCACCCGCGCCGACGGCGTCGCCGGTCCGCAGCATGGTGCCCAGGTTTCCCGGGTCGCGAAGAGCCTGCGCCACCAGCCAGATCGGGGCCGAATTGCGGTCGATCTTTGCGAGACCGGTATCGAACTCGGTAAAGACACCGGCGACGGCCTGGGGGTTGTCCTTGCCGGTGACCTTGGCAAGGATATCTACGTCCATCTCGACGATTTCGCCGCCAGCCGCGATGACGGAGTCCTCGAGTGCATCGACCAACGGGTGCGGGTCGCGACCGATCGCCATGACCAGCATTTCCGGTACGATTCCGCATTCCCGCGCGTCGGTCAGCAGGCGCAGGCCCTCGGCGAGAAAGCGCCGCTCGCGCTTGCGGTGCTTCTTGTCCCGCAACGACCGCAGGAACTTGACGAGAGGATTGGAAAAACCGGTGATGGTGCGGCGCGACCCATCGGTCGGCCAGTCTTGCGAAGACACGGTGTCAGCCTGCCCTGTTCACTCTTCGCCAAAGCCGTCGCGAACGAGGCCGGCAAGGATGGACAACGCATTTTCCGCACCGTCGCCCGAGCAACTGATGGCGATCGAGTCGCCCTTCGCGGCACCAAGCATCATCAAGCCGAGAATCGATCCCCCGGCGGCGCTGGCGCCATCCTTGCTCACCGTCACCGAAACCGTAGCCGGCAATTCCGCGACATGATTGACAAATTTGGCACTGGCGCGAGCGTGGAGGCCGCGCTTGTTCACTATGAGCACTGTCTCACAGGCGTCGATCATGCGTCCTGTCCCAAGTACTCGCTCGCGATCGTGATATAATTGCGCCCGGCATCGCGCGCGGCGGCGACCGCCTCGCGGACCGGCATGCAGCCGCGCGCCTTGGCAAGGCGGATCAGCATGGGCAGGTTGATCCCGGCGATGACTTCGACCTTGCCGGCCTGCATCAAGGAGATGGCCAGGTTCGAAGGAGTTCCGCCGAACAGGTCGGTGAGGACGATGACGCCTTCACCGGAGTCCACCTTGGCGATAGCCTCGGCGATCTCCGCACGGCGGCGTTCCATGTCGTCGTTCGGCCCGATGCAGACGGTCGCGACGTCGGCCTGGTCGCCGACGACGTGCTCCATCGCGTGTACGAACTCCTCGGCGAGATTGCCGTGGGTAACCAGGATCATGCCGATCATGCTGGGAGAGCGCTCCGAAATACCTGCAGATGCACCCGGACGGTTTCTTCATTTTTCACGCCGAAGACCTCCTTCCAGAAGATCGGCTGCGCGCGAGCCCAGGTTGCGGTGCAGCAATGTGGGGGAAAATCCCGATTGACGCAAGGCTGCTGCGATTTGCTCCGCAGTAAAAACAGAGCGGTGCCGCCCTCCCGTGCAACCAAATGCGATGTGGACGTAGGCTTTCCCTTGAGCACGATAGCGCGGAAGCAGCAGCAGCAGCAGGTCGCGTATGCGGGTAAACGCCTCATCATATGCCGTATCTTTGCGGATGTAGTCGCCCACCGCGTGATCCTGCCCAGTCAACGGGCGCAGGTCCGTGTCCCAGTGCGGGTTGTCGAGAAAACGCATGTCGAACACCAGATCTGCTACCGGCGGCATCCCGCGAGAAAAGCCGAAGCTAGAGATAGTCAGGGTCAGTTCGCCGGTTTCGCTGGACGCAAACCTCTCGCGAATCACGCGCTGCAGGTCGTTCGAGGTGTACTCGGTCGTGTCGATCAGCAGATCGGCCCAGCGCCTGAGCGGGGCGAGAAGTTCGCGTTCAGCGCGAATGCCCGTAGATACCGGGGCATCGCCGGCCAGCGCATGACGCCGGCGGGTTTCGTTGTAGCGTCGCTCCAGTTCGGTGCTCGAACAGTCCAGGAACAGGGTGGTGAGTTCGATGTCCCGGCGCTCGGTTAGCGCTTTGACCTGTGCGATCACACGTCCGGGATCGAATCCGCGCGTGCGTGAATCGAAACCTATCGCCAGGAGCGGGGGATCGGTGTCCGCCCCGTTCGGAGCCGAATCGATCAGAGCGTCGAGCATCCGGATCGGAAAATTGTCGACGATTTCCCAGCCCAGGTCTTCCAGCACCCGCAGCGCAGTCGTCTTGCCTGCGCCCAGCATCCCGGTCACCAGCAAGAGGCGTTGGCGCGCTAGCGCGGCGTGCGGCTCGCCGCCGATCATTCCCACTTCATTCCCCATGTCGCTTATCTGCGCGCAGTAGGCACGGAAGGGAAGGGGGGCGAGAAGCATAGTGCCGGGGCAGGTTCCTATTGGGACAGTCCGTAATGCCTCAGGGCCAATTCTGCCTTGAGCGCCAAGGTCGCACCTTCCGGCCGCAGCTCGATGAAAGGCAATTGGGTACCGCAGAGGACCAAGCTCCGCGGTACCTCGATGTAGCGCGGCGCCGCGGGGTCGAGACCGATGACGAGTGCTACCGGCTGAGCTTCGGCACAGGGGAACCGCAGCAGCCCGAGATTACGCACTTCCAGCAGTTCCCGGGTGTTGGGATGAGGCCGCGCGATCACGCGGTCAGCCTCTACTTCGAGAACGATCGAATCATCGCCGATCAGAACCGCACCGCGATCGATGAGCGAAAGCGCGAGGCTGGACTTGCCGATGCCGGGTGGGCCTTGGATCACGACAGCCCGGCCGTCTATCGTAACACAGGTGGCCTGGTATGTCATGGCGTTACCGTTCATTGTTCCGGCTGCCAGGCTGGTAGCGACAGGACGAGGCGAGCGCCGGGGGTGCCATCCGTGCGGTCGGTAGCGACGAGCTTGCCGTAGTGAGCCTCGACAATGGTGCGCGCGATGGCCAGACCCAGTCCACTGTGCTTGCCGAATTCCTCGCGCGAGGGGCGTAGCGAATGGAACCGCTCGAATATGCGCTCTCGGGCCGCTGCCGGGATGCCTGGTCCGTGGTCGGCTACGGAGACCTTCACGCGGTTGTTGCTGCGGCCGAGAGTGATCTCGACAGGCCCGCCGGACGGCGAAAAGGACACGGCGTTGTCCAAGAGGTTCTGAAGGACGCGTTCCAGTCGCGGAACGTCGCCGGCGACCATCAAGCCCGGAGGACTATCCTTATTCGCGTCGTCCTCGCGCCGGATCGAGATCGGGCAGCCGCCGTTGACGCCGCGCTGCTCCCGTTCCGCGACGAGCGCGCGCACGAGGTCAGCCATGTCGAATGGTTCGAACGTCGTGCGGCTCAACTGGGCGTCGATACGGCTGGCGTCAGCTATCTCGGTGACCAGGAAGTCTATTCGGCGCACGTCGTCCTGGGCGATACCAATAAGTTGGCGGCGCAGCTCCGGCTGTTCGACGCGGTCGAGGCTTTCGAGCGCGCTGCGCAGGGACGTAAGCGGATTTTTGAGTTCGTGCGCAACGTCGGCGGCGAAGCTTTCGACCTCGTCGATCCGGTGGCGCAGCGCACCGCTCATGTCGGAAATCGCGCGGGCGAGCAGGCCAATCTCGTCGCGCCTGTCCGGCAGCCGAGGGACGACGACGCTGCGGTCGCGCCCCAGGCGTACGCGGACGGCTGCGCGGACGAGTTTACGCAGCGGCTCGACGATCGTCCGAGCGAGGAAGAGGGAAAGCAGGATCGACACGCCCAACGCGCCGCCCACGATGATCGCCAGGGTTTGCCTGGCCATGCGCACATTTTCGGTGATGTCGCGGGCGTTGCGGGTGACGAGAAGGGCCGAGCCGTCGCTGCCAACCGGGGTCGCCGCAATGATCACCGGAGTGCGGTCGGGCGCGGCCTTGTGGTTGATCCGCGTCTGCCGATCCTCTAGTGCGGCCGCGATTTCGGGCCATGCGGAAGCGCCCGCTCCGGGGGGATCGCGATAAGCAGGGATCGGGGGAGCGCCCAATACGAAATCCATGCCGCGGTCGAGAATACGCGCTGCATCCTGGAACCAGGGTTCGCGCGCGGGGTCGATCAGAGTGTAAGACGGACGTCCCAGCGCGAAACTGTCGCCGGCCAGCTGGCCTTGGGGATCGAACAGCCGCAAGCGTAGATCCTGCTCGGTGCCGATCCTCGCGATGAGCGCCAGACGCCCCTGCAGGTCCTCGTCGGTCAGCGCATCGGCGGTGATCTCGGCTTCCGACTTGGCGAGCCGATAGCGTTCGGCAAGCAACTCCCGGCGATAGCTGTCGATGTAGAACAGGCTTCCGGCGAGCAGCGCGAGCGCAATCACGTTCACTGCAAGGATGCGGGCGGTGAGCGACACGCTCCATGACAGGCCCAAGCGAACCGCAAGGTGCGGGCGAGGCTTGGCGCGGGACTTTTCAACCATCGGTGAAGGAGTACCCGGCACCATAGAGGGTGTCGATCGCAGCGAACTCCGGGTCGACGGCGCGAAATTTGCGGCGGAGGCGTTTGATGTGACTGTCTATCGTGCGGTCGTCGACGTAGATGTCGTCACTGTAGGCCGCATCCATCAACTGGTTGCGGCTTTTTACGACGCCCGGCCTCAGCGCCATTGCCTCGAGGATCAGGAACTCGGTCACCGTCAACGAGACCGGTTCGGCATCCCAGGTCACCTGATGCCGGGCGGGATCGAGCATGAGGCGGCCACGCACAACCGGATCGGGGAGGTCGGCGTGGGGGGCTTCCTCCGGCTCTGCTCGGGCGAGTTCGCTTCGGCGCAGGATCGCCCTGATGCGCGCGACCAGCAAGCGCTGGCTGAATGGCTTGGCGATGTAGTCGTCGGCTCCCAATGCCAGGCCCAGCGCCTCGTCGGGTTCTTCGTCCTTGGAAGTCAGGAAGATGACGGGGAGGCTCGAATGCGCCCGCAGCGACTGCAGCAGATCGAGCCCGTCCATGCGTGGCATCTTGATGTCGAAGATAGCCAGATCGGGCGGATTCTCGAGCAGCGCCTTCAGTGCGGTTTCGCCATCGGCATAGACGCGCGTCGCGAAGCCCTCGGCATGGAGACTGATCGAAAGCGTCGTCAGAATGTTGCGATCGTCGTCGACGAGCGCGATCGTCTGCTGCCGCGAAGAATGAGTCGAAGGGCGCTCAGGCGAGGCGTTTGTCGGAAGGGTGGGATCGGGTGCATCGGCCATGAGCGTCCGCAGTTTCCCTTTTGCTGCATGGAGCGATGCTGACTAGCGCCTGTGTCGATCGCTGGCAATCGATGCTCCCACTCACCCTATGCAAACGATGCGCAGGGTGCTGCGTGCGAAGACCTTTCGGAAATGGAGGCTTCGTCAATCGCGCCCGGGCGAATAAACCATCATGGATAGGTGCTTGACGGTTCCAATTGTTGCCAAATTGACGGAAAAGATATCGTCGCATATTCGCGGCCCGATTCTTGCGCAGGAATCGAGACTGCGGTCACTGGGTTTCCCGGTAGGCCGCCATCTTTTGGAGGAGATGACATTGACCACTTCGCTTAGCTATCCGCTCGAGAAACAGGGCATTGAGACGAAGGCTCAGATCTTCGCGAACCTCGGCACAGCCCCCCTGGTCGAGCAGGCAGTGAAGAATGGAGAGGGCGTGCTTTCGGCTGACGGTCCTTTCGTCGTCGCTACCGGCAAGCACACCGGACGTTCGGCGAAGGACAAGTTCATCGTCAGGGACGCCGAGACGGAATCGACCGTGTGGTGGGGCAAGACCAACGTGCCCATGACCCCGGAGCATTTCGCCGCGCTGAAGGAGGACTTCCTCGCTGCGGTAGCCGAGAAGGACACGCTCTACGTGGCCGACCTGTTCGGCGGTTCGCAGCCCGAGCACCGCGTCAAGGTTCGCGTGATCAATGAGTTCGCCTGGCATAACCTGTTCATCCGCACCCTGCTCGTGCGTCCCACCACCGATGAACTCGCCGGCTTCGCGCCCGAATATACGATCATCGACCTGCCGAGCTTCCGTGCGGACCCTGAGCGTCACGGTTCGCGCAGCGAGACGGTGATCGCGGTCAACTTCTCCGAGAAGCTGATCCTGATCGGCGGCACATCGTACGCGGGCGAGATGAAGAAGTCGGTCTTCGGCATTCTCAACTACCTGCTGCCGGTGAAGGGTGTCATGCCGATGCACTGCTCGGCCAACATCGGGCCTGATGGCGACACCGCGGTTTTCTTCGGCCTGTCGGGCACTGGCAAAACCACGCTTTCGGCCGATGCAAGCCGCACCCTCATCGGCGACGACGAGCACGGCTGGTCGGACACCGCCGTGTTCAACTTCGAGGGCGGCTGCTACGCCAAGATGATCCGCCTCTCGGAAGAAGCCGAGCCGGAAATCTACGCCACCACCCGCCGCTTCGGCACGGTGCTGGAAAACGTGGTCATCGATCCCGTTACCCGGAAAATCGACCTCGAGGACAACTCGCTCGCAGAGAACAGCCGTGGCTCCTACCCGATCGACTTCATCCCGAACTGCTCGGAGAAGAACCTCGGGCCGGTGCCGCAGAACATCATCTTCCTGACCGCCGACGCTTACGGCGTCCTGCCGCCGATCGCGCGGTTGACCCCGGATCAGGCGATGTATCACTTCCTCTCGGGCTACACCGCGCGCGTCGCGGGCACCGAGATCGGCGTGACCGAGCCTGAAGCGACCTTCTCGACCTGCTTCGGCGCGCCGTTCATGCCGCGCCACCCTTCCGTCTACGGCAACCTCCTGAAGGAGCGTATCGCCAAGGGCGGCGTGAAGTGCTGGCTGGTCAATACCGGCTGGTCAGGCGGCAAGGCTACCATGGAAGGCATCAAGCGCATGCCGATCAAGGCCACCCGCGCCCTGCTCAACGCGGCGCTCGACGGCAGCCTCAACGCCGCCGAGTTCAAGGAAGACCCGAACTTCGGCTTCGAGGTTCCCGTTGCGGTCGCCGGTGTCGAGAGCAAACTGCTCGATCCGCGCGGCGCCTGGGCCGATCCGGCGGAGTACGACAAAACTGCTCAGACCCTGGTCAAGCAGTTCATCGACAACTTCGAACAGTTCGAGGAACACGTCGACGAAGGCGTCCGCAAGGCGGCTCCGCTCTCGGCGTAAACTACAGCGTAGCTGACACGAAAGGGCTCCGGAGCTTGGGTTCCGGAGCCCTTTCTTCTTGCGCAATGGCGAGCCGATCGTCGGCTGCCGAGCTGTCGTGTGCGCGGCGTTTCCTCATGAAGGGAGGAACGCCGCGAACGTACGATGGTGAGTGAGGGCTGCGAGCTGCGCGACGGTCCAGCCCGCTCAGGGCCCGCCCGCCGGCGACACGACGGTCCGGGAAATTCCGTCCTTTCCCTTGTCATGCTTTGGTCCCATACTTTCGGGCATCCACCATGGAGTACTGTAGATGGGACTTTTCGACGGCATCCTCGGTCAGGTCAGCGAACACGCGGACGTGGCGAATCTCGCGGGCAAGCTCGGCATCGACCCGGCCGTGGCGGAAAAGGCGATCGTCGCCTTGGGTATTTCGCACCAGCAGGATGGTGATACCGCCCAGCTTGCCGCCGAGCGTACCGGGCTGGATGTCGGTACCATCCAGCAGATCATCGCCCAAATCGGCGGTGAAGGATCGCTGACTCAGTTCGCCAGCGCAGTTGCAGCCGACCCGGGCAAGGCGGCCAGCTTCTTCGACAAGGACGGCGACGGCAGCGTCCTTGACGATCTGACTGGCATGGCCAAAGGTCTTTTCGGCAAGTCTTGATACCTGGCGTCGACCCCGCCGTCGCCGCATGGGGCGGCGGCGGCGGGGTCGGCTCAGCCCTTCTTCCCCGCGATATAGGCCTCGACGTTCTGGGCCAGCACGTCGAGCGGGACGTTGCCGCCCTCGACCACGGCTTGGTCGAAGTCGCGTAGGTCGTAGGCCGATCCCAGCGCCGCCTGCGCCCGCGCTCGCTGGCTGACGATCTGCGAGTGGCCCATCTTGTAGCCACAGGCCTGCCCCGGCCATGAGCAGTAGCGGTCCACCTCGTTCACCACTTCCTCGCGCTTGTTGCCGTTCTTCTCCATGAAGAAGCGGACCGCCTGGTCGCGGCTCCAGCCCTTCGCGTGGAGCCCTGTATCGACCACCATGCGGCAGGCGCGGAACGCCAGCGACTGCAGGTAGCCGAGACGGCCGACCGGGTCCTCATCGTAGGCGCCGAGCTCGTCCGCCAACTGCTCGCCGTAGAGCGCCCAACCTTCGGAATAGGCGTTGAACGCGAGGATCGAGCGGATTAGCGGCAGGCGGTTGGCATACTCGCCCTGCCAGACGTGGCCGGGGATCGCCTCGTGGTGAACCAGCGTGGGCAAGTCGTACTTACGGTGCAGGTCGGTGCTGCGCAGGTTGAGCCACATCTTGCCGGGCACGTTCCCGTCCTTCGACCCTGCCCCGCCGTAGGCCGTGGGCGCGCCGGGTTCCTCGGACAGCGGCAGGCGGCGGACCTCGACGTTGCCGGGCACGACCTGGCGGAACGCGCGCGGCATCTGGGCGCGAATCCAGTCGATGCGGGTGCGGATGAAAGCGAGGATCTCGGCGCGGCCGGGGTCGCCTTCCACGAACATGAAGCGCTTGTCCTCGCCTAGCGCCGCCATGCGCGCACCGACTGTGCCGGTAGCATAGCCGAGTCCCTTGAGGATCGGGTCCATGCGGGCGTGTAGCTCGGCCAGTTCGGTAAGTCCGCGCTGGTGGATCTCGTCGGCCGGGACCTGCGTGGTGGTGCTGGCGCGCAGCGCCCATGCGTAGAATTCGGCGCCGCGCGGCCGTTCGCGCATGCCCGGATCGCTTTTCGCAAGGGCGCGCTGACGCTGGAGTTCGGCAAGCTGGCGTTCCAGCGCGGGTACGACTTCGCCCGCGACGATGCGCCTGGCGTCCGCCGTCCACGTGCCGGTCATGTCCTTCGTGCGCCCGGCGATCGAGGTTACCAGGCTGCCGCCGTCGGCGCGGGCCTCGGCGATGGTACTGGTCATCTGGGCGATGGTGCGGTCGAGCAGGAAGTCGGGGGGAACGAGCCCCATGTCGGTAGCCGCGCGGATCCGGCCAAGTTCTCCGTCGAGCTGGGCGTCGAACTGGCCGAGGCGGGCGATGTAGGCGTCCGCGTCCTCGCGCGTCTTCACTGGGTGGTCGGCGTCGAGGAACTTTGGCGTATCCAGATAGGCGCCCACGTTCTGGATGACGACGTAGGGTGCATTGCGCCACCCGCCCACGGCGACGTCCCCGTAAGGAAGTGCAAAACCGTCGAGCGCGGTGGAGAAGGCGCTTTTCACCACGGCGAGGCTTGTGCGGGTGGAGTGGTCGAGACCGTCGGCATTGAACCCTTCGACGGCGGCTAGGCCCTGTCGTAAGGTGGCGGCATAGGCGTGGCGCCCGGCCTGCGAACGATCCTCGAGCCGCGAGCGCAGCCCGGCATGCTCTCCCATATCTACGCCGAGGCCGGTAGCGCCTTCGGGGGTATGTTCGAGCAGGCTCCAGGCGATGCGGTCGAGCAACGCCCCGGCGTCCGGGGCTGCCTTGCCCGTCTTCGCATAAGCCGGCAAGGCAAACGCGGCGGTGCCGGCCGCGAGGAACTGAAGGGCATTGCGCCGGGAGAGCGAAGCGCTGTGGTCTAGCGAGATGTCGTGCATGGCGCGGACGATGGCGGGGCTCGCCGACACTGTCAAACGGCGCCGAGCTGCGCTAGGAAGTGCGCATGAATATCGCGCTTTCCCTGCTCGTGCTGACCGCCATCGCGCTCGTACTGGGCGCTGTCGTGCTGTTTCGGCGCGGGGGCTACCGCAAGCAGGCGGTGCTGATGCTGGTGCTTGCGGCGGTGATGGTGATGAACATCTTCATCTGGACAGTGCCGACGCCCGGCAGCCGTTCGCTTTCCGAGGCGGCGCAAAAGGAAAAGGCGCCGGAGTGATCCTCCGACGCCTGCCTTAACTCTCGAACCCGGCGGATTACTTGATCGGGCAATCCGGCGCGAGGCGCATGTCGAGATAGTTGTCGACCGACTTCATGAGGTCCGGCACTTCGTTCTCGAAGAAGTGGTTGGCGCGCGGGATCTCGTCGTGGTGGATGGTGATGTGCTTCTGCGTGCGCAGCTTGTCGACCAGCTTCTGCACGGCGTTGGGCGTCACCACCGTGTCGCCGGTGCCCTGGATGATGATGCCCGAGGCGGGGCAGGGCGCCAGGAAGCTGAAGTCGTACATGTTGGCCGGCGGGGCGACCGAGATGAAGCCGCGGATCTCCGGGCGGCGCATCAGCAGCTGCATGCCGATCAGCGCGCCGAACGAAACGCCGGCGATCCAGGTGGTCTGCGCCTCGGGATGGATCGACTGCACCCAGTCGAGCGCGGCGGCTGCGTCGGAGAGTTCGCCGATGCCGTTGTCGAAGCTGCCCTGGCTGCGGCCGACGCCGCGGAAGTTGAAGCGCAGCGTCGCGAAGCCGCGCGCCACGAAGGTCTTGTAGAGGTGCTGGGTGATGCGGTCGTTCATCGTGCCGCCCGCCTGCGGGTGCGGGTGGAGAATCATCGCCACGGGCGCGCGCGGGCGCGGCGCCGGCTGGAAACGACCTTCGAGACGACCTTCGGGACCGGGAAAGATGACTGCGGGCATGTGCGTTTGCGGCCTGACTTGTTGAAACTCCCGCGCGGCGGCATCGTGCCGGCCATCGCGGGAGTGCAAAAGGGAACGACCGCTATATAGAAACTATTGCTCCGAAGACAACTTTGCAGGACGCCGCCATTTCCCACATCTATCTCGACCATGCCGCGACCACGCCGATGCTGCCCGCCGCGCAGCGTGCGTGGCTGGAAGGCGCCGCGATCTGGGCCAATCCGTCGAGCCCCCATGCGCCGGGCAGGGCTGCCCGCGCCGCGCTGGAGGATGCGCGGGCGAGGGTGAAGGCGGCGCTCGGCTGGGAGGGTGAAGTGCTGTTCACCTCGGGCGCGAGCGAGGCGCTGGCGATCGGGATGGGCCGCGCGAAGGCACAGCGCCGGCTGGTATCGGCGGTGGAGCACGACGCGGTGTTCCGCGCGGCGCCGGATGCGCAGGTGCTTCCAGTGGTTGGCGGCGAGGTCGATGGCGAAGCGCTGGCGGCCGCGCTGGGCGAGCCTGGCAGGGCGGTAGTTGCCGTCCAGTCGATCAATTCGGAAACGGGCACGGTGCTGCTGCCGGACGACACCGTCGTGGCGCAGGTCCGCGAGGCCGGCGGGCTGTTCCTGGCCGACTGTTCACAGTCTGCGGGCAAGGCCGCCTTGCCGGGCGCCGACATGGTGGTCGTCTCGGCGCACAAGCTGGGCGGGCCCGTCGGCATCGGCGCGCTGCTGGTGCGCGACTTCGCGATGTTGGAGCCCAGCGGCGGGCAGGAGCGCGGTTATCGCGCCGGCACCGAGAACCTGCCGGGCGTGCTGGCCTTCGCGGCGGCGCTGGAGACGGGCGGGATCGAAAACTGGGCGACCAGCGCGGAGCAGCGCTTCGACTTCAAGAATTGCCTCTTTGACCACGGGGAAGTGCTTCAGCCCGGTATCCAGTGCTCGCACATCTTCGCGGTCGCAGCTCCGAAGATCTCCGCGACGGCGATGCTGATCCGCATGGACGCGATGGGCTTCGCGATCTCGGCGGGGAGCGCCTGTTCCTCGGGCACGCTCAAGCAGAGCCGGGTGCTGCAGGGCTTCGGCATCGATGCCGACCTTGCCAGGCGCACCGTGCGCGTCTCGATGGGCTGGAACACCACGCCCGACGATCTCGACGCCTTTGCCGAGGTCTGGGCGAGGGTGAACGCATGATCTACCTCGACTACCAGGCCACGACCCCGCTGGCGCCCGAGGCGCGCGAGGCGATGCTGCCGTGGCTCGGCGGCCCGGAGACCAGCGGCTTTGCCAATCCGCACAGCCCGCACCGTCCGGGCCGCGCCGCCGCCGCCGCCGTCGAGGTGGCGCGGGAACAGGTCGCGGCGCTGCTGCCGCCGGGCGGGCGGGTGATCTTCACCTCGGGCGCGACCGAAGCGATCAACCTCGCGATCCTCGGTAGCGGGGCGCGCAGCCTGGCGGTCTCGGCGATCGAGCATGCCGCCGTGCTGGATACGGCGCGGGCGATCGACCCTGGGTTTAGAGTGCTGCCAGTCGACGGCAAAGGCCTCGTCGATCCCACAGTTCCGCTCGGGCCGGACACGAAGCTCGTCGCCGTCATGCAAGTCAACAATGAGATCGGCACGATCCAGCCGGTCGAGGCCCTCGCCGAACGCGCCCACGCCGCCGGGGCGCTGTTCCTCTGCGATGCGGTGCAGGGCGCAGGGAAGATCGCCGGGCCCGCCCATGCCGACCTCATCGCGGTGAGCGCACACAAGCTCTACGGCCCCAAGGGCATCGGCGCCCTGTGGGTGCGCGACGGGCTCGACCTCGCGCCGCTGATCCGGGGCGGCGGGCAGGAGCAGGGCCTGCGCTCGGGCACGCTGAGCCCGCTGCTCTGCGCCGGTTTCGGGGCAGCGGCGGCCTTGGCGATACGGCGCATGGAGGCGGATACCACCCACGTCGCCGCCCTCTGGGACCGGGCGCGAGCGATCCTGTCGCGCTGGGAACTCAACGGTTCGGCCGCGCAGCGTTGGCGTGGCAATCTCAACCTGCACCTTGCCGGCGTCGACGTGGCGCGTCTGATGTCGGAGGTGCGGGACGTCGCCTTTTCGGCGGGATCGGCCTGCGCCAGCGGGTCGGGCCGGCCCAGCCACGTCCTGCGCGCACTCGGCCTGTCCGATCGGCAGGCCAAAGCCTCTATCCGTCTGGGATTTGGGAGATATACTGATCCCGGGGAACTCGAGGATGCCTGCGCCAAAATCGAAGCCGCTGCGGCGGCGCAGGGAGTATGACGTTGGTTAACGTGCTATTCGTCAACATAGATGGATCACGGGTCACGGCACAGGCCGAGCCCGGATCACGGCTGCTCGAAGTGGGGCAGAACGTGGGAATGCCGCTGGAAGGGACGTGTGAGGGGCAGATGGCCTGTTCCACCTGCCATGTCATCGTCTCGCCGGACTGGTTCGACAAGCTGCCCCCCGCCTCGATGGAGGAGGAGGACATGCTCGACCTCGCCGCCGGGGTGGGACGCACCAGCCGCCTGTCGTGCCAGATCGAGGTGACCGAGGCGCTCGACGGGCTCGCGGTGCGCATCCCGGGCGTGGTGCGCGACATGCAGATCGGCTGAACCGTCGCCCCCGGACCTGCCGGGGACGACGCGGCGTTCAGGCAGCCGCGACGGCGGCGACCTGTTCCTTCACGGCCTTGATTACCGCTTCCGAAAACGCCGGGATGTCGTCCGGTTTACGGCTGGTGATGAGATTGCCGTCGACGACAACTTCCTGGTCGACCACGTCCGCGCCCGCATTGCGAAGATCGGTGCGGATCGAGGGCCAGCTGGTGACCCTGCGCCCTTGGACAAGGTCGGCCTCGACCAGCAGCCACGGGCCATGGCAGATTGCCGCGACGGGCTTGCCTGCCTGCGCGAAGCTGCGCACCAACGCCACGGCCTTTTCGTTCATGCGCAGCACGTCGGGGTTCATCTGCCCGCCCGGTAGCACCAGCGCGTCGAAGGATTCTGCGTCCACCTCATCGAGAGTCTGGTCCACTTTGACAGGGTCACCCCAGTCGGTGTGCTGCCAGCCCTTGATCTCGCCCGCCTCCGGGCTTGCGACCACGGTTTCGATGCCGGCCTTGTTCAAAGCGTCACGCGGGCCGGTGAGTTCAGACTGTTCGAAGCCGTCGGTTGCGATGATGAGCACGCGATTTGCCATGCCAATTCTCCTGGGGTTGGTGGATGCTACGGGAATGGTCGGCGGAAAACTTCGGTTCCGGCAGTTCCACTCGGGCCATCGTGTTGCTAGTGCGTTCCGCCATGGTGACCACGACCGACGACGAATCCGATCCGTTCGACGCCATCGTCGACGCCCCCTTCGATGCAGCGCTCTCGGAGCGCTATCTCGTCTATGCGCTGTCCACCATCACGGCGCGCTCGCTGCCGGATTTGCGCGACGGGTTGAAGCCGGTCCACCGCCGCCTCCTGTGGGCGATGCGGCTGCTCAAGCTGGATCCGGGCAATGCCTACAAGAAGTCCGCGCGCGTCGTCGGTGACGTCATCGGTAAGTACCACCCGCATGGCGACGTCGCGGTTTACGACGCGATGGTCCGCCTCGCGCAGGATTTTTCGCTGCGCTATCCGCTGGTGCAGGGGCAGGGCAACTTCGGCAACATCGACGGCGATAACGCCGCCGCCTACCGCTACACCGAAGCGCGGCTGACGAAGACCGCCATCCAGCTCATGGCCGGGCTCGACGACGGCACCGTCGACATGGTGCCCACCTACAACGGCGAGGACGAGGAACCGGAGATATTCCCCGGCATCTTCCCCAACCTCCTCGCCAACGGTGCGATCGGCATCGCGGTGGGCATGGCGACCTCGATCCCCAGCCACAATGTAGCCGAGATTATCGACGCAACATTGCTGCTGATCGATAATCCCGCCGTCGAGCACGCCCAGCTGATGGAAGTCTTCCACGGCCCCGACTTCGCGACCGGCGGCTTCGTGGTCGATAGTCCGGCCGCGATCAGCCACGCCTATGAAACCGGCAAGGGTGCCTTCCGCGTGCGCGGCCGCTTCTCCACCGGGCGTAATGCCGACGGCACCTGGGAAAACACTGGGATCGAGAAGCTGACCGCCGGCCAGTGGCAGCTCGTCGTCACCGAAATCCCCTACATGCTGCAGAAGGGCAAGCTGATCGAGCAGATCGCCGCGCTCATCGGCGACCGCAAGCTGCCGATCCTGGAAGACGTGCGCGACGAGAGCGACGAGGAAATCCGTCTCGTCCTCATTCCCAAGAGCCGGAACGTGGATCCGGAACTGCTCAAGGAAAGCCTCTACCGGCTGACCGACCTCGAAAGCCGGTTCAGTCTCAACCTCAACGTGCTGGATTCGCACCGGACCCCGGGTGTGTTGGGGCTCAAGCTGCTGCTGTCCGAATGGCTCTACAGCCAGATCGACATCCTGCTGCGCCGCACCCGCCACCGGCTCGAGAAGATCGCGGCGCGGCTGGAACTCGTGTCCGGCTACATCATCGCCTATCTCAATCTCGACCGTATCATCGAGATCATACGGACCGAGGACCAGCCCAAGCCGGTGATGATGGCCGAGTTCGACCTGACGGACCGCCAGGCCGAGGCGATCCTCAACATGCGCCTGCGCTCCTTGCGCAAGCTCGAGGAAATGGAGCTTCGCAAGGAGCACGCCGACCTGCTCAAGGAGCAGGACGACCTCAACAAGCTGCTCGAAAGCCCGGCCCGCCAGCGCACCCGCATCAAGCGCGACCTTTCGAACCTGCGCAAGGACTACGCCGAGGACACCGTGCTCGGCCGCCGCCGGACCACGATCGCGCAGGCGACGAAGACCGTCGAGTTCAGCATGGACGCGATGATCGAGAAGGAACCGGTGACGGTGATCCTGTCGGCCAAGGGCTGGGTCAAGGCGGCCAAGGGGCACGTGCCGCTCGACGGCGACTTCAAGTTCAAGGAAGGCGACGGCCCCGGCTATGCCTTCCACGCGCAGACCACCGACAAGGTATTCATCGCGCTCGACAACGGCCGCTTCTACACGCTCGGCGCCGACAAGCTGCCCGGCGCGCGCGGCTTCGGCGAGCCGATCCGCACGATGGTCGATATCGACACCGAGGCGCACATCGTCGCCGCCATGCCCTATCGCCCGAAGACGCAGCTGCTGCTTGCCTCGAACATCGGGCGCGGTTTCGCAGCGGAGACGGACGAATTGCTGGCCGAAACCCGCAAGGGCCGCGCGGTGATGACCACCAAGCCCGGCGCTCGCCTCGTCACCGTGCGTGAAATACCGGCCGAGCACGACCACGTTGCGGTTGTCGGCGACAACCGCAAGCTGGTGATCTTCAGCCTCGAGGAACTCCCCGTCATGTCCAAGGGGCAGGGCGTCACGCTCCAGCGCTACCGCGACGGCGGCATGGCGGATGTCATCACACTGAAGCTCGAGGACGGGCTGTCATGGACGATGGGCGGCGAAAGCGCCCGCACGCGCACCGAGAAGGACATGACGCTCTGGAAAGTCGCCCGCGGCGCCGCCGGCAGGCTGCCTCCGGTCGGCTTCCCCCGCGACAACAAGTTCCAAGGCTGACCGGTCGCCGAACCGTCATCCCAGCGAAAGCTGGGATCGCCGGCAGGTTTCCAGGCACCGCTCTCGAGCCTTTCGCTTCAAGATTATCGGCGGTCCCAGCGTTTGCCAGGACGACGTGGCATTCAAGTCTCGTCCACTTCCTGCGGGTGATGCGGCACCAGGATGAGTGTCCTGCCCTCCACCCGCCAGCTGGCGAGGCGCGAGAGCAGGTTCATGCCGATGACGTTCGTGTCGCCCATTCCCGGGGCGACCACGGCGTCGAGTTCGCGCGCCACCACGCTGCCAATGCGCAGTTCGTCGATGGTCGCCAGCTGCGCCTCGACGGTGCCGTTGGCGGTGCGCATCAGCACCGAGCGGCTGAGCGCGTTCGCCTTCAGCTTGGCCGCCTCTGCAGTGGCGGGCGAGATGGCCGTCAGCGTGGCGCCGGTATCGACGAGGAAGTCGCGCTTCACGCCGTTGACCGTGGCGCTGATCCAGAAGTGGCCATCGGGCTGCATCGGCACGCGCGTCTCACCGCCCTCGACCGTCTGACGCTCGATGCCGAGCTGCGGGAAGGCGAAGTCGGCGCCGGTGGTCAGGCGCGTGACCTGTGCGATCGTCAGCAGCATCGCCGCCAGCAGGCCGAGATTGCCAAGGCCTCGCACGAATCCGCCCAGTAGCGGCGCGGGACGGCGCAGCAGTCCGCCGAGCATGCTGGCGGTGATGCCCGCCACGGCGAGCGCCAGCAGAGGCTGGCCGGCCAGGAAGTTCAGGATTTGCGAGAGGTCCATGAGCGGGGTTCTAGCACGATCCAGCTTTCGGATCGCTGACTGTCAGCCCTGCCGGGGCACCAGGATCAGCCGGTTCTCCTCGACGCGCCAGGCGCCCAGCCGCGAGAGCAGGTTCATGCCGATGACGTTGGTGTCGACCTCGCCGTCGGGGCCGATGGCGACGGGGAGGGCATTGGCCTGGATGCCGCCGAACCGCAGCGAATCGGCCTCGGCCATGCGGGCGACGATCGGACCGTTGGCGGTTTCGAGGATTACGCCCGCATCGTTCGCGTCCGGCCGCAGGCCTACGCGCTCGGCGACGCGGCGGGAGACGCCGGTGTAGGTCGCCCCGGTGTCGATCAGGAACTCGACCGGTGTGCCGTTGAGTTGCGCCTCGACCCAGAAGTGGCCATCCGCGCGCATGGCGATGACGGTTTCGCTGCCGACGATTTCGGCGGGCCGGGTGCGGTCGAGCAGCAGGGCCGCATCGGAGCGGCTGTTGTGCCCGGCGAGCTGCGCCACCGTCAGCAGCAGCGCGGCCACGAGCCCAAGGTAGCCGGCATTGCGCATCGCCTGTCCCAGCCGGGGCCGGGTGGCGGCGAGCATGCCCGCGCCGACCGCCAGCAGGATGGCGATGATCGTCAGCGTCATCAGAGGCTGGTCGAACAGGAACCCGCCCAGCTCGGCCAGGTTCAAGCGGAGCCCTCCGAAAGCACCTCGTCGAGCAGGGCATCGACGCGGGCGGCACCCGGGAACCCCTCGGCGATCCAGGCGTCCTCGACCGTGCGGAGCACCCGCGCGACCTCCGGGCCGGCTCCGACGCCGCGTGCAACGATCTCGCCGCCCTTGAGTGGGAGCCGGGGGACATCCCAGCCATTGAGCGGCGAAGTATCCGCCCCCTCTATCAGCAGGCGGTCGAGCGCCGGTTCCCGGCCGATGCGGTAGGCGAGTGCGCGCGGGTCGGCCGGAGCGCCGTCGCGTGCGGCCGCCGTCGCCAGCCGCTTCTTCTGGGCGGCGGAAAGGCGGAAGCGCGATGCAACATGCTCGGCGAGCGCGGGCTGAGCGGGGAGCAGTGCGGCCAAGCGGCGTATCGCGTCGGCTTGGTGCCGCTGCGAGGTCTCGGCCGTGACAAGCGCCGTCAGCCCCTCGGGATCGGCTTCGGGCAGGATCACCGCCAAGACGCCGAGCTGCGCCATGCGCATTACCGTTGGCCCGGGATCAGGCAGGCCGAGCAGGTTCATCGTCTCCATGCCCACCCGTTCGCGCGACAGCCCCTTTAGCGTTGCGGCGAGTTCGGCGCAGGCGCTTTCCGCTTCCCCGTCGGCCGGGACCGAGCCGAAGCGGGCCTGGAAGCGGAAGTAGCGCAGGATGCGCAGGTGGTCCTCGCGAATACGCTGGCGGGCGTCGCCGATGAAGCGCACGCGGCGGGCATCGAGATCGTCGCGTCCGCCGAACCAGTCGAAGATCTCGCCGGTGAGCGGGTCGGCGTAGAGCGCGTTGATCGTGAAGTCGCGCCGGGCGGCATCCTCGCGCCAGTCGTCCGCGAAGGCGACGGTCGCGCGGCGCCCGTCGGTGGAGACGTCGTGGCGCAGTGTGGTGATCTCGACCGGGCCGCCTGGCAGGACGGCGGTGACGGTGCCGTGCTCGATGCCGGTGGGCACGCTGCGGATGCCGGCGGCCTTGAGGCGCTCGATCACCGCCTCGGGCCGCAGCACCGTTGCCATGTCGATGTCCTTCACCGGCAGGCCGAGCAACGTGTCGCGCACCGAGCCGCCGACGTGGCGGGCCTTGCCGGGCCCCAACGCAGCGACGAGGCCGGCGAGGTCCTCGCGCTGCATCCAGGGGGCTTCGAGCCGTTCAACCATGCCAGTCCAGCCTTCCGGCTAGGTTGTGCAGGATGGCGCCGGTGACGCCCCAGATGACGTGGTCCTGCCGCCCGTCGCTCCAGGTGATCTCGACGAAGCTGTGCTGGCGCTCCTCGTACTCGACGGTGCGGGTCATCTGATTGGCGCGGTCGAGCACGAAGTCGACCGGGGCCTCGAACCACTGCGCGACTTCGGCGGGGTTAGGGTGGATTTCGAGATCGGCAGGGATGACGGCGATCACCGGGGTGATCTCGTAGCCGCTGCCGGTGCGGTAGAGGTCGCTGGTGCCGATCACGCGCACGTCCTGGGCCTTGATGCCGAGTTCCTCATGGGCTTCGCGCAGGGCGGCCTCTACGGCGGTTTCGCCCGGATCGATGCGCCCGCCGGGGAAGGCGATCTGGCCGGGGTGGGCGCGCATCGTCGAGGGGCGGTGGAGCAGGAGCATGCCCGGCGCCGCTCGCTCAGTGATGGCGATGAGCACGGCAGCGGGCTTGAAGCTCTCGACCTCGTGGATGCGGGGATCGAGCCAGAGCGCCGGAGGCGCGGCGGCATGACCGGCCTCGAAACGGCGGGAGACGTCGTCGAACAAATCGCTCATGCAGGAACCAGCGAGAAGCGGCTGGCG
>NZ_AKKE01000005.1 GCF_000281975.1 Novosphingobium sp. AP12 | reverse complement strand
GGGGGGCGTCCACCCCATCACCACAGCATGAACGCCCTCTGCGGCAGGGTCGCTTGGGACGACATGACATAGTGTTGATCAGGCTTTGAGAGCGGTAATATCGTTGGCGATGGTGCTGTTTTGTAAAGAAACGCACCATCAATATCAACCTCAATACCAATCTCCCAACCTATTTCCAGTGCGAAGCACACGTTCCTAATCTGACTATGCGGGGTTTGCGTAGACTACACAGACGGCCTTATCCGGCACATTGATTACCTTCGGTCTTTCTTGGCCGGCTTGAGGCCATCGCCAATATTGCTGCCGCCGTAGCCGGCACCGCGGCTGACGAAGGGACTGTGCAGGACCGAGTCCTCTCCGGCAGTGACGAGGACGCTGCTCACCGCATGATCCTGGAGGATCGTGAGACCTCAATGCGCGCGCGTCAGCCCCTTGGCGGCATAGCGCAGTTTGCTTGGAAGTCGGTCATGGTCATCGGGAACGCCGCACGAGCTTGCTCGCTACCGCCTCCCCATCTCGCGCCGACGTGCCCCTCGGCAGGTTCGTGGTGGAGCCCTTAATTCTTAGGCAGACCGCCGCGCCACCTGCCGCTCAAACATGCGTAGACAAGGTTGGCGGGCGGCAAAAGCAAGGTCGTCGAGAAATATTGTCCGATTTTCGACCTCTCGACATTGCACGCTGCGCAGGCCGCGACCGGGGGCGGCTCGTCGCGCACCGACTTAAAGAAGGGACTGCGCGCGAACACATCGTCGGCCTTGTGTACCGGTGCGCAGCAATAGCCACAGAAGACGGACTTGAGCTCGTATCGACGAGAAGCAGATCTCGGTCGGCATAATAGCGGCGCCGCCGTGGATTGATTGAAAGGGCATCAGGCGCGCCGCTGCCATCTCCTGCTTCAACTGATTGGACAACCCTATGAAATGCGGAGGCTCGTCGAAGCTGGCCCGGTGCGGCGGAAACCGAAGCGGTCTGCCGCTGTAATAATGTGCGGGCCGAACACGCTTAGCGAAGACAGGAACAACTGATTTTCGCCCAATGGCGAAATCGCTTCTCCAGCTTGGTTCGCCAAGCGAACAGCCATCGAGGCCGATGACGCTCGCCTCCGTTCTACGGGTCAGACCGCCATTCGAGCTTCACGATCTCCGTAACAGTGGCAATTCATCGCGCAGGATCGTCTGTTGCGAGGACGCTCTCGGCAAAAGGGCATTTTTTTTGCATCAACCGTCGGCGCCTGGTAAAAAGAAGTAAAATATCGGACCTCGTGCGGCAGGCTCGCCAGAGCCAAACCAACGCTAGAGTCGGATAATCGACTGCAGGCGCCCCGGTATAGCGGGTTTAAGATGAACGCCCCCCGTTTTGGTCTTTCAATCTCGACCGAAGACGGATGTTTTCGGGACTCGCCGGGGGACTTGCCACGCCCCGTTTTCCGGCTACCCACATCAGTGAATTTCCTGGTGGATCCGCATTAACAGTGACCGAGACCGAATGCCTGCGAGGCGGTAAACTCGTAAGCGTCCTGCTTGCCAATCGAGCTAGATTGCGTGCATATCTGTGCGCGCGTGGTGCCAACAGCATAGCCGATGACCTTTTGCAAGAAATGTGGATTAAAGCATCGGCGATTCATCGCGACGTCGAGCCGAGCCCCCTTAATTATTTGTTCCGCATGGCAGACCGCATGTTGCTAGACACCTACCGGCAGCATGCGAGGCGTTCGGAACGCGACACGAACTGGGCCAGCGTTTATAAAAGCGAGAACACCGCCCTTGCTGACCGCCAACTAATAGCACGGGAGCAAGTCAATGTCGTGACACAGCGACTCCGCGAGCTTGGACCCAGAGTAGAATATGTGTTTTGGCGATATCGGCTCGAAGGTGTTGAACAGCGCGAAATCGCGGCAGAGTTGGGAGTAAGCCTCAGCACCGTCGAGAAGGATTTACGCAAGGCCTATGGCAGCTTGGTCGACGTGAAAGCGGGCTTCGATGCGGTTTAAATGCCTGCGCGGCGTTAAGGGGGCATATGATGGATAACGCCCGCCTCAACGAAGAAGCCCTGAATTGGCTGATCCGACTTGGTCACCCCGGGTTTGACGACTGGATAGCGCTCACGGAATGGCTTGCCGCATCGCCGGCGCATGCGCTAGTTTTCAACCACCTCCAGGCGGCGGAAGCGGACTTGCTAGATGACCTCACGCGCGGCCGGCGTCCAGCCATAGCTGCCGCAGCAACGGTTCCTGCGCATACTAAATGTTTGGAATCAGACGCGACCAACGACAATACGTTTGGACGCAGACTTTTGCCCGTCGGCATAGCGGCGACTGTTGCCTTACTGGTGACGCTTGGCTTTTGGCATGATAATTACCGCCACGTAGCCGCGCCCTGGCCTGAATATCGGACGATGGCAGGTGCCCACAAGGAACTACACCTCCCGGATGGCAGTCAACTCGCTTTAAATGGTGACACCGTCGTGCGATTGGCCCCTGAAGCGCGCAGCGTTGTCCTGATTTCAGGTCAAGCCTTGTTCCGTGTTCAGCACGATGCAGAGCGTCCATTCACAGTTATTGCGGGCAAAACGACGATAATTGATCTAGGGACCAGTTTCGACGTGGTACGCGAGCGCGGCCGGATCACGATTACTATAGGCGAGGGTTCCGTTGAGCTAAAAGATGAGCGATGGCCAGATATGGTGCTATCGGCTGGAGATGGGGTGGAGATTGTAGGATCAAACCTGCGTAGGTTCACGCAGCAGCGCGCGGACATTGGCAGCTGGCGCCAGGGGCGCCTGCGCTACGAAGACGCGCCGGTGTCTCGCGTCTTGGCAGATGTCGGCCGCACAAGAGGCCTCAAGGTTGAAATTGGACCCGACGCACAAAACTGCCGTTTTACCGGGTCGATCAGCTTGCTGGGGTCTGACGAGGAGGTGAAGGCCCGCCTACGCCTGCTTTTGATGGCTAAAGAACCGCACTAAAATGCTTAGATATGGCGGACTTGCGCTAGGGGCCGCACTTGTGATGATCGCGCCTAGAGCCCAGGCTCGCGACCTGGCCATACCTCGTTGCACGCTAGCCGAAGCAGTTGATCTAATTGCACGTGGCACCGGTACCAGTATAGGCATAACCGATCCTCATCTTTTAAAGCGTCGGATAACGCCCAAACGGGTCACAGGCAAAGTAGACAGCATGTTACGCCAGATACTCGGCGATGGCGTTGTGCTTCGCCGACTTGGAAGAGATGTGTGGTTGATTGTTGGGGTTAAGCCGTTCGGGATCATCCCGATTGCAGATCTCCTACCCGTACGTCCGAATGAAGAGATGGGCCACCCGATTGTTGTAATGGGAAAGCCAACGGGCGCCCGGTCCAGATTGACTTCGGTCTCCGCCCGGACTGTCTCAGGTACGGAGATATCCCCGGCGTCGGGTATCCGAGGAGTTGATGCCGTTGCCGATCGTCTAGCGCTTATGACCTCTACCCATCTTGGACCGGGGCGCGAGAAGCTTTTTTTGAGGGGTATCGCGGATTCGAGCTTTGCCGGCACGCGTGCAAGTACGGTGGCACCATATTTTGCCGAACAGCGCTTGACTTACCGAGCACCGGACCCTGGGCTCCTGCCGCTCGACCTGCAAGAAGTGGACGTTCTGCCGGGGCCACAAGGCACGATTTACGGATCAAGTTCGCTGGGCGGCGTTCTTCGACTACTGCCTAATCCACCGGACCTGAGCCGGACGACGTCATACGGATGGACTGGGGTTTCAGCGACGAAGCACGGAGCGCCTGGATACGATCTTGGCGGTGTGCTCAACGTGTCAATGATAGAGGATCGCATAGCGCTCCGGGGAGTTGCATACACCTCCTATGCCGGGGGCTATATCGACGACGTGGCTCGAAATGCGCGCGACGTTAATCAGGTTCGGACGCGCGGTGGTAGACTGGCGGTACGCTTCGACACAGGCGATTGGAGGGTCGATCTCAACGGCGTAGCGCAGTCTATTCATAACCGTGACGCACAATATGCCCAGCCAGCTCTCGCAGGCTCTCTCGGGCGAAGCGCGGTATTCGCCGAGCCTGCGTACGACCGTATGGCACTGGCAGCGGTCACATTATTGCGTGACATTAGTATTGGGCACTTCAGTTTCAACATTGGCGGGGTGAACCAGCATGTGGAACAGCGATATGCAGCAGTCGCACTCGATGAACGGCCTGTTGTTTACGTGCAGAGCGACCTGTCTGACTTGCTCACCGCTGAAATTCGGGCATGGCGTGATCCTGCCCGAGCAAGCCTGAGCTGGATCAGCGGTGTGAGCCTGTTGTCCAGCCGAGCCCGCCAGTATCGAACGGTAATGTCGGGCGCTCAGACCGACTTGGTTCGTCTGACAAATGACAATACGGAACTCAACGCGTTCGGCGAATTGACCCTGCCGATAGGTCAGACCCTCTCCGTCATAGGCGGCTTGCGTGTCGGTTACGTGTCCCTCGATGGCGAAGCGGGGGGCACGCTCGAAAGCCTGTATTTTTCGCGCGAGCAACGTCCAATCGATGTATCGCGCCACGCGACGCGGATTTTGCCGTCCGTAGCAGCTTCGATCGATCTAGGTAAAGGCGCGCGAGGTTTCGCGCGCTACGAGCGCGGCTACCGTCCTGGCGGCGTTGCCGTGGGAAACGTGTCCCGCGAATTCTTGGCAGACCGGATGGGTACATTCGAACTGGGCGTGAGTGCTATAAAGATTGGCCCGATCGCTATCGACGCGACCCTCGCGTGGAGCCGCTGGCAAAACGTACAGGGCGACCTGATCACTCCCGCAGGCCTCACCTATACCGAAAATATTGGAGATGCCGCCGTGTTCTCATTCGACATAGCGGCCCACGCGCAGATTACGGAGCATGTTCAAATATTGGGAGCGGCGATGGCCGTCCGCAATCGCCTGAGGCCTCTTGGCTATTTGAGCGAGGCCAGCCATTCATTACCCAATGTTCCAAAGCTATCACTGCGTGGCGAGATGCGCTTTCACGTACCCGTCGGTCCAACGCAGAGCATAGCGGTTGAAGCACTTGCCCTTCATGAGAGCGCGTCACATCTCGGTGCCGGCCCTCACCTCGATCTACCGCAGGGCAGGGTAACACGAATAGACGTGGCAGGGAAGCTCAACACCGGCGACTTAACGATTGCCGTGTCAGTAGACAACTTGCTTGACGACCGCGGAAACCGGTTTGCGCTTGGCAATCCCTTCACGTTACGCACAGAACTGCAGACTACACCTCAACGCCCGCGTACGATCCGGGTAGGGCTTGAGGCAAATTTCTAACGGGAAGTGTCCAGCATTTTTCTCAGTGACGGCAGGCTAGCTATGGAGAGCACAAAGGGCACGGCGGCCCCTTTACCTATGCTCAATCATCAACTCGGGTCATATCGGTTCGAAAGTAATAGTATTCTGAAATTCTTGGGTATCGGGTCCCACAGACATGGGGCAGGCCACGCCCGGAAGAGCTGCAACATCAAACAATTCGGTTATGTGTCCTTCAAGGCGGATCCACTCAACGATATCGCCTGTCGACAGGTTTACGATCAGCACGCCACACCATGCCTCCGCATCACGCGTCTTCAACTCACCATCGAGCAGCAAGCTTTTGAAGGTGCCGTCGCGCGGTTTCGAGACGGTGACGATCGCATGCCCACCATGGATTGCCATACCGCGCAGGAAACCGGGGCAGAAAGCGATGTCCACCTTTGCGCTGGTCTCGGGATCAATTCGCACTATCTGACCGCGCCCGCTGTCGAGCACGTAGACATGCCCATTCGCCACCCGCGGAGAATGCGGCATGGATAATTGCTCGGTAACGATGCGGTTCTGCCGAACGTCGATCAGCACTCCGCCTTCATGCCGACGCTCCCGCCAACCGCCAAGCACGTCGGATCGACTGACTGCAGTAACATAACGCACTTCACCGTCTGCCATCGCCATACCGTTGAGATGGCAACGGTCCTCGGGCGCTAGTTTCGATATAAACGGCGGTTTCCAGATGGGCTTGAAACTATGCGTCAGGTCGAGCGTCGC
The DNA here is from genome assembly GCF_000281975.1 of Novosphingobium sp. AP12. Lineage (GTDB taxonomy): Bacteria > Pseudomonadota > Alphaproteobacteria > Sphingomonadales > Sphingomonadaceae > Novosphingobium. The sequence goes on along the minus strand of NZ_AKKE01000005.1, from coordinate 31,231 downwards.
AAGGCAGCTGTACTTCGTATTGACGAAGATGACTTGGCCGTTGTTGTCGACGGCTACCTCGTGGATATCGACGTCCCCAGTCGTCTGAGCGTTGCGGGGGACTAGGACCGCATCGAAGACTTTGTTCCCCAGTTCGCCCGGCCGCAACATATCCTCGAGCCGCCAAAGCTGAGATAACGAGCCGAGATAAAGCCGGCCGGGCCGCCAGCAGACGCCCATTGCTCGGCTGAAGCTCTGCTGATTGAAAGAGACGGTACCGTTCGTATGGGAACCGACGAGAAAAAGCTGCCCGGTCTGATACGAAGTGAAGGCCAGACTCAACCTGTGCGTCCGCAACCAAATACTGAGACCGCGGGAAACCGCAATATTAGTAGCGCCCGGTGCAAGGTTTGGTGCCTCGGCGCCGGGGGCGGAAGCACTACCCGTTGTAACTTCGGTCTGGGGCATTCCGGATTCCGCTTCTTTCTCGGACGCGGAATCCGGACGCTCGGTGGAGAGGTCTGTGGGAAGAGCAGTGTCAGTCATCTTTATTCTCTTTGGGGTGATGGCCGGAACGGTTGCCCGGCCATCTCGCTAGCATCAGAACTTGAAGCGCATGCCTACGCGGCCACCGCCGCCCTTGGATGAAGAACCTAAGCTGGCATTGCCCTCGACGAAGCCGCTGACCGGGCCTTGCGAAGAAATATTGACGCCCAGCGCCGCTTGCCCATAGTCACCCCTAGCACGGCTTTGGACCGTTTCCGTAGCACCACCGCTGAAGAGCGTAGCTGTTCCTTCGCCGTTGAACTGGTGGACCCAGTTCCCCTTTGCATAAAAGATAGCGTCGGCGCCCAGCACCCTTGCCTTACCCCCAATTCGGGCCCCCAGCTTGCCAGTCAGGCCATCGAAGTTGCCGAACTCTAGTGATTGGTTCAGCAGGTCGAGATTGTCGATGCTTGTCTTCTGCCAAGCGAGCGAAGCCAGAGGCTCAACAAAGAGAGTCTCGGAGCCAAGCCGCGCACCAATCTCACCTTGCAGGCCATAAGCGTCACCTCCGGTTTTGTCCGACCAATCGGGATCGCGGCCATGGACGTCGATCGAATGGTGGTCATACTGAGCAAGCACATTGGTGAAGAACACCCCGCGCTTGAAGGAGGCGTAGGCACCGAGGTTAATGGTGTCGAATTGGCTCCGCTCCGCGCTACGATCAAAGTTTTGACGCGAGCTGATGTAGCCTGCGGTCACACCGAAAACGGTTGCCCCTGCATCATTCACCGATCCCCCGAGGTCCGCGCCCACCTGGAAACCGTAAAAATTCTGCCGGTAATCGAGCCTATATGCAGTCCCCCCAATATTTCGCGATTGGTCGCTGTTTACCACGCCGCCGTATGCCTGTCCCCAGATATGAGAACCTGTGCCCATGTCGTCACGGATTTCAGCCATATGGCTGCTCCATGCCTGTGCAGACTGATCCCAGATCCCTGACGCGCCCTCTCCCAGCTTAGCAAGACGATAGACGCCTGCCCCAGCCTGCGCGCGCAGCTGGAAGCTGCCAGCATCGTATCCCAGCGAGTAATGGACGAGGCCGACTTCAGTCTGAGCCATGTGGAACGCGGTCGCGGAACTGCCCGCGCCTACTTTGACGAGTTCCAGCGGTTTAGTGAGAAGCGTCGCGTCTGCAGCGACTTGGTTTAGCACAATACCAGTGGAGCCCGTCGCAGCGCCCTCGATTACCAAGCGGTCTGAAGCACCGTGTTGGACGTCAAGCGCTAGAAGGGCGTTGCCGGCGCCGACGTAACCACCGGTAAGGGTTAGCTTGTCGCCGACCGCACCGCCGCGCAGGTCGATTGTGCCGCTGTTCTCGAAGCGCTCAAGGCCATTGAACGTCACAGAAGTTGGCGCAAACTCGGGGGCCACGCTCTTTAGATCGCGCACGAGCAGCGTCCCGCTGTTGGCGAAGTGGTCCTCTCCCCCGCCAAAATCGCTGTCGCCTGCGGCGACAAGAACGCCGGAGTTGATAAAGTCGTCCCCGAATGACGTGAGCCGAAAGTCGCCCTCGATCAGACCGCTATTGTGTATCGCCGATCCAAAGCCACCAGCGATCGGATTGCCTTGTTCATCAAGAGTGTCGACCATGACGATAGTGTAACCGTCGCCCTTGTTGTTGACAGTTCCCGCATTGTTGACAGTCACGCCCTTTGCGGCAAACAGATACATCGTCGTGCCCGGCCCAGTCAGTCCGCCTTCCGACCCGACTTTCCCGCCGCCGGTGACAGTTGCTCCCCGTAGGACATTCACCGTTACCGCACCATAAGGTGAGAACGTCTCGATCGCGTCGAAATCTTTTGATACGACGCTGCCATGCACAGTTATCTCACCGCCGTTCGTAGCGGTAAGGGCCACACCTACCCTGCCCGCGGTAATATCTCCGATATCGAGGGTCGCATGGCCCGCGTTGAGGAAGATGCCCACGCCGTCCGCGACAATTGAATTGGTCTTGATATCGACCTCGCCGCCCCCACCACTGATGCCGTTAGAGCCTTGGCCAAGCGCTACGATATGATCCGCTTGAAGCTCCGTAATGCCGAAGAAAGTATCAAACCCAACACCTGTGGCATATTTGCCAGAGACCTGAACATCCGACACTGCGATAGACAGCTTGGGTAGCGGTACTTCTGCCGCGACGCCAATCTGCACCGCGTCCTTGCCGTAATGACGCCGCCCGCCGACGATCGCAGCAACACCTACGCTAAAATCGCCCGATACGGAGATCAAACCGCTAGAAGCGATGCTGACGTCGTCACCCGATCTTGACGTGACGTCAATACCTGATGATTGCACGCCGCTGACCTGGATTTTGCCAGCATTCATAATCGTTATCGGGGAGCCGCTTTGGAGGCCAGTCGTTGCATAAATTCCCTTCCCAGCTAAGTCCGTCTCGACGGTGATCAGCCCGGTGTTGGTGATTGAGACCGGACCGCTGCCGAAAGCCAGGATGCCATACGAATTTGTGAAGCCGGACGCCGATATGGTGCCAGTTGTGGTGACATCGATGCCGCCGCCGGCGCTGTAAGCCCGCACAGCTGCAGTTCCGCGCCCATGGGATGACACACTGTTGACATGAATTGTCGCCTTCCCCCCCAACGCCGCGGCATAGACGCCCCCAGCGTCGTCGCCTTCAGTCGACACGACTCCAGTTGAAACCACCGTAACGTTCTGACCGACGGCATAGATTCCCGTCGGCACCCTGGGTGAGAGATAAGTGTCGCCCACCCAACGGCCCGACACAGTCTTTCCTGTAGTCGAAACGTCGACCACTGTGACGTTCACATCGCCTTTTGCCGCATAGGCAAGGATTCCCATCGAACCGTTACCCGATGTCACGATCGCTCCAGCGTTGATGTTTATGTCACCTCGTGCTTGGTTGAATGCGACAAGTGCATCAGAGGTAGCGCCGACAGTCATAATTGAATCGACGTCAATACTTATATCGCCCGTGGTCTGCGCACCATCCAGACCTACGCCTGCGATATTCGCATAAACGCCGACCGATTGCGGCCCCCTCGTGAGCACGCTTTGCTGGGTGATCGCAATGTCGCCGCCTAGTGCATAGGTGAGAATGCCCCACGAGTTCGCGCCATAGGTGGCCACTGATCCGTCATGACCGTCGAGGGTAATGCCTTCCATCCCCAGCGCAAGTATGCCATTCGATGAGTTGTATCCGTAAGTTGCAATATGCCCATTGTTATGGATCGCACCGGTACCACCGGAAACGGCGGTTATGCCGTTTGAAATGTCACCAAAGGTATTAATGCCTTCATTGACCGTTATATCGAAAGAATTGCCGCTACCGAACACCCCGGTATAGATACCATCAGAACCCAGTCCAAAGGTGCTTATGTTTCCTGCGGTGACAGTCACACCCGTTCCTTCGGCAACAATTCCGAACCCGGATTCACCCGTAGTCAGGATGTGCCCGGCGTTGACTGCGACGTTCTCTGCGGCCAGTGCAACGATACCGGCACCAAGCGATCCGGTCATCTCCACGTCGTCAACGTCAATAGCGACGTTCTTACCGCTCGCGGATATGCCTAAAGCCTCGTAATGGTCCGAGCGGATTGAACCAGCATTGATCGTCACGTCTCCACGGATTGCGGAGACGCCAATGCCGGCGCCGTCAACTGTGCCGGTGTTGATTGTTACGTCGCCGTCGAAGGTGTACGCGAAAATGCCGGTACTGGATTGGCCCGTCGTCTTCACGCTACCGACTTCTAAAGCGACATTTCCTCCAACAGCCGTGTTGACGGCAACGATGCCAACAGAATTGGCTCCCGCCGTCTCCACTGAGCCCGCGTTGATGGAAATGGAATTGTCTGTACCGGCACTGTAGGCATAGATGCCATGGGCATAGTCCCCCGTCGTTTTGACCGATCCCACGTCGATGACGGTCTCCATCTGGTTGCCGAGCGTAACACCAACCACACCGTAGGAAAATTTACCTTGGGTGCTGACATTGCCTATGTCAATCGATAGCGTCTGCCCAACCGAGGTAGATGTTCCGCCGACAAGGGCAATGACACCGTAGGATTGGTCACCCCCGGTACTGACGCTTTCACCGGTGATCGTCAGATTGCCTTGCAGAGCCTCGGCGTGAATACCTCGCGAGTAGAACCCGTTTGTCGAAATGTTACCCGCTTTGATCGTAGTGTCACCGAACTGGTTGTACGAAAAGATGCCAAAAGCGTAGTCGCCTTTTGTCGTCACGTCACCCACTTCGATCGTCGTGTTCCCGCCGCGCCCGATGTTGACGGCATCGATACCGTCCGAGGAGAAGCCACCAGTCGACACATCACCGGCCGTGACGGAGATGTCCCGACTGTGCCCTTCGTTCGACCAGACGAGGTTACTGCTGGCATAAATACCTGCAGAATAATCGCCTCTAGTGCTGACATCGCCAGATTCGACGGTGACGGCGCTCCCCACGGCTTTGATAGCGCCCGCATCCGAGTGAATGCCGTAACCGGCACCTCCGGTCGTGATGTCACCGACCTTGACCGTCGTGGTGCTGCCTGAATAGGCGACGACACCTCGGCTTGCTCCGCCAGATGTCGTTAGCGATGCCACTTCAACGGTCACATCGCTGAGGTAGCTCGATGCATACACGCCATCCGAGCCATATCCCGAGGTGGTGACGGTGCCAGCGTTGATTGTCGTACTGCCGCCATAGGACGTCGCCCGGATCCCCGATGCAGCAAAGCCAGCGGTCGATACTTCATTTGCGGTCACGTTGATGCCGCCGGATATAGCGCCCGCGTTGGTGCTGGCATAAATTCCGTCGGAACGATAGCCAACCGTTTTAACTACGCCGACATCAATGCTGATGTCCCCGTTTCCGCTGGCGTGAATGCCGCTCGACCAATCGCCTGTGGTTTCGATAGCACCGGCTTTAATAGACGTGGTGCCATCGGCGACCGTGAGAATGCCGGGCTCATCGTTTCCATGGGTGATAACGCTCCCGACGCTAATTGTCAGGTCGCCAACGGCACGGTTTGCGGCTTGATCGAAAACGTCGGCGCTGCCAGCTGTTTCTCGACTTGTACCGTTTCCGGTCAACGAACCAGTAATCTCAACAACGCCACCGAAATGGGGTTGGTGAGTGTCAATGGCCATAACTTTGGAGCGATGGACAGTCAGATCCTGAGTCGGTTCCGCCCCATATGCGTCTGATTTTTTGTCGGGCGAGTAGCTCGGCGCGGGAGGGCAGACGGTGGTAGAAAGGGACAATATACCGCAGGTGGGCGCGGCGATAGCCGGCAGGCTTCCCAACAGAAGAATGGCAGCCGTTCCGCCGAGACAGGTCCCAAGGCGAAGGGCGCCCCGCCGGCCTTTGGCAGCGCGCGGCAACTTGAAGGCCACACTGTTCGCGTCGAATTGATTTTTGTACACTTAATAGCCCCCTGGCAGCGTCCAGAAGCAATCAGATCGCGAATCCAAAGCCCGCCGGAGAGAATGGCGGCGATGCATAACTTTGCAAAACTCTAGGGTTTCGGCTCGGTGCTTCTTTGATGGCCGCTAAACGTCGCCGAGCCACCTAACCCGTAACGAAAAATGTCAGAGATGTAATATTTCTAAGAAACGGCGCCGGGCTTGCTCCCCGCCGATGCGGCGATCGTTTCGGCGGGAAGCGGTGGCGGACAGTTTGCTGCACCGGTGCAGGGCGGCACCCAAGCGCTGGCGGATCGAGCAGCAGCGCATCAGCGCCGCGTTTCGCCCGTCCAACCGTCTCGCCCCAATCCCGCCACCGCCGCAGAGGTAGTGCCGGGCGAGCTAGCGGGCGACGGTGTTAAGCAAGGGCTTGCTAGTAATTCCACGCAGAACGTAGCCAGTGGTTACGGGCCGACCATCAGCTTCATCACGGTGCCTTCGTCTGGGACGCCGGCTGCTTGCGCGTTGATTGCGGTCATCCCATCGAGATCCGGCGCCGCCGTCGTTGAATTCCGCGGCCTCAAGGCTGTCCATGCGCAAGTTCGGCAGCCTCCAATCGTGCGAGAGCGCCGGATTATTTGCACCGGGTATGGCAGAGAAGCGTAGTGATTCCCTAGGACCATGACAGCGCAGAATGACAGATGAAGTTAAACCCATACCATGCAGTATGTTGATAAACTTTCCTATCTCGGGGGATTGAGGCAAGACCTTATGACGAAGCGCATCGGAACACGGCAGCTCACATTTGAAAGCATCCATTCAGTCGATCTGGTGGAGCTCAGCGACGGGTCATATTGGAAGGTGTCTCCGAATGGTGCGAGGATAGTCAGGATTTGGCGGAAAACAGATCCCGTTGAGGTGAAGGCCAACGGCGGAAGCTGGGAGTGGGCTTTTCGGATTGTGCATCTTAGCAGTGGCGCATCGTCGCCAGCTACGCCCTTTGCTGGTCCAGAAACAGGCTGATGATCGTGTCCCGCGGAGTGGTGTAGGGTTCTTAGGGCAGCGAAGCTGGCCGCACGCGCGCTCATCAATAAAGCACTGTAGCGACCCGCCACTACCGCCCCGCCCCGACTCGGGTTTTCCGCCCTCATACTGGTCGTTCCGGAGCCAAAATCGAATACCCAATTCCGGCTCTTCATTCATCGCCAAGAGATCGGACTTACCCTCCGTTCCAATCGGCTTACTTCCACAATCGCTGACGGCGTAAGCGGACGATGACGGTGCAGGTCCTAGACTAATCGCCTAAAAGGATCGCTTTGATCCGATGGGCAAGCTCATCCATCGAGAACGGCTTCGTCAAGATCTGCATCCCCGGGTCGAGGTGACCATGGCTCAGGACGGCATTCTCGGCGTACCCGGTAATGAAAAGCACTTTGAGTTCCGGCCGCAAAACCCGCGCCGCGTCCGCGACCTGACGCCCATTCATACCACCAGGCAAGCCTACGTCGGTGATCAGCAAATCGATCCGACGATCGGAATTTAGGACCCCCAGCCCCGCCGGGCCATCGTCGACCTCGATCGAAGTATAGCCAAGTTCAGTGAGGACTTCGCTGGCTAGCATGCGCACAGTCGGTTCGTCATCGACGACGAGCACTGTTTCATGGGCCTGGGCGCGGGGAGCTTCGCCGGCATCGCTCGGCTCCTCGCTGAGATTCAGGTCGCCAAGGTAACGCGGAAGATAGAGGCAGACCATCGCGCCCTCCCCCAATTCCGAATAGATCCGCACCTGACCGCCCGACTGCTTCACGAAGCCATAGATCATGGAAAGGCCCAGGCCCGTTCCCTCGCCAATCGGCTTGGTGGTGAAAAACGGCTCAAAGGCCTTTGCGATCACGCTGGCCGACATGCCGTGGCCGGTGTCCGACACACAGATCGAGACGTATTGTCCGGCGGGCAGCTCCCGTTCGGCAGCCGAGCGATGATCGAGCCAGCGATTGCCGGTTTCGATGGTTAGCTTGCCTCCATCGGGCATCGCGTCGCGGGCGTTGATGCATAGATTGAGAAGCGCATTCTCGAGCTGGCCTGGATCGACCAGCACAGGCCAGACGCCGGCGGCGTGCACGGACTCCACGTTGATGGCCGGGCCCACCGTTCGCTGGATCAGGTCTTCCATCCCCCGCGCCAGGCGCATGACGTCCGTCGGCTTGGGCTCGAGCGTCTGCCGTCTGGAAAAAGCAAGCAGCCGGTGCGTGAGCGACGCCGCGCGCCGGGCGGCGCCCTGAGCGGCATTGACGAACTTGTCGACTTCCGAAGCCCGCCCTTCCGCCACGCGCTTTGCCAGGAGTTCCAGGCTGCCCGTGATACCGGTGAGCAGGTTGTTGAAGTCGTGAGCGATCCCTCCTGTCAGCTGACCGACGGCCTCCATTTTCTGGGATTGCCGCAGGGCCGCCTCGGCCTCCATCAGAGCTGCTGTTCGCTCCTCTACCTGCAGCTCCAGTGAAGCCGCGAGGAGTTGCAGTTCCTGCTCGGCACGTCGGCGCTCGGTCGCGGCGCGTGTGCGCTCGGCTACGTCGCGGATGAACGCCAGCTCGTCGTCGGGCCATTGGCGCGGCTCCGCATGGTTCAGGTAGAGCAGAGCGACGAAGCCGCCCTGTTCGGTGACCGGCATGTTTATGAAGGCCCGCGCACTGATCGCCTCGAGCACAGGCGAAGTCGCGGAGGTGCGCGGGTCCGTCCTCGTATCCGTGATGATCGCCGACTCCCCACGCTTCAGGTCGTCGATGTAGGAACCGTGCTCCCGGAAGTTCAGGACGCCTGCGATGGTGGTGATGCCGGGCGCGTTCCAGTCACGTTCGATCGTGATGGTTTCCGCGACCGGGTCGACGATCCCATAGCCCGCCCGGCTGACGTCCAACGTGCGGCCGATGATTTCTGCGGCGGCGTAGGCGATGTCCGTAGGGTCATCGAGGTCGCGGATAACGTCCGAGAGTTCGATCATGGCGGCACGCATACGTTCCGAGCGCACCTGGGCCGTGACGTCGGTAGTGACGCCGGCAATCCGTACCGGCGTGCCCGAAGTGTCGAAAATGGTCAGCCCGCGTGACGCGACCCACCGGGTTTCGCCTGCCGGCGTAATCACCCGGTGCTGGATTTTATAGTCGGCGTCGCCATCGATTCCGGCCTGGATCTGAGCCGCTACCGCCGCCCGGTCATCCGGATGAACGCTTGCCAGACGGTTGTCATAGGTCATGGGATGATCGAGCGGCCATCCCAAAATCGATTTGTAGACGTCGGAGGCGACGATGGCCCGCGTGCCCAAATCCATGCTCCATGCGCCGAACCCTCCGGCGCGCATGGCCAGATCCAGTTCGCGGTCACGCTGCAGCTCGACGTGTGCCCGGTGACTCAGTTCCGCCAGCATCGCCGCGTTATCTGATTCCAGACCTTCGAGACGCTCGCGCTCGATCGTCACGTCGACCTGGCTGGCGAAGAAGTAGGCGTGTTTGCCATAGGCATCGTAGACCGGTGCCATCAGCAACCGGTTCCAGAATGCGCTGCCATCCTTGCGGTGGTTGCGAATGTCGATTTCGATGGCCTCGACGCGCTCGACGGCGTCATGGATCCGCCTGATGGTCTGGGGGTCGGTCTCGGCACCCTGCAGAAAGCGGCAGTTGCGACCCAGGATCTCCGACCGCTCGTAACCGGTGAGGCGACAGAACGATTCGTTAGCGAATACCACCGGATTGTCGGGCTGCCGGGGATCGGTGATGATCATCGGCATGCGCGTCGCCCGAACTGCTGCAACGAATGGATCCGTGCCCCGATCCAATCCGATCAGCTCCGCCTCGATCCGCTCTGCATCCGCCATCTTGAGCGCGCGCTCACCGGTCATTTTTTCGTCGTCTGTCACAGGCATCCCGGTCAGTCTGGCAAGGGCGCGCTAGGCATAAGAGCCTGCCCCTGGAAACGAAACTCTGAAACGCCGCACCGCTCGCTTGGTTCTCGCACCTCGGGCAAATTCCGCCCGAAACGCGAGGCGCACGGCCGGCATTCTGGTGACACTCGAGCGAACGACAGCGTCAAATCGGCCCTGCACTCCAAGCGAGTCCGCGTTCGTTGCTCCAGCTTCGCTTGCGCACCGAGCCCTTATCGACGTGCGGCCAGAAGGTCACGATGACATGGATGAGCCTCTTCTCCGGGCCGCGCCGCCTTGTCGGCACCCATTACTTGCCGCCCTTCCCGCGCCTGCCCATCAGTAGGAAAGCGCTGGACGGTTGCGCTAGGCTCTGGCGTCCGGTCTGGGGCATCGTCAGGATGAACTGGATCAGGATCGTGCAAAGGCTAACGGAGCATGAGAAACCGCGGGGCCTGCCCCCTCGCGTGTCAGTTTGAATACCGCCCTTCTGCCAGTGAATGCGCAATAGCCGCGGGTTCTGGCGACCCTGAAGCCCGGTCACCCATAACGGTCACACCTGACTGACTAAATAAGACACGCCACTTTCCAAGCTGTACGATCCGCAAGAGGTTCCCCGTCTTAGCTATGTTATCGAGGTCCCATGAGCGCATTACCGACCTACACGTGCGACAGCGGCCAGGCGACAGCGCAGCAGAGCCGGGCCGTTGCTCACCCGAATTGGACAATCGCGGTGACCATGCTGGCTTCCAGCCTCGCCTTTATCGACGGTTCGGTAACGAACGTTGCGCTTCCCGCGATCGGGCGAGAACTGGGCGCGAATGCCGGAAGTCTTCCCTGGATCATAAATGCCTATCTGCTGCCGCTTTCTGCCCTGCTTCTGGTCGGCGGGGCGGCGGGGGACCACTACGGGCGCAAGCGCGTAATGATCGTTGGAATAGCCGTGTTCACTGTAGCCTCGGTGGGTTGTGCTCTGGCGCCAGACTTGGCGGTCCTGCTAGCCGCACGCGCACTTCAGGGCATGGGCGCCGCGATCTTGATGCCCAACAGTCTCGGCATCCTCGGCAGTTCGTTCGAAGGGGAGGCGCGCGGACGAGCGGTAGGCACCTGGGCGGCGGCGGGAGCTATCGCCAGCGCAGTCGGACCGCCGCTTGGCGGATGGTTGGTCGACAGCGTGGGATGGCGTGTCATCTTCTACCTGAACCTTCCCGTCGCCTTCGCCGCGGTACTCGCCGCCTGGCGCTATGTGGATGAGAGTGCGGAAGGCAAGGAACCGCTCGACTGGGCCGGCGCCGCGCTGGCGACGCTTGCATTAGGATTTTTGACATGGGCGCTCACCCTTTGGTCAAGCCGCCATTCGGCTTCTCCCGAGACTTGGACCGGATTAGGAGCGGGATGCCTCCTCCTGATGGCCTTTCTTCTAATTGAGCACCGCCGCGGAGAGCGGGCGATGATGCCTTTGGCCTTGTTCGCTTCGCGGCCCTTCGTCGGTCTGACCCTGCTGACTCTCCTCCTCTATGGTGCGCTCGGCGGATTGCTCGTGCTGCTGCCTTATCTGCTGATCGTCGGCGGGCAGTACAGTTCGACCCAGGCCGGGCTGGCCTTTCTACCTTTCTCGATCGTGCTAGGAACGGTGTCGAGGCTAGCTGGGCGGCTGAGCGAGCGGATCGGGCCAAGGTGGCCGCTGACCATCGGTCCCATATTTACCGGCGCCGGATTCCTGCTTCTGACGCGTGCGGATCCATCAGCAAGCTACTGGACCGGCATTCTGCCCGGCATCGCTGTCATTGCCCTGGGGATGGCCGGTGCGGTTGCGCCCCTGACGACAGCCGTCCTCTCTTCCGTCGATGAGCGGCACGCCGGCACCGCATCGGGCTTCAACAGCGCCATCGCGCGCACTGGCGGACTTGTGGCGACTGCGGTTGCTGGCGCCGTGATCGCGACTTCCGGTACGGCTCTGATTGGAGCGTTTCACACGGCAGCTATAGTCGCCGGCGTGCTCTCCGGTGCGTCTGGCATCATTGCCTATCTTACGTTGGACGCTGCGACACCAAGCGGGCCCTCACCGGCGTGACGCTACGAGGTCCGTAAAGTTTACGTGGGTATCGGTTCCCCAATTGTGGCGGCATAACCCGATTAATCTGGCGGCAGCGAAGAAGGGTTTAAAATCGGCATCCATCGTTACTAACGCAATTGTCTATAGAGCGGCTCTTCTGTCCTGACAGTGGCGACAAGCGGTGTGCGGCGGCTGCTGCAATAGCGGACGGTGACGGTGTCGTCCTTGATGACCGGACATAGGCCTGATCCATAGAGAATATCGGTCAGCGCGTCGAACAGCGTCGCCTTGGCGCGGTATGCTCCAGTCCAACGTATTGCCCAGATGTCCTCGTTGGCTCTGACCCGGTAACCAGCCTGCTGCGCAGCATTCGTGACCGCCCCGAGCACCGTGTCCGCGTCCACATCGAAGCTTAGCACAGCCGACGGCTCTGCGGGGAGGGAACGATCCGACCGCTGCGGATAAACGGACCCCGCCCACCAGAGCGCCGCATCGGCGCCGGCGATGAAAAGGCAAAGGCCAGTCATAGGCAGGAGCATGCTTTCCATCCAACGCGTGAACCTACCCGAACGGTGGACGGGGCGAGCGGGGGGCAGCCGATGCCGCTGCGCCCGGAACGGAGTCACGCGCAGCACAAGGTGGGTTGTCCGTTGCAGCACGCCGAAGTGCCGCGTCGGCCGGGAAACAAGGGCAACTGTCATCGGCTCTGTCGGCGGCTGAACCGCCCGGCCTTGTGACCCTTCGGCAAGCCGGGCTTGATAATCGGCGCACACCCGTGCCACCCGTTCCGCCAGTATCTCCACGCGCTTAAACGCCCAGGCCAGTTCCGGAGGTGAGATACGATAAGATCGTCCATAGCGCGCCTCGACATAGGCACGCCGGATGCAGCCGAACGCACGGCGCTCAAACCGGGTTTCACGCGGCCACGCCGAACACAATCGCGCGTCGATCGATTCCGCAGCTTCGCGCAATTCGTCCAGCGCATGGGTCCGCGGACCATGAAGCGTGAGCGACCACAACACGCACTGATAGAAATGTTCGCATGCCTGATGCAGCAGCAGAGCGGCCATGGGCGGATTATCGCGATCTCGGTAAAACGCCGCACCCATCAGAAAATCGCGCCCGCCCCTATGCCAGCGTCCATACTCAGCGAGGCCAAGTATCATCCGATCGCGGACCGACAGATGGCGTGGTGCTTGCAGGCGAAAGCTTTTCGTCTGGTAAAGGGCAATCCCCTGCTCTGCGATGGTGACGAAATGCGGCACGCCTTCGACGAGCGCGGCGTTGACCCGCTCGAGACTTTCGACAGTCAGCCGCACCGGGCGAGTGATTTCGCCAAACTCCCAGGCCCGGCGCAACCGGTCCCCCACCGTCCTCCAATCACGCTCGCTACGGGCCAGCCGGGGATAGTTGACGATCGCCAGCAGGCGGTATGCCTGCCCCGGCGCGATCTCGTCCCATTTCCGTTCAGCGTGGGGGCCATGCAGGATCAGCGTGAGAATGCGTCCCGCCCGATACTGCTCCGACAGCCTGCCGCGGGTTGCTTCCTCGAATTCCGCGAACAGGATCGTTGCTACGTGAAGGAGTTCGTCCTGCATCCACGCCGGCAGATGATCGACATCGGTGCGCAGCGTCATGGCCTCGCCTCCCCCTGAGGGTGCTCACAGCCCATTGGACGAGCGTGACCGGTCACGTCGGCCACCCGGGCCAGCAAAGCTGCGACGAGCGGACGAACCCGATCAGGAGCAAACCCACCGTCGTCCATCGGCGGGTCACCGATCAGGTGCGGATAGCCCCACTTCCAATACGGCGATAAGATAACCGCGAGCCGTGCCAAGTCCGGACAATTATGCCCCAAACCCGTCGCGTTGGCGTAAGCAAGCGCCTTGGCGATGTCCTGACGGATATGCGCCGCGGCCCAGGCATCAGCGACACCCACGTCCAGGAGATGGGCGCATAGCGCCAGCTTGGTGACGGTCCCGGCCTGATGCAGCGTTACGCGGACGTCTCGCGCGAAGAACCCCTTCCTCATCGCAGTGAAGGCAATCTCGGCGCTTTCATAGCGATCACGACTGAGGCTGCGGCCCTTTCTGGTCCGAACAAGCGTGACAGCCTCGTCCTCATAACGCTGGTGGAGAATCCCGAGGGAGTTCGCCATAGACGGAGCGGTCAGAAGCGCTGCTATCGGCGCAATCGTCAATCCTTGCAGTACGGCCCGGCGGGAAGCTCCCGTAGTGGCCGAATCAGAGTGAGCACTACCAAGCGAAGTCATTGGTTGGCCTCCGTCGTGAGTTTCCGCGAAGGCCCCTGAAGCAGCCTGACGCGGTAAGCGGTGCCGCTTATAGCACTAAGAAGGAGAATCTTGCAATAACCGGCACCGCTTAATTAGCTTCCGATTGAATGAGAGTATGGTCCCGTTACGACGCGAGCATGGGAAGACCGCCGCTCAACGTGAGATCAACCAACATTCGCTTGCCAGAAGGGCTCGGCGAGCGGATTGACGCGCTCGTCGGGCCTGGGCGTAGAGCGGCGTTTATCCGGGAAGTGCTGGAGCGCGAAGTTGTCAGGCTCGAAGCTGACAAAGACGGTGCGGGATAGGCTTACCGACCCGGCCGCCAATGAGACGATGGCCGGCAGGTCCATAATGGTGGTCGAAGACCGGCAGCGTTGCTAGACTGGGGACGGTGGCTCGTCCGACCGTCGCAGACGAGGCGAGGTCGAGCGTTTCGGGCAGCAGGCCGACCGCATCGCGCGGGGCATCAAGTGGCCGGCCTGCATCAAGAATAAGCCGTTCCCCGGTGCCTGTGGTCAACTCGTGCAGGAACCGCCGATCGCGCGCCGCGGTAGACCGTCAGCATGATGCTCAGGAGAACGTTTCCACGAGGCCGAGTTGCTATCTCGACTTTAAACTGAACGAGGGCGCAAGGAAGACGCGCGATACGACTGTACAACAGTGTTATTTTTGCGTCACAGAGTTTCCGGTAGGCATTTTTACCGGTGCTTTAGATCCATAGTAACGGCGCGTTTCTAGATATATGAAAACCCTGGAAACATGGGGGTATCTAAATGCTATCTATGAAGAAGCGCGTTGCGCTTGTTGTGATGCTCTGTTTGCCATCTGCCGCGTTGGCAGGGCCTGTTGACAGCAATCTGATGCTCGATGCGACGGTGGAATCCTTGAGCCGCGCTCCGCAACTAGCGGGCGGAAGGGCGGCGGGATTACTCAAGGTCAATGCCAATAGCGTCACGTTGGACATGTGGGCGACAGCCTATAAGTTTGACGTGCAGTCCCGTGCCGCAAATTGCGTGGTCGTCAAAGCTGGAAAAAGCTGCACCTATGACCTAAATATCGGCTTAGCATTTCAGGTATTCGGCGGAAACATGGCGCGATCGGAAACGGGCTGGCAGAAGCGCACCGATGTCTTCCGAAATGTCGACGGGCAATTACGATCGGCGACGCTTGATGCATTCACCGCGCGGCTCGCGAGTAGCATCGGTGACAATAACGGGTCCAGCGGTAGAACCGGCAAGTCCGATAGCGAGATTGAAGCCGAACGGCGCGAAAAGCTCAACAAGTGTATGGACCGCGCACTTAGCGAAAATTTCGCCCCGGTCTTCTGCTGACATAGCATGAACTTCTGAACCGCGAAGCTTGCGACAAAAGCC
Organism: Novosphingobium sp. AP12; assembly: GCF_000281975.1. Taxonomy (GTDB): domain Bacteria; phylum Pseudomonadota; class Alphaproteobacteria; order Sphingomonadales; family Sphingomonadaceae; genus Novosphingobium. The sequence goes on along the minus strand of NZ_AKKE01000005.1, from coordinate 15,692 downwards.
CAGGTCTGCGCGTGCAGGTCCTGGGCAGTTCACAGGTACCTCGCAAGGTCCCTTCGGGTCGCGACGGGAAAGTAATCTGCAGGGCTACCGATTCGCAAGTCCTAGAACGCACTCCTATTCTCGGCGTCGGCTCGGCGGATCACGATGAGTGGATCAGCCGGTTTCCGGACCGGCAGAGGGCGTGGCTCGTGACGACGCACCACTTGCCAATATGTACAATCCGGAAAGCCCAGTCCCAGCTTCCGCTGTTCGCTTTCACCTCAACTAGATCAGCCTTCCTCCACATCCTGACAATCTTTCCACCATCCGGAGACACCTTCCAATATGACCCGTCGCTGAGTTCTACCATACCGGCTGAATTGATACTTTTGAATGCGAGCCGCTCCGTTCCGATGCGCTTCGTCATTAATTTCTAACCTCCATCCCCTCAGAAAGGAGAGCTTATCACCGGCAATACTGCATGTTTGGCGTTAACGTCTGCTGTCAATTTGGCGCTGCCACGCGCTTTAGGGCGCGAAGCGGCCGTAGCGTGCCCCGTCCGCGAAGCTGACGAGACCGGACAGCTGGTTTCGGCCCGATGGAAACGAAACTAGTCGATCCTGGCCCGGTGAACGGGAGCAGACGTTGACCCCGCCCTGATCCCGGTCGTTCCCGAGCCAAAATCAGGCGCCGGATTCCGGCCCCCCATTCGTCGCCTTGAAATGGGCACGAACTGCCGTTCGGGAGCACCATCGCGCAAGGCGGGTTCCAGATGAAGCGGCCGCTCGCCACGCGGCCCTAGTGAACGCACCAACTCCGTTGAGCCGAGATGCCGTTCTCTGCGAAAATAACGATCCATTTCCCGACTTCTCAGTAAATCGCTAATTATCTTGAGACCACCCAATCAATAGTACGGATGCATCATGTGCGGTTCCCACTTTTGCCGACCGACCATTCGTGTCTTCGACGACGCTGCGAAGATTCGCTCGCCGATGTGGTGGCCGAGGCGGTAATACGCGTCCCATTGCTCCTCGTTGAAGAACTGATCGGCCGTCGTCTGCTGCGGATAGTCGCCATGCTTGCGGGCGAAGGCGAGCACATCAGGATATTCGCACCCAGCTAGACGAGGCTTGATCAACAGGAACGTCGACCTTTTACTCGGATCGTCATCGTAGGTGATCTCGCCAAGTGCAGCGTATGGTCCGAAGGCAGAAGTCTCGCGGTCCCACGGCTTACCGATCATTCCCGAGATCGGCGTGAAGCAATGTCGGAGTGCGGATTTCTTTCCAAAAATAGAGGAAAGCTTGTCCTCATCAAAGAACCGCAGATTCGCACCGAGATCGGTCCGGATCATGCGCATCATTCGGGTGAGATCGGACATTTGGTATCGCGGGTCCGCTCCGCAATCAGATGCGATGATGAAGTCCACGCGGCGACGGACGAGTTCGTAAACACCCAGGTTTTCAAAGTGGCCGCCATCAGAGAGGTGCCACCGACGGGTATCGGAAGCTTCGTATTCATACTTCCATCGCTTCCAGCGATCGATAACCTGCCGCCTGTGTCTAAACAGGTTCGTGACACGCCTCCACCATGAGGGCTGGGTCGTGCGCATGCCTGTCCAGAGTTTTCGATATCCTGACCAGCGGCTACATTGCTCCTGCCACTGCCGGCGCAGCCCCACGCGACGCTTCTTGAGGCTGTTCGTGCCGCCGAAACGACCCGTAAGTTCCTCAAACAAATGCCACTGCATCGGGAAGATAGGTCCTCGAAGAAGCCCGCTTTTTAATCCGGAATCCCACCAATAGCCCAGCCGCAGGTTAGCTATCCCGGCTAGTAGCGAGAGTCCCAAGCTGCCATGCTGACCAATTCCCGTGGAAAAAGCCGCGCCCGAAATCGCGGTCCAGACCGAAAGCGGCAGCGCCTGTGCGCCATCGCCGTCGTTTGAGTGATCAATGAGAGATGGCGCCTCGCCAGCGTCGACCTTCGGATACAGGACCCCTGCCGGGGAGACGACTAAGGGCATGCCGCGCCTATCGGTGCGGGTTAAATTGGATGAACCGCCTGTTGTGTCGTTAATTGTAATGTTGATTAAATGAACGGGAGCTTGAACCCCAGCTTTATAGTAGTTAGAGATTGTAATTTCGTCATCGTCATTTTGAGCATTGACCGGTTGTTCTGGCTTTCGGTTCTGGTTGCTCGCACCCAAGTAAGCCCGTCGCAGTCGGCTGGAGTAAAATGCGGAAAAGCTCGACAGATTGACAAACCCCCAACATTTGCCCAAAATCCAAGCGGCGATAACCAAGGCAATCGCAACACCAGACAGGACGCAGAGACCATATTCGCCCCAAGCAGATAAATCGCCGACATTGTTACCGCGCCAGGCGAGTACATGTGCGGCAACGGCCCACGCAACGCCGATGATCGATGCTATCAGCAACCCGAGCACCAGCGCGATCAAGCGCCCAAATTTTGCAAAGTACTCCCCGACGCGGGATTTTCCCCCAGTTCCGGCGAGGCCCTTGAGGGCGGTGCGGGCAAGAAACGACAGCAAGCCGATCGACGTTATCGCACCGAGGGAAAGGCTCAGCAGCTCTTCGAGCCGGATGTAGATGATCTGCGCGACCGAATCGAGTGTGGCGGCCACACAGATCACCAATGTCCACATCGTGACCGCCCCGAGGCAGTCAGACAGTATCTTGCGGACCCGATCCTCCTGCAAGGCGGCCTTGCCTCGCGCCGCTGAAATCACCGGAGGCCGGTACCAGTCGACGGCTTGCGCGATTAAATATGCAACGATGGCAAATATTCCAACCACGCCGGAAAAAAGCGCATATGGCCAAACCGGTGGCGCGCCATACTGCATCAAAATCAAGCTCAACACAATTACGCCAGCTACAAGCCCGCCGGGCAAGGAGAATATCCGAAACCATCGGCCCATCGGAGGACGGACGGTGCGTCGCGTTATGAAATGCGCCGCTCCAAGTCCTGCACAGATGATCGCGCCAAGCCCCGCCAGCATCCATAGTCCGCTCGCCACGACATAGTGGCCTATGGGCAGGCCCTGCAACCATTGCGTCGGCCAGAACGAGGGTGGGTAGTTGGCCGCAAGGTGTTTTGCCTCCAACTCCTTCAGCCAATGTAGGCTCATAAGCCATGCCTTTAGCGATTTGAAGACCATGAATATGGCCAGCAAGCTCGACCCGATGACCAAGTGAAGCCCGAAAAGATTTCGGAGGGTAATCGCGAAGACTTCCACGGCGTCGCCAGCTCCGCCCGGCAACAGATGTCGACCACTCTGCCGCAGGTGATTGAGCGCCCGCTCGCCGACTTTGCCTGTGAAGGGATCGACTCCGGGTCGGATGTAAACGTCCACTCCTGGTTGAGGGTCTTCACCTCGGTCCTGCGTCTCGACGTACATGCTGCAAAGGAACGCTCCAACATAGCCGCCACCTGATACGGTAGACACGTAATCGATGAACGGAATTCGCCCGGCCTGGCCGAGTGCCCGCAGCAAGCCAAGGTTGAACGTCGCACTGCGTATGCCGCCTCCTGAAAGGGCCAATCCCACTTCAGGGCTTTGTTTGGTCCTGCCAGTTTCCGGTCCGTAGCGCTCGCGCCAGAGTCGTATCTGGGCCTTTTCAACCGCCTTAGCGGCTTTCCACGTCATGTCGCGCCCTCCATGGTGATGGACTGAATCATCACGGCACCCGCGGAAGCCTTACCCACGGTCTCCGCCTCCAGCCTTAATCTGAGTGTAAATCCGGGCCGGGCATTCACAATGTCCGCCGGAACCCATAGACTTATGTAGTAGATTCCCTCACTTGCGCCGGGCGTGTCGCGGTGCCACGGGCATCGCACATGGAAGGCGCTATCACTTTCCATACGGCTGTCCGGTCCACAATGGGCCCTGGCCCCAACTGCCGCGTTGAACCACCCCGTCCTGTCCTGCACGCGATAGGTGATCGTTACTTTCAGAGGCTCCTTGAGTGGATCTGCACCTTTAAGGCGCATAAAGGTCACATCGTCCTCGCAATGTTTTTTGCCTAATGAACCGGGAACGATGCGTATCCCGAAGTTACTTGCGCCAAACGCTGAATTTCTGGGTACTAAGCAAGAGCGAGGCGCTACCCGAGCCGACCAGGCCGGACGCTTGGCCTGCTTTACTGCCGCGTCGGAGAGCGTTTCTGGGTCACTCGCTAAGGCACCGAAGCCGCTGCCTAACAGCATCAACGGAACGGTGGCGAGCAGTGCAGCGCGCCAGCCAGGTTGACCATTGCTGATGGGTGCTTCCGGAGGCCGGTCCTTGGGTGTGGGGGCGTCGGGTGCCATGCGCCTATCGCTTTTTCTCCGGTCGCGGTACACCGCCTTCCCGCGGTAGACCCCGTTTGTACTCCAGGTAGTGTCGGATCAGACCGCCATTATCCAGTCTCGCATTGCTTTCTTTTTCCAGGCTTCAAAGCGGCGCTTACGACCAGGTCGAGCCTACCGGAATGGTCGTCGAAATGCCGGCTTGCCCAATTGACAGGGCCATGAGACAGCCGACCATTTTCACGTCAATGCTTCGGTAATTGATGTATTCTACTATCTTCTGCAAGATAAGACTATTTGATTTGCGCGCCTATCAATATAAATAAGAGGGGGTTTTTTGGATCCTAGTAGACACCGCTATCTGATAGCTGCCGCATGCTACTAGTCTGTGTAAAAATAGTTGACTCATGGCAAAATATGGTTCAGTTTAGATGGAACTGGCGGGGGCGGAAATTGGGTGAGGTCTGGCACACTGGGGTTTGCAGCGTTTTGGATCTGCCCGATACTGAACTTCCCCGGGACTGCCGGAGGCCCTATGTGTCTATTTTGGCTGCCATGGGAACGTCGTCTAACATCGCATTGTATCGCTGCTCTGCTAACGGGTGGGTTATTTCCAATAGTATCGAGCAGTCGGCGATAATTAAACCAATCGACCCATCCAACGCGGCCTATTCGACAGCCTCGAACGACCGCCAAGGCACTCTGCGAAAAATCACCGCCGCTTTGTAGAGGCTGTTGATGGTCTATGTCAAAACCTTGTCATAGCTGTCACCGACGCTGGCGACGGACATCTCGATGCCTGGGCGTCGCGCAAGCTTGTTGCACGGCGAGGATGACGCGTAGTTTGGGCTTCTGAAATGGCTACCTTGAGGAGGCTTCCAGACCAAACTTTTTGGCTGTGGTGCTCGCCTAGCATTTTGAATGCCGCGGTGCATCCCAAATATCTTGCGATAGCAAAGAAACGGCCAAGGGTTTGATCGTCGTGAAGTTTGAAATTATATTTTTGTATTAATATTTCACTTGGCGCGGCATCAAACCTATCTTTACCCACTCCAGATTTAATGGCTATATAAGTCGGATAAACTTGTTATGATTCGGTAAAATCAGAAACTAGCTGTAATTATTGGCAATATTGGTGAGGTAACTATGGCAGTGACGCTTGATGCACCGATCTCATGGATTGCAGCGGTCGATGAGGACGCTCAGATGCTCGGGGGACTGCAGCCGAACATACTCAAGTCCCACACTCGAGAATTCTTTACCATCTTGTTCCTCAAGTTCAACGTTCGGGATGACGGGATGTCGTTTCTTCGCGAGCTCGCGACCGATGGTATCAATCCCGCGCTGATGAAATCCGCCATGGACCACCTTCTGGAGGTCGAAACGTTCAAGCAGGAAGGGACGCCTGGAACGCCGTACGTAGGCGTGGGCATCAGCGCGCGAGGATATGATTTGCTAGGAGTGCCTAAGCAGCGCCAGCCGGCAGATGTCTCATTTCAGAAAGGCATGACCCACAACGAAACGGTGGCCGCGCTTGGCGATCCCGATGTTGATACATGGGACGGCCACTTTAGGCAGGAAATCCACGCTGCGATTATGGTCGGAGACCAGCTCGCCCCGCCGCATAATGCGGCGCTCGCCCGCATCAAGCAGATGATTGCCGAGCGCCCGACCATCTCTCTTCTCGGCCAACAAAAAGGCAACGGACTTCGTAACAAGAACGGAGATGGGATTGAGCATTTTGGCTATGTCGATGGACGAAGCCAGCCGCTATTTCTGATCGAAGACATTGAATCCGAGACGCTCAATAGCGACGGAACGACCAATTGGAATCCCCGATTTGGCCTAAGCCGTGTAATCGTCCCCGACCCTTGCGCTCCTGACAGCTCGATTCACTTCGGTAGCTACTTCGTGTTCCGCAAACTTGAGCAGGATGTGAAGGCATTTAAGAAGAAGGAAGCCGAACTGGCGCGAGCGCTCGACCTTTCTGCTGTTGATGCTGAACGAGCTGGAGCGATGCTCGTAGGTCGGTTTGAGGATGGAACTCCGCTCACTACGCAGTCCGCTGAGGGCAACCACAATCCTGTCCCAAACGATTTCACGTACAACAGCGATCCCGATGGCGGCAAATGCCCATATTTTGCGCACATCCGAAAAATGAACCCGCGTGGTAGTGGAGGATTCGAAGCGGAGGAAAGTGAGCGCCTTCATATAATGGCGCGACGTGGTCAAACCTATGGCGTTCGCACCGACGATCCTAATGATGGTAAGGTCGAGAACAAGCCAAGCGAGGGAGTTGGGCTTTTGTTTATGGCATTTAATTCCTCAATTGGCGAACAATTCGAGTTCGTGCAGATGAATTGGGCCAACAACGGCGGCTTCCCCTCTGTACCGCCGGGGCGTCTAGACCCCGGGCCGGATCTTGTAATCGGACACGGCGCACGGCCGCAGATAGACTGTCCGGTGCATTGGGGCGCCAACTTCGAGGAACATGCCTCCCATCGGCAGGTCGACGCTGTAGCGCAAACAGTTACAATGCGGGGAGGCGAATACTTTTTCGCGCCCTCACTGCCGTTCCTTCGGACATTGGGGGATTGAACCGCACAGGATGGGCAGCAGATGGTGGTCATTACCGCCGCGAGTGTTGGCGTTTCGACGCCCCACAACTGCTTTCGATCGCAAGCCAAGAAGGGGCGAACAAGCGGCCAAGAAGTGGCATAAGCAACAATCGGCTCCGGGCGTGTTTGGTCTATTTTGCGCGGCAACGAATCGTGTTATACAAGGAATGTATTCATGGCATTTCATTTCTTTCCCGTCGTTTAAGATTGTGTTATAAAATCTTATTGCGAGATCTGTGATCGAGTCATGTTTACAACCAAATGTAAGCAGAAAATTACGTCCTATCGCCATGCGGATCTATATTGTTTCGTCGATAGGGCATTCTTTATTGTAACCGGCGGGGGTGAAATGGTCGCGCGCAGAATCGACAAAGAGGATCAATATGTCCTCAACCTCTGCACAAAATATCTTGCGCGCATTAACACCGACGAACGGCACAGCGCATATGGCGTCGATGCCGCCACGCCTCGCGCCCGCATCTCGGAAAGCTGGCGCTTCCCTGTCGTCGACAGCCATGACGGCAACGAGCCCGATGCCTATGAATGGAACGACGTCACATTCGTCTGGCACATCGCTGACCTTTCGGCGCCACCACAGTCGGTCCTGCTGCTTTCGACCTGCCACCGGCTTCACGAACCGCTGCCGCTCGTACGCATTGGCGACACAGCCTATTTCGCGCTGACGGTGAAGCTGCCAAAAGCCACGCGCTACCGCTATCTGTTCATCGTCGACGGCAAGCTGACCGCTGACCCCATAAATCCCCAGACACAGACCTTTGCCAATGGTGAGACATGGTCGAGCTTCTTCACATCGGCCTATAACCAGCCGATCAGCTTCGAGCGCTGGGAATTTGCGATCCTTGACCGGCTGACACGGCACATCCTGCCGTTCAACAGCACGGAAGCGCAAAACTATCTGGGGCGCGAAGGTGGCGGCGGCAATGTCGGCCATCTCTATCGGCTCGATATCTCGGTCGGTGTCGCCAATTTTATCGACAAGGTTGTCGCACGCGAGGAACGCCATCGGCTTTACGCCTACAAGACATGTCTCGAAATGCTCGATACGATCCTTCGGCGTCGCGAGACGCGCGCCCCGCCCGAAGCGATGGAAGAGAGCCTCTTTGTCGAGCTTTACGACGATATGGCGTCGGGCGCCTCGGCTCTCTTCGAACATGGCTGGGACCGCAGCCGCTACAGCGATCCTGCCGATTTCCTCAAGCTCTTACGGCGCCATGCGATGACCGGCGCTTTTGCGCATCCCAAATATGGCGGCAACCCCGGTGGGATGGCCTGGGCCTATCTCTCCGAACACTTCACCGGGGACAACGGCAAGACAGCATTCGACTGGCAACGCGCGCAGGAAAAGCCGCTTGGCACTAGCGTTGAGTATCGTGGCTGAAATGACCTAAGGAGTTCGATCGTGCGGGATCAGTTCGATATCGTCATTATCGGCAGTGGTGCGGGCGGGGCACCGGTCGCCTATGTACATGCCCGCAGGAAAGATCGGTCTGTGCTTGTCCTCGAGAAAGGACCGCTCCTACGGACACAGGACGAGCAGGACGGCGGCAATCTCAGCGACTTCAAGCGCGACGAGATGTTCAATGCCGGCGCGGAGCGGATCATCAACGTTCCCGGTATGACAAATAGTGGGCATCCCTTCTTCGCCAGCCACATTGAACCCGATCTCAACGACGAACCCCATATCTTCTCGGATCTCGCAGGCAACGGGCCACGGGTCACCATCGAGGGCTATACCGCGCAAGTGGTGGGCGGCGGTACCCAGCTTTATGGGGGTGTCTCGTTACGCTTTGCGGAAACCGATTTCAGTTTGGCGACATTCAATGCGACGCGAACCGTCCCGCTTAAAGGCGATCCGACCCGCGATGCGCTGCGCCATGTTATCGATTGGCCGATCGCGTACAAGAACTTCATCCCCTACTATGAGAAAGCCGAGAGGCTGGTCGGCATCAACGGGACATCTTCCGGTCAGGCGAAATCGCAGAACTTTCCCTTTACGACCCCTGATCAATATCAGGTTCCACGGGCTCCCAACCCGATCAGCCTGTACGCGGAAGCAGGCATGAAGGCGTGCGGATTTGATACCTATCGAACACCCTTGGCGGTCATCACTGATCATCATGCTCCAAGCGGCCGCAAGGCCGGCGACCCGCTCGTCGGTTATGTCAATCGCTACGGCGACCCGCTCGGCTACAAGTCGAGCACCTGGGTAAGCCTGCTTCGCCCTACGATCCGCAAAGGTCATGATCTCGAAGTCCGACCCAACTGTACGGTCACCCATCTGGTCTCAAACGGGCGCAAGGTCACCGAGGTCCATTATCGCGACGAGAGCGGGCGCGAGCGTATCGTCAGGGGCACATACGTCGTCGTTGCCTGCTCGGCGATCGAGAGCGTACGGCTGATGATGTTGTCAGCCGAACATGATCGAACTGGCTTTGGCAAGGCGATCCGTTTCGAGGAAAGCGGCAGCCATCTCGGTCGCTACTTCCTGACCCATGCGTTTGGGGGCGCCGAGGTTGCGATCAAGAGGCACCGCTTCGACAAATCCATCTCGCTCGACAGCGATTTTGCGACCGATGCGTGTGCGCAGCCCGCGTTTCTGGACGAGCATGGCCTCTGGGCAGGAGGGGCGATTTACAACAACACTTCCGACCAGTGCCTGCCGATTACGCTCGCGCGCACCGACGGCAGTACCGACCTAGACACCTTCTGGGCCGGCTTCAGCGGTGATATGGCCAAACGCGGCGACGGCATCATCGATTGGCTCAACAAGGATTTCGGCACGCGCCTGTCGGTGAGCTTCATGGCGAACCAGGTGCCGCGCTACGATAATCGCATCGAACTGCACCCGACGCTCGACAAATGGGGGCGCAAATCCGCCCATATCATCAAGGACTGGCATCCGCATGACGGCGCCGTGATGAGCACCCTCGCGGCCGTCTGCGAGGACATCCTGCTTGCCGGCGTTCCCGGCGCCACACGCGATGACATCAGTGAGGGGTCGGTTTATGGAAACGCCGTCCGTGTGGCGAACCACATACTGGGTGGCATGCGGTTCGGGGAGACGGAGGCGGAGTCCGTGCTCGATACCGATTGCCGCGTGTGGGGTTTCGAAAATCTCTACGTCACGGACGGGGCCTTCATGCCGACCTCGGGTGGCGGCAACCCCACTCTCACCATCCAGGCGAACGCCTTTCGCGTCGCCGATCTCATTCCCTGACGAGCGAGACGAGCCATGGATTCGCGCTTCGACAAATTGGCGACAGACCCCTCGGCCCAGATATTCCAGGTCGTCTTCTTTCCTGACCGCATCTATCACGCTCAATATCTGAACGCGACACGCAGCTCCCGCTATCGCTACAATGTTTGGGAGGTTCGCGGCAAAGCCGATATCATGGTCCTAAAGGGCGAGGTCTTCCTCGACGGGACAAAGATCAGCAATTTCCTGCGTATCGAATATCGCGCGTCGCGTCTCGTCGAAGTGATGCGCGAGAAAAACCGCTTTCTCGGCTCCTCGATCGTGGCCGACATCCGGGTTGGTCTGTTCAAGAGAAAGGAGTCGGCCAGTGCGCGCGTGTCGCTCGACTTCTGCCCATGGATCAATGCCTATCAGGTCGAACTCTGGGAGACTTTGGAGGCGCCGCCAGGCAGGCGCCACGACTATCAGGTGCTCTCGATGATGGGGCACAAGGGCGCCATCACCATGGTCCCCGCCTTTGCTTCAGCTCTCAGCAATTTCGACGACCTGCGGTGGGTAAATCTCTGGTTCGAGGAAGAACCGGTCTATCAGCTGACCGGACGGACCATCCCGGACAAAGACCGGGCCCGCGACAATTACTATACGCGCAACATCCAGGTGCCCAACAGCCCGATACCGAGCGACAATGATGCCAACACCGTCCATGAGGACAGCTATGGCGTCGATTTCGCGCGCGGCTGGTATGTCGCCGACGTCTCGACGATCCTCCCCGTCCGGTATCGCAATGCAATGATGGACGACAACAATCCTCATGCGAAGCCGGGCGACGCGAACGTTGTCGACATGCGCTGGATCCTGCAGCAGGAATTTGGCGGCTCCAATGTCTTCTTTCACGAGGTCACGATCCCGCCGGGGGTCGTCGAAGGCACTCACCGCCATATCGGCAGCGAGGAACTCTATTATGTCGTGGAAGGAGAAGGCGTCGCCTATCTCGGCGAGAATGACGACCCGACGCTAGCCGGTCAGACACCCGTCATGCGCCATATCTACGGCTTTGAACCGCGGCCCTGTCATGAGGTACCGGTGAAGAAGGGCAGCGTCATCTTCACCAAAAGCGGCGGCATTCACGGTATTGCCAACACGGGGACGACCGACGCCCTCAAATTCGTCGCCTTCCTTTATCACAGCGCCTGAGCTGTCGGGAGACCAATCGAATGTTCTCGATCGTCGAACATGAAATCCACAATGTGGTTCCGATCGAGCCGGGGGCCTCGCCGAACTACAACAAAAACAATCCGCTCACCAAGATCATCGAAAGCTATGAGGCCATCGAGCCCTCGGCCGGGCTCCAGCACTATCTCGTCGGCACGCGCAACTTCCTGATCCCCTTTCGCAACCTTGCCCTCTACGGCCCATCGGGGGACGACTGGCAAGTCGTAGATCCGCGCCAGCAAGAGAACAAAAACGACTTCCAGAAGCAGAATGTCCGCTCCTTCGATCTCATGGAAACCCAGATACTGCGCGGATATGCGATAGCGGGAGAGTGGACGGGGCCTTATCTTCACTTCTCATACGCACCAAGCCTTGCCTCGCCCTTGTCGGTCGATGGCGGACCCTATCAGCAGGATATGGTGCAGCTTTACCTGAAGGTCGGGAGCGTCAGCAGCGGCAGCGATCTGATCGCCGTACCCTATAATGCCGTCACGCATCGTTATGAGATCGAAATCTGGGCCTATCCCAAGGCGGACCTGAGCGCGCACCTCGACGCCAAAGGCAAGGCGGCAATGGCCAGCGGCGAGCTCATCGCGCGCCCCGATCTCGTCAAGGGTAGCCTCGAGGACTTCGAGGGACCCGCCTTCGATGGCCTGCGTGACCGCCTCGAATCCGAAGGAAAGGCCCTCGAGATGTTCGGCTACGCCGTCGACCATGCGATGCATCCGATCCGCGCCCTCAAGGTGGAGGTCGCCTGGGCCAGCAAGGCAGGGGATCGGTGGGATTCGCAGAACGGCGAGAACTATCGCTTCGAATTTGCGATGGTTCTGCGCGGCTGGCGCAATTATCTCGGTGCCGGCAGGAGCGCCAATCCGCATGGCGGCCTCGGATCGCTCGGCTATCGCAACCTCTTCTCAAATTATTTTGGCTATGAAGAGCAGCGCCGCCGCGAACTCGGCGAGGAATGGCTGAGCGAGCTGGGCCGCGAAATGCGCGACTGGAACCGCGATGCTTATGGTCGAAAGCCTGCGCCGGAAGGCCGCGAGCTTTTCATGGCGGTCAACTATATGGACCTTCATTCGATAGCGCCCAACAGCGCCATTGGTCTTCATCGCCACCGCGACAGCCTCGAGGCCTTCCTACTCATCAGCGGCGAGCGCGGCGAAAAGGCGTATATGATCACCGGTGACTGGGCGAAGCACGACAAGCGTGAACGCGCCTTTGAAATCCGCACCATGACGCGAGGCGACATCGTCCTCATCCGCGGCGGCCAGTTGCACGCGCTGATCAACGATAGTGACACACCCGTCGAGCTTTTCATGTTCGGCGGCTACGACTGACATGGCCGATGCGGGAGCTGGCCTTGCGATGGGCGCCAACCTGCGCGCTGGCGGCGCAACGTTTCGACTCTGGGCGCCCGCCGCCTCGTCCGTGGCGGTCCGGGGCACCTTCAGCAACTGGGCGGACACGCCGCTCGAGCGCGGCGACAATGGCTATTGGTTCGCATTGGTCGACGGCGTCAAGGAAGGTGATGAATATCTCTATTATCTCGTCGGGCCCGATGGTCCCGGCCTCAAGCGCGATCCTTATGCGCGCGCCCTGACCCGGGTACCGGTTTTCCCAGAATGCAATTGCATCGTCACCCGCCCTGAAAGTTTTCCGTGGCACGATATCAATTTCGTGCCTCCGGACTTCTCGGAGCTCGTCATCTACCAGCTCCATGTGGGCGCCTATTGGTCGATCGACGATCAAGGACGCGATCGCCGCGCAGACAGACCAGGTCGCTTTCTCGACCTGCTGGACCGCATCGATCATCTCGTTGAGCTTGGCATCAATACCGTGCAGCTCCTCCCGATCCAGGAGTTCGCGACGGAGCGATCCATGGGCTATAACGGACTCGATCTCTTCTCGCCCGAGATGGACTATTCGGTCGCGCCGGACGACACCGACTATCCACGCTATCTTGCCCAAGCGAATGGACTTCTCGCCCGCTTCGGGCATGCGCCCTATGGTTCTGGCGCGCTCGATTGCCAGACGAAGCAGTTGATGGCGGTGATCGATATCCTCCACCTGCATGGAATCGCAGTGATCTTTGACCTCGTCCATAACCATGCCGGCGGCGGCTTCGACCCCAAAAGCCTCTACTTCCTCGATCGCGACCACCCCGGCGACAATAACCGCAGCCTCTATTTCACCGACCAGGGCTGGGCCGGCGGACTGATTTTCGCTTACTGGAAGCAGGAGGTCCGGCAATTCCTCATCGACAATGCTGGCCTCTTCCTCGACGAATATCATGTCGACGCCTTCCGGTTCGACGAGGTGACCGTAATCGACCGGTTCGGCGGCTGGGGTTTTCTCCAAGACCTGACAGCGACCTTGCAGAGCCGCGCGCCTGATGTGCCACTAATCGCCGAATATTGGGCCGATCAGGGCGCGGTGTTGCGCACACGCGATGCGGGTGGCGCGGGGTTTGACCAAGTGGTCTCAAGCACGCTGCGCGGTGCGTTGCGCGCGCTTCTCGTCCAATTGCGGGGCGGAGCCGAAGCGCGAGTTGATCTCGATCCCGTGGCTGAGGCGATGCGGTCGGCCGCAACTGGTTGGCGTCAGGTAGAGCATCTCGAAAATCACGACATTGTGCGCGTGAACAACGACAATGATCGGGAGGCACGCCTGCCGCGTCATGCCGATCCCGGCGACCCCTTCTCCTGGTATGCGCGCAGCCGCAGCCGTGTCGTCACTGGCCTCCTCCTGACCGCGCCGGGGATCCCGTTGCTCTTCATGGGGCAGGAGATTTTCGAAGATCGCTACTGGAGCGACAGCACCAACTTCTTCCGCGACGCGCTAATCGATTGGGGCGCGCTGGCATCCAGCCACGCGCGCCAAGATTTCTTCCGGTTCGTCCGTGAACTGCTCGGCCTGCGAAAGACACTTCGCGCACTGCACGGGGGTGAGGTGAACGTTTTCCATGTCCACAGCGACAATCGGGTAATCGCCTTCCAACGTTGGCGTGAAGGCGTCGGCGAGGATGTGGTGGTCGTCGCCAATTTCACCGAAGCGGCATGGCACAGTTATGAGATTGGCATGCCAGGCCCCGGCATTTGGCGCGAGCGCTTCAACAGCGATACCTATGAGCAATGGGTCAATCCGCGGATAGACGGCAATGGCAACGGCGTCGCGGCCAGCCTAGATGGACGACAGGGAATGCCAGCATCGGCAAAGATCGTGATCCCCGCCAATGGCTTTGTGATTTTCACGCGGTGACGGCGTGCGGTGCGGCATCCATATGATCCCGACATTAGATCTGATGAAATGATGTTCGCTGGTTCGGACGGCGCAGATCCGGCATCAACCTGATGCCTCACATCCACCGATGGTCGCTTCTGGGTTAGCGATGCGAGCGCCACACGTGGACGGTGTCGAATGCCGAGCCGATGACCCTGCCTTTGATTGGCAGCGGAGATGGCAGAGATGCTCGAAGACGATAACGGCGGATCAAGTGACGCTCTAAACAGTGCGGCACAGTGTGCGAAGTCGGATTGGGACGGTGTGCCGCACAGTGCGAAGTCGGATTTAGCCGAAGCGACAATTCTCGCCCCGCAAAAGCGCAACCGACGGTGGGATCCTCGCGAGAAGGTGCGGATCACGGCAGGGAGCTTTGAGCCGGGCGCGAACATCAGCGCGGTGGCGCGGCACCATGGTGTGAGCCCTGGACTCCTCCATTATTGGCGGCGAACGGTGCGCGACCGGGCAGCGATGGAGCCGATCTCGTTTGTGCCGCTGGAAGTCGATGACGGCGTGCAGGCTGCAGAAGGAAGCCTCGAGATTGAGTTCGAAGGTGCCCATGTCGTGGTGCGCGGCGCGGTCGACGCGGGCGTCCTGAGGGTTGTGTGCGAGACGCTGCGTCAGCACCGTGCGCCGAGCGCGGCGCCGCTTACGATCTCGATGGCGTATCCCAAATCCTGCAGCTTACGGGCTCTGCGGAAGTGGGCGTCGTATCGAATATACGTTACGATCCCGTACTTCGACGTAGCCGTGAATCATATCGATGCGCGATCGGTCGCTCAGGCCACCCAAGCGAAGTGTCGCGAAGTGGTCTCGACCCGTCATCACCACCCCGCCCCGGCACGGAATCCGCCCTCATTCCGGTCGTTCCCGAGGAAAAATGGGTTGCCCGATTCCGGCCCTTCATTCATCGCCTTAAAGTGGGACATACCCGTCATTCCAATGCCGCAGGTTGAGCGACAGCTCTTGTCAGAAGAAGCCGTTCAACGCTTGTCCGCGCGGCTTGGCGTTACGACTGAAGCTGGGCCGATAGCAGGCTGAAGGCTTACGGCAGCCTAGCCTGTTTTATTCACGGA
>NZ_AKKE01000004.1 GCF_000281975.1 Novosphingobium sp. AP12 | reverse complement strand
CCCGCCGCAGCGGCAGCAGAAACCGGCCATAATCTCGTGGAAGCAGCACGCGCCGCGCAAATGCAAATTAGAGCTACGCCCGGTTTCGACGAGAACTGACTTTCGGTACGTATCTTCAAAATCTATTACACCCATGAGAGGGATAAAGCTCTGAACGAAATCGCCGGATGGAGCGCCCCGATCGCCACGATGCCGGTTCGGCGCCCTGCCCGACCCGGCAGAAGTCCTGATGGACCATTCCCGGATTTGTATCGGCGCCCGTAACCCCGCGGATCGCGCGGATTGACGCGCCACCCCCACCATCCTCACGCCCCGGCGCGATATCAGCGCCGATGCGAGCCGGGCGGACCTGACGGAAAAGGATGGTCGACTGCTGCTTTCGTAAAAAACGCGGAACGATGGGCGCATTACCCGGGTTCGCGTATTGCTGGAAACGCTTGGCCATGCAGCTTGGGCCAAAGCGTTGTTTGACTGCGACGATATCTGGTGGGAGCCAGGGTCTTTATGACCGATGACCTCGTTTCATTTACATATCGACCAGTCCGACCGGGTTGAACGCCCCCAGATAGACGGAGAGCAGAAATGGCAACGGCGAAGAACGATGCTCCGCCCACAGCTTCGAAGGAGCGCGGGGTTCGCGACGCGGAGACGCGCACAGTGCAAGACGCCAAGGGTAGATCGCTGATCGGGCGGACCGTGAC
>NZ_AKKE01000003.1 GCF_000281975.1 Novosphingobium sp. AP12 | reverse complement strand
GAGCCGCCATTCGAGCGGCTTGGGTGCACTGGCCGGAAAATGCATCCGGCCAATGCCATCGCTGTCGCAGAAAATGTCGATGACGCCCGCCAGATCCGCGGTGGCGACAATAGAGCGGCGCGGATAGTCCGCACTCAGGGGTTGCACGCCGGCGATACCCTCGCCGATTCGTCGCGGAGTGCCGGGCGCTGGCTGCTCATTGACGGCCATCTGAGTGATCGCCGTGCGCCGCTGGCAGTCGAAGTCGAGAATTTCCGGCTGGGCGGCCGGATCGTCGTCTGCAAATGCGATGGCGGAAGCCGGCAACCATGGCCTTGTCGGAGCCAGCTGCAGCGCCCGCGGCAGCGTTCCGGCACCCGTTGCCAGAAAGCTGAAACTCTGGAAGCGGCGGCCATAGGCAAGGCGCGGTGTCGGCGAGAAATCAGGGGGCACGGGGAAATCGTGCGGCTCATGCGTGTAAAAGGACGGTAGTCGCTCGTCGGACGACTGTTCGGTCGCCGGGGCGTCGGCGAAGGGGAGGCCCTGATAGGCAATGAACATCGGCGCACGGCCATCGGAGACGGCCGGGAGCATCGGATGGGGCGCGCCTGCC
>NZ_AKKE01000002.1 GCF_000281975.1 Novosphingobium sp. AP12 | reverse complement strand
GCAGCGGCCGGCCGGCCGTATCGTCCGCCTCGATCCCCCAGCGCTCGAGATGGCCGACCACCCGCGCAGCCAGACCCCGGTCCGGCGAAACGAGCGCGACGCGGCGCTCGGGTGTTTCCAAAGCCTCGCGGATAAGGATGGCGATGGCCTGCGCCTCCTCGCCGGGGTGCGTGCTTTCCATCAAACGCACACCCGCGAGACGGCGGTGCTCGGCCGGCAATGCAACCCACGAGGCTGACGCGCGCGGCGGCAGGAACAGGCTGGAAATCGCGCGACTGCGCTCGGGCGGCGCCGCTGCGATACCCGAGCGGTGCCATTGCTGAACCTCGCCGCGCCCGATGCCCATACGGTTGAGCAGCAGCTTGAGGTGATACTGCGGGTGCGTCACTGCATCGCTTCGGCCGAACGGCGGGTCGTCGTGCTGCGCGGGGTTTCCAGCGGTGCCCAGTTCGCCCCAAACATCATCGGCCAGGGAAAGATCGAGGTCCGGCAGAACAACGCTACCCTGCTCCATCTCGCTCACTACTCGAAGCAGGCGAGCGAGTGAGGGCGAGGCACCGGTCACGCCTGCGGCTACCACCGGATAGGCCGGCGGGCTTTCACGCCAGCGCGCGGCAGCATGGTCGAACAGGCGATTGCGGCGCTCGGGCGCGTCGATCTCGCCGCGGCTCGCGAGTTCGGCGATCCAGTGCTGCTGCACCATGAGGAACGTGCGGGTATTGTCGGTCCAGTGTCCCGCCATTTCGCCGACGATGCCGATGACGCGATCGGACAGCAGGTCGATCGGCGCGATGCCCTCGGCCATGAGGCGGTCCATTGTGCGCCCGATTTCCCAGGCGCGGCGCAGCAATCCGGCGCCCTTCCCGGCAGCATCGCCCTCGGTTTCGCGCAGGTAGTGGGCAAGGCGGAGCCACCGCCGCGTCGGATCGGCGGCAGGCGGAATATCCGCCGCGCCGAGCGGATCGAGCAGCGGTCCCAGCGTCTCGTCGAGGTCGAGATCGCCGACCGCCACCATCCTCGGCAACAGCATTCCTGTGCCCGAGTGACGTACGAAAGCCTCTGTCATCGTGCGCACTGTGCGGCGGCTGGGCAGCAGCAGCGTCAGGCGGGCGAGGCCGAGTTCGCCCTGCGAGTAACGGGGGACCAGGCCAGCAACAAGCGCATCGGCAAAGCCGCGATGGGCAGCGATCGAGTAGACTTTAGGGCGTCGCGGATCGAGCGAAGCCCTCTCAGGCACGCGTCAGCCACTCTTCGGTGGGCTTGATCGCAGACGGCTCGCCCACCTCGAACCACAGGCCCATATGGGAGATGCCGTAGAGCCGACCTTCCTCGATCGCGCGGCTCCATAGCAGGTTGGTCGAGAACGGACCTTCGGGGGCGTCACGTAGCAGGCGGTGCGACACAAGCTTGATACCGGTATAGATGAACGGCGCGACGCGGCCGGGGCGGCGACGGGTCACGCGCCCTTCGGGATCGAGGTGAAAATCCCCCTCGCCGCGGTAGTTGAGCGCGCGGGTGTGCGGCACCATCAGCAGCAACGCATCCATGCGCGCCGGGTCCCAACCCTGCGAGAGTTCCGCGAAGACGTCGGTCGGGCCGTCGAGCCAAATGTTGTCGCTGTTGAGGCAGAAGAACGGCTCGGGCAGCAGCGGAGCCGCCTTCACCATGCCGCCGCCGGTTTCCAGGAGCCGCTCGCGCTCGTCGGAGAGGGCCACCTGCGGCGCGGTCTTGCGGAGCTTGAGGTGCCCCTCCAGAGCGTCGGCCATGTAGTGCGCGTTGACCACCGCCCGGGCGACCCCCGCACCGCCGAGTTTGTCGAGCGCATGATCGATCAGCGACTTGCCGCCGACGCGCACCAGCGGCTTGGGCTGGCTGGCGGTGAGCGGGCGCATGCGCTTGCCCAGCCCTGCGGCCAGGATCATCGCCGTGTCGCTGGCGAGAGGTTTTGCGGTCATTTGTCGAACGTGCCCCCGTCGGCGTCGCGAAGCTCTGCTGGAATGTTCGCATCGAACCAAGCCGCGACGGGCGCAAGCGCCGGATGCGCGAGATCGCGCTCCAGCAGCGCCCATACGCGCGGGATCAGGTCGAGGTAGCGCGGCTTGCCGTCGCGCCGCCACAG
>NZ_AKKE01000001.1 GCF_000281975.1 Novosphingobium sp. AP12 | reverse complement strand
AGGCGGGCGGCCCCTGCCTGCGCGCTGACCTGCCCGGACGGCAGGAGCGCGGCGGTTGCACTGCCGAGCTGCGCGCGAGATTGCTGGGCGCGCGCCGCCGCCTGCACGAGGCCGAGGTTCTGCGCCAGCGCCCGGTCGACCAGCGCCGACATCTGCGGATCGCCGAACCCGTCCCACCAGTGCGCCAGCTCCACATGCTGCTCTGCGCCGTGCGCGGGCGTGCCGATGAAGGCGGCGGGCATGGCGACTTCGGGCCGGTGGTAGTCGGGACCGACCGCACAGGCGGCCAGCGCGAGCGGGGCACAGGCAGGAGCAAGGAGGTGGAAGCGCATCATGGGACAGACCCGCAGTTGGCGTTTGAATAAGCTGTGACGAATAATCATAATGGTCACTCGTTGTCAACGCCGCGTCCTTGAGGTATCTGCTGGGCCATGACTGAAGAGACATTCGATACCCTGGCCGTGGGCCATCGCGGGCCTGGCGACCACGCCATCCGCGAACAGATCGTCGAGGCCGCGGAGGCGCACTTCTCGCGCTACGGCTACAACAAGACCACGGTGTCCGACCTCGCCAAGGCGATCGGGTTCTCGAAGGCCTACGTCTACAAGTTCTTCGATTCCAAGCATGCCATAGGGCAGGCGATCTGCGCCAAGACCTTGGAGGGACTGCTCGGCCAAGCCCAGGAGGCGGTACGCTCGGCAGATACTGCGACCGAGAAAATGCGCAGATTTTTTAGTGCGATAGTTACCTCAAGCGCCGAGTTGTTCTTTGACGATCAGAAGCTCTACGAGATCGCGACTCACTCGGTGGTCGAGAAGTGGCCGTCCTGCATGGCCTACTGCGCGGCGCTCGAGCAGATCGTGCGCGAGATCGTGCTGGAAGGCCGCGCCTCAGGCGAGTTCGAGCGCAAGACGCCGCTCGACGAGACGGCATCGGCGATCATGAAGGCGATGGAATCCTTCCATAATCCGGTGATGCTGCAATACCAACTGGACAGCATCCCGGACGGTTCGACCGAGGTGGTAAACCTCATCCTGCGGAGCCTTGCGCCGTAAAAGTGGGCCATCCAAGTTGTGACTAGTTGACAATATGGTCACATGAAGGAAAATGGCGGTCCTGATTTCCTCAGGCAGGACTCGCCATGTCGATCATCTCCCTCTCGTTCCTGACCCGCGCCGTCCCGGCGCTGGCGCTGCTTTCGCCCATGCTGCTGCTCGGCGCCTGCGGTCATGCCGGAGCCGATCCGCGCACCGAGCCGCCGCTCGTGCGGACCGCGATGGCTGGCACCACCGTCGCTGGCGGAGAGAGCTTCACCGGCGTCGTCTCCTCCCGGGTGCAGAGCGACCTCGGCTTCCGCGTCGCGGGCAAGGTGGTGGCCCGCCTCGTCGATACCGGACAGGTGGTGCGCCGGGGCCAGCCGCTGATGCGGATCGACGCGACCGACTACGTCCTCGCCGCGCGCCAGTCGCAGGGCGCCGTGGCTGCCGCACGCGCGACCGCGATCCAGACGGCGGCGGACGAAAAGCGCTACCGTGACCTCGTATCGGCTGGCGCAATCTCCGCATCTGCCTACGACAAGGTCAAGGCCGACGCCGACGCAGCCCGCGCGCAGCTTGGCGCGATAGAGGCGCAGGCATCGGTTTCGCGCAACGAGGCGGGCTATGCCCTGTTGCTCGCCGATGCGGACGGAACGGTGGTCGAGACACTGGCCGAACCCGGGCAGGTCGTCGCCGCGGGGCAGCCCGTGGTGCGCCTTGCCCATGCGGGAGCGCGCGAAGCCGTGGTGGCGCTGCCCGAAACGCAGCGTCCGGCAGTCGGTTCGACCGCACAAGCCAGCCTGTTCCAGGGCGCGACGAGCGTGGCGCGCCTGCGGCAGCTGTCCGATGCCGCCGATCCGCAGACCCGCACTTACGAGGCGCGCTATGTGCTTGATGGCGCGGCGTCGAGGGCGCCGCTAGGCTCCACCGTGACGCTGCAACTGCAGGCGGCAGGCGCGGCTCCCGCCA